>CAZKFH010000019.1:0-36027 GCA_964551945.1 uncultured Actinomycetes bacterium | reverse complement strand
AATCCCGCGTTCAACTCGAGCCCGGGCACCGCGACGGGCCTGCGGAAGGGCGAGACCTTCACGCACCAGTTCGAGCAGACCGGCGTCTTCCCCTACGTCACCAGCGCGGGGAGCGGGACGGTCACGGTCGTGGCGGGACCGGGTCCGGGTACTCCTGCCGCGTAGCCTCACCAGCACAGGACCAGGGGCCCGGGTGGCGGAAACGCACCCGGGCCTTCTGCTTTCGGCGGGATAATCCGGTGTCATGAACCAGCACGTCCTGCCAACGGGGACGGTCACCTTCTTGTTCACGGACATCGAGGGGAGCACCGACCTCGTCACGCGCCTCGGGGAGGGGTTCCGTGACGTCCTCGAGACGCATCACCGCGTGCTCCGAGAAGCATTCTCCGCTCGCGGCGGGGTGGAGGTCTCAACCGAGGGCGACGCCTTCTTCGTGGTCTTTCCCACGGCACCAGAAGCGGTGGCTGCCGCGGTCGATGCGCAGCGCTCGATAGCAGCGGCGCCCTGGCCGGAAGGCGCGCCGGTGAAGGTGCGGATCGGGCTCCACGCGGGGGAGGCCGTCCTGGGCGGGGACAACTACCTGGGTGTCGACGTGCACCGCGCCGCCCGGATCATGTCCGCCGCACACGGCGGGCAGATCGTGTCCTCGGCCAGCGCTCAGGCCCTCGCGGAGAGAGGTGTGCCCGAGGACATCACGTTCCGAGACCTCGGGGAGCATCGTCTTCGCGACCTCCCCGAGCCGGAGCGCCTGTATCAGATCGTCGCGGAAGGGTTGCCCGAACGCTTCCCCGCCCTGCGATCCGTTGATGCCCGGCCCAATAACATCCCCGCGTCACTGACGACATTCGTCGGCCGGCGGCGCGAGCTCGCGGAGATCCGGGAAGCGCTTCGGACCGCTCCCATGGTGACGTTGACCGGTCCCGGTGGGGCAGGGAAGACCCGTCTTTCGCTCCAGGTGGCACGAGAGCTACTGCCCGATCACGAGGACGGCGCCTTCTTCGTCCCGCTGGCCTCGATCAATGATCCGACGCTCGTCATGCCATCGGTGGTGGAGGCCTTCGGCCTCCAGGCGTCCGGGGGTCAACCTCCCGTGGACCAGCTCATCGAACACGTCCGGGACAAACATCTCCTGCTCGTACTCGACAATCTCGAGCAAGTCGTAGAGGCTGCCGGCGAGATCGGCCGCCTGTTGGCCGCCAGCGAGGGCGTGCGCATCCTGGCCACGAGCCGCGAGCCCCTGGGGATTCAGGGCGAGCGCGAGTATCCGATCCCTCCGCTCGAGCTTCCCGATCCCCAGCACCTGCCCACGCTCGACCGGTTCGGGCAGTACGAGGCCGTCGCCCTCTTCGTCGAGCGTGCCACGACGGTGAACCCTCGATTCGCCGTCACGAATGAGAACGCACCGGCGGTCGCCGAGATCTGCGGCAGTCTCGACGGCTTGCCGCTGGCGATCGAGCTCGCGGCGGCACGCGTGAAGATCCTCTCGCCACAGGAGATCCTGCGGCGCCTTGAGGACCGGCTTGGCTTCCTCACCGGGGGTGGGCGGGATCGATCGGACCGTCAGCGAACGCTCCGCGGGGCGATCGCGTGGAGCTACGACCTCTTGGAGGAGGATCAGCGTGCGCTCTTCGTCTCCCTCGCGGTGTTCTCGCGGGGGTTCCGTCTCGAGGCAGCGGAGTCCGTCTGCGCGGCTTCGCTCGACGGAGACGTCTTCGACGGGATCGCTTCGCTCGTGAACAAGAGTTTGCTGCGCCAAGTCGAGAGTGCCGCGGGAGAGTCTCGCTTCCTCATGCTCGAGACGATCCGTGAGTTCGCGGCGGAGCGACTCGAGGAGTCCGAGGATGCCGAGGAGATCCGACGGCGGCATGCGCGCTATTTCCTCGAGCTGGCGCAGGGGGCGGCGCCGCAGCTGTTCGGTGCGGAGCAGGCCCGATGGCTCACGACGTTGGCCGCCGAGCATGACAACTTCCGTGCTGCGCTCTCGTGGGCCGAAGCTCGCGGAGAAGTCGAGCTGGCCCTGCGGCTCTCTGCCTGGTTGTGGCGCTTCTGGCAGATGCGCGGCCATCTTCGGGAAGGGGCCGAGCGCTTCCGATCGGTGCTCTCGATGCCGACGACCGACGCTGTCCTGGAGGCGCGTGCCGACGCCCTCGAGGGGGCCGGCGGGATCTCGTACTGGATGGCGGACTGGGAGCCGGCGACCGCGTATTACGGCGAGTGTCTCGAGCTCCGGCGGAGCCTCGGCGATCCGAAGGGGATCGCGGACGCGGCCTACAACCTCTCCTTCCTCTACACGGTCCCGCCGGAGCCCCTGCGAGACGTGGCTCGGGCCCATCCCCTGCTCCAGGAAGCGCTCAATTCCTACCGGGACCTGGACGACAGGCGAGGCATGGCCAACGTTCAGTGGGCGCTCTCGAACAACCACCTGGTCAGCAGCGAGTGGCGAGAGGCCGCCGATGCCGCCTCCGAGGCCCTCGAGCTGTTCGACCAGCTCGGTGACCGGTTCGGGGCGGCCTGGGCTGCCCACTCGGTCGGGCTGAACCTCATCCCGCTCGGAGATCTCAAGGGCTCCCGCGTTCACCTTCGGCGAGCGATGGGGATGTTCTCCGAATCGGGGGACGTCACCGGTATCGGACTCGTCCTCTACGATTTCGCGGCGCTTGCAGCCACGGAGAAGGAGTTCGAGCGGGCGATCAAGCTTCGCGGCGCCGCCGACGCGATCGAGCGCAAGGCGGGGCAGGCGCTTGTCTCGAACATGGAGCAATACGCCTGGGTGCCGGACTTCAGTACGAGCGAGCTCACCGAGGAGCAGGAGGCCAACCTCCGACGTGAGGGCGACGGGCTCACGGTGGAGGAGGCTGTGGCACTGGCGTTGGAGGAGTGATCCTCGGGGCGGGGGTACCATGAAGTCAACCAGGAGGTGACCGGGATGGCCCAGGCCGACATCGATAACGAGACCCAGAACCAGCAGCAGGAGGACTTTCTGCCCCTGCTCGGGATCGATCACATCGAGTTCTACGTCGGGAACGCACGCCAGGCCGCGTACTACTACGCGAAGGCGTTCGGGTTCGACGTCACCGCGTACGCGGGGCCGGAGACGAAGGTCCCGGACCGAGCCTCCTGGCTTTGTGAGCAGAACGACGTTCGCTATGTATTCACCGGCGGGATGGGTCCCGACAGCGACATCACTCGCCACGCGTATGAGCACGGCGACGGGGTCAAGGACGTCGCGCTGCGGGTGCCGGACGCCGCGGATGCCTGGGAGCAGACGACGAAGCGCGGGGCTGAGAGCGCGATGGAGCCGACGGTCTTCGAGGACGAGCACGGCAAGGTCGTTCGCTCCGCCATCAAGGCCTACGGCGAGACGATCCACTCGTTCGTCGAACGAGAGAACTACTCGGGTCATTTCCTCCCCGGCTTCCGCAAGGAGGATGGCTACCCGACCGTCGGTCCCTCCGTCGGGATCCAGATGGTCGACCACGTCGTCGCGAACGTGGAGCTCGGCAAGATGAACGAGATGGTCGAGTTCTACGCGCGCATCCTCGGCTTCAGCCAGCTGATGCACTTCCGGGACGACCAGATCTCGACCGAATACACGGCGCTCATGTCGAAGGTGATGTGGGACGGCAAGGGCCGGGTGAAGTTCCCGATCAACGAGCCGGCCGAGGGCAAGAAGAAGTCTCAGATCGAGGAGTACCTCGACTTCTACCGCTCGGCCGGCGTGCAGCACATCGCGATGGCGACCGACGACATCGTCAAGTCGGTCGACGCGCTGCGCGCGCGAGGCGTGCGGTTCATCCGCGTGCCCGCGACCTACTACCAGGATCTGCAAGAGCGCGTCGGCGAGATCGAGGAGGACTACTCCGACCTCGAGCGGCTCGGCATCCTCGCCGACCGCGACGAAGAGGGTTACCTGCTCCAGATCTTCACGAAGATCCAGCAGGACAGGCCGACGGTCTTCTTCGAGCTGATCGAGCGCCACGGCTCGAGGGGCTTCGGGCTCGGCAACTTCAAGGAGCTCTTCGTGGCGATCGAGCGCGAGCAAGCCGAGCGCGGCAACCTCTAGCCGATTGCAACCTCTCTCAGCTGCCTACCGAAACGGTGGGTACCTGAGAAAAGTTGGAGGGTGATGCGGTTCCATCATGTGCAGCTCGCGATGCCCGGCGGCGGCGAGGATCAGGCTCGCGCCTTTTACGCGGGAGTGCTCGGTCTGGAAGAGGTAGCGAAGCCGCCGGAGCTGCTTTCTCGCGGTGGGTGCTGGTTCCGTGGGGGAGGGGTCGAGCTACACCTCGGCGTCGAGGAACCGTTCGCTCCTGCCCGCAAGGCCCACCCCGCGATCGCCGTGGACGAGCTCGATGAGCTCCAAGGCCGACTCGAGGCCGCCGGGCACGACGCGACGCCCGACTCGCTCCTACCGGGGTTTCGAAGGATCTACACGAGCGATCCGTTCGGGAACCGGATCGAGCTCCTCCAGCCCGCCTAGCGTCAGACGGTGAGGCCGGTGATGCCTCGCCACGCGAGCCGGACGAGCGTATCCACGGTTCGCGAGCGCTCCTCTTTCGTCGCGCCGGGGTTGCGCTGTGCGACGGTCTCGGCCATCCCGATGAGGCCCAGCGCGACGTCCTGGGCTTGATCGCGGTCGAGGTTCCCCTTCGACTCACGGATCAGGACCTCCGTGACCTTGCCGAGCACGTCGTCGCGGAAGCCGAAGACCAGGTCGCGGAAGTGGAGATCGCCCCCGACGGCTTCCTGCATCAGGAGGCGGAACCCCTCCGCGTGCTCGTCCACGAAGTCGAAGTAGGTCTGGAAGGACGCGCGGATCCGCTCGCGGTTCCCTCGCGAGTTCTCCAGCCCCTCCGCGAGGCGCTTCTGCAGGTTCGAGAGGTCGGACTCGAGGAGCGCGAGGTAGAGCTCGCGCTTCGACTCGAAGTGGTCGTACAGGATCGGCTTGGTGACGCCAGCCTCCTTGGCGACCGAGTCCATGGTAACCGTGTGGTAGCCGCGCCGGCCGAACACCTTGCGAGCGACCTCCAGCAGTTGCCGGCGTCGCTCCGGTGCCCGCATCCTCCTTTTCGCGCCCGCTTCTGCCGTCACATTGACCTCGTTCCTACCAGGTGGTAACCTACTGGTCGGTAGGGTTTAACCTACCGGTTACCACCAACCAATCCAAGCCTCTGAGGAGGATAGATGGATTTCCAGCTTACCGAGGACCACCTGACCGCGAAGAAGTGGGCCGCGGAGTTCGCGGAGAAGGAGATCCGGCCCGTCGCAGCCGAGTACGACGAGAGCGAGGACTTCCCGTGGCCCGTCGTGAAGAAAGCAGCGGAGGTGGGGCTGTACTCCCTCGAGTTCTACACGGAGATGAGTGGATCGGACCCCAGCGGCCTGATCATGCCGATCGTCCTGGAGGAGATGTGCTGGGGCTGCGCCGGGATCTCGCTGGCCATCTTCGGCACGGGTCTGCCGCTCGCGACGCTCGCGTATTCCGCGACGCCGGACCAGCTTCGCGACTGGGCCCCCAGGATGTTCGGGACCCCCGAGGACCCCAAGCTGGGCGCGTTCGCCGTGACCGAGTCCGAGGCCGGTTCCGATGTCTCGGCGCTCCGGACGACGGCGAAGCGCGACGGTGACGACTGGATCCTGAACGGCCGCAAGATCTTCATCACGAACGGCGGCATCGCCGACGTCCATGTGGTCGTGGCGACCGTCGACGCGGAGCTGGGGCACCGGGGCCAGGCCGCGTTCATCGTGGGGCCGGAGGACAAGGGGTTGTCGCAGGGCAAGAAGGAGAAGAAGCTCGGCATCCGGGCCTCGCACACCGCCGAGGTGATCCTGGATGACTGCCGCGTCCCGATGTCGCAGCTTGTCGGCGGGCTCGAGAAGCTCGAGGGGAAGCTGGATTCGGCGCGGACGAAGAACGGGACGAAGTCGCACGCGGCACTGAAAACGTTCGAGATGACCAGGCCTTCGGTCGCGGCGCAGGCGGTCGGGATCGCGAGAGCGGCCCTCGAGTACGCGGTGGACTACGCGAAGCAGCGCAAGACGTTCAGCAGGCCGATCATCGAGCACCAGGGCGTTGCCTTCCAGCTCGCGGACATGGCCATGGAGGTCGACGCGGCCCGGCTGCTCACGTGGCGCGCCGCGTGGATGGCTCGCAACGGCACGCCGTTCAACAAGGCGGAGGGCTCGATGAGCAAGCTGAAGGCCGGCGAGACCGCGGTGCGTGTGACCGAGCAGGCGATCCAGGTCCTCGGTGGCTACGGCTACATCAAGGATTTCCCGGTCGAGAAGTGGTACCGCGACGCGAAGATCTACACGCTGTTCGAAGGCACCAGCGAGATCCAGCGCCTCGTCATCAGCCGCGCCCTCGCCTCCGAGTCCTGAGACCGGGACGACGAGGGCTGGCCCCAGCTAATGCTGGGGCTGCCAGTCGAGGCCGTCGCGCGAGTCCACGCCCCACTTGAGAGCGGCGTAATCGAGCATCGCGAGGAAGGCCAGGATCGAAACGAAAGTCACCATGTGCATCCTCCTTCCATGTCGTACAACCAGCATCGCGAAGAAACATTCCGCGATCCCGTGGCACGGGTCAGGAGAATCCATGGTTCGCTAGCTCGGGTTGCCGACCGGACCGAAGGAGGAGATCCATTGGCCATATTCGTCCGTCCCACTTCGACCCACCCCGGGATGCAGCGGCACCAGGAGGAGCGCGCGCGGAGCCTCCAGAACCGGATCGCCGACGCGGTCACTGCGTTCGCCGGATCCATGTGGTTCGTCTACCTCCACGTGGTCTGGTTCGCGATTTGGATCGGGCTGGGGGTCGAGCAGTATCCATACGGCCTTCTCACGATGGTCGTCTCGCTGGAGGCGATCTTTCTGTCCACCTTCGTGCTCATCAGTCAGAACCGACAGGATGCGGCTCGGAGGCACCTCGCGGATGCCGAGTACGCCATCGTCCAGGTAGAGGAGACGCAGAACGAGGAGCTCCTCCGCCTCTCCAACCAGATCCTCGAGCTGACGAGGTCGATCGAGAAGCTGACGAAGGCGCACACCGCAGCCGAGTAGGCGCTAGCCTCGAACGCATGGCCGTCACCTGTCTGCTCTATCGGAATGGCGAGGTTGCCGAGAAGGACTTCGACCCCGCCCGGGTGAGCGATCTCCTCGGGGAGTCCGACACACTCGTCTGGCTCGACCTCGAGGACCCGACCGACTCGGATCTCGCGATGCTGCAAGAGGAGTTCTCGATCCATCCGCTCGCGATCGAAGACGCGCGCCATCGTGAGCAACGTCCGAAGGTGGAGGTGTACGAGGGCTACTTCTTCCTGGTGATGCATGCCGTCTCGCTCAAGGAGAAGGAGCTGCAAGACCAGGAGATCCACGCGTTCGTCGGCAACGGCTACCTCGTAACGCTGCGCTACCCGCCGGCGTTCGACCTCACCAACGTCAAGCGTCGTTGGAAGCAGGAACAGGAGCTGGCGCGTGAGGGCGGCGGGTACTTGCTGCACGCGCTGATCGACGAGGTGGTCGACGGCTACTTCGAGGTCATCGACGGCTTCGAGCTGCGCGCCGAGGATATCGAGGATGAGGTCTTCGCCAAAGAGAATGTCGAGAACGTGCAGGAGCGCGTGTTCAAGCTTCGGAAGGAGCTGACGAGCTTCCGGCGTCATGTCATGCCGCTCCGGGAGGTGCTCGATCTCCTCGAGGAGAACCGCGACGTTGTCACCAAAGAGCTTCGGGCCTACTACCGAGACGTCGCGGACCACGTGATCCGGGCCCTGGAGACGATCGACAACCTGCGGGAGGTGCTCTCTTCCATGCTCGACGCGTACCTCTCGAAGGTCAGCACGGAGCTCAATGTCGTGATGAAGCAGGTCACCTCGTGGGCGGCGATCATCCTGGCTCCGACGCTGGTGGCAGGCATCTACGGGATGAACTTCCGCCACATGCCGGAGCTCAACTGGCTCTTCGGCTACCCGTTCGCGCTCGGCCTCATGTTCCTGTCGAGCTTCATGCTGTACCGCATCTTCCGCAAGCGCGACTGGCTTGGGTGAAGGTTCGGTGCAGGGCGGGAGTGCTGGTGAGGGCGTGGGCTACCATGAGGTCGTGACGACACTCCGGAAAGTCGTGCTCGCGGCACCCCGCGGGTATTGCGCCGGCGTCGACCGGGCGGTCGAGATCGTCGAGCGCGCCCTTCAGATCCACAGCCCGCCCGTGTACGTTCGCAAGCAGATCGTCCACAACATCCACGTCGTTCGCGATCTGGAGGCGAAGGGTGCCATCTTCGTCGAGGAGGAGACCGATGTTCCCGAGGGCTCCGTCGTGGTGCTGTCCGCTCACGGTGTCGCGCCGGAGGTCTACCGCAACGCGGAGCGCCGCAGCCTCAACGTCCTGGACGCGACGTGTCCGCTCGTAACAAAGGTCCACCTGGAGGCGCGCCGGTTCGCAGAGGAGGGCAAAACGATCCTGCTGATCGGCCACGAGGGGCACGAGGAGGTCGTCGGCACCAGTGGCGAGGCCCCGGACAACATCCGGTTGGTCGGAGATGTCGCGGAGGCGCGCGCTGTGGACGTGCCCGACCCGAGCCGCGTGGCGTATCTGTCGCAGACGACGCTGTCCGTCGACGAGACGAATCAGGTGATCGAGGTGCTGCGAGAGCGGTTCCCGCAGATCGCGGCCCCGCCGCGGGACGACATCTGTTACGCGACCCAGAACCGCCAGGATGCGGTCAAGGCGATGATTCCGAAAGTTGAGGTCCTTCTCGTCATCGGGTCGGACAACTCCTCGAACTCGAAGCGACTGGTCGAGGTTGCCCACGCGCAGGGGACGCCGGCGTACCTGATCGACGACGAGACCGAGATCGACGCATCCTGGATCGACGGAGCCGAAGTCGTTGGCGTCAGCTCCGGAGCGAGTGCCCCGGAGTGGCTGGTCGACCGCGTCCTCGCCTGGCTGCGCGAACACGGCGCGACCGAGGTCGAGGAGCTGCGTGTGACCGAGGAGTTCGTCGAGTTCGGCTTCCCCCGCGGGGTCCGCGACCCTGACCTGACGGCCGCTCGCGGCTAGGAGCTCAGGGGGTTGTCTGCTGCGTTATCCCTTGGTGGCCGGTGCCTCGGCCATCTCCACGCGCGGCGCGGCCACCAGCTCCTGGAGGCCAAAGACGCCTTCCTCTGGGCCGATGGAGATGACGCGGTCGCCTGCGGTGAGCTCGAACCGCGGTCTCGGACGGTAGATCCAGCGGCGTCCCCGCTGGACGGCGAGGACGAACATCCCGGTCTCCGTCTCAACCGACAGGTCCTTGAGGTTCGCGCCGTCGGCTCGTGAGCCGGGCTCCACGAGAGTTTCAGTGGCGACCTCCTCGGAAGCCGAGATCGCTTCCGCAACGACCGGATGAAGCTCCTCGCCTTCCTCGACCAGCCGAGTCATGGAGCGAGCCGCGTCGAAGATCGCCTCGGAGGCCGTTGCCAGCCGAAGCAGTCCGCGAAGGTCGTCGGGGTTCCGAGCCTCGGGGGCGGCTTTGAGGACCCAGGACTCGAGCTCGTCCTGCAGGGCATCGGATCTGGTCTCCAGTGTCGTGACCTCGGCGGCCAACGCGGGCTCCGCGAGCAGTAGCGCCGAGTACGCCAGGCCGACGGCTACCTCCGCGGAGTTCTTCATCTCGACGAGGATGTCGACGGCGCGATCCAGCTCCGACAGCGGTGGATGCTCGGTGTCCGGCGGTGCCGGCAGTGGAGGTGCACCAACCTTCTCTCGAAGCAGGTTCACGCCTTCCTCCGGGCCCTGATAGAGCAGGACGTCTCCGTTCGACAGGACCGTGTCCGCGCCCGGATCGAACTCCCACTCGTCACCCCTCCGGATGGCGATGAGCCACATCCCGGTTTCGCCGGGGAGCGTGAGCTCCCCGAGGGAACGGCCCACGCACTCGGCGTCTTCCCGCACGCGGACTCGGCCGACGATCTCGTCGGCGTGACGAAGGTCGGGTCGCAGCGCCTCCGGGATGCCGAGGTCCGCGGTCACGACCCGGGCGATGTCGGCTGCCGCGTCACCGATCTGCTCGATTGAGCCGGCGATGTGGAGGACTCCGGCCATGGCTTCCGCGTCTTCAGGGCTTCGCGCGGCGAGCATCGAGATCCGGCGCAGGTCGCGCAGGAAACCGTTCATGACGTCCTCGAGGCGGCCGACCTCGTCCGCCAGATCCTCGCTGTCGAAATACAGCGCGGCGTAAGCCAAGTCCACCATGATCTCCGAGGTGTCCTTGGCCTCCGCGAGGAGGTCCTTGACGTTTCGTGGTCGCTCTTCGGCCATCGGCCTAGGCGGAGTATCCCACAAGGCGGCTGGCCGTCATGACCCGAGTCCCGCCGCGAGCAGGGCGATGATCAACGCGATCACGCCGATGAAGTCCATGGACGAGGTGATGATCGGGATCCCGTGGTTGTCCGGGTCCATCCCCAAGCGGTAGGTGGCGATGGCGGCGTAGTAGGCCACGACGATCGCCAGGACCGTGGCGATCGCACCGGCCAGCATGCTCACACCGATCACCGTTAGGAGCCCGGGGCTGGCGAGGCCGACGAGCGAGGCGGCAAGGTCCGCGGCGATCCCCGTGAGCAGGAATGTGACGATGGCGAACAGCAAGATGATCGAGGCATCCAGGACCGCCGCGGCCTCCGGCCGCCCCCGGGGGGACAGCGCCCCCAGGTGGAGCTTCGATGCCAGCCGGGAGGACAGCATCCCCCCGAGGGCGCCCGCGTTTTCCAGGAACGGCGGGATCAGGACCAGTAAGGCCGGGAAGACGAGGAACCGATCCAGTCGCGCCTCCACGAAGAGGCCGGCGATGACGTCGACCCCGCCGGCGAGGATCAGCACGGGGATGCTCTCCCGAAGGACGCGCCGCGTGAGCGGGAGGTCAGTCATCAGGCTGCGGATCGTGAACACGACCGTCACGACGACGGCGAGGCCGGCGATCGAGGGCGTGACCCACCGGATCCCCACCAGGTAGGTTGCGAGGAACAGGGTCGGCAACGTCACCATGTCGCCCGCAGCCGTGACGAGGGGCGCGGCCACGCTGTCGAGGTCCCAGTTGCGCTTGTAGGCCATCCGGGACAGCACAATGGTGAAGGCGCCCACCACCACGCTGGACAGCAATCCGCCAAGGACCGAGATGACGACGAAGTCGATCATCGAGATGCTGTCCACACCGAACACCTCGGAGAACGTCTCCGCGAGCACACCGAGGACGACGGAGATGAGGAGCGTGAGGACCGTGACCGCGTAGATGTTCTGGTAGAGGATCCCCTCGCGTTCGCGGGTGGGCTTGTAGAGGCCAACGTGGATGGAGGTCCCCAGTCGGGACGCCAGCGCCCCGAAGATGTTGCCCCGCATGCCGATGGCCGCGGGGACCATGACCATCAGTCCCGGCAGTGCCTCCAGGGTGCCCGTGATGGAGCCGAGCGCGACGCCGGCGACGAGGCTCCCGAGCCCGGAGATGAGCAGCGCGACAAAGCCCTGCACGATCGTTCGCCGCTCCGCTCGCCAATAGGCGAGCATGCGTGCCAGCCCGCGTCGCATCTTGATCCCACCGTCATGGAGTTCCAGGGGGGAAGGCCCGGGGCAGTATGCCCCGGCTGGGGGAGCGGCTCAAACTGCTCCTCAGTCCCCGTGCAGGCGCTCGATCTCGGCGGCCAACGCGAAGTCCTTCTCCGTGATGGCTTCCGCGCTCCACGTGTGCAGGGCCATCCGCACGCGCCGCTCGTGAACCTCGACATCGGGATGGTGATTCATCCGCTCGGCCGGAGCCACCGTGCGCTCCAGGAACGCCACGGCCGAGGGATACCCATCGAAGCGGTACCACTTGAAGATCTCGCCCTCGCCGAGCTTCCAGCCGGGCAGCAGCCGGAGGCGCGCCTGGATGTCCTCTTCGGTGAGGGGCGTGGGCTTCGGCACGCGTCCTAGCAGCCGGGTCCGCACGTGATGGGCGGCTTGTACACCTCAAACCGCACCAGGTTGGCCTGGGGAACGAACTCCGACTCGATGTTGCCCGCCGCGTCCGTGGCTCGGGAGTAGAGCGTGTAGTGCTTGATCCTGCCTCCCGTCCGCTTCAGGTTCTTGGAGAGCGTGTAGGTCCACTTCTTGTCTCCGCTTGCCGTCACGAAGAGGCGCTCGGTGCAGCCTCGGGCGACGAACGAGCTGCCGTTCCACCACTTGCAGCCACCTTGCCGCTTCTGGCGCAGGGCGATCTCGACCTTGGCGACCGTCCCTCCCTGGTCCTTCGCCGTGCCCTGGAAGTTCCGGGATTCGCTGGTGGTGATCGCGGTCCGGTGCTTCGGTGCGGTGATCTTGCTCGACGGCACGTCCGTATCGGTACCACCACCGCCGGGCTGTGTGCAGTCCGCCGGGCCCAGGTTGATGGCCCCGTTTGGGTTGGGAGTGGGCCCCTCCGCCTCGAAGTCGTTCGCGCTGTCGTTGGTGTCGTCCTCATTCTCCAGCGTCCCGGGGGCGCCCGAGATATCCGTCCGGCGGTCGATGGACTCGCCGTTCGGGATGCCGCCGGGCTCGGGAGTTCCCGCCGGGGACGTGGTCGTTCCGGAGAAGGAGCCCCACGACGCGCAGTCGACGTTCTCGAAGCACACCGCGCCCCCGCCGGGGGACAGGAAAGCCGGGATCGTGAAGTCGGCCTGGATGCTGAACTGGGCCTGAGCCTGGGTGGTGGCGAACAGGATGGTCTCCTGGTTCGCGCCGTTGGCGACGTTGGTGGGGATCGTGCATGCCCTGGAGGAGCCGGATTGGTCATAGAGGTGCAGCTTGTGACCGCCCACCTGGGTCTGCAGCGCGGAATACATCTGGAGCTCGACGAACTCCGAGTTGGCTTCCAGGAGCGATCCCGCATAGACCTCGCGGACCTTCATGAAGTGGAACTGGGCCTCGGCACTCGGCGTCGCGGTTCCGAGTCCGAGTCCGACGAGGGAGATGACGACGAGCACGCTGCGGGCTCTCATGGTTTCCTCCTTTAGGGCGATTCGGCTGATTATAGGGTCGGTCCGAAAATAGCCTGGAGGAACTCGATGACGGAAGTCAGGCCGTACCTGGTGGCGGGGGACTCGCGAACCGGCGAGGACTCCTTCGATGTCGTCAGTCCGTATGACGGCGGAGCCGTCGCCCGCGTCGGCGTCCCCACGGAGGCCGACGTGGAGGAGGCCGTCGCGAAGGCCGCATCCACGTTCGAGGAGTCGCGGAAGCTGCCGGTTCACGTCAGAGCGGAAGCTCTTATGCACGTGTCGAGACGCATCGGCGAGCGGTCCGAGGAGATCGCGGAGACGATCGCTCGCGAAGGCGGCAAGCCCGTGAAGTGGGCGAAGGTCGAGGCGTCTCGGGCGGCCTCGACGTTCCGCTGGGCGGCGGAGGAGGCGCGGCACGGAAACGACGAGCTCATGCGCCTCGACACGGATGCGGCGCTGGGGAGTCGTCTCGGACTGGTCCGACGCTTTCCGCTCGGCCCGGTCCTGGGGATCTCGCCGTTCAACTTTCCGGTGAACCTCGTGGCGCACAAGCTCGCTCCGGCGCTCGCCGTCGGCGCCCCGATCGTCATCAAGCCGGCGTCCGCAACACCGCTCGGCGCGCTGGTCCTGGGTGACCTGGTGGCCGAGACCGACCTGCCGAAGGGCATGGTGTCGGTCCTCCCGTTATCGAGCGAACGGGCGGAGCCCTTGCTGCACGACGACCGGTTCAAGAAGGTTTCCTTCACGGGATCGGGCCCGGTCGGGTGGCGGCTGAAGGCGGCGGCGGCCAAGAAGCACTTCACGCTCGAGCTCGGTGGCAACGCAGGTGTGATCGTCCACTCGGACGGAGATCTCGATCATGCGGCCCAGCGGATCGCGTTCGGCGGCTATTACCAGGCCGGACAGTCCTGTATCGCGGTGCAGCGCATCTTCGTGCACGCCCCGGTCTACAACGACTTCGTGTCGCGTCTCCTGAAAGAGGTGGAAGCCCTCACGGTCGGTGACCCGCTCGACCCCGAGACGGACGTCGGACCGATGATCGACGCGGGCGCGCTGGACAAGGTGTCCTCGATGGTCGCGGAGGCCGTGACGCAGGGGGCAGAGGTGCTCGTGGGAGGCGAGCGGAAAGACCCCTTCTATCTCCCAACGGTCCTCGCGAACGTCAGTGACGACATGGAGGTGTGCAGGGAGGAGATCTTCGGGCCCGTGACGACCATCAGCAGATACGAGACGTTCGAGGAGGCGATCGCCGAGGTCAACGGGACCGCCTACGGCCTGCAAGCTGGCGTGTTCACCTCCGATATCGAGCGCGCGTTCACGGCTCACCGGGACATCGTCGTCGGGGGTGTCATCGTGAATGACGTGTCGGCGTTCCGCGCCGACCAGATGCCGTACGGGGGATCAAAGGACTCCGGCTACGGGCGCGAGGGGCTGCGGTACGCGATGGCGGAGATGACCGAGCCGCGCATCATGGTGCTCTCGAATTTGCCCCTCTAGCGAGCCTGACGACGCCGGCCGGGCGGCGATAGGCTCTGCCCGGACTCGACCCAGCTGAGGAGGAACGATGCCAGCTCTGCCACTGCCCGCGGAGGACGTCTTTCGGCGCGCCCTGGTCTGCGAGTTCACGGTGATCAACACAGCAGGTCGGCCGATCACCCACCCGATGATCCCGCTGTATGACGGCGAGAGGATCTACCTGCATTCCAGCATTCTCTTCTCCAAGAAGCTCGACCACATCAAGGCGAACCCGAGGGTGTCGGTTGCCGTCACGGACCTCGGGGCGACGCACGGGGAGCCGCTGCGGGACCGCGTCACCGTGCAGGGAGATGCCGTGGTGTTGGAGGACGACCCGCACACGACGTGGCAACGGATCCTCCCCCTTTGGATCGAGAAGGAGCCGATCGTCAAGGACTTCTACGCCAAGCGCGTGGCGCTGCCGCTGTTCTGGGAGCGAGCGCTGATCGAGATCACGCCGAGGCGCGTCCTCGTCTGGCCGCATGGAGCGATGGGTCAGCCCCCGTCCGTCCACGAAGCGACCGGAGTCGTGTGATGGCCGTCGAGCTGGAGGTGCTACGCGGGATCGAGGTCGGTTTCTCACACGCGGTCCTCGTGTTCGTCGACCCACAGGGATATCCGCTGAGCGTCGCAACCGAGTTCCAGGTCGATGCGGAGCGCGGCGTCATCCTGCTCGACCCACCTGCCGGCTCGGAGTTCGACGTCCGCGACGGCACCGAGGTCAACGTCATCGTGAGCCACATCAAGCCGCAGGAGACCGGGTACGACGAGCGCCGGTACGTCCAGCTCTGGGGCACGCTCGGAAAGGAAGGTGCGCGCTACGCGTTGCGGCCGACACGGGGGCATTCGTGGGACGAGGCGAAGGTGCCTTTCTTCAAGTACTCCGAGGTCACCGTCCCGCAGGCCCATGCGTACCTCGACGGTCTCGGACGCGAGCGTGGGCGTCCCGTCAAGCCCCGCCTCTCCTTCGGGTGGCTCGCGCTGCGAACGACGCGCGCGCCGTTCCTGACCGCGACGCTCGTTCCGGTTCTCCTGGGTGTTGCGGCCGCCGCGTACGAGGGGCGGTGGAGCCTCTGGTTCGCTTTTCTGACGTTCCTTGGTGGAGCGTTCGTTCACCTCGGCCTGAACGTCTCGAACGACGTCTTCGACACGATGAGCGGTGCCGACGCGGCGAATCAGACGCCGACGCAATTCAGTGGCGGCTCGCGGGTGGTGCATTACGGGCTCGTGAAGCTGCGGACGCTCGTGTTGATCTCAGCTGCTTTCTATCTGGCCGGTATCGGGATCGGTCTTTACCTCGCGGTCGAGCGAGGGTTCTGGCCGCTGTTCTGGATCGGCGCGACAGGTGTGGCCATCAGTCTGGCGTACACGGCTCCGCCGCTCCGACTGGTGCACCGGGGGATCGGCGAGATCACTGTCGCGCTGGGGTTCGGGCCGATTATGGTGCTCGGCTCCTACTTCGTGCAGGCACAACGACTCAGCCTCGAGGCGCTGTACGTCTCGATACCAGTCGCGATCCTGATCGCGCTGGTCCTGTACGTGAACGAGATCCCCGATCGTGCCGGGGATGCCGCTGCGGGGAAGCGGACGCTGCCCGTTCGGCTGTCCAAAGATGCGGTAATCGCCGGCTACGTCTGGGCCGTGGGCATCACGTACGCGTTGATCGCGGTCGGTGCGGTCGTCGGCATCCTGCCGAGACCGACGGTGATCGCCCTCGCAACGATCCCGCTCGCGATCAAGGTGACCGCCGCATTGCGCCGCGATTACGACGAGCCTTATGCGTTGATGTTTTCCGCAATGGGGAAGAACGTTCAGCTCCACCTCTACACGGGGATGCTGCTCTTTGGCGGATACGTCCTCGCCATCCTTCTGCCGAACGCTCCAGTGTTTCTCCGTTAGGCCATACGGCCGACGGCGCTCGGTTTCGTGCTCAAGACGGACGTTTCTGGCGCCGATGCCTACTTCAACAATATGGAGAACAGCCAGACACCACCGCCGTCGTTGTTCAGGCGCGAGTTCCGTTTGCCGTCATGGTTCCGGAGCTTGGCTGCCCGGATCGACCGAACCTTGCCCCTGGTCGTCAAGGTCGGGATCCCGACCGTCGCGATCGCCGGGTTGGCAACGGCCGCGGTCGGCCGGAAGCTGATCGAAGTCACCGGCAGTGCCTCTGCCGAAGAGGCGCTGATTGTTCTCGCCATCGGCACCGGTGGAATCGCCATCTCGTGCGTCCTGATCCTGTATGCGTTTGTGCTTCGCCGGACGGCACGCCTCGCGCGTGTTGCGAAGATGGTTGCCGAGGGCAACTTTGACTTCCGGCTGCCGGAGGGCGAAGGCCCTCGCGGCCACGATGCGCTCTACAACTTCTGTCGTTCCTTCGACCGTATGGTTCGGGCGCTCGACAAGCGAGCGTGGGCCGTCAACGAGGCCGAGGAGCGATACCGGACGATGGTCGAGCGGATCCCCGCGGTGGCCTACACATCCGAGCTCGGCAGTAACGGTCGTTGGAGCTACGTCGCGCCCCAGATCGAATCCGTCCTCGGCTTCTCCGCGGAGGAATGGCAGGCGGACCCCGGGCTCTGGGGTCGTCAGCTGCACGAGGAGGATCGCCCCCTGATCGTCGCTCGGCGCGAAGGCAGCAAGCGCGGTGAGCGTCACGTGACGATGGAGTATCGGATCTATGCGCGTGACGGTCACGTCGTCTGGGTGCACGATGAAGCGGTCGTCGTGGCTGACCCCTCCGGGAAGACCAAGGAGCTGCAGGGCGTCCTCTACGACATCACCGAGCGCAAGGAAGCGGAGGACACGCTTCAGCAGGCGTACGAGCGAGAGCGGGAAGCAGCCACCCGGTTGCGCTCCGTCGATGAGATGAAGAACGCGTTCCTCACCGCTGTTTCCCACGAGCTTCGAACGCCGCTCGCGTCCGTTCTCGGGTATGGCATCACCCTGGCGCAGGAGGATGTCGAGTTCCCGGAGGCCGATCGACGCGACATGATGCAGCGACTGGTCCGAAACGCGAAGCGACTGGAGACGCTCCTGGGCGATCTGCTCGACGTCGACCGCATGTCGCGAGGCATCCTCGAGCCTCGCAGGCACCCCACGAACCTCGCCGAGCTGGCACATCGCGTGCTTGCGCAGGCGGATCTGCAGGACCGTCCTATCGCGGTCGATGTCGAACCGGTAACGATCGACGTCGATGCACCCATGGTCGAGCGGATCCTCGAGAACCTCCTCATGAATGCGGGCAAGCACACGGCGCCCGGCACGGCCGTTCGCCTTTCGATCCAACAGGTCGAGGACGGCGCTGTCATCGCTGTGGACGACCGCGGTCGCGGTGTCCCCGATGAGCTGAAGGAGACGGTCTTCCTTCCGTTCGAGCGAGGCCCGGAGGCGCCGCAGCATGCCCCCGGCACCGGGATCGGCCTGTCGCTGGTCTCGCGCTTCGCCGAGCTTCACGGAGGGCGCGCCTGGGTCGAGGACGCCCCCGGCGGCGGCGCAAGCTTCCGTGTGTTCCTCCCAGCAGTGGACGCTTCGGCTCAGTCCGAGAGCGCGAGCATGGCGGTCGCCGGCTAGCGGTGAGCCGCTCGGCAGGCGGAACCTCGCCCTCAAGTTCGGGGTCCCAGGTCCCGAAATCCCAGGTAGAACCCATGACGAGCGAATCTGGCGTGCTGCGCGTGTCCCTTCGCACCCTTCGAGGAGCGAAACGCCGACTCAGCCGGGGGCTTCCGCTCCTGGTGAAGGTCGGCCTGCCCCTGCTTGCGATCACGGGAGTGGGAGCGGTCGCGATCGGGTCAGCCCTGACCGAGCGAACGACTGCGGACTACTCCGCCGTGTATGGAGCGCATGCCGAGGTTCTCGCTCAGGTTGTGGCTGCCGAGTACCGCACGAACGCCGACGATCCCTACGCGATGGACGCGTTCATCGAGGAGCTGCGTCGCGCGTCCCCAGTTGTTCAGGTCCGTATCTATCACTCGAGCGGCGGCCGCCGGGTCCTGTGGGCCGAGACGAGACAGGCCTCGACGGAGCAGCCGGGAGACAGGGAAATCCTGCTCCCCGTCGGCACGCCGACGTCGCCGGCCTGGATCGGCGTTGTCTTCTCGACGGATCAGCTGGACCAGATGGTGGCGCAGACTCGGGGGGCCATCGTCAACATGCTCTTGATCGGCGCGATCGTCGCCATCATCTCCGTGGCGCTGATCCTCTACGCATTCGTCCTTCGGCGTGCCGGGCGTCTGTCTCGCGCGGCGAAGCGCGTATCGGCGGGCGATCTCTCGATTCACCTGTCCGAGGGAAAGGGTCCGCCCAGCCGCGATGTCCTCGCCAACGTCGCCCGTGAGTTCGACCGCATGCTGCGCGTCATCCGGATCCGCACCCGTGAGCTCGCCGAAGCGGAAGCGAGATTCCGCACGCTCGTCGAGGCGTCCCCCGCGGCGTCCTACGTGCGGGAGCATGACGAGACCCATCAACTTTCCTACGTGAGCCCGCAGTGCGAACGCATGCTCGGCTTCACGCCTACGGAGCTCGCCGATCCCGACCTGTGGAAGCGGATCGTGCACGCGGAGGACCGTGTCCGCGTCATGACGGAGCGAGCCGCGGCTCGTCGCACCGGACAGCCGTTCCGCTCCGAGTACCGCGTGACTGCCAAGGATGGTCGCGTCGTCTGGATCCGTGACGAGGCGCAGATCGTTCCCGCCGGCAAGAGCTTCCGCTGGCAGGGGATCCTCATCGATGTCACGGACCTCAAGCAAGCCGAGGATGCGCGACGCCACTTGACCTTGCAGAAGCAGTCCATCCTGGATTCCGCGGGTGAAGGGATCTGGGGCCTCGGTCCCGACGGCCGCGTCATCTTCGTGAACCCCGCTGCCGCCCAGATGACGGGGTGGACGGCGGAGGAGCTGATCGGTAAGTCCACGCACGATCTGCTCCACCACACCCGCGAGGATGGAACGTCGTACCCGCAGGAGGAGTGCCCGATTTACGCGGCACTCAGCGAGGGGGCTCGCCACCACGTGGTTGGGGAGCTCTTCTGGAGGCGTGATGGCTCCTGTTTCCCCGTCGAGTACACGAGCTCTCCGATCTTCGAGGACGGCAACGTCGCGGGAGCGGTCGTCATGTTCTCGGACATCACTGAGAGGTCACGGGCCGACGACACCTTGCGGGAGGCGTACGAGCGAGAGCGGGAGGCCGCCGAGCGGCTTCGCTCCGTCGACGTGATGAAGGATGCCTTCCTGTCCGCGGTGTCACACGAACTGCGGACGCCGCTGTCGGTGGTCCTCGGCTTCGCCACGACCCTGCAGCAGAACGACCTCCTCCTGGAGCCCGACGACCGCAAGATCATGCTGGACCGTCTGGCAGCCAACGCAAACAAGCTGCATCAGCTCCTGGCAGACCTGCTCGACCTGGACAGGACGGCCCGAGGCATCCTCGAGCCACAGCGCAGCACGCTGGACGTTGCCGAGCTCGTGATGCGTGTTACCGAGGAAGCCGAGCTGCAGGGCCACCCGCTCTCCGTCGAGGCGGAGCCGGTGCTCGCCGACGTCGATGGGCCCAAGGTGGAGCGGATCGTCGAGAACCTGGTGACGAACGCCGCGAAGTACACACCGGATGGCACGCCCGTCCGTGTGATCGTCAGGAAGCAGGATGACGGTGTCCTGATCGCGGTTGAGGACCACGGTCCCGGGATCCCCGAGGCGCTCAAGGAAGCCGTGTTCGAGCCCTTCCAACGTGGTCCCGATGCGCCACGGCTCGCGACCGGAACAGGCATCGGTCTCTCGCTCGTCGCCCGTTTCGCCGAGCTCCATGGCGGTCGGGCCTGGGTCGAGGATCGGCCCGGCGGCGGATCCAGCTTCCGCGTGTTCCTCCCGGGTCTCAGCGCGGTGGGCGAGCCTGCCCGCCCGGCTCCGGCGTCGGCCCTCGCACGCTGACCCCCGATCCCGAAGACGCCCCTGCCGCTGGTCCCGACCTAGGCCTGCATGGGCGGTATGGTCTTTCCGTGGGCGTGCTCATCCTGATCATCCTTGCCGTTGCCCTGGTCACCGGCAGCCTGTGGGGCGTCCTGGAGATCGCTGCCGGCGTTGCCGTGGGGCTGTTCCTGTTCGTCGCGGCGATCGCGGTCGCGGGTTGGTTCCTCGTCCGGCGCAAGATGCGGGAGGTGCATCGGGAGATCGAGCGATACCGCCGCGGCGGCTACGGCTAAGCCGACCCGAAGCGAACCTCGCTCACGCCGGGCGATGATACGGACATGGCAGCGCAACCCCTCCGCCTCGCGGTCGCCCTGAACGGCTACGGGGTCGAGCGCTACGAACAAGACGGCTTCGTCCGGGACATCCTTCCCTGGTCCGACCTTCAGACGCTCGCTGTTCTCTCCGAGGAGCTCGGGTTCGAGCGGATCTTCGTCCCCCAAATCGCCGGACGGGAGGCCTTTTCCACGCTGGCCGGATTCGGTGCGGCCGCCGGGCACATCGGCTTGGCAACGGGCGTCGTCCGCCTCTCGGACGACCTCTCCACCATTGGGATGGCAGCGTCTTCGGTGGACGAGATGACCGGAGGGCGATTAGTGCTCGGGGTCGGCTCGGGCTACTCGATCGATCGCACAGGGCAGCTCGCGACGGCCTTACGAGACGTCCTCAGGGGCGAGGAAGGGATCGTGACCGATCCCGACGATACGTGGCCGACTGGGCAGCTCGACTGGCAGGCCACTCCTCGCCGGGTGCCGATCTATCTTGCAGCTCTTGGGCCGCGAATGGTTGCACTTTCCGGAGAGGTTGCGGACGGGGTCATCCTCAACTGGTGTACGCCCGAGCGAGTGGCGGAGGCCAAGGCCTCCATCGGGAACCGTGACGGGTTCACGATCTCGGTCTACGTCCGCGCGTGTATCGGCCAACCCGAGGATCAGTCGATCTCGGCTCTCAAGACCGCGGCGGCACGGTACGCGGGCATGGACCCTTACGCTCGACAGTTCCGAGCGATGGGGCTCGGGAAGGCGGCGCGCGAGGTGAGCGAGGGGCTCCGGAAAGAGGGTCATCCCCGGGATGTGGTTCCCGACGAGCTCGTCACCTCCGTCTGCCTTTGGGGTTCCCGCGAGGAGGTCTGGAAGGGCCTCGAGCGGTACCGGGAGGCCGGGGCAGACCTGGTGGTCGTCTACCCCGTCGCTGCGGGGGAGGCCGTCTCGTCCCTGACGGGGACGCTCATGGCTGCCGCTCCGGGAGCTTAGCCCTCGTCGCGGTCGTGCTGCTTCAGGTACTCGATGTAGATGGGCCGGAAGGCCTCGGCTTCCTCGACGGTGTCCGGGTTGACGGCATCCTCGACGCGCTGAGCGAAGCTAAGGACGTCTGCCTTGGCCTCCTCGATGTGTCCGGCCGCGGCCTCGGCGGCGGGCACGGCCTCCAGGAGTCTCCAGAAGAACCCAACGTCGAGGTGACGTCTGGCCAGGCTGAAGGCCCGGTCGTGGAGCTCCCTGGTGGATAGCTGATCGAGATTCTCGGGAGCGGACATGCTGGCCATTGTAGGCGAGGTCCGCCGGCTCTCTCGGTGGAGGGATGAGCGGCTCCGAGGTACACTTCCCTTTCGCACGATAGTCACGGTCCATAAGGGGAAAATCGAGGCCATGACCTACACGATCACCGAGCCATGCATCGACGTGAAAGACCTGGCGTGCGTCGATGAGTGTCCCGTCGACTGCATCTACGAGGGCGGGAGGATGCTCTACATCCAGCCCGACGAGTGCGTCGACTGCGCCGCGTGCGAGCCGGTGTGCCCCGTCACCGCGATCTTCTACGAGGACGATGTACCGGCCGAATGGAAGAAGTACACGCCGGTCAACGCCGAGTTCTTCGCACCTGACGTGACGGGGCTCGGCTCCCCCGGCGGTGCCGCGCAGGTCGGTGCCGTCGACAAGGACCACCCCGTCGTCGCCGACTTTGAGGTCCCGGCCTAGAGGAGGATCACGTGACCTACACGATCGCCGAGCCCTGCATCGATGTGAAGGACCGCGCATGTGTCGACGAGTGCCCCGTGGATTGCATCTACGAGGGCGGCAGGATGCTCTACATCCAGCCCGACGAGTGCGTCGACTGCGCCGCTTGCGAGCCGGTGTGCCCCGTGACCGCCATCTTCGCCGAGGATGATGTGCCGGCCGAGTGGCGGGAGTTCACTCCCATTAACGCGGAGTTCTTCACCGAGGAGATCGCCGGGTACACGTCGCCGGGCGGTGCCGCGCAAGTTGGGGCCATCGACAAGGACCATCCGAAGGTCGCGGCCTGGGAGCAGGTCCCCTGAGGAAGCGGCTTCTCCGCGAGGCTCCCGATCGCACGTTCATCCTTCGTCTCGAGCACGGCGACGATGTGATGGAGACGCTGACGTCCTTCGCGACCACCGAGGGTATCTCGGCCGCGGAGATCTCGGGCATCGGCGCGTTCGAGTCCGCGGTGATCGGTTTCTACGATCTCAAGGCCAAGGAGTACGACCGCATCCCGGTTGAGGAAGAGACGGAGGTGCTTTCCATACTCGGCAACCTCTCAGTGACCGATGAGGGCCCCCGGGTGCACGCCCATGTCTCTCTCGGAACGCGAAGCGGCTCCGCGGTCGGCGGCCACCTGTTCGAGGCGCGCTGTGGCGCGACGCTCGAGATCTTCGTGCGCGAGGAGCCCGGGGAGCTCCGCCGCGTGCCCGATCCCGATGCGGGGCTGCCGTTGCTCGACCTGTAGCTCCCGGCGTAGCGGTCGAGTCACCCGGGTATAGACGTGGGATGACACAGTCCCAGGAAGTGCGCACCCTCAGAGCCACCTATCGCAATCGTGCTGAGGCCGAGCACGCCGCCGCGAGGATCAAGCGACAGGGCTTCGAGCCATCTATCGACGAACCCGCCGACGAGCGCGCGGTCCTGCGCGCCGAGATGCGCGACGAGGTCGAGTCGGCCGTGGTTGGCCCCGGCAGTGTCGGGCCGTTCACGAAGAGCATGACGAAGGGCATCGTGGCCGGGGTGCCCATCGCGGCGCTGATCGGGGCGATCCTCGGTGGCTTGGCCGGCCTGATCCCATGGGGCTTCGGGTTGGGCGTCGTTCAGCGGGTCGTACTCGGCATCGGCATCGGCGGGTTCGGTGGCGCCGTGGTCGGCTTCATGCTCGGCGGCTTCATGAAGTCTCGGATGGATCGCGAGGGAGAAGGGCGGCTCGATGCGGAGGCAGGCTCCATCGTCTCCATCCCGACGAGGACCCTCGACGAAGCCCGCCGCATCCGGGAGTTCCTCGAGACCGGCGACCCCCTTCGGATCGACGAAACCGAGCACGGCCGCCCGGTCGGGCCCAGCTCCAAGGAGAAGACGAAGCCCGTCTCCGGCGAGTCCTCCGGCTAGCAATCCATCGGTTGCGCGTCTTTGCGGGACGGCGCATGCTCGGGTACGAGCGACCCAAAGGAGGGAACCATGCTCAAGGAACGACGTGTCGGGGCGACGATCCCCGCAGCGGATATCGACCGCGCGATCGCCTGGTACCACGACAAGCTCGGGCTCGACCCCGTCGACAAGAATCCTGGTGGCGCCATGTACGAATGCGGGAAGGGGACAGGATTCGGTCTGTATCCCTCGCAGTTCGCCGGCACCGGCCAGCAGACCGTGATGGGCTGGGAGACGCCGGAGCTCGAGAAGGATATGGACTGGCTCCGCGGGAACGGCGTCACGTTCGAGGAGTACGACCTCCCTGGGATCAAGACCGAGAACGGCGTCGCGGACCTAGGTGGCGAGCGAGGCTGTTGGTTCAAGGACAGCGAGGGAAACACGCTCTCGCTCTTTGAGCGCACGAGCTAGCAACTCACGAACGACGTGGGAGGAGCCGGCTTCTGGCCGGCTTCTCCGGCGTTCCTAGGTCACGACGGGGTCCGGCTGTACCTCGTCGGCCGAACGGATCACGTCGGCCGCGTCGCCGCGAGCCCGAAGCCTTCCGAAGATCGGGAGCGAGACGAGAGTCGTGAGGCCGCCGACGACGAATCCGGCTGCGATCGAGCGCTCCTGAGATAGCCAGCCCAGCCCCGTCTGCCCTCCGATGCTGCCGGTGCTGCCGATGAGCGAGTCGAACGAGACGAGCGTGGCGCGCTGGTCGGTCGGGATCAGGCCGTGGAAGTACGTCTGGCGCACGGGCTGGGTGATCCCGCCCACGAACGAGGCGAAGATGAGTACCGGAACGGCGATCCAGAACACCTGGACCGCGCCGGTGAGGACGTAGCACGCGGTCGCGACCCCCGAGCCCGCGAGGAGGATCGTCGTTCGCCGTAGCCCCGGGCGCGCCACCCGCGTGACGAGGGCATTGCCCGCCATCGACGCAAGGGAGAAGAGCGCGGCGATCAGCCCGGAGACCCAGACCAGATTGCGGCCAAGCAGCTCGAGGAAGTAGGGCTGCCACGCGTACCAGGCCCAGGAGAAGAACCCGTACGACACGAACGACGTCAGCATCAGGAGGCGAACCGAGGGGTTGCGCCAGCCGAAGCGAAGACCGGCTCGCCCGACCTTCCGCATCTCGCCGACGATGCCGCGGAGATGCATCGTGCGCGGCGTGAAGCCGATGTCGTGCATGCTGCGGAACCCCACCGCGAACGCGAGCATCACGAGACCGGCCCGGACGAGATATGGGATCGAGAGGTCGATCACGCCGATCACGCCGCCCGCGACCGTGCCGACCAGCATCGCCACGCTCGCGACCATCCCGCCGCGAGCGAAGGCGCGATCGAGCTCGCCCTTGAACCCTGAGGCTCGCAGCGCGTCTACCATCCAGGCCTCGACCGCCCCCGAGTAGAACGTATAGCCGAGCCCGAGGATGATCCCCGCCAGCGAGAACCACACGACACCGCCCCCGGCTGCAGCGACGGCCACGTAGGCGAGCGTCCCGACGGCGAGCGTTGCCTCTGAGAGGAGGAAGGAGATCCGCCGGCCGCGGGTATCCGCGATGACCCCGGTCGGCACCTCGAACAGCGCCATCGCGGCGGTGAAGGCCGCGTTCGCCACGAACACCTCGAAGATCGACAGGCCGGCTTCCAGGAGGAAGAGCGTGTTGATCCCCCAGATCAGGGAGGCGGAGAGGGTGAACAGCGCGGTGATCGTCAGGTAGGTGCGGATTACCCGGCGCTCGTCCATCGCCTAAGCATGAACGGTCTCGGGGCTTTGCGGATTCCCCCGGTATCCTGCGAGGGTGGCGACGATGGAGGAGCTGAAGGCCGAGCTCGAGCGGATCGGCACGGACAACGGCCACGAGCTGGGGCCCTGGCTCGAGGTAGGCCCTGCCGGCCAGCTCGGCTGCCTCCGGTGTGACCGCTATGCGTTCGTCCAAGCCCTTCCCGCCCCCGGCAAGGTCTTCGCGGACGCGTTCCAGGTGCCCTGCCACGACCGAGGCCGGCTACTCCAGATGGGCGAGTGAGCGGGCGGTCGAGGATCGTCCGGAGCGGATAGTCTAGGGAACCCATGCAGAAGATCGGACCTCGTCATCGGATGTGCCGGCGGACCGGCATGGCCATCTGCGGCCGCCCCAACTGCCCGGTCAACAAGCGTCCGTACCCGCCGGGCCAGCACGGCCGAGGGCGTCGTCGCGACACGGAGTACCAGCTGCGGCTGGTCGAGAAGCAGAAGCTCCGCGCGATGTACGGAGTCGGCGAGCGGCAGTTCCGCGGCTACTTCGCGAAGGCCGCGCGGGGGACCGGCGTCACCGGCGAGGACCTGCTGCGCCAGCTCGAGACCAGGCTGGATGCGGTGACGCTTCGCATGGGGTGGGCGCTCACGATGCGTCAGGCCCGTCAGCTCGTGTCCCACGGACACGTGCGGGTCGACGGGCGCCGCGTCAACGTTCCCAGCGCCGCGGTCAAGCCCGGTCAGGCCGTGGAGCTCGCCGAGCGCGCCCGCAACTTCGTGGGCGTGCGGGAGGCGGCCGAGCTCGCTCCCCAGCTCCCCGCGTACATGTCACGAGAGGACGCGGGCAAGGGCAAGCTCGAGCGGTGGCCCGAGCGGCAAGAGATCCCGCTGTCCGTCGAGATCGACGAGCGGCTCATCGTCGAGCACTACGCGTAGCCTTCCTCAGGCGCGCGAGGCGCGGAACACGGTGGCCATCTGCGCCGTCAGATCCAGGTAGAGATCACCCGACTCCAGGTTCGGCTCGATGTTCGTCGTCTCCGGCCACTCGTTGAACGAGACCACCAGGGCCTGGTCCGATCCCGCGCGTGTGGCCGAGTCCCACTGTTGCCGGTAGAGCGCACCGTTCTCTCTGGGAAAATAGGTGTGCTCCGGTCGCCCGGGGAGATGGCGGTCGTCGTAACCGGGCAGCACCGACGCGCCGTACACGCGCCGCGGCCCCCCGTGCACGGCACCCCACGCGCGCGCGACCAACGACATCGACCCGTTGAGCCATTCCGTGTACTCGGGTCCGCGGGTCCCATACGAGTGCATCCCTTCGAAAACGTCGTACGCCTTCGTCTCGAACGGCCTTCCCTCGCCGATCAGGAACGGCCGGTGTCCTCGTTCTCGCAGGCGATCGAGGACGTTCTCCCAGACCTGGAGATAGTTCGGGTTCCATCCCGTCCCGATCTGCCGCAGCACGTGGAGCGTGGAGAACGCGTACACGACGGGTCGTCCGTCGATGTGCAGGTAATTCGGGTGGGAGGCGTACTTGTCCAGCGCGTGGCCGAGCTGGTCGACGATCGCCTGCTCGCTCTGGAACGCTGGATAGAACGTCTCCAGATAGAGCGCGAACTCGAAACCGGGAGGCAGTCGAGACACCAGTAGCTCCAAGTTGCGCTCTTCGCGTGTGCCCATGCCGAGCCACGACACGATGAATCCGTCGAGGCCGGCGCGCTCCGCCTGCAGGAGATGCTTCTCGACGATGAGCAGATCGCCACTGTTGTATGGGACGGGGTTCTGGTTGTACGGCGCGGTCGGCTTCTCGCCGCCCCAGTCCGACATGCGGTACCACTGGTAGTAGAACGCCAGAACCTTCGGGGGCATGGGCTCGGTGCCCGGCGCCACCCCGCGAGCGCCCATCACCAGAGAATCGATCGCGAAGCTGTCGCGTGAGGACGCCTGCCGATGTCTGGTCAGCAGGCGGAACGGTCGCTGGTTGACCTCGTGCACGACGACCGAGACATCACCCCGGCCGAGGATCTTCATCAGGAAGCGAACCGCGGGGGCGTCACCGGGCGTCACCGCCGCGAGGAACCTCGCCTGCACCAGTCGAGCTCCTCGCGACTGAACGACCAGCGGCTGGATCCCGAAGTCTTCCGGAGTGGCCGCGCGATTGAAGCCCTCGAACTCGGCCTCGGCTGTTCGGGGCCGGGCCCGGCCTCGCGCCTCGATCAGAGCCGCCGGCTCTGCCACGCGAAGCCGCACCTCCCGGGCCTCGGATCGCACGACGATCCGAAGCAGGTGGATGGGGTCCCAGGTCGGCACGGCCGCATTCGCAACTCGAGCGGATGGCAACGCCGGCACCCCGAGCGACAGGGCAATGAGGCAGGTCGAGAGGAAGCGAGCGATTCGCCTCACGAGGACGAGCCTACGCGAGGATGCGATCCGCGACGGCACCTCGCAGATCGTCGCCGGAGCCAAGGAACGCCCGGATCCACAATGCGCGTTTGTAGAAGCGGTGGAGTGGATGCTCCCACGTGAACCCGATCCCGCCATGGACCTGGATCGCCCGCTCGCAGGCGCGGACGGCCGCGTCTGCCGCGAACTGCTTGGCGGTCGCCGCTGCAATCTCCGCTTCCTCTTCTCCCTCGTCGAGGGAGACGGCCGCCCAGATCGCCAGTGACTTCGTCAGCTCGACGTCCATGTATGTGTCGGCGAGCTGGTGGCTGACCGCCTGGTACTTGCCGATCGGCGAGCCGAATTGCTCGCGCTCTTTCGCGTACTGAACTGCGATCTCCATCGCTCGCTCGGCGACACCGGTGGCCTCCGCCGCGAGCGCCGCGAGCCCGCGCGTCCTGATGTCG
Source organism: uncultured Actinomycetes bacterium (assembly GCA_964551945.1). Lineage (GTDB taxonomy): Bacteria > Actinomycetota > UBA4738 > UBA4738 > CALAEC01 > CAZKFH01. The sequence continues at coordinate 7,576 of CAZKFH010000019.1, read as the reverse complement.
GACAGGATCCGCAGCGCCTCATCCCCGGTTGCGATCGACCTGTCCTGGCCCGTGGGGTACTCGACCTTGCCGAGGCGCCTGGTTCCGTCGACGGTCTCCTCCGCGTGCCACTCGATTCGCTCCTTCTCGGTCACGCTGATGTCGTTGCCGCGAGCGGTGATGACCAGGTCGGCGGCAAGCAGGTCGGGGGTGAGCTCGGAGCCCTCGAGATCGACGGTAGCGATGCGCTCGCCGTTCGTGACCGCCTGAAGCAGTTCGGGAGCGGCGGCAAGCGCGGGCTGGGCCAGGATCACCGAGCCGAGCCAGGGTCCGGGGAAGACCCCGCGCCCGAGCTCCTCGGCGGCGATCGCCTCCTCGACGAACCCCATTCCCGCGCCGCCGTGCTCCTCGGCCACCGAGATCCCGGTGAGCCCCAGTCCCGCCGCCTCCTTCCACAGCGCGGGATCCCAGCCTTCCGCACCGTCGGCGATCTCGGCGAGCCGATCCGCACTGACGCGGTCGCTGACGAACTCGCGCACGCTGGAGCGGAAGAGCTCCTGTTCCTCCGCGTAGGTCAGGTCCATGTCACCTCGACTTCGGGAGACCGAGCACACGCTCGGCCACGATGTTCCGCAGGATCTCCGAGGACCCAGCCTCGATGGTGTTCCCTCGCGTCCGTAGCTGCCGGGACGTCCACGAGCCCAGCTCGTTTGCGCCGAGGGCGGCCCGTTCTCCCAAGATCTCGAGCGCGAGATGCGTCAGGCGCTGATGGGCCTCCGACCAATGGAGCTTCGCGATCGAGCCCTCCGGTCCGGGCATCCCCCGCTTCAGGAGCGTTGAGAGCGAGCGGTGGTTCGTGAATCGCAGGGCCTGGATGTCCGTGTACGCCCTCGCGATGCGGTCCCTGACCCGCGGGTCGTCGCCGGCGACCCCGCCGTTCCGCCGGGTTTCCTTCGCGAGCTCCACCACGCGGCGGAACGTAGCCTCGAGCAACCCCACCAGAAGGAAGGTGCTGGAGCCACGCTCGAACATCAGCGTGGTGATCGCGACCTGCCAGCCCCGGTCCACCTCGCCGACGATCTGGTCTCGTGGGACGAACACGTTGTCGAGGAAGATCTCGTTGAACTCGGCGTCGCCCGTGATCTGACGCAGCGGCCGCGTCTCCACGCCGTCCGCGTGCATGTCGAGGAGGAAGTACGTGATGCCCTGGTGTTTCGGTGCGTCGGGGTTCGTGCGCGCGAGCAGGATGCATCGGTCCGCGATGTGCGCGAACGAGGACCACACCTTCTGGCCGGTGATCCGATACCCGTCGCCGTCCGGTATCGCTCGGGTCTGCAGCGAGGCGAGGTCGGAACCGGAGCCTGGCTCGCTGAACCCCTGACACCAGACCTCCTCACCGGACAGGATGTTCGCGAGGTACGCAGCCTTCTGCTCGTCCGTGCCGGCCGCGATGATCGTGGGACCTGCCATCCCGATCCCGATCACGCCGACGTGGTCGGGCGCCTCAGCTCGCGCGAGCTCCTCGTACGCGATCCCCTGGAAGGAGGGGGAGAGGCCCGCGCCGCCATATTCCTTCGGCCACGCCAGCCCGGAGTAGCCCGCGGCGTGCAGCTTGCTGCTCCAGTCCTTCAGGAAGCCGACGCGGTCGGCAGGCTCATTCCACTCTGGTGTGTTCCAGGCTTGTGGGAGGTTCTCGCCGAGCCAGGCGCGCAGGCCTTTGCGGAAGTCGCGCTCCTCGGGCGAGTCCTTGAGCTCCACGCAGCGCGTATCTTACCGACGGGGTTGCGGGAGCAAACGCTCCCAACGCCGAGCGCCCCGCCCGAAGGCGAGGCGCCGACTCACGTGCGGGTTGCTCAGTACTCGATCTCGAGGTCCCCCTGGCGGCCGCGTACGTAGAGCACGACGCCGATCACCAGACCGAGGATCCCGAGCAGCAGCAGAAACTTCTTCACCGCGGCCCCCTTTGCTCGTTCGCTTTCATGATGATGCCCGAAAGGCGGATCCGTCAAACCCTCAGGGCTGCCGAGACCGCGCGCTGGGCCACCACGAGGCGGATCCGGCCAGGACCGCGATCGAGGGTACGAGCAGGCTCCTCACGATGAACGTGTCGATGAGGAGACCCATCGTTGCGGAGAAGCCGAGCTGCACCATGCCGGCGAAGGGCGCGGCCAGAAGCGCGGCGAACGTCCCCGCGAGGATCAGGCCGGCGGACGTGATGACGTGACCGGTCGCGGCGAGTCCGGTCGCGACGGCCTGCCGCGTGTCGGTCGACCGAGCCTCTTCTCGGATCCTGCCCATGAGGAAGATGTTGTAGTCGGCGCCGAGCGCGACGAGCGTGACGTACAGGAAGATCGGGAGCCACCAGACGAGCCCCTCCTCGCCGAGGATCCCCTGGAAGACGACCGAGGTCAGTCCCAGCGTTGCCGCGAAGGACAGCAAGACCGTGAGGACCAGGTACACCGGCGCCAAGATGCTGCGGAGGAGCAGCACCAGGACCAGGAAGACGCCAAGGATGACCGCGATCACGATGATGCGGACGTCGCGCGCCGTCACCCTCGATATGTCCGCGAAGAACGGCGAAGCTCCCGTGACACGGAGCTGCTCGAGGGGGGTGTCGCGCAGCGACAGTTGTGCGATCTCCGCGATCCGGTCGGCGGCGATCAGCGAGCGCGTCGCGTAGGGCTGCTCGTCGAGGATCACGAACAGTCGCGTGACGCGATCCTCGTCGCCGACGAAGAACGCGAGCTGCTCGCGCAGCTTCGGGAACGCTTTGGCGAGTGAGGCGGTCACAGCGACGTTGCCCGTTGGCTCGGGGATCAGTCCGGTGTCCTGGAGCAGGGAGGCGCCGGCCGCCAGCCCGCGCTGCAAGCGCTCGAGCCCCGGCACGATGCGATCGAGGCCGGAGATCATCACGGTGACGCCGGTCTCGAGCCGATCGAGCTGCGCGGGCCCCTCGCTGAACCCCTCCTCGAACCGCACGAGCCCCTCGTCCATTGCCTCGAGGCCTCTCTCGATCCGCCCGATGCCATGCGCGGCGCGGTCCGCGCCATCCGCGATTCCGCGCAGGGTTGGCGCGAGGCCGTCGTACTCGGGGTCGAGCTTCTTGCCGGCGGGACAGTCGGCGGGCTGCGGGCCGATGCCGCTCGCGTCGGGGCACCGGCCGGTCAGCGCGGCGAGCGCCTCGCCGATGTGATTCGCCAGATCCTCGAACTCGGGATCCATCTGCGCCAGCGGACCCGTTTCCTTGAGGTCCTGCCACGCGGCCTCGACGGCGCGCAGTGCGGGGTCGGCCGCGTCGTCCGCAAGGCGGCGCAACCCCGATGATGCGTCGGTGATACCGTCCCCGACCCGGCGCAGGCCGGGGACGATCCGGGCGAGGCCCCCTCGCAGCAACGCGACTCCCCGCTGAGCGGACGCGATGTCCGCCCGCTGGTCGGGGACGCTCGCCCGGATCTGCTGTAGGCCGTCTCTGATGAGGACCAGGCCGTCGGTCGCGCGGTCGAGCCCATCGATGGCGCGTGGCAATCCCTCCGTCAGCTCGCCGACGTCCCCGAGGCCGAGCTGCGCGAGCTGCCCCTGCGACACCCCGCCGGTCGTCGGCCTGGTTATGGATCGGACCTGCGCGACCCCGGGGATCTTCCGCAGGTTCAACGTCAGCAGGTCGACGGCGGCGAATACCTCGTCGGTCCAGACGGTTTTCTTCGCGCGGGCCATCAGCACGATCGGCTGCACCTGGCCGGGCCCGAACGAGCCGGACAGGGCGCGGAACCCGCGAACGGAGTCGCTGTCATCGGGGAGCTGCCCGACCTGGTCGTAGCTCGTCCGTAGCCCGAGCAGCCCGAGGGAGGGGATCGCGAGGATCAACAGGGAGATCCCGAGGATGCGCGCGGGTGCGCGCAGCACGAGACGCGCGAGACGCTCCCAGCTCACGGCGTCGACTCCTCCACCTCGGGGGGCTTCCACGGCCAGAACGCCCAGCGTCCGAGCGCCGCGAGGAGCGCGGGCGTCAGCGTGAGCCCGGCGGCGAGCGTGATGACGACGGCGATCGCCATCGCGGGCCCGGTTGTCGCGTACAGGCCGAACTCGGCGACTCCCTGGCTCGCGAAGCCGACGACGACGGTCGCAGCGCTGGATGCGATCACGGCGCCGATGACGACCATGGTTCCGACGAGGACGCGCGAGCGTTCCTCGGACCGGAGCCCGAGCTCTTCCTTGTACCGGGAGACGATGAACAGGCAGTAGTCGGTGCCCGCCCCGAAGATGATCACGACCATGAACGTCTCGACGATCCCGGCGACGCGGAAGCCTCGCTCGGCGAGCAGCGAGATGACGCCCTGGGAGACGCCGAGCGCGACCCCGACCGTTGTCAGGGGTACCAGCGGCGTCACCGGCGATCGGTAGACCCACAGCAGGATCAGCACGACCAGGACCAGCGTGATGAGGGTCGTCCGCTCGACCGCCGTGGCGATCGCGATGGACTGGTCGGTCGCGACGCCGGCGTTGCCCGTGAGATGGACCTGGAGGTTCTCGGGCGTGGCCGATCGGACGTGCTCGCGGATCTCCTGGACGGCAGCGTCCGTCTCGGGAGCGAACGGCGCGGTGCTGAACACGATCACCAGCAGGACCACCTTGTGGTCCTCGGAGGCCAGCGCCTCGCGGAGCTCGGGGCGGGAGAACGGTGATTGCGTGGACCGAACGTTGTCGGGTGCGTCACCCGATCGAAGCCACGCCTCCGTCTCGCGGACCAGATCCTGGTCCTCCGTTGTGAGCCCGGAGTCGCGCTTGAAGACGAGCGCCCCCGTGTTGCCGATGTCGTCCTCCGGCCAGATCCGGGCCAGCTCGATCGCGCCCAGCACGCTGGGCTCCTCCGCGGAGAGGAAGGCTGAGTTGTCCTGGACCGCGACCTCGCGCAGGCGGGGAGCGGTGAGAAAGAGGACTCCTGCCGCGGCGATCCAGGCGAGGATCACGAACCACGGCTTTCTCGCGACGATGCGGGCGACCAAGCGAAGCATCGGGTCTCGAGGCGATGTTAGTCGACTGACTGACCGTCGGTCAATGGGCTCTTGGGGGGCTGGGTGTGGGCGGTGACCCTCGCGGGTACATCACCGGAGACAGGGAGGTGCCACATGGGAGGCAGTGCGGTGATGACGAAGGTGAAGGATGTCGGCGAGCTGGTCGGACCGAAGGCTCGTGAGCTGCGCGGCGCGATCGGGCCGAAGGCTAAGGACTTGAGCGAGACGCTGGGGCCCAAGGTGAAGGTTGCCAGGCGAAGGGTGGGGTACTGGATCGCCGGCGAGGAACCACGGAAGGCGAAGAAATGGCCGGTCGTTGCGGCAACGGGCGCGGGCGTGCTGCTCACGTACCTCTTCGATCCCGTAAGCGGCACCCGCCGTCGCGCTGCCGCGAGGGACTGGGTCGCGGCGAGGTTCGTTAAGCTCACCGGACGCTCGCCCCGCCCCACGCCAACGATCGAGCAGAGCGCTCTTCACCTCGACGAGACCTTCGCGCCAATCTCTTAGCGGCACGGGCTAGGCTTCGGCGGATGGCGCCGCCGAAGCACGAGATGATCGAGGTCGATGGGCGCGAGGTTCGCATCTCGAACCCCGACAAGGTCCTGTTCCCGCAGCGCGGGTTCACGAAGATGGACGTCGTCCGGTACTTCCTCGACGTGGGGGAGGGCGCGGTCAACGGGGCGCGGGATCGGCCGATGGTGATGCGCCGGTTCCCGGATGGGATCGAGGGCGAGAGCTTTTACCAGAAGCGCGTGCCGAAGAGCCGGCCCGAGTGGCTTCAGACGGTGACGATCACGTTCCCCAGCGGACGCACCGCGGAGGAGCTCGTCGTCGCCGACGTTGCCCACTTGATCTGGATGGCGAACCTCGCGAGCCTCGAGATCCATCCGTGGCCGGTACGCAAGACCGACGTGGATCATCCGGACGAGCTTCGTGTGGACCTGGACCCGACGCCTCGGATCCCTTTCGAGAGCGTGCGCAAGGTCGCCCTGATCACGCGCGAGGTGCTTGAGGAGCACGGTCTGACCGGGTTCCCGAAGACGAGTGGGAAGCGCGGTATTCATATCCTCTGCCGCATCGAGCCGCGCTGGGAGTTCACCGACGTGCGTATCGCTGCACTTGCGATGGCGCGAGAGGTCGAGCGCCGCACGAAGCTCGCCACGACGGAGTGGTGGAAGGAGAACCGCCGCGGTGTGTTCGTGGACTACAACCAGAACGCTCGCGACCGCACGGTCGCGAGCGCGTACTCGATCCGTCCGGTGCCCGACGCGACCGTGTCCATGCCGATCACTTGGGATCAGGTGCCCGACGTGACGCCGAAGGCATTCCGCCTCGACACCGTGCCGTCGCTGTTCAAGGAGCATGGCGACGCTTTGCGGGGGATCGACGATCAGGCGGCATCGTTGGAGTCGCTGTTGGATCTGGCCGGGCGGGACGAGCGGGAAGGCCTTAGCGACGCACCGTGGCCAGTCCACCACCCGAAGATGCCGGGCGAGCCCACCCGTGTCTCGCCATCCCGCGCGAAGCGGAAGTGACAAGCGGCGTTCTCGCGATCCCGAGGCGCGTCTTCGTTCGTGGGGGGCCTCGTTGAGGCCGCTTGCGTACCTCTAGAAACGAGCGCTTGTGAATGGTAGGTTCGGGGAACCGTCCCCATCGTCGCCATTGCAGGGAGGCAGCATGTCGCAGCAGGAACACCCTCGAGGAACCTCGCGGGCCGTTGCACCCGTCCGCAAAGACGTGGCCAGTCTCGCCGTGCTCTTTGTCGTCGCAGTGCTGACGTTTCCACCACTGCGTGCGGATGCGCAGACCCCGGCGACGGTGAACCTCGGTACGGCCGGCAGCTTCGCCGTCCTTGCGGGGCAGGGCGTCACCAACACCGGTCCCACCGTGGTGAACGGAGATCTGGGGACACATCCGAACCCCGCGGTGACCGGGTTTCCCCCGGGACAGGTGAACGGGGCGATCCACGCCGGCGATGCGGTCGCGCTCCAAGCCAAGAACGATCTCGTTACGGCATACAACGATGCTGCGGGCCGACCCTGTGGCACGAACCTCACCGGTCAGGATCTGGGCGGCCTGACGCTTCCCGCCGGTGTCTATTGCTTCTCGACTTCGGCTCAGCTGACCGGGACCCTCACGCTCAACGCCCAGGGCAACCCGAACGCCGTCTTCATCTTCCAGATCGGGTCCACGCTCACCACCGCATCGGCCAGCACCGTGAGCTTCATCAACGGCGCGCAAGCCTGCAACGTCTTCTGGCAGATCGGCAGCTCCGCGACCCTCGGAACGAACACCACCTTCCGGGGAAACATCCTGGCGTTGACCTCGATCCAGGCGCAGACCGGCGCGACTGTAGATGGACGACTCTTGGCACGGAATGCGTCGGTCACCCTGGATGACAACGAGATCACGCTCGCGACCTGTGCGGCGCAGCCATCTCCTTCTCCCAGCGTCTCGCCGACGACTTCGCCTGCCCCGACTACCTCGCCCCCGGGTGGCGGTGGTGGCGGTGGTGGCGGTGACGGCGGTGGTGGCGGTGGTGGCGGTGGCGGTGGTGGCGGTGACGGCGGTGGTGGCGGTGACGG
>CAZKFH010000018.1:0-36043 GCA_964551945.1 uncultured Actinomycetes bacterium | reverse complement strand
AGGACGTGCCGGCGGACGTCGAATGCGCCGCCCAGCCCACGTATCCGGGCTGCTCGGCCTGATCAGGGAGCGCGCATCACGGGTGACTCCGTCCGGTGGGAGGGGCTCCCGCCCCCTCCACCGAGATGGGCCCTCGGCACCGCACAGACCTGTGTCGGGCCGTAATGAAGGGGGCAGCTACCAGGAAATGACCCGCACTTCTAGCACCTTGACCTCAAGCGGACTGGAGGACTCATGCATACCCGTCGATTGATCGGAGGCGTACGTCTCGCCCCTGTGGTGGCCGTCGCAATGCTTCTCGTGACGGTTCCGGCGTCAGCGTCGTCGGGTCGTGCGCGTTCGGAGAGCGCGCCCCGAGCGGCCACAACCCCTTTCGCTGGGTCGCCTTCGGTGGCGGATGCCCGCAGGCAGGTCGGCGAGATCCGCGCAGCCATCGAGACCGGCAGGCTGGCAGAGGTGCTGCAGGCGTCGGGAATCGGAGGCACCTTCGCCCTTGACACGGTTGGCGCGACGAACGCACCGTCTTCGCCGGTCGCCGAGCTCTCAGAGGTCATCGCCGACGCGAGCACCCTGATCGGTCGGGTCGTTCCCGCCCACGTGAACCATCAGCAACGGCTGACCGAGGGCATCCGAGCGGAGCACGAGGGCCGCACGCTGCCTGCTTTGTTCGACCCCGCGGATCAGCCCGTCGTTGCACGGGGAGCCGCAAGGGTTGCCGCCGCCATCGACACTGCGCTTCCCCGGCTGGCCGCGATCGCGGCTCCGGACGCACCGGCCGGCCGCGTCGACGGATGTGACATCGTCGACCAGTCCCCCGCACTCTGCGTAGCCGGGCTCGGCGACAACGCGATCACGAAGGACTACGCGTTGGTGGTGGATCTGGGGGGCGCGGACCTGCACACGCATTCCGCTGGCGGCGCCGACCCGCTCGGAAACGGTCTGCCTGTGGCGGTGACCATCGATCTGGGCGGGAACGACCGCTATGACGCCCCGGTCCCCACGGAGTCGGGATCCTGGATCTCCCAGGGGGGCGGCTACCTCGGCGGTGCCGGGTTCCTCGTCGACGCGGGCGGTGACGACACGTACCGGATCGTGACCAACCAGCCGTACGCATTCTCGATGGGACAGGGCAAGGCGCACGCGGGTGGGTTCGGCCTGCTGTCCGACCTCGCCGGCAACGACTCTTATGAGATCTCTGCAACCGGTGAGGGCATCGTGGCCGCGTTCGGTCAGGCGGACGGCGGCGGGGTCGGCGGGATCCTGCTCGACGGCTCGGGAAACGACCGGTACGCGATCCGGGCCACGGCGACCGGATTCGCGCTCAACCCCTTCGGGTACTACGATCCGCCGGTTTCGGCCGCTCTCGGTATGGGCGTGGGATGGCAGACGTTGATCGTCGCGCAGGGACCCTTCTTCGACCTCACCGTCGGAACGTACGGCGCGGGCGTCTTCTCCGACGGGGGTGGCGATGACGTCCTGGACGTGGCCGCGTCAATCCACGACCCCAAGGAGGATGAGAAACAGGAGCGCGCCTACTTCCCCCCCGAAGCGCTCGCGTGGGGAGTGGGGCTGGGCAATCCGCTGATGCCCGGTCTGGCTATCTTCGGCCGGGGGGCGACGGACATCTCGGTGTCCGCCACGGCCGCCGGGCCGCAGGCATCCGCGATCGCGCGCGGCATAGGGAACGGCATGGGCGGCTACGGGGTGGTCTCCGACCTGGGCGGGAACGATGTCCGCCGCATGAGTGCACACGTCTCCGTCGAGAGAGACAGAGTTGTGGGCGTGGAGTGCGACTGCGAGGAGCCCGTGATATCCACTGTGAGCAACCCCGCGACTCTCAGCGGGATGGGGCATGCCACCGAGTCCGGCCTCGGCCTGCTCGACGACGGTGGCGGCGAAGATCGTTATCTCGCGTCCGCCTCCAACAGCGTCGAGAGCCGGTTCCATGACGAACGTTCGAATGGCTCGGCGGCGACGGGATCGTCGTCCGCGGGGCGCGTGCGCGTGACGGTGCAGGGGGTCGGGGAGGACGGCGGTGTCGGTGAGCTGGCAGACGCTGCCGGGAACGATCGATACGAGGCGACGGCGAGCACCGCCTCCCGGGCGACATCGATCAGTGGAGGCACGGCGCCCCATCCGAAGGCCGAGGCCGTCGCCGGAAGCTCCACACTCTTGAGCCAGGCCGCCTCACGCCTCAACGGGATCGGCAGGCTCATCGATAGCGGGGGCTCGGACGTGTACGCCACGAGCAGCGCGACGAGTGCCGAAGCAAATCCCCCCACGGCCGCCGTGCCGGGAGCGGTGACCGCAGGCGTGCTTGCCAGCGCGGACCAGGGGTCCTGGTCGCTGTTCGTTGATGCGGACGGGGGTCTCCCCGATTCGTTTTCGACCTCGCCGTCCGTGGCGGCATGCACGGGAACGCGAGGAGAGGGCGCATGGGTCGACTGTGGTGGCGCGGGAACGGGGTTCGTCGTGTGACGCCCTAGACGAGAATCTTGCATTCTCGAAGCGAGAATGTAGAATGCTCGGTTATGGAGATGGAGATCTGCTTCAAGCTCTACGCGGCTGTCGACCAGGGCATGCGAAGCAAGCACGCCGCCGATCTCCAGGCGCTCCAGCCAACTCATGAGGAGCTCCTGGCCGCCGCTCGCTGGAGCCGGAGCCACGATCCCTCGGAGGGGTACCGGCAAGAGCTGGCGAAGGTGCTCACGGCCCTGGGGTTGGAGGACACCGATGGCCAGGTTTAGCGAGCAGATGCAGGAGCATGCCCTCGACCTCGCGTGGAGCCTGTGGGCGGAGCTCGGAGTCTCCGGATGGCGCCGGGTGCATTCCTCGCACTCCATCGATCCGGAACTGCTCATCCTGTTTACCTCGTTCCTCCGTGATGCGGACCCGCGCCTTCGCGATGAGTCGATCGATTGGTGCATCAGCTACGGCCGGTACGTCTCCGCCGCGAGGCTCAAGAATCTCCTGGCCACGGACACTCCGGAGGTGAACGTAGCCTTTGGCGAGTTCGCGGCTACGGTCAACGCTCATTCGGGACTTCGGTGGCCCGGTCCTACGCAGCCCCGTCGCTTCCAGCGCACCGGACGGTCGGAGGTGCCCGACTTCCGTCGGCCCTCCCTCATCGTCTTGCGAGTCCGGGCTCTCTTCGGTGTGGGGGCCCGGGCCGAGATCGTCCGGGCGTTCGTCGCCGATCCCTCGATGTCCCTGTCGGCTGCCGACCTCGCGGCCGAGGTTGGCTACACCAAGCGAAATGTGGCTGAAGCGCTTGACGCTTTGAGAATGGCCGGGTTGCTCGAGGCGGTCCCCGTACGCAACCAGCTTCGTTATCGCCTCGCCCGCCCGGCAGAGCTCGTCAGCCTATTGAGAGAGCTCCCGTCCTCGTTCCCGAGGTGGCGCTCGATCTTCCGCATCATCGAGCGGCTTCTCCAGACAGCGCAACGAGGAGAGAACCTGACTCCAACAGTGCGGGCCGTCGAAGCGGCCAAGTTGCTTCACGACCTCGAGGGCGACCTTCGTGCCGTGGCGGCGCCCGGGCCGGCTGTAGACCGCGATCAAGACCAGTGGGGCGGGCTGGAGCGGTGGGCAGTAGATATCACGAGGGCTTGGGCATCAGGCTCGACGGAGTTCGCCGAAAGTCGCCGCTAGCAGACCGCGGAGACGAACGGGGTGGGGTTCACCAGCGACCCGTTCGGGTGGTACTCGAAGTGCAGGTGAGGCGTGCCGGTCGCGTTGCCGGTGTCGCCGATGTAGCCGATCAGCTCACCGGCGGCCACGGTTCGGGCAGAGCCCGCGTAGCCCTGGAGGTGCGCGTAGAAGGTGTAGGTGCCGCCCGCGGAGTGGACGTAGGCCTGGTTGCCTCCGAGGGAGCTGGAGGAGAAGCTCACGCTGCCCGGTAGCGCCGCGTAGATCGGCCCGCCGTACGGGCCCATCATGTCGACGCCCGCGTGTGAACGGCCGCCCGAGCGAGGGGCGCCGAAGCTGTCGCCGAAGCTGGTTCCGGGAGCGGGACAGGCCTGGAGCCCCGCGCCGGTGACCGTCGCGATCTGGCCCGCGGCGTCTCCGCTGCCGCCGATGCCGGCCTGGACCAGAGCGGCCGCCTGCTCCTGCTCGAGCTTGAACTCGGCCTCCTCCAGGATCTCGTTCGCCTCGGCGAGCTTGTCCTGCAGGGTCTGATGCTCTCGCTCGGCCTGCTCCGTGGCCACCCGCTGCTCCTCTTCCAGGCGAGCCAGGTTGGTCTCGAGCCGGCGGAGCTCCTCGGAGATCACGCCGACGCGCGTCGCCAGGTCGGCGTCATCCTGCGCGATCCGGTCGAGGTAGACGAGGCGATCGGAGAACTCCGAGAGGTCGTGCGCCTCGAGCAATACGTCCCACGTGCTCGTGCTGCCGAGCTTGTACGCGGCGCTGGCCCGGTCGTCGAGCTGGTCCTGCAGGCCCGAGATGCGCTTCCGCGCATCGGTGAGGGCTCGCTGGGTGGCGGCGATCTCCTCGCGGGTTCGCTCGAGGTCGGCGTGTGCCTCCTCGTATCGCGCCGTCGCCTGGAAGGCTTCGCGCCGCACCTGGTCGTAGCGTGCCTGGGCGGCGTCAACCTCGTCGGCCGCGCCTTGAGCTCCTGCGGAAGTCGTGACGGCAGCCAGTCCGACGATCAGGACCAGCGCCAGGGCGCCTCGAATCATGCGCTTGCTTTCGGTCAACCAGTCTCCCCGCGGGCTCGATTCCGGCAAACGGTGTGGCCGGGCAAGTCGCCAGCCAACCTATCAGGTGTTCGACGGAGGCCTCAACGAACCTCCCCCTGAGTGCAACGGAACCGTCATCTACCAGGGAAAACGGGCCTCAATCCGGACATCTCGGGCGGTCTCAGCCGATACCGAGGATCTCCGACACCGAGAGATCGACGTCCGCGAACGCAGTCGGCGAGACACGGCTACCGGGACGGAGCTCTTGCACCGATGCGTAAGCATCTCCTTCGGGCGAGCGGTAGACCTCGATCCTCTGCCGTTCGAGGTCGACGATCCAGTACTCATGCACACCAGCCTGTGCGTACAGGGAGAGCTTCACACCGCGGTCGTACGGCCCGGAGGTGTCCGCAACCTCGACCAGGAGCAGGACGTCGGTCGGACGTGGGTGTCTTCCTCGGTACGTCTCCCTCGGAGGCTTCAGCAGAACGACGTCTGGCTGTGGCTCGGAAAAGTCATCGAGGATGACTGGGTCTTGTATGGACAGGACCGCACGATCGCCGACCACCGACGCGAACATGCCGAGCAGGGCCTTGACGGTTCCCGCGTGGGGGACGCCGATCGGCGTCATCCGGACGATCTGCCCATCGATGAGCTCGACGCGCTCTCCCTGGCCGAGGATGCCAACATCTCCCATGCGCTGGTAGTCCTCGACGGTGAACCGGTGGGGCTGCACGGCTGCCATGGTGTCGACCACAGGGTACCTCCTGACCTTTCCACGGTGAACGACGCACCCTAGTCCCCGGCACTGACATCTAAGGTCGCCGGGGGGTGGCCGGGATACCGGCCGCGGGGAAGGAAGCCCCGTCGCTCTGATGTGACCACTATCCCGGCCACGCCGATCAGCGCACAGCGTCAGTCGGCGAGCTCTGCGAGGTGGTTCTTTGCTCAAGGACTGGGTACCGCGGAGCATCGCGAACCTCTGCGAGGGGCACCGACATCTCAGGTGGGTCGCACGTTTCCGCGCTTCAGGCTGGGGGAGGCCTTAGCGGATGATGGTCAGTCGGCGAAGGAGACGGCGGATCCGAGAGGCGTCGGGACTCAGTCGCTCGCGCTGGCGCCTCTCCCACTCATTGAGGAGATAAGCCTGCGCCTTCGCCTTCGCCTCCGGGGTGTTCTCGCCAGCGAAGGACGTGATCAGACGGATGTCCGCCGGAAACGGGGGAAGCGACTCGCCGCTTGCTCGTGGGCGTGTCGCCTGCCTCCGCGGGGCCCCGCCTTCTTTCTTGCTCACGCTCATCAGTCTACGACGAGGCCTATGGAAGACAGGACGGCCCCTGAAGCGAGGGCTGTCATGGCTGCCATGAGGCGGACGGTTTTGACTCGGATCAGCCGGCGAAGATCTTCGGTTACCTGAATATGCGCGTCGATGAGCCGGCGGAGCGTAAAGCCAGTATCGGCCTTTGAGTACCGCTCGCTGAGCTGTGACAGATCCAGCCCGGTCTGGGGCGGTAGCGAGAACGTCCAAAGAGCGAGCAGCGCGCTTGCCACCGCGGCGAAACGACCGAGGTCGATGAGCGCGCCGCCGCCGGGGAAGAGCGCCACGAGGACGCCGGCGAACCCGAGGATGACTCCGGCTCGCGCATCCAGCCCATCGAAGTGCCTGAGCTGGACGGCTCGCTCCGAGCGGGCCTCGTCGAGGATCGTCTCGAGGGAACTCCTTCCGGGCACGGGCGAAACCGTAGCTGTACCCACTGACAGAGACGTTCCGTGGTCCTGGGGGTCACCAACCGTGAAGGGGCCGTTCCTAACGCCCGAGGATCTCCGAAACCTCGAGCTCCACGTCTGGGAAGGCCTTGGGGGATACGTGATTGCCGGGGGCCAGCCGCTCGACGGATGCGTAGCGATCTCCGGAGGGCGATCTGTGCACCTCCACGACGTTCTTCTCGAGGTCGACGATCCAGTACTCGGGCACGCCGGCCTGTGCGTAGAGGGAGAGCTTGACCCCGCGATCCAGCGGGCCCGATGTGTCGGCTACTTCGACCAGAAGGTGGACATCCTTCGGGAGGGGATGACGGCGTCGGTACGTCGCCAGTGGGGGTCTCAGGAGCATGAGGTCCGGCTGCGGCTCTGAGAACTCCCCCAGCTCGATCGGATTCTGGGCCCAGACGATCGCTCGGTCACCGATGGCCCGGGTGAACATGATGCTGAGAGCTCCGACTGTTCCGGCATGCGGAACACCGATCGGGGTCATCTGAACGATCTGCCCGTCGATGAGCTCGACACGATCGTCCTCGCCGAGGATGCCGACCTGGCCCATGCGTTCGTACTCCTCGACGGTGAACCGGTACGGCTCGACAGCGGCCATGGTGTCCACAGACTACCTCCCGAGTCCTGAGCGTTCACGAGCGGCTCGGACGCTAACAGGGGGCACTGACATCGACGCGTAGACTCGGAACATGCTGCGCGTCCTCTTCGTATGCACCGGAAACATCTGCCGCTCCCCCATCGCGCACGGCCTGCTGGAGCACCGCGTAAAGGGTCTCGAGGGAGCCGCGATCGAGGTGCGCTCCGCCGGCACGTGGGGCCGAAACGGGAACAGCGCGACGAGAGAGGCGGTCGCCGCCGCAGCCGGCCTCGGGATCGACATCGCCGCCCATCGCGCATCGAAGTTCACCGGCGAGCTCGGGGCGTGGGCGGACCTCATCATCACGATGACGACAGAGCAGTCCGAGGAGGTCCGCGAGCTGGTGCCGGACGCGAGCCCGAAGACGTTCACGCTGAAGGAGCTCGTCGCGATCCTGGGCTCGCTCCCCCAGGCCGCCGCGACGTCACGCGAGGACCTGCTAAAGCGCATCGCCGAAGCCGACCGCGCCCGCGAGAACGGGTTCGAGCCTCCAGTCGATCTCGATGTGTCCGACCCGTTGGGCCACTCCGAGACGGTCTACCAGGCCGTCGCCCACGAGCTCGAGGGACTGGTGGACGAACTGGTCGCGGGCCTCATTGGCAGTGATGCCAGCGCCCTGGCGAGCGAAGCCGAAGGTTAACTGGCGCCTAGCTCCTGGCAGGACGGGCCGTGACGGGTCCCAAAGCCTTTGCGGGGTTCCCCACCACGATGGTGCCATCGGGCACGTCCTTTGTGACCACGGCTCCGGCGCCGACGAGCGCACTCGCACCGACAGTAATCCCTCCAAGAATGACCGCGCCGCTGCCGAGCGACGCACCCGAGCGGACGACGGTCGGCTCGAGTTGCCAGTCGTTTGGACCTTGGAGCTTCCCGGATGCATTGACAGCACGTGGGTACCGGTCGTTGATGAAGACCACGTTGTGGCCCACGAACACATCGTCCTCGATGGTCACGCCTTCGCAGATGAACGAGTGGCTTGAGATCTTGCAATTACGTCCAATCCGCGCGCCTCGCTGGATCTCGACGAACGTCCCGACTTGCGAGCCATCTCCGATCTCACAGCCGTAGAGGTTGATGAAGGGTCGCAACGTCACATCTCGGCCGAGTCTTACGTCCCGAGCGACTCCTTGAGGTCTGCGCCTCCAGAGCTTCACGTCAGGTCCACGGTCGCACCGGACTTGTCCATCGACTGTTGAGCCGCTTCAAGCAACCGAACAACATCCAGACCGACCTGGCCATCGGACAGCGGCTGTCGTCCTGTCTGGATCGATTGCACGAAGTCCTGGCAGACGTACTCGAGGGCCTCGGTCTGATCCACCTGCGGAGCATGCATATCGCCGGCGCGGTGGCGCACTCGCACCTCGTGGGTCCGCTCCCCCCGCTCCGGCTCGACACCCTTGTCGAAGATCTTCACAGGGTTGTCCAAGTCGAGATGGTCGTAGATCGCCATCTTGCGGCTGCCGCCGATAAGCGTGCGGCGAATCTTGACCGGGGACAACCAGTTCAGATGGAGATGCGCGAGGGTTTCGTCGTCGAAATGGATCGTGACGTAAGCGATGCTCGGCAGTCGCCAACCCTGCCATTGGACGGGTGCCGATCCGATCGCCGAGACCCTTACTGGAGTCTTGTCCTTGAGAAGGTAAAGCATGATGGAGAAATCATGCGGCGCGAGATCCCAGACGACATTCACATCGCTCTGAAACAGTCCCAGGTTCACCCGGACGGAGTCGTAGTAGTAAATGTCCCCGATCTCACCGTCCTCGATCAGCTTGCGAACGGTCCGGACAGGCCCCGAGTAGATGAACGTGTGGTCGACCATCAAGATCTTCCCTGCCCGCTCGGCGAGAGAGATAAGCTCGTTCGCATCGTCGCTCGTCTCAGCGAGCGGTTTCTCGACCAATACGTGCTTGCCTGCTTCCAAGGCTTTCTTGGCCAGGTTGAAATGGGTCGAGATCGGTGTGGCGATAACCACTCCGTCGACGTCGGTCGCCTCCATGAGTTCATCCGCAGATTCATACGTGCGTACTGAGGGATAGAGGCGATTGACCTGTTCCCGCTTCTTGGGCATCCCGTCTACGACGGCCGAGACCGTGGCCCCTTCCGTCTTCCACAGGTTCCTGACGAGGTTCGGCCCCCAGTACCCGTAGCCGATCACGCCGACAGAGACATCCTTTCCCGCGTTCATCGGCCTACCATCCGGGGAATTTCTGGATCGCCTGGGCCACGCGTTCCTGCTCTGCCTCAGTGAGCGCCACGTGCATGGGCAACGAAATGATCCTCTTCGCGATCTCCTCGGAGACCGGAAATGAGCCACGCTCATAGCCGAGATAGGAGAAAGCCGGTGTGAGGTGAATCGGTCGCGGGTAATGGATTCCCGTCTCGACTCCTCGCTCTCCCAGATGAGAGCGAAGCGCATCCCGCTCTTCAGCAGGCACCTGGATCACGTACAGGTGGTAGACGTGTTCCACATCAGGCCGCGAGTCCGGAAGAGACACCTGGTCAATCCCGGATAGAAGCTGCCGGTAGTTCGAGGCCAGCTCCCTCCGTCGCTCGTTCCACTCCTCGAGGTATTGCAGTTTGATTGCGAGAACGGCCGCCTGAATCGAGTCGAGGCGGCTGTTGAAACCGACCAGAGTGTGTTCGTATTTGGCTGCTTCGCCGTGACTGCGCAATTGGCGCAGCGCGCCAGCGATTTCGGCATCGTTGGTGGTGATCGCTCCCGCGTCCCCCCAAGCCCCAAGATTCTTGGAGGGATAGAAGCTGAACGAGGCGAGGGCACCGAGGCTGCCTATACGTCGCCCTTTGTACCGGCCCCCATGAGCTTGCGCCGCATCTTCCATAACGAGCAGTCCGCGCGTGCCGGCGATAGCCGTTATCTCGTCCATGTCGGCCGGGTTCCCGTACAGATGTACCGGGAGGACGGCGCGTGTCATTGGCGAAATACCCTCCTCCAGCTTCTCAGGATCGATGGTGTAGGTCTTCGGGTGCACATCGACAAAGACAGGGGTGGCGCCAGCGTTAACGACGCCTTCTGCGGTGGCTATGAAGGAGTTAGCAGGGATGATGACCTCGTCTCCGGGCCCAATGCCGTTGGCCCTCAAACCCAACGTCAAAGCATCCGTCCCGTTACCCACACCGATCGCATACGAGGTACCGCAATAAGCTCCGAATTGGGTTTCGAATCTCTCGACCTGCCCTGCCAATATGAATCGCCCGGTCGAACCGATCTCCCTGATCTCCGCCAAGATCCTCTCGTCCTGATCCGGGGATGGGGAGCGGACATCAGCAAATCGGACGATGGCCTCCGATTCGGGATCGACCTTGCGCGTGATTTCCCGCCTCGTCGGCGACAGGTGCGCGGCCAACTTCTCGGGCGCGTCGGCTAGCTCTTGGACCTTGGCTTCATTGGAAGCTCTCAAGGCTTCGACAAAAGGAGAGCTCCTGACTGCCTCAAGCAGAGACAGGTTCGGCATCACGCAGTGACCCCCGATATGGCCAGGGCGAAATGTCACGGGTGGAAAGAAATCGATCTCCTCCATGAACGTCATCACTTCGTCGTAGTCGGCATCTACAGCACCAGCGAAGCGGTCCATCTCCTGAGCCCAGGCGATCAGCATGCCGAAATACGAGGTCTCGAGGACCTTTGCGAGCTCCAAGGCCTCAGGTGAGGCCATGAGACGTACACGAAAACCTGCTCGCTCGAGGTGTTCCCTTCCTCGCTTTACCGCCTCATCATCGGTCCCGGCCACAAATTTCGTGTAGCGGAGCAAGTCCGCCTCCATGCGTGCGTGCTTCCCTCGGACGGGGCTATAGACGGCTGGGACATTCGCCGCTTCCTCCAGCTTTCGCGTCGTTCCGGGCGGCACGGTGCTGTGAAGGACGACGAGGGTCGGGCTGTACTCAGCGATGTAAGCCGTTGCGGCCTCGATGAAGGATGCTTCTGAGTACGGGAAGCACAGGTGGACGACATGGGGGGGATCCATTGCGACAGGCTCAATGTCTCTCCCCACGACGGAGAGATGCTTGGAGAGCACTCGCTCTAGAGGAGCGCCAACCTCACCTAGACCGATCACCAAGGCGTCCAAGACCCGCAGGTCGGGCGAGTCTCCTGACTTCCCTTGTGCCATTCGGGTCCTGTCCTTGGAATCCGTGTCGTCGACTCTCATGATGTCCTAGGCTCTCGCTAGTAGGCTATCCGGCCAGCGAGAGCGAAACCGAGTTGTGCAGGTCGCTCCCGATGCGGCACATTCGCGGCGTCTTGTTAACTGCAAGACCTCATATTCACGGTCGACCCGGCCAGGGCAGAACGCCTCGAACCGCTCGACGTTCTATTTCGCCAACTCGGCTAGATTTGCTCGCGTCTTTCATCCGGTGCGGATCCGCAGGCTGCGATCAGCAGAAGCGTCTCCGATAGATCATGGCTACGCATTCGAACGACTCAACTGCCAAACAATCGGCTCAGAATCTCACCACGTTCCGACCCTGGCGGCCAAGCGCGTTGCAGCAGTCGAGCACAACAGACGATTCCCGTGCGATGAGATCCCAGTCCACCTGAACCTGGGGGACCAGAGCGCAAACAAGGTCCTGACTTTGAAGAGTCTTGGCAGTCAGGGGCGATGAGCGAACATCGACCCCACCAATTTCCACCTTCGGAACCAATGGATCGTGATAAGAAACTCTCGCGCCGCGCTTGGCCAGGAGTGATAACACGCGCAGCGCCCCCGAGCCGCGTGTGTCCTCCGTGCCACCCTTGTAGGCTGCGCCTATCCCCAGAATTCGAGAGCCCCGTACTGCCTTGCCCTTCTCGTTGAGGAGCTCCGCTACTCGCTCGGTCATGTGCCTAGGCATCTCGGCATTGATCGTGTGGGCTAGCTCGACGAACTTGACCTCGTGAGCACGGTCTTTCCGAACCCGCCAAGACAAGTAGGAGGGGTCGAGGGGGATGCAATGTCCGCCCCAGCCGGGACCCGGCCAGAATGCTTGGTAGCCGAAGGGTTTCGTGGCCGCCGCTCCAATCGCCTCCCAAATGTCGACATCGAGTTCCCGTGCGTACGTGGCCAGCTCGTTCACGAGCGCGATGTTCACGTGGCGGTAAATGTTCTCGAGCAACTTGGCCATCTCGGCTTCTCGGGAGCTCGACACCGAGACGACCTTCGGGACGACCTGCGCGTACAGAGTCTCGGCGGCAAGCGTCGAATCCTCGTTGATTCCGCCAACTATCTTCGGGATGTCGGAGAAATCGTAGTGCGGGTTACCCGGGTCGATCCGCTCGGGGGAGAATGCGAGCAGGAAGTCCTGCCCGGCTCGGAGTCCACCGGCCTCGAGCAGAGGGCGAAGGATCTCCTCAGTGGTCCCCGGATAGGTTGTGCTCTCAAGGACCACTAGCGTCGCTGGCGTAAGTACCCTCCCTAGGGCCCGGCCAGCGGCCTCAATCAATGACACATCTGGAGAACCGCCGGTGAGAGGAGTGGGAACCGAAATCAGGACGGCGTCGACCTTCGCCAGTCCTCGGTAGGACGTGGTGGCGCGAAACCTGTCGGACTGGCGGGCGCTAGCCAAACGCTCGTTCGGGATGTCGCGCAAGTATGAGCTTCCCTCATTTATTTGGCGAGTGCGGCCTTGGTCGGCGTCGACACCGAGGACGCGGAAGCCTGCCTCGGCGAAGGTTACGGCGACAGGAAGCCCCACGTAACCCAGGCCGATTACGCCTAAGAAGGCATCTCTATCGCGGAAGCGTTCTAAGAGGACTGCGGTATTCGGGAAAGATGTCATGAGTTTCCTAGGTTCCCTCCTGGTCACGCGCCAACCACTTCATGCAGGGCGGTAAGCTACTCTACGTGTTCGAGGCCCACCTGCCAAGATGCGTAGCCTCACCCTCCCTATGAGCGAGACCCGAACCGCGTCAGCGACCTGGGTTGATCGCGCGCTATTGGTGTTTACCTCGATTTGGGTGGTCGCCATCGGTTGGATTTCCCTAGTGGTGCCGGCGAGGGCATGGTCCTTCCCCGTGGAGGAGAAAGCCCTGCACGCCGGCGTCTATGGAGTGCTAACGCTTTTACTGCTACTCGCACTCGTGTGGCGACCACGTCGCGGCTCGGGGCGGTTCCCCCACGGGACCTGGTTAATCGGTCTGGGAGTTGCAGCCCTCAGTTTGCTCTTGGAGGTTATCCAGATACCAGTACCAGTACGGCAGCCGGAGGGGCTGGATCTCCTTGCGAACCTGGCGGGAGTTACCGCAGCCCTGTTGGTTTGGGGGGGCGTTCGACAAGTGTTTGTGGGTCCCACAGGGGGACCGACCGATGAAGAAGTGCTCAGCTAGTCCGGAGATACAGTGGCCTTGAACCAATCGACGGTTCGCCGCAGTCCTTCCTCGACGTCCACGGAAGGTTTGTATCCGAGGATCTCTCTGGCCAGCGAGACATCAGCGTGACTGGATCGAACATCCCCAGGCCGTGGGTCAGTGTGGACCGGGCTGGGATCCGTTCCTGTGAACTCAGCAATCATCTCGAGGACCCTATTTATGGAGGTGGGTGTGGCTCCCCCGCCAATATTGAAAGCCCTTCCGAAGGCCTTTTCATCGGCGCGTGCAGCCAGAAGGTTCGCCTGCACTACGTCGTCGATATACGTGAAATCCCGAGACTGCTCACCATCTCCGTGGATCAACGGCTGTTCACCGCGCAAGCACGCCAAGGTGAAAAGCGGGATAACAGCCGCGTACTGAGAGTGAGGACTCTGGCGAGCGCCGAACGCATTGAAGTAGCGGAGGGCAACGGTGGGAATTGCGAACCCGCGCCACCACGCCTGGCAGTACACCTCCCCAGCCATCTTGCTCGCCGCGTAAGGAGACCGCGGTAGCAGCATCATGGATTCCTGGACAGGCAGTTGCTTTTGGTCGCCATAGACGGATGAGGACGAAGCGCTCACGACGCGGGCGCCTACATCTTGAGCCGCGAGCAGCACATTCAGCGTTCCGACGACATTTACTTCGGTAGTGAGTTCCGGCTCCTCCACTGACCTCGGCACCGATCGGATCGCGGCTTGATGAAAGATCACGTTGACGCCTCGAGCGGCGGTCAAGAGAGCGCGCCGATCCTTGATGTCCCCCTCAATGAACTCCACCTGAGGAAAGGCTCGGAGGTTGTCGAGCGAGCCTTCGGAGAGATCGTCCAAGCCCACAACCTCGTACCCCTCCGAGAGAAGCGCACCACACAGATGAGAGCCGATAAAGCCAGCGGCGCCCGTCACTAGACTTCTGGATCGGCTTGCCATAGTTCGACTAGGTTACGCTCAAGAAGCCGGGAAACCTTCCTGCCCGAGAAGCCGTGACATCTACGAAAGTGAGTTTGTTGCCGCGACGAGGGCACTCACCACGCGGTCCACTTCCCCTTCGGTAAGGTTGCCGTGAAAGGGAAGAGCTAGTGTCTCTTGGGAAATCGCCTCAGTCACCGGAAGCATGCCCTCCTTGATATTCAGCCGATCGCGGATGTATGGCTGGAGGTGGATCGGCGAGAAGTAAGCGCGACTGGGGATCCCGTCCGCTTCAAGGGCGCGTATGACCCCACCTCGATCGATACCACTGGACAACCGAACCACGTAGACAAACCAGCTCATGTCTACGTGACCACGCAACTTCGGTGGTTCGATCCCGTCGACCCTCTGAATACGCTCCGTATACCAAGCGGCAACCCTGGCTCGCTTCGCGAGCAACGAATCGAGTCGGGCAAACTGCGACCGGCCCAGCGCCGCCGACAGCTCGTCCATGCGGTAATTGAATCCCAGCCTCTCATGCTCCAGCCATGCTCCCATCCGACCCCGGCCTTGGTTTCGCATACTGCGACAGAGGTCAGCAAGTTCGGAATCGTTCGTAACGATCATCCCGCCCTCGCCAGTGGTGATCTGCTTGTTCGGGTAGAACGCGAAGCAGCCCGCGCGACCCAATCCACCAAGTGGCTGGCCACGATAACGTGCCCCTAGCGCCTCGCAGCAATCGTCGATGAGCTTAAGCCCCGCACCGGCCTGCTTCACCTCGTCCCATTCCGCCGGATGGCCAAAGACGTCGACGACCATGACGGCGCGCGTCGCCGGAGTTCGACGCGCTTCGATCTCCTTCGGATTAAGGTTGAGGGTATCGGGCTCGACATCGACAAATACTGGAGTAGCACCCTCGTAGAGGATCGCGTTGACGCTGGCCGCAAAGGTGAAACTGGGAACCAGTACCTCATCTCCCGGGCCGATTCCCAGGGCGCGGACAATCAGATGGAGGCCTGCGGTGCCCGAGGAGACGGCGACCGCGTGGCTCGTGCCGGCAAGATCAGCACAAGCTCGCTCGAAGGCCTCGGCCTCTGGGCCGAGGGCAAGCACGCCGGAGCGAAGAGTTTTCGCAACAGCCTGGACATCTGACTCATCCAGATCAGGTGCTGACATCGCGATCTGACCGTTAATCACGAGAGATACCATCCCTCGTGACGCTCCTTGATCGGTTTCGCTGGTGACCCCACCGCTGTGCAGTTTGCGGGGAGGTCACGGACCACGACGGAGCCCGCGCCGATAACGCTCCAGTGACCGATCGATACGCCTTGGATAACCACTGCTCCAGCCCCTATATCGCAGCCCTCCCCGATGTGGACGTTGCCGGAAACGTGAACGCCTGGAGCGAGGGTTACGAAGGAATCTATGCGGTCGTCATGCGTGATCGTACAGAGCGGATACACGATGACATGGTTGCCGATGATCAAGTCTGTCGTGAGATGATTTCCCGCGCAGATGATGTCGCCTTCGCCGAGGCGGCAACGCCGACCGATGGCGGCCGCCGGGTGGACGAGCGTGGGGAAGCGGTGACCAGCTGGCGCGAGAGTCTCAGAAAGCACCCGGCGGGATGCCGTGGCGCCGATCGCAATCACGACATCGACTGCAGTCTGTTCCGCAAGCCACTTCGACGTCCCTAGGACTGCCAGGTCGTGGACGGTCCCGTTAGCTATGGAGGGATCGTCGTCCACGAACCCGATGAGGTTCCAGTCGGCGCCGTCGGCAACAAGATCCTCAACGAGCTCATGGACTTCTCGCGCAAGTCCCCCCGTTCCAACGATGACCAGATCAGTCAAGGTTTCTCCTCCTCGGCAGGGGCGGCTCGCCGTGAGAACCCAGGAACTCCGGCATCGTGGCGTGACCAGGAGCATTCACACCTCGACCGATCACAACCTGCTTTAGCGTCATCCAAAGGATCTTCAGGTCGAGTCTCCCGCTTTGGTTGTCCACATACCAAAGGTCATAAGCGAACTTCTTCTCCCAAGTGATCGCGTTCCGACCGTTCACTTGAGCCCAGCCGGTAATGCCGGGACGAACGAGGTGACGCCTTCTTTGCTCAGGGGTATAGCGTTCGAGATATTCGGTCAACAAAGGACGCGGACCGACAAGGCTCATGTCCCCCTTCAGCACGTTGAAGAGCTCAGGAAGTTCGTCGAGACTGGTGGCACGTAGGAACCGCCCAATCCGCGTCAGACGCTGAGCGTCTCTCTCTTGGCCATGACCGGCCGAAAGCATGGTTCGGAATTTGTAAAGAACGAAAGGGCGCTCCCGAAACCCGGGGCGCACCTGACGGAACAGGACGGGCTTTCCGAGGGTCAGCCGAGTAACTACGGCGACCACTACCAGGACGGGACTGGTCAAGACGATCAGTAGGAGTGACGCTGCCACGTCAAACACTCGCTTCCCCCTGACCACCCGCATCTCACCCACTGCGTGCCAGCCTTACCGGATTCGGAGTGAAGTCTTGGACGAGCGAAACAGCGCTCACCTGCTTCCCAAGTCCCATCAATTGCGCACGACCTGAGCCAGGAGTTCCACGAACTCCGCCGCAAGTCGCCGCATGTCGCGATGCTCTTCAACCCACTGTCGGGCTCGCTTTCCCATAGCCTGCCGGACTTCAATTCCGGCCTTCTGCATGTCCAACAGAGCCCCAGCCAGAGCTAGGGGATTATCCGATGGCACGGCCATGCCCCCACCGGACTCGCTGATGGGGTTCTCTGCTACGTTCGTCCCTACGACAACAGGGCGCGCAACAGCCATGTAATCCCAGAGTTTGTTCATGCTGAACCCGTGTTTGTACAGGGCAGTCCCCTTCATCAAAAGCAAGCAGACATCAGCTTCACTCAATAGAGCATGGATCCTCGCCTTAGCGACCGGTTGCTCGAAGACCACATTCGCGAGGTCTTGTGCTTTTCGCTCCAGCTGCGGCCGATCAGGCCCGTCCCCCACGAGCCTGAACCCAATCGAGGCCTGCTTCTGATCCAGATGTATCGCGGCCTCCAACAGCGTGTCCAGGGCGTTAGGTGGTCCCATGGAGCCCGCGTACACGACTCGCAGCCCATTGGCAGGAGAAGGTTCCGTTACTTGGGGGACGAGTGACAGGTCGATGCCGTTAGGAATATAGCAAACGTGTTTGGACGGGTATCCAAACTGAGCGAAGTGCTGGGCGGCACCCGGCAAGAGCGTGATGATTCGAGTTGCTCTCTTGTAGAGCTGCTTCTCCACCGATCGAAGCAGGGCTACTCCCGGATGCGATTGTGAGAAGCCGGCCAACTGGACTACGGAGTCAGGCCAGATATCTCGGACTTCCAATACGAATGGCACTCCCCATGCTCTTGCGATGGACGAAGCAGCTAGGGCAGCGAAGGGGTGGGGCGAGGAACCAACAACCACGTCTGGTCGAGGGAACTTCTTCCCTGCCGCCAGAACCCGCCAGGAAAACTCCAACATGCTTCGGTAGCGACCACCTAGCGCGGAATACTCCCCACTCTTCAGCCACAGAAAAGAGACTCCATCAATCTGTCCTTCCCGAGACTTCTCTGCACCGCCTAAGAGCTGCTTCCTGCTGAAGTGGTCGAAACTGGCTGTGACAAGCAGAACGTCGTGACCAGCGGCAGTCATGTATCGAGCCAGGCTGTAGTGCCGAGTACCGCCCGGCGATGAAGGCGGAATAGCGTAGTGATTAACGATCCAGATCTTCACTCCGGTCCTCGCTCGAGGACTCCCGCGATACGCTCGGGCACCTGGCCCCCGTTGTTCGGGCGCAAGTTGACTCTGTTAATCATCATCCTCACCCGAGGAGATCCTCGTAAAGTCGAAGAAGGGACTGTGATTCCAACTCCCAGTTGTACTCTCGCTCCACAGCCTCACGACCCCGCTTTCCCATCGCTTCGGCCTCGGTAGGATGCTCCAGGATCCAGACCATCGCCCGGGCGATCGCCCTGGGATCTGTTGGATCCACGAGCAGACCGCACCCCGCCTCTCCTACGATGGCGCGCCACAGCGGAAAATCGGAGGCAATCACCGGGATGCCTGCGGCCATGTACTCGAACAGTTTCACCGGCAGGGCTTCGATGTACTTCGGTGTGGGATGAAGGAGAACGAGCCCCGCGCGTGAGCCCATCAGCAAGCCCGAAATGGCCGACCGGTCAAGTACGCCCAGCACCTCCATGCGGCCGTACTTTGAAAGCGATTGGACGTGGCCCTTGAGCGAGGGTGGCTGCCAGGTTCCTGCAATGCGGATCTTGAAGCCGGGAACCCCAACCAGCTCGGCGGCCTTGACCATCTCTCGGACGCCGCGGGAGATCGAGACTCCTCCGACGTAGGCGACGTGTGGCGGCCGGCCTGCGTAGCGGTCTTCCCCTGGCAATACAAACTCGTCGAGACGCGCAAAGTTGCGCACGAGTACCGTTCGCTTGCCAGGAAACTGTCGAGCCACTTGTGGCTCCGCGACCACCACAGCATCATTCAAGAACGCCGCCATAGGGAGCAGCCTGCGTAGCAGGGTCCCGACTGGAGCTCGGAGGGGCGAGGGGATCCAATCCTTGTTCAGGAGCTGCTTCGGTAGGTCCTCGTGCGCGTCGTAGATCGTGGGGTGGCCTGCTAGGCGAGCTAGCGCGAGGATTGGGAGCAACTCCGGGTCGTGGCCATGTACGATCGTGGCGGGTTTCTGAAGGATTCTCCTCAGCACCCGGCCGCCCAGCTTGAACACTCTCTCAACTCGATTCCGAGCTAATCCAATTCCCTGAACGCTGATTCCCCCTACCTCCCATCTGCCTTCCCCCGGAGCAAGCAATTCCACTTCGTATCCGGCATTGGCGAGCGTTCTACAGCACTTATGGAAGACCCGAGCATCGTCCCAGGGATGCACGGTGGTAACAACGGTGACTCCGCGAGGGGCATTCTCCTTCCGGCGCCCTTCCATCATGTAGCTTGCCGTGCTTCCACGAGCTTCTCGTAGAGAGAGATCCACTGTGCTGAATTGATTCGCAAATTGGCTCGAAGCTCGGTTAAAGCAACGGCCCTACGCTCCATGGATTCACGAAGACTGTGATTCTCTAGAACCTCCCAGATTGCTTGCGCCAGCTTCCCGGGTGAATGGATGGGCACCAGCCGGCCATTTAGGCCGTCGGTCACCCATTCGCGATTTGACGGTAGATCCGTCACCACGACGGCACGCCCGCAAGCGAGGCTCTCAATCAGGGCGTTCGAGGCTCCATCGCTGAGAGACGTGCTCACATACAGATCAGCGGCATTCAGCAGGCCCGGCATGTCTTCATGCGGTACCGGGCCAAGGAACTCCACTAGCTCCGCCAAGCCTTGTCGCGCCACAAGCTGGCGGAGCGTTTCCTCCAGCGGCCCACTCCCCGCAAGTACGAAGCGTGCCTTAGGAATTCGCCTATAAACGTCAGACATCGACAGAACGAAGTCCTCCACGGCGTACAACGGTTTGAAACTCCTCGCCATCAGCACAACGACGGAATCTTGCCAATCATTCTTGGAGCGGATCTGCCGTCTGAGGTCATCCGAGGGGTGGAAGAGCTCGAGATCAGCCGAGCGCGGGACGACGAGAAATCGTTCCGCCGGGACGCCGCACATCGCGGCCAAGACCACCGCGATGTGAGCGCTGTTGGGGGTGATTGCGTCTGCACGTCTCGAGACAAATTTCACAACGCGTCTGGATACCCGACTTCTCGATGGAAATAGGAGCACATCACTTCCCCAGGGCATCAGAACGAAGGGATGGAACCCGGAGGCAGCCGCAAGAAGACCAGCCGTGGATGCTGGGCCCGCATGCAAGATGTCCGGGCGGACCTCTTTAAGGATGCGCCGCAGTCGTCTGAGAGCCCTCGCCCTGGTTACCCATTTGGTCATGAACCCTCCGCCCGTTCGGTAATCAAGTTGATGGGATATGACACCTGGCAGGGGAGCCTCTCCTTCGTATTCTGTGAGCTGTACCGCATCGACCGTGACCCCACGCAGCATCAGCTGAGAGAGGAAGCGGCGATCGTGCGGGCCCCAATGATTGGATACGTACAGAACTCGAAGGTTTTCTTGGGATGGCAAGAGCACCACTCTCTCAGCGAGAAGGACGGCTCACAACTAGATGAGAAGAAGGTGGCACTTCCGGCGCAAGGCGCACATCGTCCCGCTTGTGCACTCGACGGCGCGATAGTTCGCACCAGGCCAGGGAGAGCCCCAGAGCTGCCCAGAAAACCTTCTTCGTTACCGATGTGTGCACCAAACTGTCGATCAGAACTACCGAGAGATTCATGAAGAGAGCCAGACCCAGCAACCAGAACCCGCTCCCGGGTAATGCGCTTCGCAGTCTGCGCACGAAGCCCCGGACCAAGGAGAAAAGAGCAAGAAGGAACACAACGAACGCGAGGGTCCCTAATTCTGCCCAAACCGATAGGTAGCTGCTGTGCGCGTCGCGGAGAGGATCATTCAGGGTTGGTCGGGCGGTGTGGGTGCTCCCCCAACCTCGACTGACTGACTCGGCCCGCGCCTCCTCATACACAACGGGACCGTTCCCAATACCTACGCCGGTAAATGGGTGATCCGCAATCATGACGAGATAGGCCTTCCAGATATCGACCCGGCCGCTGGCCTGGTCGTCAACATCGAAAAGAGCCACGGGGGAACTTGACACTCGCTCAACAAGTTCTGCTGGCAGCACCCTGACGGCGGCCACAGCTGAAAACAGAAGTACGACGACCAAGGCAAGTTTGTCGTTCAACCTGAGCCAGCGGCGTCCCATGACCAAGACGACGAGAAGCGCCCCGAGCGCAGCGATCACGAATCCCCTCGTCCCGCTGAGAAGTGCGGCAAGCACGAGAGTGCCGGCAAGAGAACCCCAGAGGACACGGTAAATTCCTCTAAGAGACAGAGCCGTAAGCAGTGAATAGCTAAAGCCGAGGCCCAGCAGCACAGGAAACGTACCCGCACCGACAGCCTGTACCTCTCCGCCAGCCGACTCGCCAAGGAACGCAGCAAATCGCCCAGATGCCGACCGATCTCCGAACTGCTGGAAGTTGAGAAACGTGAGAGCTGAAGCCACAACTGCTCCTCCGAGATTCGCCAAGACCGCAATGCGAAGTCTCCGAACAGAGTCCAGCTCCTGCAGGAGGAGAAACGCCAGGCCAACTAGGAGTGTCAGTGAGAACCAGCGAATCAGCGCGACCTCGGCATCCTCGGCCCAAAGAATCGAAGTGAAGCCTATGCCGATGAACAAAACGGCCGCTAAAACCAGCGGCTTGGGTACCACGATCTTCCTACGCCCCGTTGCCCACTCGAAGAACCATCCCATTAGGACAACAACTGCCAGAACCTTCAGCGCCGTTATGTCGCTCTCAAGGATTACCCCCTCTTCGATTGGGACCATAAATAGAATCAGACACACTCCCCAGAATGGATTCGCGAGGGTCCCAAGGAACACAAAGATCCCGCCGAGCAGGAAGAGAATGATTGCATGGCCCCCACCAATAGCCAGCCCTGCACCGACAGCCACAGCGCCCACCATTAGGTTCGCAGACGTCGAGGCGATGCCAGCTGGCCGTGCACTCTTCACGGTGCAGTTCCGACTTGTACGAAAGACGACGACCCAACCCATTTCAGCGGCTGGCAGCCAGCTGTGGTGCTTTGAAACACTCCATTCATGGGGGCCCCTTCGGGATAACCTAGGTGCACTAGGGCGCCTCCATCAGGGAGGGAGGCCGAGGCTCTTCTTGTTTGCGACCCACGCGCTTAAGGAGGTCGGAAGCTACTGACTTGACATACCGGATGTCCTCTCTCTTGGGAATAAGCAACGCGCTTAGGCGCGCCCCAGTCACACGTCGAAAGGCCCGTACGGCAGTCATCATCGCTCCCAAGTAGGCTGCAGAAGAGGCTATGGCAGCTCCCCGAATACCCATCGTTGGAATGAGGGTCAGGTCAAGGACGATAGTGATGGCAGCACCCACTCCGGCACTTACTGAGCGAGGGGACGGGAACCCCCGACCAGTCATGTCGTTCACAACATTCATCCAGATCCCCAGCGCCCACATACCTGGTAGCAAGAGCAGCAGTGGGACCACCGCCTCCCTGAATTCGTGCCCGAACACGAACTGAACCAATGGGACGGAGACGACAGCTGTCAGGAGCGCGGCACCGATAAGGCACGCTGACGTCAGCCGAGTCAGGCTGCTCGTTAGCCGAGTCGCGCCAGTAGCGGTGCGGCCAGCAGCACCTCGAGAAATCAGTGCTCCCAACGCTGTCGGAACCAGCCAACCCATACTCGCGACGGACGTCGCCACCGCATAAAGTCCCACTTGGCTCAATGGCAGGATATGCGCGGCGATAAACAAATCGAGGCGATAGTTGATGCCGTGAAACAAGGTTCCGGGGTGACTCTTGATCCCGAAGCGGAGTAACTGCCGCCAACTGACACCGGCTGAGTCTCGTCGATGCGGCCGGTGCCTTACGTAGAGAAACAAGAGGTATGCCAACGTAGCTATGGTGATAGCCACAGACCCCAGAATCACAGCGTCGGCTCGCCAGCCGAACACCATGAGCCCAACCGCTGTGATGAGATTGCCGACTGCAACAAGGATGGGGAGAACGCTGATCTCGACCACCCGGCCCAGGCCGACCAAGATCGCCCGGAGATATAACGACAGAACGGGGATTGGCGTAATTACCACCAACGCCACTGCTGAGGGCATTGCATAGCTCGGCAGGCGTGCGTCGTATCCAGTCATCAGGACGATGGCTCCGGCCACCGCTCCAAAGGTGCCAAGAATGAGAGCCAGTATCACCGCTGTGGAGACGAGGCTGGATGCTCGCTCTGGACGGCCGCCGACGTAATGGACAAGGGCTGACTGAACGCCGAAAGTCGAGAGGGTGTACGCATACGTGACGACAACCAAGACCGCTGCGACAAGACCCCGGCCGGACGGACCGAGCGCACGCGCCACAAGTATTCCCGGCAGCAATCCCACAACGCGTGCGAATACAGCCCCCAAGACGGATGCGGTCGCATCCACGCGGGTCCTCCGCCAAATCGCACCCGATTCCGCTTCCGGGGATCCAGGCACCGGAACCGGCTCCCCAGGGGATGAGTGGGTCATATGACCGCGGCACCGGCAAGGGCAAACTCAGCCAAAATGGCCTCAGTACTAATCAGCCGACTCGGCAGAGCGTTCCCCCTTCGTTCGCCAACGTCATCACGAATGGCTTCACGACCATGACGCCCTTCCTGGCCACGACGCCTGACGGGTCAAGTTGGCGCGGGTGAAGGCGAGAGTCGCGATGCGTCGCACCCCGGCCCGAACACTCGCGCCAGATAGCCCACCGCCCATGCATCGAGGTACAAGCGGCCCATCTCGTCCATGATCCTTGGCTACGGATCCATGACGCCGTTTGAGCACCCCCAACCTGTCGATCGCACGGACGAGGTTCCGTCTCCAGCGGCCTCCGCCGAGGACGGCGACCCGAGGTGTCTCGTCCATTGAGGCAACCGCTATGAAGTCATCCATTGCCTATCCCGGCACACACTCTCAGTAGTCTAGAGTCAAATGTACGGGTAAGTTGCATGCTCCGGGTCGGCGAAGGAGTGGCTAGCACGTGCAGATACCGATGACACGCCCGCGAGGCACGCAGATCATCAAACTCGCATTCGATCTCGCCATTTGGTCCGTGGTGGGAGCTCTCGCGTTTTTCTTGAGGTCGCCGGAGAACCTAGAGTCCCTGGCGACCACCGCGTTCGTCTACATCCTGCTGGGGCTACCCGTAAAGGCTCTTGCCGCGTGGGCATCCGGTATCGAGGTGCGCTCCTGGCGCCATACAAGCACCCAGGACCTCCTCTTTTTGGTTGGCGCGCTCGGCTCCGCAACGCTGATCATGTTCAGCATTGGGCTTCTGTTGCACGAGTGGGGACCCATGGGTTTTCCCCGCACCGTCCCGTTGATCGAGGGAGCCCTCGCAATCTGTGCCCTTGCTGGGATCCGAATTCTCCGCCGCCTTTCGTATGAGCGTCCCATCCGGACCCCGTCCCAGAGCGAACGCAGCGAGGCGCGACGATTCCTGCTGATCGGCGCCGGCGATGCGGGCGGGCGCATGGCCCGCGAGATCCATCGGCGCCGAGCTAGCGGAAGGCAGGCCGTGGGGTTCCTCGATGATGACCCCGCGAAGCAGGGTTTGTTGGTCGGCGGTGTTGGGGTCCTCGGCCCGATCGAGGCACTGCCACGCATCGTGGGAGAGGTCGAGGCGGACGAGGTCCTTATCACGATGCCCTCCGCGCCGGGCGAAACAACCCGTCGGGTGGTGGAACTCGCGCGAGAGGCCAACGTAGCGAGCCGAACCCTGCCCGATTTGAGCGAGCTTCTCAATGGCCGAATCCGGTTCAGCCGTCTTCGCAAAGTGCGCGTCGAGGACCTTTTGAGAAGAGAACCAATCGAGCTCGAGCTGCCCGCGGAGTACGTCGAGGGCCGCAGGGTCTTGGTAACGGGGGCGGGCGGCTCCATCGGCTCGGAGCTCATCCGCCAGCTTGCCCAGCTGAGGCCGACCCAGGCTGTGCTATTCGGTCACGGGGAGACGAGTCTCCATGCGCTGGACCTGGAGCTCGGACACGCACTGCCGATGCTGGATCGCGTCATCGTGGTGGGCGATATTCGAGACCGGGTGAAGGTCACGATGATGATGGAGCAGTACCGCCCCGATGTGGTTTTCCATGCGGCCGCCCACAAGCACGTGCCACTGATGGAGGGGCACCTTGACGAGGCCATCCTCAACAACGTCGGGGGCACGCTGAACGTCGCCGAAGCAGCGCGTCTAGCCGGTATTCGCCGTTTCGTGAACATCTCAACGGACAAGGCGGTGAACCCCACGTCGGCCGTGGGGATCACGAAGAGCATCGCTGAGCGGATCGTGCGCGAGGTCGGAGAAAAAGCGAAGGACCCTCAGGTTTTCGTTTCGGTGCGGTTTGGCAACGTACTGGGAAGCCGCGGAAGCGTAGTGCCGGCTTTCGAGGAACAGATACGCCGTGGCGGACCGATTACCGTGACGCACGCTGAGATGACTCGTTACTTCATGACGATCCCGGAAGCAGCGCGGCTCGTCATCCAGACCGGCGCCATCGGCCGCAACGGCGCGGTGTACGTGCTCGACATGGGCACTCCGGTCAATATCGCGAGCCTCGCCCAGGAAATGATCCGCCTGTCCGGCGCCGAGGCCGAAGGGATCGAGATCGTCTTCACGGGCCTTCGGCCGGGAGAGAAGATGCATGAGCAACTCTTCGCTTCGGACGAACAGATCGTCCCTAGTGGATTCCCCAATATTCTCTCGGCGGAGACTATACCCCCGCCAGAGGAGACATTCGCCGCCGATGTGGAGCGGTTGCTGGACGCCGCCGATGCCCGCGACCATGCGGCCATGGGATCGCTTCTGCGCTCGCTTGTGCCCGACACCCAGCTGCACGCCTCGCCGGCGTCCAGCGATCTCCCCGATCAGGATTAGGATGCGGCCCGTTCAAGCGGGGTGAAACCCTTCCCTGCCCGTTGTGAGTGGCCTGGTCCCGCTTGAGCGGGATCCGTGGGCTTCCTGCCACCCTGCGAATTGCATCCACCTCATCCTGGGGTCTTGGAAGGCGAGAGGCAGCAACTCGATAGATGAGGTCAGATTAGGCCGCCCCGACCCAGAAAAACACCATCCCCAGCCCCTAGGAGGGAACTGGAGATGGTGGCAATTCTCTTCTTCGCCCTCTGGCACTCGGTTACCGAGCGCAGAGTTAGGTGCTTGTTAGCGTCCGTTCGTGCGGAATGTCCACCTGCGACGAACGACGAGCAGCGTTCCCACGCCGCCGACAGCAATCAGGGCCGCCATGCCAACCGTGAGCCCAGATGAAGTCGGGGCGTCAGTAGTGAAGTTGATCGCGCTCCCGCCGTTGTTCGCCTGGCCTCCTCGTGGCGGGTAGCAATGCTTACCCCCACCGTTCGACGTCTTCTCGCACGCAGGAGGCTCCTGGTGGCCTAGCTTGTGACCTGCTGATGCCCCGGTGGCTCCTACCATGAGGAGGATCACCGAGACGAGCGTCAAAGCAAGAATCTTCTTCATATTCTCCTCCTCCATCGGGCAATCGGGCTACGCCATTAAGCGTACCCCAGAACGCACAACCTAACCCTGTAGCACACTGAGTGTCAAGGGGCCAGGTGGGCGACTTTGTCCGGGAACGATCTATTTTGCGGACTTCTCAGGCTAACAGATTCCCCCGGTTTCCATCAAGGGGCCTCAGACCACAGGGCGGCCGAAGAACTCGACCAGGTTCTGCCAGAGCCGGGATACGAGCGGCTTCTGGAATCGGACCTCGAGCGTATGGCGCGTGCCCGGGGAACCCGTCCACCTGGCGCGGTCGCCCCGCACGTCCATCGGCACGCTGGTCCAGACGATCTCGGTTCCCGCGGGAGTCTGCAGGTCGACTGAGACCTCCATCGGGTTCATGGTGGGGGGCATCTGAAGGTCGAGGCGATAGGTGCCCGTCCCCGCATCCCCTTCCCACAGATCGGGGGTCGCGGTCGAATAGGAGAGCGAGCCGGTCTCCCCGCTCGGGATCTCCAGGGTCCTTTCAAGGACCAGGTGACCGAGCTCCCGGCCCGCGGCGGCAACGTCCTCCGCGCCGTCGACCTCCACCCCTTCGAAGACGGCCGTGCCGGGGAAGAACGCCGACACGTGGGTGATGTTCTCCCCGGCGTCGGAGACGCCCGGATACGGGCCGATCACGTACTGCGGCAGGCCCGTGGAGGGGGCGGCGTTCTCTATGGAGACCGTTGACCGGGATCGACCGGTGCCGGCCGCACCCAGACGCACGTCGTACTCAAGGGAGTGCTGCGCGTAGAAGTCCAGCTTGTTCCCGCCCCCGTTGTTGAACGCGAGGCCCACATAGTCGCCGTCAGTCCTGAGGAGTGCACCACCGGCATCGATCAGCCCGAGGCCTGCCTGCATCTCCTGATCGGCGGTGTGGATGCGCAGGTGCCCTCCCGAAGCGGCCGAGATGGTCGCTCGCGCGAACGCCTCCGGGCCGGTCGAGCCCTGGAGGAAGCGCTCGACGACGGTCCGCGCGACGTCGCCGAGGACTCGCTTGCGGGCGGCGGAGTCCGTGAGCTCCGCGTACGCCTGGTTGGTGGTGACGGCGACGACATCCTCCGGCGCAACGACTCCAAGCTGCGGAACTTCCACGGGTCCCGTGACGGCCATCAGTGACTGCAGGGCGAATGGGTCCGCGGTTATCACCCCATCGATCGCCTCGCCCGTTATGTGAGCCCAAAGGTCTTCGATCGCCATTCCCACGGAAGGGAAGTCCGGAGAGAGATTGATGTTTCTCCAAAAGGTCCACGCTCCCGGATACCTGGTGGCGAAGTCGGCATTCGGTGGCGGAATCGCAGAGGGCGGGGGATTCCGTAAGCCGTCGATCGGCTTGAATGGACTCAGAGAGATACGGCCTCGATCTGCGGTCAGGATCGAGTACGCGCCAAGGAACCCGCCGGTTCCCCGGGTTTCGGCAGGGTTGGAGGCGCCGAAGAAGTACCGTCGCTTGCCCTCGTACCCGAGGAACGCCGGCAGCCGCTCGACGATCGATGCCGCCGCCTCCAGCCGGGGCGCGAGCTCGTCGAGCTGCAAGCCGAGCTCCGCCCGAGCATCCTCCACGCTGGAGAGCATCCAGGAATGCGGGAGCGCCGCGATCCGGTCACGCGCCGCGCTCACCAGGATCGACGCGTCCTCCAGCCCCGGGGCGAGTGTCCTGAGCGGCTGCTCCGGGATCTGGCCGTCCTGGGGCGCCAGGCCCGAGAAACCTCCGGGGATCTCCTCGAGCGCCTCCGAGAGCTCCACGCCGGCCTCGGCCACCTCGCTCCCGGACTCCGATATCGCCAGGAGCGCGTCCGGGGTCCGTCCCACGACGGGGATGAGCCCGGCCATGCGCAGCATCGGGTTGCGCGCCTGCTCGGTGGCCTGGATGAAGGAGACCACGCTGGCCTCGAAGGCCTCGCCTGCCGCGGGGATGTCGCCCGCGGACAGCGCCGTGCGAGCATCACGTATGTGCGCGCGTGCTTCCTCCAGCCGATCGCGAGCGGCCAGCGCCGGGATCAGAGTGAGCGTGACGACGATGCCGGCCGCTACCAGGGCGGCGAGAACGATGAGGATGCGCCGCCGTCGCTGCCGGCGTTTGCGCTTGACCCTGATGCGCTCGCGCGCGTAGTGCCTGTCCGCTTCCCGCGTTTCGGTGGTCTCCGTGCTCATCCCTCCGGCCGCCTCAGCGAGGGGTGTCGTACGGGACGGGCTGCCGTTTGTCCGCGTATCGGTACTGGTAGTAGTACCGGTACTGGTACCCCTTCGCCTTGGAGGGGTCGAACGCGTTCAGCACCGATCCGAAGACCTGCGCGTTGACCTGGTCGAGCTGCGCTCGTGCGTGGTTCAGTCCCCCTCGCGTCGTCGCCTCCGCGTGCGCGACGTAGAGCACGCCGTCGGCGAGCGGCATCAGCGTCAGCGCGTCGGACACGGCCAGGATCGCGGCGGTGTCGACGATCAGGAAGTCGCAGAGGTCCCGCAGCTCCGAGAGCAGCTCGCCCATCGCCTCCGAGCCCAAGAGCTCCGCGGGTGTGGTGGGGATCGGGCCGCTGGTCATCACCCGCAGGTTCGGCACGCCGGGATCGCGCAGGACATCGCCCAGGGAGGACTCACCGGCCAGGTAGGTGACGACCCCGGTGTCGTTGTCCATGCCGAAGAACCGGTGGATGCGGGGCTTGCGCAGGTCCGCGGACAGCAGGATCACGCGCTTGCCGGCCTGAGCCAGCGAGATGGCGAGGTTGGTCGCGGTGGTGGTCTTTCCCTCGCCGGACTCCGCGCTCGCGACCATCAAGGTCTGCATCCCCCGCTCCGTCGCCAGGAAGTTCACCGCGGTGCGGAGGGTTCGGTACGCCTCCGATGCGGGGGCCTTCGGCTCCACGAGCGTCACCGGCAGGTCCTTGTCCTTCTTCCGGATCCCCTGGACCTTCGGGATCACGGCCAGGACGGGCGCGCCGGTGCGAGCCTCCAGGTCCTCCCGGCCGTGGAGCTTGTCGTCCAGCCGCTCCCTCAGGAACGCGAGCGCCACCCCGAGCGCGAGCCCCACGAACAGAGCGAGCGCGCCGTTGAGCAGGTGGTTCGGGCTTGCCGCCTCCGACGGCAGGTTCGCGGTCTGGATCACGTCACCGGGATCGACCACCAGGCTGTTGAGGGGCGCGAGCTGGCTGCGCAGGACCGCGATCTGGCTGATCAGGACGTCTTCATCCGCGGTGGCGGTCGCGTCGGTCACCTCGAGCTGCGCGGTCAGCTCGTCGATCTGGCTCTGGAGGGGGCGGCGGAGGGCCTCGATCGCCTGCGTCGCTTGCTCCGTCTTGTAATCGAGGTAGGCCTCCGTGAACGCGTCGGCCCCGTCCCGGGCCCGCAGGGGGTCCGTGTCGGAGAACGTGACCTCCAAGACCTGCGTCTCGCCGGGGACCGTGATCTCCAGGTGCTGCTCGACCAGGTCCGCGGCGCTCTCGGGTGGCTCGATGTCCTCGGCCACCCGCTGGGCGACCTCGCTCGACTGCATGATCTCCCGCTCGGTCTCCAGGCTGATCAACGTTGTGGTCGTCTGCGAGACCTGGGCCGCGCTGCTGACCGGCTTGACCAGGATCTTCGACGTCGACTCGTAGATCGGCGTCTGACGGAAGGAGAAAGCCAGCGCGCCGGCCACGACGAGCAGCGTGACCAGGATGACCGTCCACTTCCTCGTTCGCAGGATCGCGAGGTACTCACCGATGTCGGTGACGTCGGAGCCAGGAAGCTGTTCGGGAGGAAGCGCCATGGGTGAGGTCAGGCTCTCGGGATCGGGGGGCCGTGCTGCGTCGACGCCTGGACCGCCTCCGCAAGGCGAAGCATCGTCCTTCGCATCTCGCCGAAGCCCTCCTCGGTCGTCTGCCTCAGGGCCTCCAGGCTCTCCCGGAGCTCTCGTACCTGCCGCTCCAGCTCATCGATCCGGCCGGCAGAGATCGGGGCGGGTGAGATCGATCCGACATCGTCGGCGCGTGGCCCCGAGCGCGAACGCGGTGGCCGAGCCGCGTCCGGGGAATCGCCCCAGACCGACTCGAAGAGCTGTCGGCGTTCCTGCTCGTCGTCCATAGGAAGGGATTCGGCCACGAGCCTTCATGGTACC
Source organism: uncultured Actinomycetes bacterium (assembly GCA_964551945.1). Classification (GTDB taxonomy): domain Bacteria; phylum Actinomycetota; class UBA4738; order UBA4738; family CALAEC01; genus CAZKFH01. Next base: position 5,448 of record CAZKFH010000018.1, on the reverse strand, counting down.
CGGGACCGGGGCCGTGACACAGGGGCTTGCGCGGACTGCTGGGGGAATAGAAGCTCCCAGGCGGGGGAACAACGAGTTAGCCCGCCGCGCCCGACGGAAGGAGCCACCTCATGAGGTCCCAGACGAAGCTCTCGATCCTGTTCGCGATCGCTCTCGTAGCAACTGGAGGCCTTGTCGCCCAGGCCGCGCCACCACCGAAGGCAATCTTTGTGGAATTCGCCACGGGACTCACCTCCCCCACCGACATCGCCTCGGCAGGCGACGCCCGCCTTTTCGTCGTCGAGCAGCCGGGGGTGATCAAGATCATCGAGTCCGACGGAACGGTGTCCGGCACCTTCCTGGACATCACCGACCGGGTGATGCCCGGGGGCGAGCAGGGCCTGCTGGGGCTGGCCTTTGCACCCGACTACGCGACCAGCGGACGGTTCTTCGTCTACTACACGAGAGATGACGGCAACAATCAGCTCTCGAGCTTCCAGCGGCTCAACCAGACCCAGGCCGATCCCTCCAGCGAGGTGCCGATCCTTACGATCACGCACCCTGCCTTCACCAATCACAACGGCGGGGACCTGAACTTCGGCCCCGACGGCTTCCTCTACATCGCGACAGGCGACGGAGGGTCGGGCGGGGACCCGAGCAACAACGCGCAGAACCCCGAGAGTCTCTTGGGCAAGATCCTTCGGCTGGACGTCAACGGCGACGCCTTCCCGGCGGACTCGGCGCGGAACTACGCGATCCCGAGCACGAATCCGTTTGTGCAAGGGGCCGGTGCGGACGAGGCATGGGCCGTCGGCCTCCGGAACCCGTGGCGTTTCAGCTTCGATTCGCATTCGGGCGCGATGTTCATTGGCGATGTCGGACAGAACAGCCGCGAAGAGATCGATGTCCAGCCTGGCGGGACAAACGGAGGCGTGAACTACGGCTGGCGCTGTTACGAGGGGACCATGGTCTTCAACTTCTCCGCGTGCTCGGAATCCACCGACTACACCTTCCCAGTGGCGGAGTACGTGAACGATGGCGAACGCTGTGCCGTGACCGGCGGGTACGTCTACCGGGGCCAGGACTACCCCCAGCTGCGAGGGGACTACTTCTATATCGACTTCTGCAGCGGCGAGCTCTTCAGCTTCCGGTCACACGCGAGCAAGCAGAAGTCCGGGCCCGTTCGCGCACTCGGCACATTCGAGAACCTGATGATCAGCAGCTTCGGTGAAGCGGCTGATGGAGAGCTCTACGCCGCCGACCTGGTGAGCGGCACGATCTACCAGCTTCAAGGTCGATAGCCCGGGCGATCCTGGTAAAGCGCTACGACTTCGAGGTTTCTGAGTGAGTTAGTTCCTTGTACCTCAGCGGTTACGCCTCGACGAGAGTCGGGGCGCCGGCCTCCGACTCCTCAGCATCCGAGTCCACGGCGAAGCTCAGGTTGGTCACGGCCCAATCGGGAGTGGCTCCCCCGCAGTAATGAATTGCGGTGCGCATGAGACCGCTTGCAATTTCGACCGCCTGGTACTGGTCCTCAGCCTCGACCAAAACCGCCATGTGACACTCGCCCGTCGTGAGGCGCCCCCCAATGTCGGGGTCAGCAGCTCCAAGCGTCATGAGGTGTTCCATGATGGCGTCAAAGATGGCCTCAATCTCCTCAGGGGGCAGGGTCTCCCCACCCTCGCCGGAAATCCGGCCGTTCATCCTCACCAAGTACCTCATGTGACCTCCTACCGCCAACAACTCCACCCTTCCATCTCCGCACGCTTGTTCGCCGGATATCGCCTGCCTGAGGGGGTGCGGTGGACAAACGTGAAATCCATATCGTCGCAGCCGCAAAAGACCTTGAACGGCCTGCCCTTCTTGGCTCCGATCACTCGGCACCCGTTGTCCTCAGCCTCGCGAAGAAGCGCCTCTAGCTCGCCATTTTTAATGCTTTTCTCGAGGTTTCGGGGGCATTCTACGCCCCTTGTCGGCTGACGCAGGAGGCTTCCTCCCCCCCTGCTGTCGGCGTCGCTGGCATTTCGAGGGATTCTAGCACGTACGTACGCTGGTTCTGATATCGTACGTACCACATGGTCATCTCGCCGTCCGAGCTCCGGGCGAACATCTACCGGCTCCTGGACCAGGTCCTGGAGACCGGCATGCCGCTTGAGGTGGAGCGGCGGGGACGAACGCTGCTCATCGTCTCCACCGACGTGGCGTCCAAGCTCGAGCGGCTCTCCCCGCGGAAGGGCTTCATCGTCGGCGACCCGGAGGACCTGGTCCACGTGGACTGGTCCGGCGAGTGGAAACCCTGAGTGCACCTCGACACCCACGTCGTCGCCTGGCTTTACGCCGGGGAAGTCGATCGGTTCCCCGCGGGGGCCAGGCAGCGTATCGAGACCGAGCCCCTGGAGGTCTCCCCCATCGTGATCCTCGAGCTTCAGTACCTCTTCGAGACCGGCAAGATCACGGAGCCACCGGCCGCCGTGATCACCGACCTGGAGCGTCGCGTCGGGCTTCGAGAAGTGGAGGCGGAGCTGGCCGCCCTGATCAACATCGCGGTCGGACGCTCATGGACACGCGACCCCTTCGACAGGCTCATCGCATCGCACGCCACACTGGAGGGCGAGCCGCTCTTGACGGCCGACACGACGATCCTCGCCGAGCTTCCCGAAGCCGTGTGGGACTGATCCCCATGTCGTAGCCTCGGGCTAGCGTCCCCGACTGTGGAGCAGAGCATGGCCAGCGAAGCTAGGACGACCGGCCTCACCTGGAACGACCTCCTCGAGATGTTCCCGGAAGAGGACAAGGTCAAGCGCGAGCTCATCCGGGGCGAGCTCTTCGTGACCCCGTCCGGCTCCGTTCGTCACGAGCGCGTCGTGATGCGGCTGTCGCGGGCGCTCTGGCGGTATGAGGAAGAGCATGGAGGCGAAGCCTTCGGTAGCCCACTCGATACCATGCTCTCTCCTTCCGACGTGGTCGAGCCGGACGTCATGTACTTCTCCGAGGAATCCAGTCGCCGGATCGTCGAGCGGCCCGTTGAGGTGCCCCCCGACCTGGCCATCGAGGTGTCATCGCCCTCCACCCGGAAGCGGGACCGCACCATCAAGCGCGACCTCTACGCCCGAGGCGGCGTCCCCGAGTACTGGTTCGTAGACCTCGACGCCGATCGCATCGAGGTCAGCCGCCTGGAAGAGGGCCGGTATGGGGAACCTGGGATCTACGGGCGCGGCGAGCAGATCGAGTCACGGGCCCTTCCGGGCTTCTCCATCGCAGTGGACGACATCCTGGGCCCCACCCAGGACTGAGGTCCCCTGGCTAGGGCTTCCTCTCGCGTCGGTCTTTCCCGCGGACCTGGTGCACGACCTTGGACGCGAGATCGAGCGCATCCTCCTCCGAGAGCCTCGCCTTCGCCCTCAGCCTCTCGATCACCCCGAGGCCTTCCCTGAGCGCGGCCTCGAGCACGTCGGCCTGGCGCTTGTCCGACCGAGCGGCCCGGATCCGGACCTGCCGCATCAGATCCTCATCGATGTTCAGGGTCGTCTTTACCCTTGCCATATCGCCAGACTGCCATATCTCCGTAGCTCTTTTAGCCCAACTGCCTCGGTTACAGGCCGAAGGAGCGGCCGACGATCTCCTTCATGATCTCGGTCGTGCCGCCGCCGATCGGGCCGAGGCGGGCGTCGCGCCAGGCCCGCTCGACCGGGAACTCCTTCATGTACCCGTAGCCGCCGTGCACCTGGAGGGCCTCGTCCGCGGTCTTCCAGTCCAGCTCCGTCGCGAACCACTTCGCCATCGACACCTCGGTCACGGCGTCCTCGCCGGCGACGATCTTGCGAAGCGCGTGGTACGTCAGCGAGCGGGCCGCCTCGATCTCCGTGGCGAGGTCCGCGAAGCGGTGCCGCCACGTCTGGAACGTGCCGATCGGCCGGCCGAACGCCTGTCGCTCCGACGCGTAGGTGCGGCCCAGCGCCAGCGTTCGTTCGGCAGCGCCCACGGCGGCGAGCGCCATGGAGATCCGCTCCCACTGGAAGTTCTCCATGATGTGGCGGAACCCCTTGCCCTCTTGGCCGAGCAGGTTGGCGGCCGGGATGCGGCACCCGTCGAAGGCGAGCTCGCCTGTGTGCGAGGTGCGCCACCCGACGGTCTCGATGCGGCTCGTCGTGAAGCCCGGCGTGTCGCGCTCCACGATCAGCAGGGAGATCCCCTCGTGACCCTCCGACTCCGAGTCCGTTCGCGCGGCGACCACGACGTAGTCGGCGATCGAGCCGTTCGTGGTGAATGTCTTGGACCCGTCCAGGATCCACTCGTCACCGTCGAGCTTCGCTCGGGTCGTGATCCCCCCGACGTCGGAGCCCGCGTCCGGCTCGGTCACGGCGAGCGCGCCGATGATCTCTCCGGCGATGGACGGCACCAGCCACTTCTGTCGCTGCTCCTCCGTCCCGAAGCGGTAGACGTAATAGGAGGCGAGATCCTTGTGCGCGCCGAGCGCCGCGGCGACGCCGGCGGAGGCGCAGCCGGTCAGCTCCTCGGTGATCAGCGCGTCGGCGATCAGGTCGGGCCCGGTCCCGCCGTACGCCTCCTCGAACTTCGCGCCGAACAGGCCGATCGCTCCCGCCTCCTTGAAGATCTCGCGGATCGGGAAGTCTCCACGCTTCTCCCACTCCTCCGCGTGCGGGCGCAGGCGGCCCTCGACGAACTGGCGCACGCCGGCGCGCAGCTGCTCGTGCTCCTCTGTGAACAGGCCGTCCCGGGGAAGCTCGGTGAACCGGTTCGTCTCCTTCTGGCGCCCGGGCTCGGGCTTCGGCGCGTCCATCGTTCTCGAGATCAGGTCGCGCATCACCTCGTCCGTGCCCGCGCCGATGCGCAGAAGGCGGGCGTCGCGCCACGCGCGCTGCACCCATGAGTCGGCGGCGTATCCGAGCCCGCCGTGGACCTGCAGGCACGTGTTGATCACGCGATTGACGACGAGACCGTCGTACAGCTTCAGCATCGAGATCTTGGCGACGGGGTACTCGCCGCGCTCCCACGCCAGCGCCACGTCGTAGAGGAGCTGCTGACACGCCGTCAGCTCGGTGGCCATCTCCGCGAACCGGTGGCGCCACACCTGGAAGGAGCCGATCGGCCGCCCGAAGGCGTGACGCTCCTTCGCGTACTCGAGCGTCTTGTGGAAGGCCAGCCATGCTCCGGAGAGGGATCCGGCCGCGCCGACGACACGCTCGCCCTGGAGCTCCCACATGATCTGGTAGAAGCCCTTCCCCTCCTCACCGAGGAGCGCGGTCGCGGGCACACGCACGTCGTCGAGGAACAGCTCCGCGGTGTCCGAGGAATGCATGCCGAGCTTGTCGAGCGTGCGGGACACGTTGTAGCCGGGGAGATCCGTGTCGACCAGGAACAGGCTGAAGCCCTCGTAGCCGGCGGGCTTATCGGTGCGGGCGACCAGCACGCAGAAGTCGGCGCGCTTGCCGTTCGTGATGAACATCT
>CAZKFH010000017.1:0-38372 GCA_964551945.1 uncultured Actinomycetes bacterium | reverse complement strand
TGCCGCTCCAGCTCTTGCCGGACCACGACTTGCCGCTCCAGCTCTTGCCGGACCAGGACTTCCCTGACCACGATTTGCCGGACCAGGACTTGCCGCTCCAGCTCTTGCCGGACCACGACTTGCCGCTCCAGCTCTTGCCGGACCAGGACTTCCCTGACCACGATTTGCCGCTCCAGTCGCTTCCCGTCCACTCGCTGCCGTTCCAGATCCCGCCCGACCAGCTCTTGCCGGCTGCTGCGAGCAGCGACCAGCTCTTACCGTCGAACGGCATCCCGAAGATGTCGATCTCACCGGTCAGCTCGACCGGGTCATCGGCGATCCCGTCCCCGTTGCCGTCTTCATCGACGAGGATCCCCGTGCCGCGCGAGAGATGGATCAGTCCCTCGCCGGTTGCCGTCGGGAACGTCTGATCGGCTGTGGCTGCATCGGGCGGAGGCACGCTGTACCCGCGCCGAAGCGAGATGAGGCCCGCCCCTTGCGCTTCGGGATCCGCATTCTCCAGCTTCCTCGAGTTCGCCTCGAGCATCGCCTTCACCTGATCCGGCGTGAGGCTCGGGTAGCGGCTCAGCACCAGGGCCGCGGCCCCGGACACGACGGCCGCCGACTGGGAGGTCCCGGTGCCCTTTAGGTACCGGTCGCCGACCCTCGCCAACGGGTATTCCTCGTCGATGAGGGATCCGTCGACGCGAAGGCTCTCGATCGAGACGCCGGGGGCGGCGAGATCCGGATGACGGTTCTCGTTGCCGCGGCTGGTCCAATCGGGGATCTCATCGTCGCTCAGGCTGTTCGTGCCCTTGGTGTCATCGGTGGTGACGGCGATCACGTACGGGTCGTAGGCGGGGTTGTTGAGCTTCGGCGAGCCGAAGCCCGAGTTACCCGCCGCGACGACCACGACGATCCCCTGGTGCCACGCGGTCTCGACCGCGAACGTCAGGGGGTCGAGGATGTAGTCCTGCACGCCGTCGGTCCCGAACGACATGTTGAGGACTCGGACGTTCATGCCCTCGTCGTTCTTGTGCTGCACGACCCAGTCGATCGCGGCGATCACCTGAGAGACGTCGGCCGCGCCGTCTGCCTGTCCGACCTTGACGTTGAGGATCCGGGCGCCCGGCGCCATGCCCTTGAAGGATGCGTCGACGCGCGCGGCGTGCGCTTCGAGGAAGGCTGTTTTCTTCGCGGCCTGCTCCTCGAGGAACGCGATCCTCGCGGCCTCCAGCGGCGCCAGCAGCGCTGCCTTCGCCGTCTCCTGGGAAGCCAGGAAGGTGGCCTTCGCCGTCTCCTGGGAAGCCAGGAAGGTGGCCTTGGCCGCCTCGGCCTCCGCAAGGCAGGTGGTCTTGAGAGGCTCCAGCATCAGGTTGCAAACGGCCTTCCTGGGCTGGTGCGTGGTCGCGATGTAGGCAGCCCTGTCAGCCGTCTGTTGCGCAACGAACGTCGCCTTCTCCGCCGCGAGCGGCGCGAGAAGTACTGCCTTCTCCGTCGCCTGCTGCGCCAGGAACGTCGCCTTCTCAGCGGCCAGCTCGTTCAGGAACGCTGTCTTTTCCGCTGCCAGGGCCTCGGCGTCACTGCCGGCGATGATCCCGGCCATGTGCGTTCCGTGTCCCATGGTGTCGACGTGCTGCGTCTCTGGGAACTGGGACTCGAACGAGAGGTCGGGCCCGTTGATGACACGGGCGGGCGCCAGCCCGTCCACGGGAGCAACGCCGGTGTCGATGAGTGCGACGTCGACGCCCTGCCCCGTGTAGCCCTTCTTCCAGTACTTGTCGGCTCCGACGACATCCGTCGTCGCAGCCATGGATCCATAGCTCGCGGGGAGGGTCATGTCAGCGTCGGCTGCCGCGTCATCCGAGGTCTCGTAGTCGCCCGGCACGGTCTGCAGGAACTGCAGCTTTCCGTTCAGGGACAGCTCATACACGAAGGGGTTGCTCTCGAGCCCGGCGATCGTCGCTTCGGGAACGCTGGCCTCGAAACCGTTGATGATGCTGAGCCGCTGCCCAACCTCACCGCCCGCTTGCTCGACCGCCTGGATCGCCTCGGTCTCGCCTCCAGGAAGCGCGCGAACGATGACCGAAGTCATCTCCTGCATGCCCTCGGACATGGATGTGCGCATCGCCGGGCTCATCACGGCGAGCGAGATGGCGAACGCGACGGTCAGCGAAAGGACCTTGCCCTTCCGCTCCTTCTTCGAGTCGTTCCAGCTGATCGCCTGAGCGACGCTGGTTCGCCAGTCCCCTTGCATATCCCCTCCCAAAGTTTGTCGATTCCCCAAGGGCGTGCGAGGGATCGTGCTCGGGGCTCCCTCGTTATCTCTCTCTCTTATCGGCCGGAGGAGGGACCTTTCTGTATGGCCACTCGGAGCCATCTTCGAGGTAGCCCGAAGTGACTAGTCCCTCTCGGCCGAACGTCGGCGGACTGTGGTCGCGCTCCGCATCGGCGTGAGGGGGTGCTACCGAGCGTGGCAAGAGGGACAGTCTCGGGATTCGAGGTCGATCGGGAGGGTTTCGTTGCATCTCCGCTTGCGAGCCAGCCGGATGGGGGACAAAAGGCGAGAGGCCCGGGGATCGATCCCCGGGCCTCTCGGATGTCTTGACGCTTCTCAGCTGTAGCTGAAGCTGGACCAGCTCTTGCCGCTCCAGCTCTTGCCGCTCCAGCTCTTGCCCGACCACGACTTGCCACTCCACGACTTGCCGGACCAGCTCTTCCCGGACCAGCTCTTGCCTTCCCAGAGATCGGCGGACCAGGACTTGCCGCTCCAGCTCTTGCCCGACCACGACTTGCCGCTCCACGACTTGCCCGTCCATGAGTCGACGCAGAAGCAGCCGCCCGTCCATTCGGACCCGTTGTAGAAGCCCTCGGTCCAGCTGGTGTCGCTCGCAAGGTTCGAGGCGTAGCTCGCGGCGTTCCAGGGCATCCCGAAGATGTCCATCTCGCCCAGGAGCTCGGCAGGGTCATCGGCGATCCCGTCCCCGTTCCCGTCCTCGTCCACGATCGAGCTGTTCCCTCGGGCATCCTGGAGGGTTCCAAGGCCAGTCGCCTTCGGATACGACTGCAACGAGCTGGCCATCGTCGGTGTGGACCGATCCCGGGCCGTCTTCAGGTCCAGAGCGCCTGTGCCCTGTGCGGCGCCTCCGTTCGGGACCTTCTGCGCGGTCACGGTCAACAGCCGCTTCACCTGGTCCGGCTTGATGCTCGGGCGCTGCTGGATGACCAGCGCGACCGCGCCGGAGACCACCGCGGCCGACTGCGAGGTACCGCTTCCGCGGAAGTACCGCGTGCCGACACGCCCGCCCGGAGACGTCTCGTCGATGTAGGACCCCTCGTTGCGAAGGCCGACGATCGATCTACCGGGGGCCACCAGATCCGGGCGACGCGCGCTGTTTCCGCCGCTTGAGAAATCGGCGACCCGATCACCGGAGGTCCCGTACACGCCATCCTGCGCCGTGGCGCCGACCGCGATCACGTACGGGTCGTACGCGGGGTTGTTCAGCGCGGGCGACCCGAAGCCCTCGTTCCCGGCGGCCACGACCACCACGATGCCTTTGTGCCAGGCCGTCTCGACCGCGTACGTCAGCGGGTCCAGCTGATAGTTCTGTATCCCGTCGGTCCCGAACGAAAGGCTCAACACGCGGATGTTCATTCCAGGGTCGTTGCGGTGCTGGACCGCCCAGCTGATGCCCGCGATGACCTGTGACACGTCCGCGGCGCCGACGTCGTTGCCGACCTTGACGTTGACGATCCGCGCGTCGGGCGCCACTCCCATGAAGTTGTCGTGGTCACCCTTCTGGACCTTGGATGGCACGGCGTCGTCCCGGCCGGCGATGATGCCGGCCATGTGCGTGCCGTGCCCGAAGGTGTCGAGGTACCGAACATCGTCGTACTGCGAGTCGAATGACAGATCCGGTCCGTTCAGGACCTTGCCCGGAGCCGTAAGGCCGTTCACGGGGACGACGCCGGTGTCGATGACCGCGACGTCAACGCCCTTTCCGGTGTACCCGTCGTTCCAGAACTCCCCGGCGCCGATCTCCTCCTGGGCGACGCGGAACATCGAACCGGCGTCCTCGTCACCATCGAAGCCGTCGACGCTGTGGCTGAACTCCACCTCTGCATCGGGAGTGACGGAATAGATGCCCTCCATCACTTGAAGCTGATGGAGCCGGTCAGCCGGAACCTCCGCGCTGAAACCGCCGATGATGCCCAATGGCAGCTCGACGGTTCCGCCCAGCCCCTCGACGGCCTCCTCCGGGCCGTTTCCGGCGCCGGGAAGCTCGCGCACGATGACGGAGAGCATCTCGTGCATGCCCTCGGACATGGCTGTACGCATCCCGGGGCTCATCACGGCGACCGAGATCGCGGACGCGACGAACAGGGCAAGCATCTTGCCCTTTCGCTCCTTCTTCGAGTCGTTCCAGCTGATCGCCTGAGCGACGCTGTTTCGCCAGTCTTGCTCCATGATTTCCTTCCCCCTTGTATCCCTAGGCGCGAGGGCGGTCGACGAGCTGATCCCTCGCTATGGGACTGTTATCGGCCGGAGAGGGGACCGGCTGCATGGCCCAAAAGGACTATTTTCCGCGGAGAGTGCTATTCGACTCCGATATCGTCCAGAGATGCGGAGGGTCCGGGTAGTCGTGTCGGGACGGGTTCAGGGAGTCTTCTTCCGCCAGCGGACCGTGCGGCTTGCCCGGGACATGGGATGCGCCGGTTGGGTGATGAACCGGGCGGACGGCCGGCTCGAGGCAGTCTTCGAGGGACCCGCGGACGTGGCCGAACGAATGGTGGCGTGGTGTCACGAAGGCCCCGAGCACGCGATCATCGAGGGTGTCGAGGTCGTGGAGGAGGAACCGGAAGGGCTCGAGGGGTTCGAGGTTCGGCACCCAGATTGAGCGAGCCGTTCCAGGATTCCGTGCAGGGCCGCTGGTAGCATCGCCGACAGATGTTCCTCAGGTCCCTCCAGCTCCGCGGCTTCAAGTCGTTCGCGGATCGGACCGTCCTCGAGTTCGCCCCGGGCATCAGCGTGGTGGTGGGTCCGAACGGCTCCGGGAAGTCGAACCTCGTGGACGCGATCGCGTGGGTGCTCGGCGAGCAGGGCCCGCGTGCCCTCCGCGGCGGGCAGATGTCCGACGTGATCTTCGCCGGCAGTCCCGGCCGCAAGGCCGTTGGCACGGCTGAGGTCACCCTCGTCATCGACAATGAGGCGGGTCTCATCCCCGTGCCCGATTCGGAGATCGAGGTCGGCAGGGTCGTGTACCGCTCCGGCGAGAGCCAGTACCTGATAGGCGGCACTCCCTGCCGGCTGATGGACATCCAGGAGATGCTGTCCGATACCGGCATCGGCCGGACGCTGCACACCGTCGTCGGGCAAGGGCAGCTGGAGGACGTCCTCGTGGCACGCCCGGAGGATCGCCGGCAGTTCATCGAGGAAGCCGCGGGGATCGCGAAGCACAAGCGCCGGAAGGAGCGAGCGGAGCGCAAGCTCGTCACGCTCGACCAGGATCTGCTTCGCCTCAACGACGTGATGGCCGAGCTGAAGCGACGCTTACGTCCGCTGAAGCAGCAGGCCGAGGCGGCGGGGAAGTACGAACGTCTTGCGACCGAGGCCGAGCAGCTCGCGGTGCGCCTCGCGGCCACGCGGCTCCGTGACCTGTACGCGCTCAGGGACTCGCGGCTTCCCGTCTGGGAGAAGGGAACGCTGAAGCGGATCGAGGCCGAGGAACGTCTTCGCGACCTCGACGCCCAGATCGCCTCGCTGAGCGAGCAGCTCGCGGCGACGGAGCAACGGCTCGCACACGCTGAGGCCGAGGAAGCTGCAGGGACCGAGGTGAGGTCCACCTCGGAGGTGGCCCTCCGGGATGCGGTGCGTGAAGAGGCGGAGGCGGGTGCCCGGCTCGCTGCCGGCCGGGCCGCTGCCCGAGCCGCGCGAGGTCCCGGCGAGGGAGCCGTCGACCTCGAGCGCGTCGTGGGGGCGCTGGCCGAGATCCGCGGCCGTGAGCAAGAGGGGGCGCGGCGCCGACAGACGATCGAGCAGGAGATCGAGCGGCTCGACTCGCAGGCGAGTCCTCATGCCGACGAGCTGCAACGTCTGACGGAGGAGCTGCAGCGGTTCCGAGAGGAGTCCTCCGCGATGGAGCTGGAGGAGCGACGTCTCGAGGGTCGAGCGGAGGCGCTCGCCGCACGGCGGACCACGCTCGCGGAAACCCCGGGACGGAAGTTCATCCGCACTCGCCGCGACAAGGCGATCGGCATGCTGTCCGAGCTCATCGAGGTCGAGCCAGGGATGGAGCGCGCGGTATCGGCCGCTCTCGGGCCATTCGCGGATGCCGTGGTGTATGTCGATCACGCCGAGGCCGTCGAGCAGGCCGCTGAGGTTCCCGGCGCTACGTTCGTCGTCGCGAATGGGCCTCGCAAGGGATTCGTTCTGCCCGGGGAGCGCAGCCTCGCCTCCGTCGTGCGCGCGGATCCCCGCGCCGAAGGAGCCGTCGCGGCTGCCCTGCGCCACATCTATCTCGCAAAGAACCAGCGGGAGGCGCTCGACAAGCACTCGCGTCATCCGGCGGCGTCGTTCGTGACAACGGACGGCGTCCTGGTTGGGCCCGCGATCGCTCGCTCGGCGCCGAGCCCGTCCGACGACGAGCTGTCGGCCAAGCGAGAGGAGACAGCGGTGAGCCGTGAGCTCGCGGAGGTCCGCACGTCGCTTGGTCGCCGGCAGGAGGAGGCCGCTCGCGCCGAGGCCACGCGAGCGAGCGTTGAGGAGGAGCTCCGGAGGGCCGACGCGGAGCTGACCGCGGCGGCCGACAGACTGGCCCGGACGGACACGGAGCTCGCGGCGCTCGGGCGAGAGCGTGAGGTGCTCGAGGAGCGTCTCGCGGCCCTGGGTGGAGAGGGGTCGGGACCGTCCGGGGACGCGGGCGACCTGGACGTCGTGACCGCGGAGGCCGCGCGCACATCGGCCGTTCGCGAGGCCGCCGAGGTCGCTCTGGCGACGGCGGAGGCACGCTCGAGGGATGCGCGCCGATCGAGGGAGGAGAGCGCAACGGAGGTCGCGCGTCTTCGAACGGCGGAGGCGGAAGCGAACCGCGCGTGGCGCGAGGCCGCGGAGCTGCTCGGGAATCTGCGCGACGAGTACGAGGATCAGGAGCAGGCGCGCCGGGACGTCGTGCGCCGGATCGACGAGGCCGAGCGCGTGCTTCGTGAGGGGCATTCGACGGCGCCCGAGGAAGCTGTCGCGGGGCTCGCGGACGACGACACGGTTGAGTCCGTCCAGAAGCGATCGGACCTCGTTGCACGACGGCTGGCGCTGCTCGGTCGCGTCAACCTCGTCGCGGGTGACGAGTACCAGGAGGTCAGCGAGCGGCATGAGTTCTTGCAGCGGGAGATCGACGACGTGAGGTCCGCGCGCAGGGATCTCAACCAGGTCGTTCGCGAGGTGGACCAGAAAGTGGTCGAGATCTTCGAGGCCGCGTTCAACGACGTGGCGGCCGAGTTCGAGGGGCTGTTCGCGCAGCTGTTCCCCGGCGGCGAAGGCCGACTTCGCCTGACGGATCCGAACGACCTGCTGACAACCGGGATCGAGATCGAGGCGCGTCCGGGCCGCAAACGAGTGAAGCGCCTGTCGCTGTTGTCGGGCGGCGAGCGCGCGCTGACGGCGCTCGGATTCCTGTTCGCGATCTTCCGCGCCCGCCCGTCACCCTTCTACCTGCTGGACGAGGTGGAGGCGGCGCTCGACGACATCAACCTGCACCGGTTTCTCGAGCTCATCAAGGGGTTCGCGGGGATCTCGCAGGTCATCCTCGTCACACATCAGAAGCGCACCATGGAGGCTGCCGACGTGCTGTACGGCGTGTCGATGGGGCGCGACGGTGCCACCCGCGTCATCGCTCAGCGTGTCGCGGACGCAGTACGCTCCTAGGAATGCCTTCCGGTGTCGGGCTCGAGCTCGTCCTCGTCTTCGCGCTGCTCGCGTTGCTCGTTCTCGCGTTCCTCGTGGGCCGGCGGCTCCGTGCCGCTCCGATCGCCGAGCGGCCCGCCCGGCGTGAGGGTCTCGGCGCCCGCCTCCGCTCGCTGGTCGCGAAGGGGGAGGTAACCGACGAGGATTGGCGCGCCCTCGAGGAGGGCCTCGTTCGATCCGACACGGGCCGCGCTGCCGCGACCGAGATCGTCACGCGCGTTCGCGAGCGCCACGAGGCGGGGGCGGATCCCTCCACGCTCCTCGTCGAGGAGATCGCCGCGATGTTCGACGACGACGAGGCCTGGAAGCTGCCGCCACGGCGCCTGGCGATCGTGATGGTGGTGGGGGTGAACGGTACGGGGAAGACGACATCGATCGGCAAGCTCGCGAGGCATCTCAAGGAGCAGGGCAGGTCGGTCGCGGTTGCGAACAGCGACACGTTCCGAGCCGCGGCCGGCGAGCAGCTCGGTGTCTGGGCGGAGCGCGCGGGAGCGGACTACGTCACGCAGGAGCGAGGGGCCGACCCCGGTGCCGTCGCGTTCGATGCGGTCGAGGCCTCGAAAGCGAGGAAGCACGACGTGTTGATCGTGGACACCGCGGGTCGCCTGCACTCGAAGCAGCCGCTCATGGATGAGCTCTCGAAGGTCTCGCGGGTGCTGAAGAAGGCGGCCGGGCGCGACCCCGATGAAGTCCTGTTGGTGCTCGACGCCACGACCGGCCAGAACGGTATCGCACAGGCGAAGGCGTTCGGTGAGGCGGTTGGCGTGACGGGCGTGATCCTGTCGAAGATGGACGGGACCGCGAAGGGCGGGATCGCCCTCGCGATCCGCGAGGAGCTCGGGACGCCGGTGCGGTTCGTGGGGAAGGGCGAGACCCTCGAGGACCTCGAGCCGTTCGACCCCCAGGCGTACGCCGAGTCCCTCGTCGGCTCATAGCGCCGCACGCCGCTTCCGTAGACTGACCCTCCATGTTCGAGCAGCTCACCGACCGCCTGGGCGCGGTCTTCAAGAAGCTCAAGTCGCGGGGGAAGCTCCATCCGAAGCAAGTGGATGCGGGCCTCGCCGACATCCGAGACGCGTTGATCGACGCCGATGTCGCGGTCGAGGTCGCGGACGATCTCCTCGCGCGTGTCCGCACGAGAGCCGTCGGCGAGGAGGTCATGAAATCGATCACGCCGGGCCAGCAGATCGTGAAGATCGTGAACGAGGAGCTGGTCGAGACGCTCGGCGGGAAACACCGGCCGTTCGTGGTTCCGTCGGGAGACCCCGCCGTGGTGATGATGGCCGGGCTTCAGGGCTCGGGGAAGACGACCGCATCCGCGAAGCTTGCCCTGCATCTGAAGGAGAAGGGCAGGCGCCCGATGCTCGCCGCGGCCGACCTCCAGCGCCCCGGCGCGGTCGAGCAGCTCATGACGCTCGGTAGAGAGATCGATGTCCCAGTGGTCTCCGATGGCCGCGACGCGGTGAAGGTCGCGAAGTCGGCTCTGAAGCAGGCTCGCAAGGAGGGCCGTGACGTCTTGATCGTCGACACGGCCGGCCGCCTGCACGTCGACGCGGAGATGATGCGAGAGGCGGGGCGGGTGCGCTCGGCGGTCAAGCCGCAGCATGTCCTTATGGCGATCGACGCGACGGTGGGTCAAGACGCCGTTCGTCAGGCACGCGCGTTCATGTCCGAGGTCGAGCTCACCGGGTTCGTCGTCACGAAGCTCGATGGCGACGCGCGCGGGGGAGCGGCGCTGTCGGCAACGCAGGTCACCGGCCTGCCCGTGTACTTCAGCGGCGTCGGGGAGCGCGCCAAGGACCTCGAGGCGTTCCATCCCGACCGTATGGCGCAGCGGATCCTGGGGATGGGTGACGTCCTCACGCTCGTGGAGAAGGCCGAGAAGGAGATGGATCAGGAGAAGGCGCAGGAGGCCACCGAGCGCATGCTGCGGGCCCAGTTCACGCTCGACGATTTCCTCACCCAGCTCCGAGAGGTGAAAAAGCTCGGACCGCTGCAGGACGTCCTGAAGATGATGCCCGGCGTCGCGGGGGCGACGGGGATGAAAGACGTCTCAATCGACGATCGTGAGCTCGGGCGGACCGAGGCGATCATCTGCTCGATGACGCCCGGAGAGCGGGCGGACCCGGCTATCATCAGCGGAAGCCGCCGCGGGCGGATCGCTCGCGGGAGCGGCACGTCCGTCGGAGACGTGAACACCCTGCTGAGGCAGTTCGACGAGACGAGGAAGATGATGAAGCGGCTCACGGGGGGGAAGCTCAGGATCCCCGGGATGCCGAAGATCCCCGGCCTTTCGTAAGGAGACATCGTGGTCAAGATCAGATTGATGCGCGTCGGAAAAAGGAAGCAGCCCTTCTACCGGGTGGTCGTGGCGGACGCCCGCAGCCCGCGAGACGGGCGGTTCATCGAGAACATCGGGCGCTATCACCCCCGCCAACACCCCTCGCTGATCGAGATCGATCAGGACAGGGCGCTGCACTGGCTGCAGAATGGCGCTCAGCCCAGCGATCCCGTCCGTGTGCTCCTCCAGAAGACGGGTATCTGGGGTCAGTTCACCGGCGAGGGCCCGACCGAGCCCGTCGCTCCGCCCCCCGACCAGGCACGGCCCTCGAAGAAGGCCGCCACCGCCGCTGCCGAGGAGTCCGCGGCCGCCGAAGCAGCCGCCGCGGCCCCGGAGCCGGCAGCACCGGAGCCCGCTCCTGAAGAAGCGGCACCTGAAGCCGCTCCTGAAGAAGCGGCACCTGAAGCCGCTCCTGAGGAAGCGGCACCCGAGGCCACACCTGAGGAGCCCGCAACACCGGAGCCGGCTGCCGAAGAGGCAGCACCGGAGCCAGCTCCCGAGGAAGCAGCACCGGAGCCGGCTCCCGAGGAAGCAGCACCGGAGCCGGAGCCGGCCGCGGCAGCCGAGGGTGAAGAGTCCGATGAGCCCAAGAAGGACGCGGAGTGAAAGAGGTCCTCGAGTACGTCGCCCGCGCGCTCGTCGACGAGCCGGATGCAGTTGAGGTAGCCGAGATCGAGGGTGACGGGACGGTTGTCCTGAAGCTCAAGGTGGCGCCGGACGACATGGGCAAGGTCATCGGAAAGCGGGGTCGGACCGTGCGGGCCATCCGATCGGTCGTTCGAGCGGCAGGGTCGCTCCAGGGGCTCTCGACGCAGGTGGAGATCGTCGAGGAGTGAGCCCGGAGCTTCTCGCCGTCGGGCGCATCTCGAGCGCTCACGGAGTCAGGGGAGAGGTCTCCGTTCACAAGCTGACCGAGGTCGACGAGCGTTTCGCCCCCCGCTCTGTCCTGCAGCTGGAAGACGGTCGCAGACTCACGGTCGAGACCGTGCGGCCGCATCAACGCAGCTTCCTCGTGAAGTTCGAGCAGGTCTCCGATCGCACCGAAGCAGAGGCGCTGCGTGGACAGGTCTTGCTGGTGCCATCTGACGCCTCGCCGGACCCCCCCGAAGGCGCGTTCTGGATCCATCAGGTGGTGGGTCTCGAGGTCGTCACGGAGGGCGGTCGCTCGCTCGGCAAGATCGTCGAGGTGCAGGCGAATCCCGCGAACGATCTCTGGGTGACGGAGTCGGGCATGTTGCTCCCCGCCATCCGGGACCTCGTCGCGCACGTCGATCTCGAGGCCGGCAGGGTCACGGTTCGAGAGATGCCCGGTCTCGAAGGCGACTGACATGCGTGTCGACGTCCTCACGATCTTTCCGGCGATCTTCGAGAGCCCGCTCCGCGAGAGCCTCCTCGGCAAGGCCATCGCTGGGGGCCTTGTCGACGTTCGGATCCACGACATCCGAGATCACACGACGGACCGGCACCACCAGGTCGACGACGAATCCTTCGGCGGCGGGCCGGGCATGGTGATGATGGCCGAGCCGATCTTCCAAGCGGTGGACTCCTTGGGGGAGGGACAGAAGCGCATGCTGCTGCTCTCGCCCGCGGGCAAGAGGCTGGACCAGGCGCTGGCGCGAGAGCTCGCGCTCGAGCCCTGGCTTGTCCTCATCTGCGGCCGCTACGAGGGCGTTGACGAGCGGATCGCCGAAGGGCTTCCTGCCGAGGAGGTCTCGATCGGCGACTACGTGTTGTCGGGCGGCGAGGTGCCCGCCCTCGTCGTGATCGAAGCCGTCACCCGCCTGCTCCCGGGGGTTGTCGGCAAGGAAGAGTCACTGGCACAGGAGTCGTTCGAGGAGGGCATGCTCGATCACCCTCACTACACCCGACCCCAGGAGCTTCGAGGGATGCGCGTGCCGGACGAGCTCATCTCCGGCGACCACGCCAGGATCGAGGAGTGGCGCAAGCGCGCGGCGGAAGAGAAGACACGCCGCAATCGGCCCGATCTGCTCTCCTAGGCGACCCGGCAGAGGCACCTGGTATCATCGGGCACCCTTCCGCTCTTGGAGACTGCCGTGAACAGGGTTGACCCCATCGAGAAGCCTCGTCTGCGTGACGACCTTCCGGACTTCCGCGCCGGAGATACCGTCCGCGTGCATGTCCGCGTCGTCGAGGCGGGCCGGGAGCGCATCCAGGTGTTCCAGGGCGTCGTGATCCGCCGCCGCGGCGGCGGGATCCGCGAGTCCTTCACTGCTCGCAAGATCTCCTTCGGCGTTGGAGTCGAGCGCACCTTCCCGCTCCACTCGCCCTCGATCGGCAAGATCGAGGTCGTCACCCGGGGCGACGTGCGACGCGCCAAGCTGTACTACCTGCGAGAGCGCCGCGGGAAGAGCGCACGCATCCGCGAGCTCCGCACCCCCGTCGCCGCCCCCTCCTCACCGGTGCCGGCAGGGGAGCCGGAGGTCCAGGAGGAGGGCGAGGAGTAACGGTGGGCCCGCGCGGCGGTGCCCCCGAGGGGCAGGCCGCCCAGAGCAGCGACACCCGAGCCGCGACGCCTGCGGCGGACACGTTCGGCCTCCCGCCAGAATCTGAGGACCTTCCCACGTCCACGGAGAACGCTGGCGACGAGGAGAAGGAACGTGGCGGGATCCTCGGGTTCTTCCGCGAGCTTCCGGGTCTCATCCTGGTCGCGTTCGTCCTCGCGCTGCTCATCAAGACGTTCCTCGTCCAGGCGTTCTTCATCCCCTCGGCCTCGATGGTCCCGACGCTCGAGATCGGTGACCGGGTCCTCGTCAACAAGCTCGTCTACGATTTCGGCGAACCGCAGCGCTTCGACATCATCGTGTTCGAGGACCCGAACGCCCAGCCCGATCCCGAGCGGGGGTTCTTCGACGGCATCTGGGATTGGTTCACGGAGGGACTCGGCTTCGCCTCCGCCCAGGAACAGGACTTCATCAAGCGCGTGATCGGTCTCCCCGGGGACGAGCTCGAGGTTCGCGAAGGACACCTGTACATCAACGGCGAGCGGATGCGCGAGCCACAGGGCGTGCAGCAGGACGCGAGCACGTACGGACCCGTGACCATCGAGCCCGACAAGGTCTTCGTCATGGGCGACAACCGCGCCAACTCCTCCGACTCGAGGTCGCTGCTTGGCCAGATCCCGTATGAAAAGATCGTGGGCAAGGCGTTCGTCCTTCTCTGGCCGCCTTCGAGGGTCGAGTGGTTGTCCGACGACTGAAAGCGATCGACCATTACGAGCGACAGCTCCGTGACCGGGGCATCGACGTCGTCGCCGGCGCCGACGAAGCGGGACGAGGCGCGCTGGCCGGACCACTCGTTGCCGCGGCCGTCGTGCTCCCCGACAGCTTCGACCTCGACGGCGTCGAGGACTCCAAGCTCCTGACGGCAAAGCAGCGACGGGAGGCGTACGCGAGGATCGTCGAGGGCGCCACGTCATGGAGCGTCTGCAAGGCGATGCCGGCTCGGATCGATCGGGCGGGCATGCATCGCACGAACCTCGCACTCCTTCGGACGGCGCTGCGCCGTCTGGACGTGACCCCCGAGTTCATCCTGTGCGACGGCTTCCCGCTGAAGCGTTTCGCCATACCGACGGTCGGGATCCGCAAAGGCGATGCGGTGTGTGCGTCGATCGCCGCCGCCTCGATCGTGGCCAAGGTCACGAGGGACCGGATCATGGACCGGTATCACCGCAGGTTTCCCGGCTATGGATTCCTCACCAACAAGGGGTACGGCACGGAGGCCCACTGGGAGGCGTTGTGGCGCTTCGGTCCGACCCCGATCCACCGGCGATCCTTCAACCACGTGCTGCATCCGCTCTCGCCGGAGGAGTTCCGGCAGCTCAAGGCCTCGAGGAGGCTCGAGGAGGTGCCCTCGTGAGTGACGAAGAGGAGCTCGAGAAGTACGAGGTGGATCAGGAGCTCAGGCTCTACCGCGAGTACCGCGACGTGCTGCCGATGTTCTCGTATGTGGTGGAGACCGAGCGTCGCTTCTACCTGGCGAACCAGGTGGAGATCACTCGCCATGGTGACGAGGGCTGGGTCGAGGTCCAGATGACGGACGCGTGGGTGTGGGACATGCATCGGCCCGCGAGGTTCGTCACGAAGGTTCGGGTGCTCACGCGGCATGACGTGAACGTGGAGGAGATCAAGCCGGGCGAGATACCGGATCTCTCCGAGCGCCGAGAACCCCCGCTCCCGGCTCCCTGACCCCCCCGTTCGTGTCGGTACCGGCAGCCATGCTCACCTGCGTGCGCGAGCGCGTGTGGCGTGACGGAGAAGAGGCCGCCTGGCGGATCTACCGGGACCGCGGGTACCGGCTGCTTGCCAGGAACTGGCGGTGCTCGCTGGGGGAGCTCGACCTCGTCGTCGCGCGCGGGGATGAAGTGGTGTTCTGCGAGGTGAAGTCTCGGCGGCCCTCGCGGCTCGGCGGTCCGTTCGAGGCGGTCACGCGAGACAAGCAACGGAAGGTTCGCTCACTGGCGGTTGCCTATTGCGCAGCCGAGCACCCACGGGCCGATCGCTACCGGTTCGACGTCGCGAGCGTCACCGTCGGCAAGGACGGGGTGGACGTCTACGTGTTCGAGGACGCGTTCTGAGGTCCAAGCGGCTGGCCTGGTGTGGCATACGTCACGAGCCATGAGCGCAGCGAACCGCAGTACTCTCGCTGGCGTACCAGCTCGGGATGCTCGGGATCGTCCGAGCGAGTACGCATCATCGCCAGGTCGATCTGTGCCTTCTGCAAGCGCTTCAACGTGGCCGCCGCGACGGGGCCCGACCGCGCCTTCATCTCACGGCGCGAGCGGCGTCGTGCCGCGGGGTTCTCGAGCGTCGCAAGCTCGACCTCATGGATCCCGGGCCCGCCGATCTCGTCTTTCAGCGAGGTGTGCAGCCAGCGCTGCTCACGCTTCCGCGCCAGCTTGACCATCACGATGACGAAGACGAGCAGGGGGGCGCCCTTCAGCGTCGTCGCCAGGACGAGCTGGAGGTAGTCGCCCGGGCTCGAGAGCGTGTCCGGGAAGAAGTACAGGAGCGGCGAGTTCCAGAGCGCGTGCCCGAGTATGCCGATCAGGATGAGCCCGCCCGCGATCACGAGCCGCTTCGCCGTGGACACACGGCCTCGCCGAGTGACGAAGAAGGCGACGCCGATCCCGAACAGCCCCGAATACAGCATGTGTCCGTACAGACCGCTCGCCACCACGCGGATGAAGAAGCCCTCCAGCACGCCGCCGATCGAGCCGCCGAACACGCCGATGAAGTAGAGGACGTCCTCGACGATGGTGAATCCGAGGCCCACGATCGCCCCGTACACGAACCCGTCCAGCAGGTCGTCCATCTCGTCGCGCGCGATCAACGCGATGAACAGGACGCCGGCTCCCTTGAGGATCTCCTCGATCGGAGGGGCGATGACGGCGGCGCCCCACTCGAGTGAGTTCTCTCCCAGCAGGCTGAACGCGACGTCCTGCCACCCGGTGCTCGCCACGATCGAGAGCAGTGTCGATGCGAACGCTCCCCACAGCAGCGCGGAGAAGACGAGGGAGAGCGGCTCGCGCTCGTAGAGGTCGAGGAAGTACACGAGCAGGAACATCGGGATCGCGTAGACGAGCATGAGGAGCCAGGACAGTGCCCATCCGCCCGGCGAGAGGCCCGACAAGCCGAGCTGGATGAACAACGACAGGATGGTGGTTGCGAGCATGATCGCGGCGAAGAACCAGAACGCCGGGTTGCGCCACTGCCACAGAGTTGTGCGGTGCGCCAGGGGGGTTGGGAGGGGTGTGGCTTCGGTGCTCACGGGATCACCACCGAGTGCGCCATGGCCCTCACCTGGTCGCGCACCGTCGCGTACAGCCCTTCCTGTGACCAGGCGTCCACGACCGCAGCGGTATCCGAAGGCCCGAGGATGCCGATGACCTCACCCTCCAACGGAACGTCGACTCCCTGGAACACGCCAACGTAGGAGACAACGGCGGCCGGCCCCGACCGGAGGGGCAGCGGCTCGATGCCCCCGATGGAGAGCTGCGATGCCTGGCTCTCGAGGTACTCGGAGACGTAGAGCTGGACCAATTCCTCCGGGCTCGCGGGGGCGGTGTGGATGCTCGCGTCCAGGAACCCATTCCCGCCGTGCAACCGGACGCCGGGCGGACTGATGTTGCGCTCCAGCACGGACCACCCTTCGGCCGGCTGGATCGTCACGCCGGCCGACACGTCGACCGGCGTCCCCACCTCCACCTCTCCGGCGACACCCGTGGGGATGCCGGAGAAGAGGAAGCCTCCGAACGTCACGAACAGGATCACGGCGAGCAGAGCGATCAGCGGGAGCCATGTGCCCGGGTGCTTCGGTGGCGGGGGGGTCGGAGGGTCCGGGATCGCGACCTGCTGCATCCGGCGCAGTCTACGCGCCCCCGCCGCCGTGTCAGTACCTCCCTCTAGCATCGCGCCGTGTTCGCCCGCGCTCACGCAGTCGCGATCGTCGGCGTCCGCGGACTGCCCGTCTCCGTCGAGGCCTATGTCGGGCGGGGCCTTCCTGCGCTCCATCTCACGGGTCTGCCGGGCGCTGCCGTACAGGATGCGCGGGAGCGCGTGCGTCCGGCCGTGGAGAGCTCGGGACTCGAGTGGCCCTTACGGCGGGTGACCGTGAACCTCAGTCCCGCAGATCTCCGGAAGGAAGGGCCGGGGTTCGACCTGCCGATCGCTGCCGTCGTGCTCGCGGCCACGGGCCAGCTGCCGAGGGAGCGGCTGCTCGACTACTCCCTGGCGGGCGAGCTTTCGCTGCGGGGCGAGTTGGTTGCCACGCCCGGGGTGCTCGCGGTCGCTGCAGCCGCAGCGCGGGATGGGCGCCGCGGCGTGATCGTTCCGGCTCCGAACGCGGCCGAGGCGCGAGTCGTGGAGGGCATCGAAGTGATCGGGGCGCCGTCCCTCGCGAGGGTCGCGGAGTTCCTCAAGGGCTCGTGGCAGCCGGACGTCGATCCGCCCGCCCCTGCCGTCCCGTCCGTTGACGGATCGGATCTGGCAGATGTGCGGGGTCAGCCCCTCGCTCGCCGTGCGTTGGAGATCGCGGCGGCCGGTGGGCACAACCTGCTGTTCGTCGGCTCGCCGGGAGCCGGCAAGACGATGCTTGCGCGTCGCCTTCCCTCGATCCTTCCGCCTCCAAGGCATGCGGAGGCGCTTGAGGTCACCCTCCTCCATTCCGTCGCCGGCCTGCTCCCTGGTGGCGCGGGGCTCGTCGCGCAGCGGCCGTTCCGAGCGCCCCACCACTCGATCACGCCGGCCGGCCTCCTCGGCGGAGGAACGCCGCTCCGACCGGGCGAGGTGTCGCTTTCGCATCATGGAGTCCTTTTCCTCGACGAGGTGAACGAGTTCCGACGCGACGCGCTCGAGGGACTTCGACAGCCGCTGGAAGATGGTCGGGTTCTGATCGCTCGTGCCGCGAGGACGGTGGAGTTCCCGGCCAGGTTCACGCTGGTCGCGGCCGCGAATCCTTGTCCCTGCGGGTTCGAGGGCGAGCAACGCCGCCGATGCAGGTGCAAGCCGCACATCCTCGAGTCCTATCGGCACCGGCTCTCCGGCCCGCTGCTCGACCGCATCGACATCCGGCTCCGCGTGCCGAGGCTGACTCGAGCGGAGCTCATGGGGAGTCAGACGGGGGAGCCGTCGGCGCGGGTTCGCGAGCGGGTCGACGACGCGAGAGCGCGTCAGCTGGCTCGGCTTCGAGGCCTCTCTGCACGGAGCAACGGCGAGATGTCGGGCGCGGAGGCTCGCCGACTCGCCGGGCTCACGACGGAGGCGGAGCGGCACCTCGGCAAGGCCGTCGATCGGTATGCGCTGACCGGACGAGGGTTCGACCGGGTGTTGAAGGTCGCGCGCACGATCGCCGACCTCGGCGCGTCGGAGCGCATCGAGGAGGATCACATGCTCGAGGCGTTGACCTTCCGTGGCGAGGAGCCGGCCCCGGAGGCAGGGGTTGCCTGACGTGGTGCCGCGCGGAGGATGGCCGGAAGGATTCGGCCGATCGCGCGCGGATCGGAACGCGCTCCTCGTGCTCGCTCATCTCCAGAGGATGCTTCCGAGGGAGCTGCACGCGCTCGCGTGGCGGGAGGGGTCGGCGAGCGCCTGTCTCGCCGAAGTGCTCGCCGGGGCCGGTTCTCCGGGGGATCGTGCGATCGCCGCCTCGGTCGACCCCAGGACGGTGGAGGAGAGGGTGCGGAGCCTCGGCGACCGCTTCATCACGGTGAGCGATCAGGAGTACCCGAAACGTCTGCTCGATCTCAGCGACCCTCCGGCCTGGCTTTTCGTCCGAGGACGTTCGCTTTCCGAGGTGAGCACCGCGGTCGCCGTGGTCGGTGCGAGGCTGTGCTCCCCGTACGGGCGTGACTCGGCCGTGCGGCTGGGCAGCATGCTTGCCGAGGCGGGCCTGACCGTCGTGAGCGGTGCGGCACTCGGCATCGACGGCGCCGCCCACGAGGGTGCGCTGGCGGGTGGGGGGCACACGGTTGCCGTCCTCGGGAGCGGGCTCGACCGGCCTCACCCACAGACGAACAGGGCATTGATCGAGCGGATCGGGAGGGAGGGGACCGTGGTGACCGAGTATCCGCCGGGCGCCAATGCTCAGCCTCGATGGTTCCCCGCGCGCAACAGGATCATCGCCGGCCTGTCTCAGGGTGTGATCGTGGTCGAGGGGGCGGCGCGGAGCGGCTCGCTTCAGACGGCCGAGTTCGCCGCTGATGGCCTCAGCAGGGAGGTGATGGCGGTTCCCGGGCCGATCGACAGCCCCCTCAGCGCGGCGCCTCACGGGCTGATCAGAGCGGGGGCGGCTCTCGTCTCGGATGCCGACGACGTTCTCGAAGCGCTCGGGATCTTCCAGCGGAAGACGGATGACGCCGTGGAGATGCCTCTCATTCCACCTGCGCTCGAGGGAACGAACGAGGGAAGGATGCTGGCGGTCATGTCGGGCCGCCCCGCTTCGCTCGAGGCCCTGTCCGAGGCAGCGGGCATTCCCATCGCGGCGGTGCTGGTGGCCTTATCCGGTCTCGAGCTTCGCGCCCTGGTCCAGGTCGAGGGTGGACGCTATCGCCGCGTTCCCCTGAAGCCCCCTCAGAAGCGGAAGGAGCGCCAGACGTCCTCGCCGCCCGAGAGCGCGGCTCGAGCCACGTCCGCCGGCAACGACTGATCCTTCCCTCGCCCGATCCGCCGCCTCGGCCGTGAGATCGCGCCCATACGGGCCTCACGGATGCGGCGCTGGAGCGCCAGGTCGCAGGGGAGATGCGCAAGAGCCGGTCCGATCACGACCCGTATCGTCGCACGCGTTCGCTCGCTAGGCCGTTTGGGTGATGGGAAGACTGGGATTCCTGTGTTACAAGGGGTGCCCGGCCGATAGAAGGACTGAGATGCAAGCCGACCTCGACGACCTCGAAGCGTTCCTTCGGCACCTGGCTCTGGAGCGAGGGCTGTCGCCGCGGACCGTCGACGCCTACCGTCAGGATCTCGAGGCGCTCGCGACGTTCCTCGCTCGCTCTGGCACGGACCTTCGTGGCGCGACCTACCCGCTCCTCCGCCGGTGGCTCGCCCAGCTTCGCACTCGGGAGTACGCGCGAGCGACGATCGCCCGCCGAGCCGCTGCGGTGCGAACGTTCTACCGATTCGCGACGCGCAAGGGGCTGGTCGAGCGCAACCCCGCCACCCTGCTCATCTCGCCGAAGCTGGGGACGCGCCTGCCCAGCGTCCTGAAGTCGGGTGAAGCCGACGAGCTCGTCGAGGCGCCGCTCGGCGACGACGCGTGGGCGGCACGGGACCGAGCGCTACTCGAGCTGCTCTACGGCTGCGGGCTCCGCGTCTCGGAGGCATGCGGTCTGGATGCGGCCGAGGTGGACCCGGAGCGCGGGCGGCTCCGCGTCTTCGGGAAGGGTGCACGTGAGCGGGAGGTTCCGTTGGGCGAGGAAGCCTCCGACGCCCTTCGGATCTATCTCGCCGGTGCTCGCGATCTGGCCCCGCCGGGGGCGCAGGACACGGTCGCCCTATTCCGCAATCGTCGAGGGAAGCGACTGGCTCCGCGCGATGCACGCGCGGTGGTGGAAAAATACCGGCGACAGGTCCTCTCGGGAAGAAGGGTGAGTCCACATACCTTGCGCCACTCGTTCGCGACCCACCTGATGGAAGGTGGGGCAGACATCCGCGCAGTCCAGGAGCTGCTGGGCCACGCGAGCATGTCCAGCACGCAGCGGTACACCCATGTGTCGAAGGGCCGGTTGTTCGGCGCCCATAAACAGAGTCACCCGAGGGCCTGATGGCGACCTCCCGGCAGCAGACGAAGGGCGAGGTCAGCGTCGAGGCACAGGAGCTCGCACGGATCTGGGCGGCCTTCAAGGAGACAAGCTCGCCCACCGCCCGCGAACACCTGATCCTGCACTACGCGCCGATCGTCAAGTACGTCGCCGGCCGCCTGGGCGCGGGGCTGCCGCAGAGCGTTGAGCAGTCCGACCTGATCTCGAACGGCATGTTCGGCCTGATGGACGCGCTCGACAAGTACGACCTCGGCCGCGAGGTCAAGTTCGAGACCTACGCCATCCCTCGCATCCGCGGCGCCATCATCGACGAGCTCCGCGCGATGGACTGGGTGCCTCGCTCGATCCGCTCTAAGGCTCGCGAGGTCGACAAGGCGCAGTCTCAGCTCGAGTCGACGCTCGGGCGGGAGCCGACCGACCCCGAGGTTGCCGAGCGGCTGGGAGTGAAGGTCGAGGAGCTGCACGAGATGCTCACCCAGATCTCCCTCGTCTCCGTGATGGCGCTCGAGGAGTCCGTCGGTGGCGGCGAGGGTGAGCAACGATCGCTGATCGACACGATCGCGGACATGGCGGGCGGGCAGCCGGGGGACGACCTGGAGGGCCAGGAGATGCGCGGGATCCTGTCGGCCGCGATCGATTCCCTCAGCGAGCGCGAGAAGGTCGTGATCACGCTCTACTACTTCGAGGGCCTGACGCTTGCGGAGATCGGCGAGATCCTCGGCGTCACGGAATCGAGGATCTGCCAGATCCACACGAAGGCTGTCGGCTCCCTTCGGACCGGGCTGCACGACCGCGACGAGGACGACCAGCTCTAGCGCCGCACCCGCGGCGTGTCAGTACCCCCCGCTACCGTCCGGGTATGTCCGTGCCCGGGACGCTCCTCGCGATCATGGTGCCCCTCCTTGCGGTCCCGGTCTCGGCCGCGCTCGAGACGCCCGACGGGGGACCGACACCCCCGGCCCCGTCGGTGGGCTCGTACGCATGGCCGGTGTCCGGTCCCGTCATCCGCGGATTCGAGCCGCCCGCCGGACCGTTCGGCGCGGGACACCGCGGCATCGATGTGGCGGCCCACGTGGGGACGCCCGTGCGCGCTGCGGCAGCGGGGGTGGTGGCGTTCGCCGGTCGCGTGGCCGGAGACCTGCACGTTTCGATCGACCACCCCGACGGCGTCCGGACCAGCTACGCGTTCCTGGGCTCGATCGAGGTGAAAGCGGGTGCGGCCGTGACGCGCGGGGCATCGGTCGGAACGGTCGGCCCCGGCCATCCCGGCTCGGAGGCGACCCACCTTCATTTCGGGGCCCGGTACGCGGGGCAGTACATCGACCCGATGCTCCTGCTGGAGCGAGGAAGTCTGGTCGGCATGATCCACCTGGCTCCGCTGGAGGAAGGTGAGGCTCGAACCGTCCCGTAGGATGAGCGGCCATGCGCCCCCCGATCCTGCCGGTATCCCCGCGCGCCCGATTCCTCGCGTCGCTGGTCGTTGCCGGTCTTTGCGCGTCCGGCTTCGTGACGAGCGCGCTCGCGCAGGAGTCGTGGCCGATGGCGGGAAGGGACGCGACGCACTCAGCCAGCGCTGATGGGCCGGCGCCTCCGTACCGCGTCGCCTGGGATCTGGAGGGCGAAGACGCGCCCGTGACGGGTGTGGCGGCGACGGCTGAAGCCGTGGTCGTGCTGACGGCGGATGCCGTGCGCGCCCTCGATCCCGCCGATGGAGCGGTGCTCTGGGAGCGCGGGCGCCCATCTGGTCCGGTCGGCGTGCCGGCGATCGGGAGGAACCTGATCATCCACGCGCGAGATGAGGGGATCTCCGGCCAGGTCGTCGCGCGAGACCTCGAGTCGGGAGACCTCGTCTGGCAGGCACCCGTAGGAGGGGCTCCGACCGGTGGACCGACGATCGCGGAGGACGCCGTGTTCGTGGGAACCCTTCGAGGAGAGGTGATCGCCCTCGACCTCGCGAGCGGGGAGGAGCGGTGGCGCTTCGAGACGCTGGGTGGTGTCGCGGGTGCCCCTGCCGTCGCGGACGGCGTCGTCGTCGCGGCCTCCTACCAGGGAAGCACGGGTCGCAGCACGGTCTATGCGCTCGATGCGGAGACCGGAGCCGAGGACGGAACCGTGTGGCAGTACTCCGGAGGACCCGTGGGACCCCCTTCCGCCCCCTCGATCGGTGACGGGCTCGCATACATCGGGCTCAGCGACCTGGAGGTCCGGGCATTCGACATGGAGGAGGGAAGGGAGCGCTGGAGCTTCACCTCGAGGGATGGGTTCGGGCCGCGACAGATCCCGGCCGCCGGTGCTGCGCTCCTCGTTGCGGATCGAACGCATCTCTACCGGCTCGATCCCACATCGGGTGTCGAGCAATGGTCGTGGCTCATCGCCGATCTGTCACCGGTGACGGAGAGCCGTGTCGAGACGTTGCTTGCGTCGGCTCCGGCCGTCAGCGGCACGACCGCCCTGCTCGGAAGCGCGAGTGGCGAGCTCTCGGCGATCGACGTCGAGTCGGGCCGAAGGGTGTGGCGCCGCGACCTCGGCGCAGGAGCAGTGGGGCCGATCGCGGTCACGTCGGACCATATCTACGCGGTCACGCTCGGTGACGAGGGAAGCCTCCTCGCCCTCGAGCACGATCCCGGGGGGACGCTGCTGGACGAGATCTCGCCAACGGTCCTGTTCGTCGGGGAGGCAGTCATCACCTTCGCCATGGCCGCACTGGCCGTCGGCCTCGCGATCTGGTTGCTCTTCCGCTTCGCTCTTCGTCCGCGTTTCGGGGAGGGGACGTGACCGCCAAGCGCAAGAGACGTCGCTCGCGATCCCCGCAGCAGACCGTCGAGACCGCCGAGCCCGAAACGCCAGAGGTAGCGGAATCCGTGCCCGAGCGCCTCGGGCGGCTCGGTCTGACGGAGTCTCCGTTCCCGCCGCTCGGCCAGTCCATCGCGGCGGGGCTGCGGGTGGTGGGCAGCTCGCCACCGATCCTCGCGGTCGCGTTCCTGTCGCTCCTCGCGACCTGGGGCGTCTTCGTGGTGCTCGGCACGGAGCCGAGCCCTCGCACGCTGGCGATCCTGTTGTCGGCGCCCCCAGTCCATGTGTTCAGTGACGCGCCGATCGCCATCCCGGTCGGGGCCGGCGCGACCTCCTCGATCGCTGCGGTGGCCGGCCTCGCGATCCTTCGCGGAATCACATTCGGCATGCTGACCCTGCTGATCATCGAGGCCCTTCGCGGGGGGAAGGCGTCTATCCGCAATGCGGTTCGCGCTCTTCCACGGACGGCCCTGGTCTTCGCGGGTCTCTACCTCGTGCAGTTCGGGCTCGTGCTCGCCGCGTTCCAGCTGCTGGTAGGCCTGCTCGGTCAGCTTGCCTTCCTCGCGATCGCGGCCGGCCTGTATTTCCTCGTGTTCTCTCCCATCGTCGCGGCGTCGGAGGGTGACACGCCGGGCCAGGCGGTGCGCCGCGGGGCCCGAGCGGCGCGCCTCCCGGGGACCCGTCACCTCACGATGGTCATGGCGTACTTCCTGATCCTGTTCTACTCGGGTGCCGTGGCCCCGTTCCCTGTGCTCGGTCCGGCGACCCCGAGCATCGGCGCATGGGCGTACGGGCTGTTCTCCACCTTCCTGCACGTCTCCGTCCTGGCAGCCTTCGCATACCGCTGGCTCGAGGTTCGTGAGCAGGTGCCGGTGGTGGCGGCCCGGCGGAAGCGCTGAGCCGCTTGCTACACTGAGTCCGCCGCCGCAAGGCGAGCACACACGCTCGGGGATCCGTCCCCCGGTCTCACGCCTCACGGCGGAGAAGGGACGGGAAGGAACCGGGCGGAGGATCAACCGGAAAAGGAGGAAGCATGACGGTGACCACTCGCCGGCGCCTGCTCGAGGCCGGCGTCCACTTCGGGCATCAGACCCGACGCTGGAACCCCAAGATGAAGCGCTTCATCTTCGGTGAGCGCAGCGGTATCTACATCATCGATCT
Source organism: uncultured Actinomycetes bacterium (assembly GCA_964551945.1). GTDB lineage: Bacteria > Actinomycetota > UBA4738 > UBA4738 > CALAEC01 > CAZKFH01. The sequence goes on along the minus strand of CAZKFH010000017.1, from coordinate 13,865 downwards.
GGAGCAGACGCTCACCGGACTCGAGCGCGCCCACGACTTCGTTCGGGACGCGGTTCGCAAGGGCAACACGGTCCTGTTCGTGGGCACGAAGAAGCAGGCCCAGGAGGTCGTGGCCGAGGCCGCCGCCGAGGTGGGCATGCCGTACGTCAACACGCGTTGGCTCGGTGGGATGCTCACGAACTTCCAGACGATCTTCCGGCGGCTGCGGCGACTCGCCGAGCTCCAGGAGATGGAGCGAGGCGGGGCGTTCGACTTCCTCCCCAAGAAGGAAGTGCTGAAGCTTCGGAGGGAGAAGGAGAAGCTGGAGCGCAACCTCGGTGGCATCCGCGACCTGGACCGGCTCCCGGCCGCGGTCTTCATCATCGACACGAACAAGGAGCACATCGCCGTTACCGAGGCGAACAAGCTCGGCATCCCCGTGATCGCCATCATCGACACGAACTGTGATCCGGACACGGTCGATTTCCGGATCCCCGGCAACGACGACGCGATCCGCGCGATCACCCTCGTCACGTCGGTGATCGCCGACGGCATCAAGCAGGGACAGATGCTGGCGGGACGCGATCTCTCCGAGCGGACCGGCGTCGCCGAGCCCACCGCGCCGGAGCCTCCCGCTGCGGAGGAGCCGGAGATCGCCGCTGAGGAACACGCTGTTGTTACACCTGAAGCCGGCGCAGAGCCGGAGATTCAAGAGGAGCCGGGGGAGCCCGCGCCGGCAGCGGCGCCTAGCGACACTCCATAACTCGATCGCGAGGAACGGTATGGGACAATCCGAAACGATGAAGATCTCGTCTGACATGGTCAAACGGCTCCGGGAGATAACCGGCGCCGGGATGATGGACTGCAAGCGTGCGCTGGAAGAGACGGGCGGCGACATGGAGCAGGCACAGGGCCTCCTTCGAGAGAAGGGGCTCGCGGCCGCGGCCAAGCGAGCGAGCAAGCTCGCGGCCGAAGGCGTCGTCGAGGCGTACATCCACATGAAGGGCAAGCTTGGGGTGCTCATCGAGGTGAACTGCGAGACGGACTTCGTTGCGAACACCGAGGAGTTCCGCCAGCTTGCGCGAGACCTCTCGATGCATGTCGCGGCGTCCGACCCGTGGTGGGTGTCTCGGGACGACGTCCCGGAGGAGACGCTTCAGCAGGAGCGCAAGATCTACGAGGCGCAGGCGCGCGAGCAGGGCAAGCCCGACAACGTTCTCGAGAAAATCGTGGAGGGCAAGCTCGGCAACTTCTACAAGGAGCAGGTCCTGCTCGATCAACCCTTCTTCAAGGATCAGGACCACAAGCAGACCGTCGCGGAGCGGATCGCCGAGGTGAGCGTGAAGGTCGGCGAGAAGATCGAGGTCAGGAGGTTCGCTCGCTTCGTCCGCGGCGAGGACGTGGCGACGGGATGAGCCGGGACGCAGCGACCGCCGAGGGGCCTTCCTCGGCTCGCGGCGTTCGCCCCGAGTACCGCCGGGTGCTCCTCAAGCTGTCCGGCGATGCCTTCGCGCCGCCCGGCGGCGACTTCGGGATCTCCGGTGAGTCGGCCGGCCTGCTCGCCAGTCAACTCGCCGACGTCATCGCGCTCGGCGTTCAGCCCGCAGTGGTTGTCGGCGGCGGCAACATCTTCCGAGGCAGGGACGCGCCGGGGATGGATCGAGCGCGTGCCGACTACGTCGGGATGCTCGGCACGGTCATGAACGCGCTGGTCCTGCAGGATGCGCTCGAGCAGAGCGGGATCGTGACGCGTGTGCAGACGGCCATCTCCATGGCGCAGATCGCCGAGCCGTACATCCCCCGCAAGGCGATGCGCCACCTCGAGAAGGGCCGCGTCGTCATCTTCGCGGCCGGACTTGGTCGGCCGTTCTTCTCCACCGACACAACCGCGGCGCAGATCGCGCTCGAGATCCACGCGGAGGCGATCCTCAAAGGCACCGGTGTGGACGGCGTCTACGATGCGGATCCGCGGCTGCATCCCGACGCCGTGATGTTCGACGACTTGGAGTACATCGAGGTCTTGAAGCGCGGTCTGCAGGTGATGGACGCGACCGCGATCTCTCTCTGTATGGACAACGGCCTGCCTATCATCGTGTTCAACTATCGACAGGAAGGCAACATTCGCCGGGCGGTGCAGGGCGAGCCGATCGGCACGCTCGTGCACTCGGGAGGAGCAGCGTGACCGCCGAGACCACGCTGAAGGACGCGGACCACAAGATGAAGCGCGCCGTTGAGGTCGTGCGGGAGGAGTTCGGCACCGTGCGAACCGGCCGCGCGACCCCGTCGATCCTCAACCGCATCAACGTGGACTACTACGGAACGCAGACGCCGATGAATCAGCTCGCGTCCTTCTCCGTCCCGGAGCCCCGCACCCTGGTCATCCAGCCGTTCGACAAGGGCGCGATGGCGGCGATGGAGAAGGCGATCATGCAGTCCGACCTCGGTCTCACCCCTTCGAACGACGGCAACGTCATCCGCCTGGGCTTCCCGCAGCTGACCGAGGAACGTCGCAAGGAACTCATCAAAGTCGTGCATCAGCGCGCTGAGGAAGGCAAGGTTGCAGTGCGAAACGTACGCCGGCATGCCAAGGAGGAGCTCGAGCGGTTGAAGAAGGACGGCGAGATCTCCGAGGACGACCTGAACCGCTCCGAGAAGGAGCTCCAGCGGCTGACCGACCTCCACGTGGCCGAGATCGAGGAACTGATCAGCCACAAGGAGAAGGAGCTGATGGAGGTCTGATGACCGAGGGAGAGAAGGGCCGAGGCGAACGGGATCCCTTCGAGGATCTCGACCAGTTCTTCGCGCCGATCGAGGACGACTCGGAAGAGCTCGCGTCCGCTCCCACCGAGGAGGCTTCCGAGCCCGAGGTTCCCGAGGAGCTTTCGGAGGAGGAAGCTGCGGAGGCGCTCGAGGGCATCGAGGTCGAGATCGACCTGCCCGACGAGCTGATCGAGGGTCTGCCGGAAGTCGAGGTGGAAGTGGAAGCCCTCGACGACGTCACGGAGGTCCCGACCGAGGAGCCCGAGTCTGCGCTGGAGTCGACGTCCGAGCTCGAGATGGAGGAAGGGGAATGGGACCGGGTCCGCGCGGAGACGCTCGCCGGGTCTGGAGATCAACCCCAGCCTCCCGGCGAGACCAAGGACACGAGTCCGATCGAGGAGTCGCCCGTTGGCGAGACCGGATCGGAGCTGGCTGGCTACCCGGGCTTGGCCGCGGATGACCTGGAGGGCGTCGAGGTCGAGTCGGAGGAAGCCGAGGCGGCAGAGGCGGAGTTTGCTGACGTCGGGGCGGTCGGTGCCGACGAGCCCACGTCCGAAGCGGAAGCCGCGGCAGAGCATTTCGCGAGCGGCATGCGTGAAGCCGACGATCTGGAACGCGAGCTCTTGTCGGATCTGGATGAGTCCACGGGGTCTGAGACCGTGCGCATCGAGCCGACCGAGCCCGTCGCGGAAGGACCGACGTGGCAGGAAGGCGGGCAGTCGGTCATGACCGAGGAGCCTCCGCCACCCGACCGGCCCGGGGTCGGTCGCAATGTGCCGGCAGCCCTCGTGTCGGGAGTCCTGCTCGGCGCGGCGGTCCTGGCGCTCCTCGCGATCAACAAGGGAGCCTTCGTCGTGCTCGCAACGGCCGCGGTCCTTCTCGCACAGGCCGAGCTCTATGCGGTCATGCGCACGCGTGGCCTGCAGCCGGCGACGTTGCTCGGCCTCGTGTGCGGGGCGTTCACGTTCGTCGGTGCGTATCTCCACGGTGAGCCCGCGGTGCTTCTCGGTCTGGCGCTGGGTGTGGGGCTGACGGTCCCGTGGTACGTGGCCGCTCCGCAGCCCGCCCGCAAGCACACGACGGCCAACGCGGCCGCGACGATCCTCGGCCTTGTGTACGTCCCGTTCATGGCGTCGTTCGCGATGTTGCTTCTGCGCAACCCCGAGGATGTCGGCCGGAACCTGTTCCTCGTGATGCTCGTCCTGACCGTGCTCTACGACGTCACCGCGTATGCGATCGGCAGCATCTGGGGTCATCGCCCCCTTGCCCCGACCGTCAGTCCAAATAAGTCCTGGGAAGGGGCGCTCGGCGCGACGTTCATCGTCCTGCTCGTCGCGCTCTCGGTCATCCCGAACTTCACGCCCTTCAACATCGAGGGTGTCGGGCCCGGCCCCGCGGTCGGGCTCGCGCTGGTGATCGCGATCGTGGCGCCGCTCGGCGATCTCGTGGAGTCGGCATTCAAGCGGGATCTCGGCGTGAAGGACATGGGGTCGTTGCTCCCGGGACACGGCGGGATGCTCGACAGGATCGACGGTGTGCTCTTCGCGTCCCCGGCCGCCTACTTCCTGCTTCGGATCGTCCTGGGCTGACGCCCGGACCGACCTTCCTCCTCTTCGCGGTATTTAACGAAGGGAGGGGGTACCCTGGAATTCATGCGACGCCTCGTAATCCTCGGTTCGACGGGGTCGGTTGGGACCCAGGCGCTCGACGTCGTCCGGCACCACCCGGACCGATTCGAGGTCGTAGGACTCGCGGCCGGCTCGAGCCACGAGCTGCTCGTCGGCCAGATCCGCGAGTTCATGCCTCCGGTGGTCGCCGTCTCGAACGAGGCCGCCGCCCAGGACCTGCGGTTCTCGATCCAGGGTCTCCGCGGGGTTGAGGTCATCGGCGGCGCCGACGCTGCGGAGCATCTGGCGCGCGACGCCGAGGCCGACATGGTCGTCAACGCGATGGTCGGCGGCGTGGGCCTCGGTCCCACGCTCGCGGCTCTTCAGTCGGGCAAGGTGCTGGCGCTCGCGAACAAGGAGTCGTTGATCGTCGGCGGCGAGCTCGTGATGGACCTCGTCAAGGGCGAGCCCGAGCGGCTCGTGCCCGTCGACTCCGAGCACTCTGCGCTGGCGCAGTGCCTGCGCGGTGAGCATCGCGAGGACCTCGACCGCGTCATCATCACCGCATCAGGTGGTCCCTTCCGCGGGTGGAGCAAGGAGGATCTCGCGAGGGCATCCGTCAAGGAAGCGCTCGCGCATCCGAAGTGGAAGATGGGTCCGAAGATCACCGTCGACTCCGCGACGCTCATGAACAAGGGGCTCGAGGTGATCGAGGCGCACTTTCTCTTCAACCTCGAGTACTCGAAGATCGATGTTGTCGTGCACCCCGAGAGCATCGTGCACGGTCTGGCCGAGTTCGCCGACGGCAGCGTCATCGCGCAGATGGCCGCGCCGGACATGCGCCTCCCGATCCAGCTTGCGCTCGCGTATCCGGATCGACTGAGCGGGGGGATCGAGCCACTCGATCTCACCGCACTGGGCTCACTGACGTTCGAGCAGGTCGATCACGACGCGTTCCCGGCCCTCGAGCTCGCGTGTCGAGCGGGCCGGCTCGGGGCGACGTTCCCCGCGGCGCTGAACGCGGCCAACGAGGTCGCGGTTCAGGCGTTCCTCGACAAGAGGATCCCGCTGACGGCGATCGCCGAGATCGTCGACAGCGTCGTCGAGGAGCACGAGCCTGCCGCGGTGGTCTCGCTCGTCTCACTCGAGCGTGCGGACGTGTGGGCGCGCGCGCGCGCCACGGAACTCATCGAGACGCGGTAGCACCCGATGCTCACGGGCATCCTCATCTTCGTCGCCGGCATCTTCGCGATGATCTTCGTGCACGAGCTCGGCCACTTCCTCACGGCCAAACGATTCGGGATCAAGGTCGAGGAGTTCTTCATCGGCTTCGGACCTCGCCTGTGGTCGTTCCGGAGGGGGGAGACCGAGTACGGCGTCAAGGCGATCCCGGTGGGCGGGTACGTACGCATCGCCGGCATGAATCCGCTGGAGGAGCCGGCGCCGGAGGATCGCGACCGCCTCTTCACATCGAAGCCCAAGTGGCAGCGCGCGATCGTCCTGGCAGCGGGCGCGTTCACCCACTTCGTTCTGGCGTTCCTCCTCCTGGGGGCGCTCGTCTGGTTCGCGGGCGTCCCGGTTGATCGGCCGGAGGTAAGCGCGGTCGTAGAGAGTCTCCAGGGTCAGCCCTCGCCGGCAGTGCAGGCTGGTTTACAGCCCGGCGATGTCATCGTCGAGATCGATGGCCAGAGGGTTCGGTACACGACCATCGGCGACTATCTGACGGACCACGCCGGGGAGGAGATCGAGCTCGTCGTTCGGCGTGGGGAGGAGCTCATCACCGTCGAGACATCACCCGTCTTGACGACGATTGATGGTGAACCTATTGGTCGGCTTGGAATCTCGATCAGCCCCGAGTACGTGCGCTCCGGCCCCGTCGAAGGCTTGGCTGACGCCGGCAGTCGGCTGGGTCAGATGGTTGTCGCTTCCTTCGAGGGCATGGGCCGCGCGTTTGGACCGGAGGGGATCGGCCGGATCGGAGGTGCTCTTTTCGGCGGAGAGGAGAGGACGATCAACGATCCCGTCGGCGTCGTCGGCGTTGGGAGGATCACGGGGCAGCTGGTGCAGGCCGGCCTGTTCGGCGCGATCCTGGAGATGTTCGCCTTCTTCAACGTGTTCGTCGGGATCCTCAACATCCTTCCCCTGCCGCCGCTGGACGGTGGGCATCTGGCGGTTCTTGGGTTCGAGGCAGCGACCGGTCGGAAGGTGAGCCCACGGACCCTCGTGCCGATCACCGCGGTCGTCGGCGGGTTCCTGATCCTGATGACGATCAGCCTGCTCTATCTCGACATCGCGGCGCCGGTCCCGAACCCCTTCCAGTAGGCCTGCACGGAACCTTCACGCGGCCCGAGGGCTGCCGATCTGACCCGGCCGTAGACTGAAAGCGTGGAACGACGGAAGTCACGCACGGTCCGCGTCGGCTGGGTGGACATCGGCGGCGACGCGCCGATCCGCCTCCAGTCGATGACGACCACGAAGACCGCGGACGTCAACGCAACCCTTCAGCAAATGGCGGCGCTCGTTGCGACGGGGTGCGAGATCGTTCGCGTCGCGGTCCCGCACTGGGAGGACGCGGAGGCGCTCAAGCCCATCGTGGAGCACGCGACGATGCCCGTGATCGCGGACATCCACTTCCAGTGGAAGTACGCGATGGCCGCGCTGGAGGCGGGGATCCACGGCCTCCGTATCAACCCGGGCAACATCAAGTACCAGGACAAGGTGCGCCTCATCGCGCGTGAAGCCAAGGCACGCAGCGTCCCGATCAGGATCGGCGTCAACGCCGGCTCTCTCGAGAAGCCGCTTCTCGAGAAGTATGGGCGACCGACCGCCGAGGCGCTCGTCGAGTCCGCCCTGAACGAGGCAAAGATCCTGGAGGACGAGGACTTCACCGACATCAAGATCTCGGTCAAGCACTCCAACCCCGCGGAGATGATCCGGGCGTACCGGCTCCTCGCCGCAGCGTGCGACTACCCGCTCCATCTCGGCGTCACGGAGGCGGGACCCATGCCGGCAGGCGGCGTGAAGTCCGCGGTCGGGATCGGCACGCTGCTCGCGGAGGGGATCGGCGACACGATCCGCGTCTCGCTCACCGACGATCCGGTTGAGGAAGTGAAGGTCGGCGCGTGGATCCTTCAGTCGCTCGGCCTGCGCAAACGCGGGCTCGACCTGGTCGCCTGCCCGTCGTGTGGTCGCGCGGAGGTCGACGTGCTCGGCCTGACGAAGCAGGTCAACGAGGCACTCGAGCGAGAGGGCATCACCGCGCCGATCCGCGTTGCGGTCATGGGATGCGTCGTCAACGGGCCCGGCGAGGCGCGAGAGGCGGACCTGGGCATCGCTGCCGGCAAGGGGTTCGGTCAGCTCATCGTGAAGGGAAAGGTGCTCGAGCAACGCGTTCCCGAGGAGCGCTTCGTCGAGGCGCTGCTCGAGGAGGCGCGCAAGCTCCAAGCCGAAGCAACCGCCTCCGCGGCCGACTAGCGCGGGATGCTTGCCTCCCGGTCCCCCCGGGAGCAGGATGGCAATCGACCCGCAAACCTGGGAGGTTCGCTATGCCGGATGAGCGCTGGGAACGTTTCGGAGCAGCGACGGGGATACTCTTTGTCGTCGTCGCAGCGGCTGGTTTGGTGTTCGTTCCGACCCCACCGGGACCGACAGCACCCGCGTCGGAGGTGGTCGCATACAGCGTCGAGCACCGTGATGGCCTATTGATCCAGTCCTACCTGTTCGGTCTCGCCGGCGTGTTCTTCCTGTGGTTCCTCGGCAGCCTCCGTGCCTACTTGGGAAATGCTGAGGGAGGGGGGGCTCGGCTGTCGGCCGTTGCCTTCGGTGGGGGCATCGCGACGTTCGCGGCCTTCGGGACCGGGTCGGGGATCGCAGCAGCGCTCGCGTACTCGATCGCCGGGCAAGCCGATCCAGAGATCACCGTCGCGCTGAGCCGCGTTGCCGCCATCGTCTTCACCGGAACGGCGTTCCCGCTGGTCGTTATGGTCGCGGCGACGGCGCTCGTGGGCGGTCGGACCAAGACTCTGCCGGCGTGGCACGGCTGGTTCGGGTGGCTGCTCGTGCCGGTTGCGCTGATCTCGTCCCTGGCCGTGTTCTTCGGTGAGGGGAGCTTCGCGCCCGGGGGGCTGTGGGGGTACATCCTCTTCGGCGTGTTCCTGCTGTGGTTCCTCGCCACCAGCCTGCTGCTGACTCAGCGGGTCGGGCGCGATAGCCGACCCACCACGCGCGACTGAGCTCAGCTCGGCGACAGCTTCGGCGAGGTCGCCAGCTGATCGATGACGTAGTAGAGGGCGATCGCGCCGTGGACCGCGAGCGTGAGCGGCGCGCTGACGAATGACAGCGCGACCGTCAGCGGGTAGAGCACCAGGCCGAGGCTGAACCGCCACGTACGCGCGCGGAGCTGCTGGACGTCGAGGTGGGCGTGCACCAGCTTGTCGTCTCGGACGATCCATCGCCAGAGCAGGTTGAAGCCGATCGCGTTCAACATGCCGTTCGCGCTGTAGACGGCCGCCGCGATGTGCGCGTCCGAGGGAGGAGCTTGAAGGTTCTCGGCCAGCAGCGCGGTGGGGAAGGGGACGAAGGCCACGAACATCAGCAGGAGCAGGTTCAGGAAGAGCAGCGGACGGTCTACCACGGCCACGACCTGGATCAGCGCGTGGTGGTTCACCCACATGATCCCGATGACCGCGAAGCTCGTGGCGTACGCGACGTAGCTTGGCCATTGCTGGGCGAGCGCTGCCGCGAGCCCACCTTCCTCAGCGTGGGGGACCCGCACCTCGATGATCAGAAGCGTGATCGCGATCGCGAAGACGCCGTCGCTGAAGGCTTCGAGTCTGCTCGTCTCCACCTGCTCAGTACGCCTGAGCCCAGGCGGCTTCCTCAGTTGCCGACTGGCCGCAAACGATGCAGGCGCCCTCGGTTGGCTTCGGGTCGAGCGGCAGGTAGCGGATCGTCGCCTTGGTCTCCGCCTTGACCTTCGCCTCACATTCCGCGCTTCCGCACCAGCCGGCCATCATGAAGCCACCGGGGTCGTCGAGAAGCTTCGCCATCTCGCCCATGTCCGCGGGCCGGAACGTGTGCTCGTCGCGGAACTTCCGTGCGTCCTCGAGCAGCCCCGCCTGTGACTCGGTGAGCAGCTCCGCGACGCGCGCGGTGACGTTCGCGAGCGGAACCTGTTCCTTCTCGCCGGTCAACCGCGCCGCGAGCGTCACCTGATCCGCGTCGAGGTCCCGCGGCCCGAGCTCGATCCGGACCGGCACACCTCGTGACTCCCAGTAGTTGAACTTGAACCCGGGCCGGAGGTCCTCCCGGTCGTCGACCTTCACGCGATGAGCGAGCAGGTCACTCACGATCCGTTGTGCGGCCTCCAACACCCGTGTGCGCTCCTCGTCGCTCTTCGAGATCGGCACGATGATGACCTGGACCGGCGCGACCGCCGGGGGTAGCCGAAGTCCCTTGTCGTCGCCGTGCGTCATGATCACGCCGCCGACGAGACGCGTGCTCGAGCCCCACGACGTCGCGTAGGGATGCTCGAGCTCGCCGGTGCGGCTCTGGAACTGCACCCCATACGCCTTTGCGAAGTTCTGTCCGAGGTAATGGGACGTGCCGGCCTGCAGGGCCTTCCGGTCGCGCATCAACCCTTCGAGCGTCAAGGTGTCGACGGCGCCGGCAAAGCGTTCCGCGGCGCTCTTCCGACCGATGTGCACCGGCATCGCGAGCACGTTCTGCACGGTGTCGAGGTAGACCTCGTGCAGGATCATGCGGGCCTCGGCGATCGCCTCCGCCTCGGTCTCGTGCGCCGTGTGGCCTTCCTGCCACAGGAACTCGGTCGTGCGCAGGAACACGCGCGGCCGCAGCTCCCAGCGCACGACGTTCGCCCACTGGTTGTAGAGGAGGGGCAGGTCCCGGTACGACTGGATCCATTTCGCGTAGGTAGCCCAGATGATGGTCTCGGAGGTGGGACGCACGACGAGCGGCTCCTCGAGCTTCTCCCCGCCCGCATGCGTGACGACTGCCACCTCGGGTGCGAAGCCCTCGACGTGCTCGGCCTCCTTCTCCAGCAGGTGGTATGGGAAGAACATCGGGAAGTAGAAGTTCTCGTGACCGGTGGCCTTGATCCTGTCGTCCATCGCGCGCTGGATCGCCTCCCAGATCGCGAATCCGTACGGCCGGATGACCATGGTTCCCCGCGCGAGTGAAGGCTCGGCGAGCTCGGTCTCGCGGACGACGTCCTGATACCAGCCGGGGAAGTCCTCTGTTTGTGAGCGGATGGCCATGCGGGGAGGATAGCCGAGGGGTCCGTTGCGTTCGCGAGGGACCGCCGATAGGTTGGCGGCATGAGCGCGACGATGCCGGGCGACTTCCGCGAGTTCGCGAGGTTGCGACCCGACGTTGAGGGCGTTATCCAGCGATGCGGCGTGAGCACGTGGGACTGCGTCCTGATCGACCCCGAGGGGAACTGGACGCGAGGCGTGTTCCCCTCGAAGGAGATCGCCGAGGAGGCCTGCCGCGAGCTCGAGATCCCCTTCCACGAGGGCTGGGAAGACCCCCGTATGGCTCGCCGCATGGCCAAGCGCGACCACTGGGGCGAGCCCGGCGGCCAGCGCCGAGCTCTGTAGACCCCAGACACCCCTCTGTATACTTCCTCCTGAAGACGAGGTACGACCCGAGTGGGCCGGGGCGCCCACTCTTTTTTTCGGGGGATATGGACCTGGAAGGCGTGGTGGGTTCGGTGGTCGGAGAGAGCGCCGGCATGGAGCTCGTCGACCTCACCTTCCGCCGTGAGGGCGGGGGGAAGATCCTTCGTGTCACGGTGGACCGAGAGGGCGGGCTCAACCTGGATGCGATCGCCGTGCTCAGCCAGCGGATCTCGCGCCGGCTGGATGCGGAAGGGTTCGACCCGGGAGGGCGGTACTCGCTGGAGGTCACGTCTCCAGGCGTCGAGCGGCCGCTGAAGCGGCCTGAGGATTTCACGAAGCGGATCGGACAGAAGGTGAAGGTGAAGACGAACGAACCGGTGGACAGCTCGCACGTGCATGTCGGTGCGCTGGCGGCGGCGGACGACGCCGTCGTGATCGTGGAGACCGAGTCGGGTGAGCGACGCATCGCGCACGACAACATCGCCTCAGCACGAACTGTGTTCGAGTGGGGACCGAAGCCGAAGAGGAGAGCGAAGTGAGCGCGGAGCTGGTCCAGGCACTGAAGGAGCTCGAGCGAGAGAAGGGCATCTCGTTCGAGACGATCCTGCGCGGCCTGGAGGAAGCGCTCGCGTCGTCCTACAAGTCCGCGATGAAGATCGAGGAGAACGAGGACGAGAGCGAGCAGCCGCGCGAGGACGCCCGCGTCAGCCTGGACCCCGAAACCGGAGAGATGCGCGCCTTCCACCAGTACCTGGACGAGGAAGGCAACCTCACCGAGGAGAAAGAGGTCGAGCTCACCGCCGACTTCAAGGGCCGCATCGCTGCGCAGACGGCGAAGCAGGTGATCCTCCAGAAGCTTCGGGACGCGGAGCGAGAGGTCACGTACGAGGAGTTCGCGGGACGCGAGGGCGACGTCGTCACCGGGATCGTCCAGCAGCACTCGACGAAGGCGACCTTCCTAGACCTGGGCAAGGTCGAGGCGCTCCTGCCGTTCCAGGAGAAGGTGCCGGCCGAGTCGTACCGGCAGGGCGAGCGCCTGAAAGTCTTCATTATCGAGGTGCGCAAGACGGGCAAGGGCCCGCAGATCATCGTGTCGCGAACCCATCCCGAGCTGCTCAAGGCACTCTTCGCGATGGAGGTGCCCGAGATCGCGGAGGGAATGGTCGAGATCAAGGGCGTTGCCCGAGAGCCGGGACACCGGTCCAAGATCGCCGTCGCCTCCAACGAGCCCGGCGTGGACCCCGTCGGCGCATGCGTCGGCGCGAAGGGCTCGAGGGTACGAATGGTCGTGAACGAGCTCCGCGGCGAGAAGATCGACGTCGTCGAGTGGTCGGAGGATCCCGGGAAGTTCGTCGGCAAGGCGCTCGCTCCGGCTTCGGTCAAGGACGTGAAGATCGACCCGGACACGCAGACCGCGCTCGTGACCGTGCCCGACTACCAGCTGTCTCTCGCGATCGGCAAGGAGGGGCAGAATGCGCGCCTTGCCGCGCGACTGACGGGCTGGCGGATCGACATCAGGAGCGAGAGCCAGGTCGCGGAGGAGCGCGCCCGCCCCGCGCCGGCGCCAGCGGCAGCGGTGGCTGTAGAGCCGGCCGAGGCCGCGCCCGAGGAGAACGCGAGCGAGGAGGCTCCGACGCCCGCGGACGAGGCTGAGCAGGCGCCCGAGAGCGATCTCGTGGCAGACGAGACCCCGGAGGCTCCATCCGAGCCCGAGCCCGAGCCCGAGCCCGAGCCCGAACAAACCGAGGAGGCCGCCACGGGCGAGCCCTCACCGGACACCGTCGCTCCGGAAGGCGGGGAAGAGTCCCGCCAGGACGCGTGACGGGACTCGCGCCCGAGCGGACCTGTCTCGCCTGCCGCCGCCGTCGGCCCAAGGGTGAGCTCCTGCGCATCGCTCGCTCGCCGCACGGCGCAGCGATCGTGGATGCATCGGGGCACGCGCAGGGCAGAGGTGCCTATCTCTGCCGTGACGACGCGGAGTGTCGTGTCGGCGTGACGCAGAAGGGTGGGCTCTCCAGAGCCTTGCGGCTGACCCTGTCGCCCGACGATTTGGCTAGGCTACGAGCGGATATCGAGAAGGAGTCGGTTCGAAGATGAGGATCCATGAGCTCGCCAAGGAGCTCGGCACGAAGAGCAAGGAGCTGGTCGACGCCCTCGGGGAGATGGGATACGAGGGTCTGACGGCCTCCTCGAGCGTGCCCGATGAGGCGGTTCCGCGTTTGCGGGCCTCCGGAGGCAAGGCGGTGCCCGCAGGGCGCCCCAAGGTCGTCACGGAGCAGCAGCTTCCCACTCGCCGCCGTCCCAAGCCCGGGCCGAAGCCTGCTCCCGTGAAGAAGGAGGCTCCGCCGGAAGCCGCGCCCGAAAGCGTTTCTCTCGCAGCCGCCGCGGAGGCAGAGGCGACTCTCGCCGCCCCCGAGCGTGCGAACATCCGAGTCCCGCGCGGGGCCACGGTCAAAGACGTGGCCGAGAAGCTCGGCGTCCCCGCAACCGACCTCATCAAGCAGATGTTCGAGGCGGGCGAGATGGTGACGATCACCCAATCCCTGTCGGACGAGGCGATCGAGCAACTGGTTCGCGAGCGGGGGGCCGAGGTGGAGCTCGTCGCTCCGGAAGAGGATGAGCCCGACCTGGTCGTCGACGAGATCGACGAGGACAGGCTCGCGGCCCGCCCACCGGTCGTCACCGTCATGGGTCACGTCGATCACGGGAAGACGCTGCTCCTCGATGCGATCCGCAAGACGGACGTGATCTCCGGAGAGGCCGGCGGGATCACGCAACACATCGGCGCGTACCAGATCCGCCAGAACGGCCACCTCGTCACGTTCATCGACACACCCGGCCACGAGGCGTTCACCGCGATGCGAGCCCGAGGCGCGCAAGT
>CAZKFH010000016.1:22780-38413 GCA_964551945.1 uncultured Actinomycetes bacterium | reverse complement strand
TGGCTCCTCGGCGACCGCCGACCTGGTGCCCACCCCCGTGGCCGGCTCGGTGCAGGACGTGTATCGCGCGGGCGGGCCCGGCGGCGTCGAGAGCACATCGGTTCAGACCTGCGTCGCGCCGGGCGAGCCCGCGGGCTGCTACGACGGGGAGAAGCTGGTCCTTCAGGGCACTCGGGTCGGCTTCACCGGCATGGAGCCAACGATCGGCATCCACCCGGACGGCACCGCGATCTATGCCGGCGCCAACATAGTCGCCGACACTCCCGTCACCTGGGGCGGGGCCAGGACCAATGCCCTCCGGTCCACCGACGGCGGCCTGACCTGGACCTCGATCCAGCCGGCGCTCCCGGGGCCGGGCGGGGAGCGTATCCCGCCGGCAAACGCCGATCCCATGGTCTACGTGGATCCAGGGACCGGCCGCTTCTTCACCTTCGACCTCCTCGGAGCCTGCAACTGGCTCAGCTACAGCGACAACAAGGGCAACACGTGGACGCACAACCCCTTGGCATGTGGGGACATCCCGGTCGACCACCAGACCATCGTCGCGGCCAAGCCGCGAGTCCTTCCGGCGAACCCTGCCTACCCGAACTTCCTCTACTACTGCACGAATCGGCTGATCCAGTCGGCGTGCGGACGCAGCGAGGACGGCGGGATGATCTGGGAGTCCTCGGGTGCCCCCGCATTCAGCCAGAGCGATGCCTGCCGTGGGCTCCACGGTCATCTCGAGGCCGACCCCGAGGGACGCATCTTCCTCCCGACGAGCCAGACGTGCGGGCGGCCCTGGGTCTCGATCAGCGAAGACGACGGTCAGACGTGGACCAAGGTCCAGGTCAGCACGATGTCGAGCGCCGTGGTCCACACGTCGATCGCATCCGACAGCGCGGGCAACCTGTACTACGTGTGGGTCACGAACGAGGGATCGGGCAAGGTCCTTCCGTACCTCGCGACATCCACGGACCATGGCAGGACGTGGAGCGCACCAAGGATGATCGCCCCGCCAGGCGTGATGCAGGCGAACTTCCCCGTCGTGGCCGGAGGTGCCCCGGGCAAGATCGCCATCAGCTTCCCGTCCACCACAAGCTCGGCGGCGAACCGCGCGTGGAGCCAGACCGTTGTGATCACCGAGGATGCGCTGGGCGCCGACCCGATCTTCCTGTCCGCAACGGGCAATCCGCCCAATGACCCGATCCACCGAGGCAACTGCCTGGGTCGGTGCGGCGGGCTCTGGGACTTCATCGACATACAGGTATCGCCTGCCGGGGAGGCGTGGGTGGCAACGTCGGATGACTGCCCGACCTTCAACTGCAGCGCGACATCCCCTGATCACGCGGGGCAGGGGATCGCGGTTCGTCAGATCGGCGGCCCGCTGCTGCGCACACCACCGCCCAGCCCGTAGCCACACAGATCACCAACTGTTTCGCCACGACGCCGGAGCGATCCGGCGTCGTGGCGTTTCTCAGCCCTTCTTCTTCTTCGGGATCCTGAACGGAAGCTGCGTCTGCGGGTTCATGAACGGCAGCTTGACGGCGCGCTTCCGGAAGGGGTTCTTAACCTGGAAAACGTCGATCCCGCGGCTCTGTCCCCCGTGCTCGTAGTTGTTCACGTAGATCCGGCCGTTGTACCAGTACGACGACCATGGGACGGACTCCCGGCCTTCCTTCGGCAGGTAGTGGGCGATCTGGTAGGGCGCCTCGGGGTTCGTGAAGTTCACGACCGTCGTTCCGCCCTCATACCAGGCCGAGACAAGGATGTCCCGGTGCTTGCGGAGGGGCACGACGTTGAACTCGTGGGCGCTGCAGAGGTCCGAACTCGACTGCTGCGGGATCTTGTAGTGAGAGAGCTCGACCGGGTTCGCGGGATCCTTCACGTCGTAAAACCACAGGGAACCCAGTGGCGAGTCACCCTGATCGTTGCAGCCAGGGGCGACGACCGCTCCCCCGAGCTCGTCACCCAACACCATCGTGTTGCCGTCCCAGGAGAAGGCCGACGAGTGGTGGATGTTGTTCTCCGGATTCTCGATGTGGGACAGGATCTTCGGGTTCACCGGATCCGAGACATCCCAGATCTGGGACTCGCTGATGCACGCTGCCCCCGCGAGCTCGCGCTTCGCGAAGTAGGTCACGTCGTGGCAGCCGGTCGCGGGAGACACGGACGGATAGCCGAGCACCTTGGCTGCGGCCGGGTTGTTAAGCGGCACCTCGACGACCCCGATCTTGCTATGGCCGCTCGAGTTGCAGTCCGCGCCCTGCGCGGTCAGCGGGTAGGCGAGCAGATACACGATGAGCCGTGGTGATTTCGCGCCCGTGGCCGGATCCACATAGTCGAGTTCGGGGATGATCGTGTTGGTGTGGGAACCGCAATCAGCATCGACGTTCGCGATCAGCGTCGGGTTGGCGGGATCGGCCACCGAGACGAGCCTGATCCCCTCCTACTCCTGGCCGGCAGCGAACTGTGACTGGGTTGCGGCTGCCGCGTTGCACGCATCCGACGCGAGCGCACCGTCAACAGAGAGGACGACCAAGTCTTCCCAGATGGAGACGTCGGATTGGGATCCATTACAGATGAACTGGCCGACCTCGTGGATGTTCCTCGGCTTCGTGATGTCCATGAGCCGGAAGCCACCGGGCGTGAGATTCCCGAACACCCCGAGGTTGCCCCAGAACGCCATGTCGCTTCCGCTCCGGTAGGTCCCGCCATCGTCCCAGGTGGTGACGAGCTTGACGTTGTCGGAATGGACGTCGGCGTTGTGACTGGCGCCTCCCGGTAGAGGTGTCAACAGGACGGCGAGGCCGAGAAGGCAGATCAGGGCTCGTTTCATGACTGAGGGCTCCTTACGGGCAGGGGACAGACCAAGTATTCCACGTTCACGGCATTCCTACCCCGAGCGATTCATGCGAGCCGCAGTCCCCGGTTCGGTGACGCGATCCCGCCTGATCAGCACCTGCGCGGTCACGATGGCGGTCAGCGTGATCGCGAGCATGCTCGCCGCGACCACATTGGCCTTGGGGGTGAGACCGAACCGCAGCTCGGAGAAGACTCGCAGCGGGAGCGTCGTGGAGCCCGGCGCGGAGACGAACGTCGAGAGCACCACGTCGTCGAAGGAGAACGTGAACGCCAGGAGGCTCCCGGCCAGGACGGCGGGGCGGAGCTGGGGGAATGTGACACCCCAGAAAGTGCCCCATCGCGTAGCACCGAGGTCGGCCGATGCCTCCTCGAGCGCTCGGTCCATGCCGGCCAGACGTGCGCGGCAGACGAGCGCGACGACCGAGATGTTGAAGACGGCGTGCGTGATGATGATCGCGAACGGGCCGAGCGGCAGTCCCACCCTGACGAAGAAGAGGAGCGAGGCGATCGCGATGACGATCTCCGGGACGATCAGGGTCGTGTACATGACGGAGTCGAACGCCACGCGGGATCGACGGCCGACGTTCCGCAAACCGATCGCTGCCGCCGTTCCGATCACGGTGGCAAGGACCGCGTTCACCGCGGCCGTCCACAACGAGAGCTTCAGCGCGCCGGTGATCGATTCGTCCGCCCAGGTGGTGGACCACCACTCGAGGCCAAACCCGCGCCACACCTGCACAAGCCGAGACTCATTGAACGCGTAGACGATCACGACGACGATCGGCGCGTACAGGTAGATGAACGTCACCACACCGACGCCGCGAAGGAACCGGTCCGTGAGCGCGTCGCCGACACGCGAAGGCGCACGACTCCGCGCCGCCGGCTGGGAGCTCACAGCGTGGCCCCCAGGTTGGACTCGGCCTGACGGCCCAGCGACCGCAGGTAGAGGAAGATCACGATCAAGAGGAACGCCACGAGCCCCATGGCCATCGCCGCGCCGAACGGGTAGTTGAGCGCGCTCAGGAACTGGTCCGCCACGGCGGGTCCGATGAAGGGCTCCTTCGCCCCGCCGAGGATGGTGGGCACCACGTACTCGCCGGTCATCGGGACGAACACCAGCAGGCTCCCCGTCAGGATGCCGGGCAGCGTCAACGGGATCGTGACGCGCCACAGCGTTCGCCAGCGTCCGGCCCCGAGATCACGCGAGGCCTCCACCAGACGCCGGTCCATCCGCTCGAGAGAGACGTAGAGCGGGAACACCATCAGAGGCAAGTAGTCGTAGACGATGCCGATGAACACCGCCTGCGACGTGAACAGCAGGTCGAGGGGCTGGGAGATGAGGCCGAGGCTCTGCAACGCGGTCGAGAGCGGGCCCTGGGGACTCAGCAGGATCGACCACGCGTACGTCCGGATAAGGATGCTGGTCCAGAACGGCACGATGACGAGAAGCAGGAGCAGCGTCTTGCGCTTGCGGACCCGCGTCGCCAGCCAATACGCGAACGGATAGCCGATCAGCAGGCACCCGATCGTGCCGATGGCCGCCATCAACAGGGTGTTGAGATAGATGTTGAGGTAGAGCGGATCGGCCAGCCGGGCGTAGTTATGCCCGTACAGCCCGAACGAGATGTCGAAGTACCCGCTCCGATCCGCGAACGAGTACGCGACGATGATCGCGATCGGGGCGACGAAGAACGCCAGGTAGTACAGCGCAGCAGGGAGAGCGAGGAGTCTCGGCTCTCGGACCCCTCGCTCCCTCACCGCGCCTATGCCGACTGGAACCTGGTGAACGCCTCGGTGCGCTGCTCCAGGATCAGCGGGTCGGACTGGGTGGCCTCGAGCTTGTCCGTGACTTCAGCGGGCGGATAGATCGAAGGGTCGCCGGTGATCGCCTTGTCCGTGAACTCCGCTGCCCCCTCGACCGCACTCGCGTAGTAGGTGAAGTTCGTCTCCACGCCCTGCCGCTCCGGCGTGAGGATCCAGTTCAGGAACTCGTGCGCGATGTTCGGGTGCGGCGCATCCGCGAGGATCGACCAGCAGTCCACCCAGAACTCCGTGCCCTCTTCGGGAATGACGTAGCGCGTCGAGGGCTGGTCCTCGTAGATGTAGAAGTAGTCGCCGTTCCAGCCGAGCGCCAGGTACGTGTCGGCTCTGCCCATCAGCTCGCGATACTCGGTCGAGGTGATGGCCGCCACGTGCGGCTTGAACTCGACCATCTGCTCGACCGCCGCATCGACCTCGGCCTGGTCCGTCGTGTTCCAGGAGTACCCCAGGCGCTTGAGGAAGGACCCCGTCACCTCGACGGCTCCGTCCAGCACCGTGTACTTGCCGGAGTAATCCGGCGCGACGCTGTAGAAGTCGTCCCAGGAGTTGAGCTCCTCGCTCACCTGATCGGTCAGGTACATGAAACCCGTCGTCCCCCAGTCCTTGGGAACGTGGAACCGGTTGTCGGGGTCGAAGGCGAGTCCCTTGAACTGATCCTGCACGTTCGCCAGATTCGGGATCCGCTCCAGGTCGAGCGGGAGCATCAGACCCTCGCTTCCCATGATCTCGACCATGTAGCCGGTCGGCGCCACCAGGTCGTAACCACCGGCCCCCCCCTGGATCTTCGCGAGCAGCTCCTCGTTCGACTCGAAGAAGTCGGTAGCGCGCACCGTGACGCCGAACTCGGCCTCGAAGGCCTTGATCGTGTCCTCGTTCAGGTAGTTGGTCCAGTTGTAGATGACGAGCTCATCTTCCAGTGGTCCCGGCGAGGCGGGCCCGCCGCCGCTCCCACCCGTATTCGGCCGCACGTCATTGCCGCACGCAGCCAGCCACGCGGCCACCGGCGCTGCTGCCGCCATGCCGAGGAACCGTCGCCGGGACAGGGGCTGTCGTTGTCGAGCGGCGAGAACCCGCTCGAGATCGGTCGGCCTGCGGCCTCCCTCGTTCCTTCCGTTCCTGCCTTCGTCCATGACCCCTCCTGTCCGGGACTCCCGTCCCTCACCCCTCGGCCAGTAGCTTCATGTCCTCTTCACCCGCGACCTCGTCCGGTGCCAGAACCAGCGCGGCCGTCGCCGGCCACGACAGATCGACCCGCTCCCCCACCCGCCAGGACGCCGCCGCGCTGTCGCGTTCGCTCTGACGCTGCAGCATGACCTCCCCTCCACCCTCCAGCACGACGTGATACTGCACCAGGTCGCCGAGGTACGTGCTCCTCGCGAGCAGGCCACTCACGAGATTCGTCCCCACACCGGGCAGGACATTCTCGGGACGGACGGACACCGCAACCTCCATGCCAACGCTCGCCCACGGAGCGGGGGCGCAGCGCAGGAGAAGCCCGCTGGTCTCCCGCACGGTCGTGACGGCATCACCCGTCTCCTCGACACGACCCTCGAAGAAGTTCGTCTGGCCGATGAAATCCGCGACGAACCTCGATTGCGGACGCTCGTAGATCTCCTCGGGTGTCCCCTCCTGCAGGATGCGTCCCCCCCTCATCACCGCGATCCGGTCCGAGAGCGTGAGCGCTTCCTCCTGGTCGTGCGTGACGTAGAGGAACGTGATCCCGACTCGCTCTTGCAGCTTCTTCAGCTCCCCCTGCATGGCCTTGCGCAGCTTGAGATCGAGCGCCGCGAGCGGTTCGTCGAGGAGCAGCACGGCGGGCTCGTTCACGAGGGCTCGCGCCAGAGCCACGCGCTGCTGCTGCCCGCCGGAGAGCTCACGCGGGTAGCGATCACGGAGCTCGCCCAGACGCACCACTCCGAGCGAGTCCTCGAGTCGCCGAGTCGCCTCCTCCTTCGGGATGTCCTGCTGACGCAACCCATACGCGACGTTGTCTGCCACGGAGAGATGCGGGAACAGCGCGTAATGCTGGAACACGGTGTTTACGTTGCGCCGGTGTGCCGGGAATCGGGTGATGTCCTCTCCCCGTAGACGGATGCTCCCCGTGTTCGGCTGCTCGAAGCCGGCCACGAGGCGGAGGGTCGTGGTCTTGCCGCACCCCGAGGGGCCGAGCAAGGAATAGAACTCGCCGGGCGCCAGCGAGAAACTCACGTCGTCGACTGCCTGGGTCGCTCCGAAGTTCTTGACGAGGTTCTCCGCCTGGAGGTCCGGCCCCGTCGCCCTATAGTCCCCTGGCTCCTGCGTCACCCATGTCCCGTCATCTGTCGGCGCCGGCGCGAGCACCCGGTTCGGGGACGATAACACCCGCTCGTGCCGAGAAAAGAGGCTGACCTCTGGGGGCTACCTAGCGAGGGCGTCGCAGAACTCGCCGAAGGCATCCACGTAGCGCTCGATGGAGGCCTCGTCGTGCTGGACGGAGATGGTCCACTGCTCCTCATCCCCGGGCGTCATGAAGACCCCGCGATTCACCATCCATGGCCACGACGCCGCGAAGAGGTCGGCGTCGCATTCGAGGAAGTCCCGGTAGTTTCGAAGAGGTTTGGGACGGTAGGACACACATCCCTTGGCGCCTAGGTCGACTGTGTGTGCGGGTATCCCGTTCTCGTCGATCGCGCGCGCACAGCCCTCGGCGAGCGATGTCCCTTTCTTTCCGAGCTCCTCGTATGCGTCGGGGGTCAGGACCTCTGTGAGCGCCGCCAATCCCGCGGCCGCGGACAGGGGGTTGCCGTTGAAAGTGCCCATGGCTGCCACGCCTCGGGCGATCTCCCCCATGAGATCGGCCCGTCCCCCGAAGGCGCCGAGCGCCGCCCCTCCTCCCACCGCTTTGGCGAAGCAGGCGAGGTCCGGACGCACGCCGAAACGCTCCGTGGCGCCCCCGTAGGCGATGGTGGCACCAGACTTCACCTCATCGAAGATCAGGACCACCCCCGCAGCAGTGCAGAGGTCGCGAACGGCCTGAAGGTAGCCGTCATCCGGAAGCACGATCCCGATGTTCATCATCACGGGCTCCATGATCAGACACGCAATCTCGTTCCCTCGCTCGGCCAGCTGGCGCTCCAGTGCCTGCGCGTCATTGAAAGGCACGACGAGGGTGTGTCGGGCCGTGTCGGCGGGGATACCGCGCGACAGCGGGGTCGAGGCCGGATTGTCCCGACCACCCATCACGTCAGTGTTGGGGACAACGGAGAACATCACCGCATCGTGGTGGCCGTGGTACGAGCCCTCGATCTTCAGGACGATGTCCCGGCCGGTTGCCGCCCGAGCCAGACGGATAGCCTCCATCGTTGCTTCTGTCCCCGAGTTAGCAAAGCGAACCTGATCGAGCTCGAACCGCCTGCATAGCTCTTCCGCAAGCGCAACGGTCGTCTCTGTCGTGACGGCGAAATGCGTGCCGGTACGGGCGGCTCGATCGATCGCCTCCACCACCTTCGGATGGGCATGGCCAACCACCATCGCTCCGAACCCTCCGTGGAAATCGACGTACTCACGCCCATCGACGTCCCAGACTTGGCTACCTCGACCCTCCCGCAAGTAGATCGGGTACGGGTTGTTAGCCTGAAAAGAAGACGCGACACCGAGAGGCATGGACGCCACGGCCCGCGCAAACATCCTCGCCGACTCTGGAGTGCTCTCTAGGAGCCGAGTGGATTCCCGGATGGCGATTTCGCCTGCTCGCCCACTCATGCCAGTCCCGGACCCCTTCACCTGGTCCTTCATGAGTTGGCGCCTCGGACCGGGGCTGGACGTGTCTCTCCCCGAGACACGGTTTGCTTCGACACAGCGGTCCCGGTCATTGGCCGCCTAACAGACGCTGGGTCGATTCCCGCACGGATGCTCGCGAGAACACCCACCGCCTCCCAGTAGTTCTCAACTGGATGGAACTGCCCCGGCGCCCAGGGCAGCGCGGCAAGATCGTTTCGCATCAGGTTGCGATTCTCGGCCACAGCGATCACCGGGATGCCCTGCTCCAGAGCGGCAAGAGTGGGCAGCCCCAAGACGCCGTCGGGAATCACAAGACACGAAACATCCGCAGCCGTAAAGACGCCAGGTTGGTTCATAGCAAAGGGATCGGTGACGATTCGAGGGCTCCGCTGTAAGCCCTTCAGAGTGCACTGTAGGAAGGTCGTGGAGACAGCCTCCGCAGCCATCCGGGGATCGACAACTCCGGGATCCATATTGGCGATCTCCCTGGACTCGAGCATGGGTGAGTGCGCAGTGGGCACGCTGTACATACTCGACACGGCATGGGTAAGCATGGCCTCTACACCGCCCCACGGATTCACCATTCCACCAGCGGCCTCGAAGTACTCGTGGTGAAACTCAGGTGGCACATCGATGACTGTCGACAACGCGACCGCGTCGTATCGGTCCCTGCGATCTTCGAGTAGCTCGCAGAGACCCTCGAGTTCCTCGACCCGTCCGGCGGCTCGCCCCGACACGGAGTACCGACCAAAGAGCTTCATTGGAGGCTCGAGACATACAACCTCTGGAGCTGAGAGGCCATACGCCGCCCGTGCACCGCTGACAGAGTTCACAGCGGCATTAATGAAGAGGTCGTCTTGATGTGCATCGATTACAACCAGGACACGATTGGATCGTACTGCTTGAAGTCCAGCGGTTCCCATGAGGACACGAGTGACAACACTTCCCTCCACGTACATCGCGTTTTGAGGCATCTCGTTGAGGTCAGATGCGTTGACAACGTTCGGGTGGAGAACAAGTGTGTCCGCCACCTCAGCGAGAAGGCACGCTACCGGTCCCGCATCGCCAGCGTGTCCACCGATCTCCGCTCCGATCCCAGTGGGAACGAGTAGGACGACGTTGAAGTCCTCCGTGTTCTCACCAAAGCGACGACGGAACTCGAAAATGGAGTTGATCTGTGGAGAGTCTGTTTCTGCCAACCCGCTGATTGCGCCAAATTCGCATCGATACCCAGCATCCGTTGTCGTCGTAACCACAAACCTGACCGGCACCAAACCCTCGGGGATGTGTCGCGCGCACGATTCCTCCAAGTGGCTAAGCAGGTTCGCATGGCCAGCCACAGCAGGAAACTCAAATCCCTCCTCCAACAGCGTCATCGTCATTTCAATCCCCGCCCTGTCGCCGAAAACTCATCATCGCCGTATCACCACGTTGGCGTTCCAGTCCTGTGAAGCAAACCACTCTGCCGTAAATTGCGCCGCCTTGTCAGCATCGAAATCCTTGCAAGAAAAAATGTTGACATAGACTGCTTCCATAAGGTCGAGCGTATGAATCACAATCGTGCTTGTCAGGATGAACTGGACTGCGCTAGTTCCTTTGGTCTTGGGATCAGTCTGTTGTTCCTCATCTGGGACACCCACGTCATCCCAAAAGTGCAGGTCGCAACGCTGCATATCAATCAGGTCGCAGAGTTCTGATAAGAACTGCTCGATCCCTCGCCGAGTAAACTGGGCCGAGTCGCAGCCGTGCAAGTCAAGAATCAGTTCTTGTCCGTAGGGTGGTCTGGTCATCTCGTCCTTAAGAATGTGTCGATCAGCCACTGGACCAAACTCCCATACATGCCCTTCGTTTTTTCGCTTAGCTCGCGACGAATCTCAGGGGCCTGTAAGGAGTCCGGATCCTCATTGAGTTCACGGATTAGGTCCAAGGCCTGCATAGCAACGAGTAGCCGGGCTGTGCTCAATTTTGTGCGGTTTAGATCCGCGAGGTCAATGGTGGTTCGCCCTCGCTTCGTTCGGGCGGATCGTTGGACACCGATCCCCCCAATAAGCCGATAGGAGAGGTGCCCGCCGATTGGCACATCCTTGACTGCATCCAAGATCGGATCTTTAGCCACCCATTCTTGACCCTTGGCCTGGTTGCAATTCGGGCAACCGAGGTGAAGATTCGGCCAAGTGAAACACTCCCTTGGATACTTCTTCTTTGGCTTCCGATGCTCTATGTGACCTACCGCCACAACGCCAATCTCAGCCTCGCAGTAACAGCACAGACCTCCATACATACCGTCAAGTGCGTCCCGAACGTCGGCCTTCCTGTATCGGTCGGTCAGGCTTCTCACGCGCCTGGGATCAGGTCTCTTCTTCCTCTTCTCCCTAAGCAGCTCTGCTGTCCACCTGGCCGCGTTCTCTGTGAGGGACTTGGGTCGCCTGGAGCGTTCGACGTTCCTCATGACTTGCGACGGCGCTTGGACTTGCTGGCGCGTTCCGCAAGATTCTTGAGTTCCAGTGTCAGCCGGACAGGATCTTCTCCTGGTAGCGTCTGAAATCTCCTTTGAAGCTCGGCCAGTCGATTGGATTGGGCAATCGACAGTCCCGAGCGCAACCGCTTGGCGTCCAACCGCTGATACTCCGCCAGAAGAGGCTCGAAGTCCTCGGCGCGCGAGGTCTCCAGGCCCATAATGTCGTAGACATCCTCGGCGAGCCAGCCGAATGGAGATGCAACGCGATGGTCGACGCGTCCGGCTTTCTGACTAAGCTGGTGCACAGCGATGCCCTCGCAGCCGGAAGCGACAAGGGGCGAGTGAGTCGTTGCGACAAATTGGATCTGCGGAAAGCTCTCAGTTAGGAGCCGCATTATGTTTCGCTGCCATCGCGGGTGAAGATGCTGCTCTATCTCGTCGATCAGGACGATTCCACGTATGGCACGGGGTGTTCCTGGCCCGGGAGCGCTTGAGGTCCTGAGAAACCACCAGGACATCAGGTCGAGGATCCATGTAATCGTGGAGCGATAGCCGTCACCCAGGGATGAGAGCGCGGATTTCCCCCACGGACCGCGGACCGTTATGGCAGTGCGAGTCAACTCCACTTGATCCTGACGATCGAGCTGAAGGATGGCCTTTAGAAGAGCTTTGATGGACCCAAGAACCTTGTCGGCGGCCTGTTCTCCACCTCCCCTCTTCCGGCGAGCGGCGTCGATCAATCGCCTTACGACAAGTTCCGGATTCTGTAGAGGAACGTCATACTTGAAGAGGGGATAGACGGCATCGACGGTCAAGTAATAGTCGTAATCTGCAGTGCCTTGAACACGAATGCCTGCGCCATACGCGACGGCGAAGATTCGCTCCCATGGAAACGCCATCGGGCTCATTTGGAGAAACTTCCGACCGCTCGGACTTCTTGCGTACAGCTCCTGTTGGACTCGTTCGAAGGTCTCCAGCGAACTAATCTGGGTGGTGGTCCGGAAGTCACCGGTACTGTCGAAGAGCTCGACATTGATGCGCCCACTTTGGTGCCCTCTGCGCACCGTTTCGCCATGCAGCTCGCGAAACAGACCAGATGCACTCGAATCATCGCAAAGTCCCATCGCAAGACTGCGCATGAGGGTGGTCTTACCGTCCCCGTTGTCGCCAATGATGACTGCCGACTTCCCATCGAGCTTGATGCTGAGTTCGTCGAAGCCACGAATGTTCTTGAGAAAGACGCGCCTAATCTTCATGAGTTCGAAGGGAGTGTGCTGACTAGTTCTCGGACCAGGTCCGACCGGACGGCTCCAAACCGGTTCAGGTCATCGTTCCGTTCACAAGCGGCCGCACGAACACAGACAACATCAGCGCCAGCATCCCATAAACCAGGAAGGGCCTCCAGTGTGATACTGCCCGCGAGCCAGGCCTCCCTGCCCATCGCGTGAAGACTTTCCACAAACCGATGAAGCTGTTCCAAGTCGTAGTAGTCGAGCAAACCTAGGCCACTCTCTTTTCGAAGAGTGTCGATGAGCAAGCCGTCACATTCGACCTCTTCGACGAGTCGAGGTCCATCGGTCAACGGATCGAAAGAGAGAGCGAATTCTTCTTCAGGAAAGACGGCCGGATAGACCTTGGCATCCGGACACCACTCCTTGACGCTTCGCACGATATTTCGCCCAAGATCAGCCGCCGCCTTAGGATCCAGACCAGCGAAACCGCACTTTACGTAGTCCGCACCCGCGACCGCAACGCCGAGAGCCGCCTGACACGCAGAACTCCTAACTCGCTGTTCCTCTCCGATGTTTGTCGAGATCGGGACTCTTGAAAATCCACCCCGATCGAGCCGTTCGCGCACCGCCTTTATGTTGAGCGGGTATGGCGTGCCCAGTGCAGTGCTTGGATGCTCTACGTCCGCGATATGGGTTCCCCCCTCTGCGGCAGCAAGGGCCTCGGTTGGTCCGCGCACGCTGACCAGCAATCTGGCCTGCCTGGCCTGCGTCATGTCCGCGTCCTCATGTGCGGCGAGCATAGCCGGACGTCGCGGTTGACATTCTTAGCAGTACGGAATCAGCCGACCCGGTCTCGGAGCTGGTAGTAGAGGCCCGCGATCGGCAGGAGCCGCTCCGCGGAACCGCCGCCCGGCACCGCGGGGAATGGCATGCGGACGAACGACGGGGGGCTGCCACCCGCCGCCCACGCGCCGATGCACTTGCCAAGGTAGGAGGCGAGCGCGACCCCCGTTCCGCAGTAGCCCATCGCGAAGTACAGGCCGTCGTGACGACCGGCGTGCGGCAGGCGGTCGAAGCTGAACCCGACCTTTCCTCCCCAGGCGCGAGAGACCGGGACGCCCTCAAGCTGGGGGTGCGCCGCGATCATCTGCCGGTAGAGCGTGTCCCTGGCCCTCGCGATGGTGGTCGGGGCCATGCTCGCGCGGCCGCCGAAGAGCATCCGGCGATCCGGGGACAGCCGCCAGTAGTTCAGGAAGTTCTTCGAGTCGAAGAACATGCGGCCGTTCGGGTTGATCTCCGCGGCAGTCGACGCGTCGAGCACTTCGGTGGCGATGATGTACGAGCCGATCGGGACGATCCTTCGACGGAGCCAGGGAACGAGGCCGTCGCGGTACCCGTTCGTTGCCACGATCACGTCGCGAGCGCGGATACGGCCGAACGGCGTCGCGACCTCGAAGCCGCCGGCGCTCCGACGTTTGAGCCCGAGTGCCGGCGTGCGCTCGTGCAGTGAGGCACCCGATCGGACAGCCGCGTTGAGGATCGCCGCGTGGTACCTGGCGGGATCCAAGCCGCCGCTCTTCTCGATCAGGACGGCGCCGTGATATGCCGTGGAGCCGATCTCCTCGTCCAGCCGCTCACGCGGGATGAACCGCGCTCGCTGGCCGAGCCGCTCGACGTACAGGCGTTCGATCGCGCGCAGGCTCTCGACATGCGAGCGGCGCGATGCGAGGTAGAGGTGGCCCGAGCGCCGGTAGTCGCACTCGATGCCCTCGCTCTCGATCAATGCCTCCGCGGCTTCGAATGCCTCAACCGTGAAGTCGTACAGCTCGCGGCCGAGCGGCCGGTGGAACAGCTCGTCGAGCTCGAGCTTCGTGCCGGGATGGATCATGCCGCCGTTCCTCGTGCTGGCACCGAACCCCAGGTGGTGCTTCTCCAGCACGACCACCGACCGTCCGAGTGATGCGAGCTCCGCCGCGGCGCCGAGTCCCGTGTATCCGCCGCCCACGATCACCGCGTCGGCCTCCGACGGAAGGCCCCTCGAGAGCTTCACCGCCGGTGGTGTTCGGTCCCACCAGAACGGCCGCTCGCGATAGTCGCCGGCGAGCGGGGTCCCCGAGCTTCGGGTCGAGCTCAAGCGCTAACCGGCCGCGGCGACGGCGTCTCCGAGGATGCGGAGCCCCTCCTCGACCAAGTGGTCGTCGATGCCGAGGGGGGGCAGCAGCCGCACGACGTTGTCGTACGTCCCCGCCTTGAGCGTGATGAGGCCTTCCCGGTAGCAGCCCTCGATCACGGCGCTCGCGGCTCTTTTCGCCGGCTCCTTTGTCTCCCGATCCTCGACGAGCTCGATCGCCATCATCGCGCCGAGCCCGCGGACGTCGCCGACCAGCTCGCTCCTGGACTGGATGTCGCGAAGCCCCCGCCCGAGCGTGTCGCCCAAGCGGGCGGAGCGTTCGACCAGGCCTTCGCGCTCGATCGTGTCGATGGCCGCCAGCGCGGCGGCGCACGCGATCGGGTTGCCCCCGAATGTCCCCCCGAGGCCGCCGACATGCACCGCGTCCATCAGCTCCGCCCGCGCCGTGACCGCACCGAGCGGCAGCCCTCCCCCGAGCGCCTTCGCCATCACCACGATGTCCGGCTCGATCCCGCTGTGCTCGATACCGAACCAACGGCCGGTCCGGCCGAAACCGGTCTGCACCTCGTCCGCGATGAACATGATCCCGTTCGCCCTGCAGAACTCGGCGAGGGCGGGGAGGAACTCCGGCGCGGGCACGATGAACCCGCCCTCGCCCTGCACGGGCTCGACGATGATCGCCGCGATGCTCTCTGCTCCGATGTGCGTCTGCATCTCGTCGATCGCGTGCTCCACGCACGACGGCCCGCACGCGTCCGCGGTCTGTCCTGTCGGACAGCGGTATGGGTACGCGAACGGCAGGCGGTAGACCTCCGGCGCGTACGGCGCGAAGCCCTTCTTGTACGGCGCCACCTTCGCGGTTAACGTCATGGCCATGAGCGTTCGGCCGTGGAACGCGTGGTCGAATGTCACGATCGCCGAGCGGCCGGTGGCGTAGCGAGCGAGCTTCACTGCGTTCTCCACGGCCTCCGCGCCGGAGTTGACGAGCATCGTTCGCTTCTCGTGACCGCCCGGTGTGATCTCGTTCAGCTTCTCCGCGACCGCGAGGTAGGGCTCGTTGAGGGTGACGTGGAAGCACGTGTGCGTGTAACGCTCGGCCTGCTCGCGGATGGCCTCGACGACCGCCGCCGCGGCGTTGCCCACGTTGAGCACGGCCAGGCCCGCGCCGAAATCGATCAGCCGGTTGCCGTCGACGTCCTCCACGATGGCGCCGGAGGCCCGCTCGACGAAGACGGGCACCGTGTTGAAGACCGCTGCGGGGATGGCGCGCTCGCGGCGGGCGAACAGCTCGCGGGAGCGCGGGCCGGGGATCTCGGTGACGACCTTCCGTTCCTGTGGGAGCTCCATGGCGCAAGTCTGAACGAGTCGGCCGGGCTAGGGTAGTGACC
>CAZKFH010000016.1:0-22680 GCA_964551945.1 uncultured Actinomycetes bacterium | reverse complement strand
TGTGGGAGCTCCATGGCGCAAGTCTGAACGAGTCGGCCGGGCTAGGGTAGTGACCCCGGCGAGGAAGGAGCGAGCGTTGGCGACGACGATCCAGCGGCGGCAGATGCTGGTTGGTGGCGAGTGGACGGACGGTCGAGCGGACGAGGGCCTGCCCGTCGTCAACCCCGCAACCGGTGAGACGATCGCCGAGATCCCTCGCGGGACCGAAGAGGACGTGGATGCCGCCGTCAAAGCCGCGCGGAAAGCGTTCGACGAGACCTGGTTCGACACCACACCCGGCGAGCGCAGCAACATGCTCCTGAAGTGGGCCGACGCCATCGACGCGCACGCGGACGACATCGGAAAGCTCGAGTCCCTCAACGTCGGTAAGCCGCTCGCGTCCGTCATGACCGACGAGATGCCGGTGATGACCGACCACCTTCGCTTCTTCGCGGCCGGCGCTCGCACGATGGGCGGGCTGCCTGCGGGCGAGTACTACAAGGCCGACGACGTCCTCTACACGAGCATGCTCCGCCGCGAGCCGATCGGCGTCGTTGGGCTGATCGCTCCGTGGAACTACCCGCTCTGGATGGCGATCTGGAAGCTCGGCCCGGCGCTCGCGGCCGGCAACACCGTCGTGATCAAGCCGTCCGAGTGGACGCCGCTCTCCTTGCTGCGTGCGGCCGAGCTCGCGCAGGACATCTTCCCGCCGGGTGTCCTCAACGTCGTCACCGGCGACGGAGTACCGACCGGCCAGGCGATCGTGAAGCATCCCGGCGTCGGCATGGTGTCGATCACCGGCGAGGTCTCGACAGGACGGGAGGTGGCGAAAGCCGCAGCCGAGTCGCTCAAGCGCGTGCACCTGGAGCTCGGCGGCAAGGCCCCGGTCGTGATCTTCGATGACGCGAAGCTCGAGGACTCCGTCGAGTGGGTGAAGGTTGCGGGCTACTTCAACTCGGGCCAGGACTGCACCGCGGCAACCCGCGTCATCGCGGGACCTGGGGTGTTCGACGAGTTCGTCTCCAAGCTCGTCTCCGAGGTCGAGGGGATGAAGGTCGGCGACCCGAACGACGAGGACACCGAGATGGGCCCCGTCGTCTCCGAAGAGCACTTCGAGCGGGTGACCGGGTTCGTGGACCGCGCCCGCGAGGGTGGCGCGGAGATCCGCACTGGCGGCGAGCGCCTCGGCGACAAGGGCTTCTTCTATAAGCCGACCGTGATCACCGGTGTCGACCAGACCTCGGAGATCGTGCAACGGGAGGTGTTCGGCCCCGTCGTGACCGTGCAGCGCTTCGACGACGACCAGCAGGCGCTCGACTGGGCGAACGACGTCGACTACGGCCTCGCCGCGTCCGTATGGACCCGCGACGTGGGGCGTGCGATGAACGCGGCGCGTCGCCTGAAGTTCGGAACCGTGTGGATCAACACGCACATCCCGCTCACGCCGGAGATGCCGCACGGCGGCTACGGCCAGAGCGGCTACGGCAAGGACATGTCGATGTACTCGATCGAGGAGTACACGAACCTGAAGCACGTCATGGCCGCCATCGACTGAAGCATTACCGCGAACGAGGTCCGTCGCACTCGTGAGATCCGCCGAACGAGAGGAGGAACGATGCCGCTCTATCTATCGAGATTCAGCTACACGCCAGAGACGTGGGCCAGGCTGATCGCCAACCCGGAGGACCGCCGAAAGGCCGCTGAGTCGTACATCGAGTCGGTTGGTGGGAAGCTCCACGGGTTCTGGTACGCATTCGGTACACACGACGGCTACAACCTGTGGGAGGCTCCCGACAACGTGTCCATGGCCGCGGTTGCCCTTGCGATCAGTGGTGGCGGTGCGCTCAGCTCGCTCGAGACGACGGTCCTCATGACCGTCGACGAAACGATGGAGGCTCTGCGCAAAGCCGAGCAGGTCCAGTATCGGAAGCCCGGCGGATAGCGATGGGTTCGGATCAGGACGCGGTGTCGTACGCGACCGTGCCGTAGCGCTGCTTGCTGGTCCGCATGACCTGATCACGCCTGTGGACCATGGTCGTGAGGTAGAGGCGACTGGCATCTGGACTGAGCTCGAGGAAATAGCCGTACGAGTCCAGGTCCAGGGCCGGGCCCGCAGCCGCGCTGTTGTATCGGCCGGACCACTTGAGCACCCCACCCGAGTCGTAGGCGAGCACACGGGAGTCGCCGCGGTAACCGAGGGTCGTGAGGTGGTACTCGAGACCGGCCACGTACACCCGAGACCCGTCGGGCACCGCTGTGATCGCGAACCCCTGCGGGTAGGACCCAGGAAATGGCTCCTGGTAGTCGCTCCAGAGCTGGTCTCCGCTCTTCCCGTCGTACGC
Source organism: uncultured Actinomycetes bacterium (assembly GCA_964551945.1). Classification (GTDB taxonomy): domain Bacteria; phylum Actinomycetota; class UBA4738; order UBA4738; family CALAEC01; genus CAZKFH01. Next base: position 20,359 of record CAZKFH010000016.1, on the reverse strand, counting down.
CACCGTGGCGATGCTGACCGCGCAGCTCGGTGCCGGGCCGGAGGCTTGGCCACTCACATAGACACGTGATCCCGACGCGTCAGTGGCGAGCCCGAATGCGCCGTTGTTGCCACCGACCGCTCCGGAGTACGTCTTCATCCACTCGACAGCCCCCGTCCCAGGGTCAAGACTGAACGTCGCGTACTCGGCGTTCGGAGCGCCTGACGTTTGCTGTGGAGGACACGTCTGTGGCGGCGTGACCGAGGACGACTTCGTCCCCGTGAAGAAGATGCCCTCACCGGTCGCCGCGAGCGAGCCGCGCGCTACTTTGAACCCGAGCTGGGGGTTCGACAACGCGACCCACCGCTGATGACCTTCGTGCTTCGCGCGGTCATCCTCGACAGAGAGCACCTCGTACCCGGCACCGGACGGTCCGAGGTACGCACCCGCCGTGTAGACACGCGAGCCGCGCACCGCGATGGAGGAAGCACCGATCGCATTGTTCCGAGTCGTCCCGGGCGCGTGGTAGCGCGAGACCCAGTCCCGCTCACCCGTGTACGCGTCGTAGGAGATGACGACGGCATCCGAGCCGCCCGACGCCCCCGAGGGGAAGTCGGGAGCCTGGCTCTCGCCCGTGACGTACACGCGCTCCCCGTCCTCGCTGACCGCCACCTGCTCGGCCATGTCCATCCCAACCGCTGGCCCGTGGTAGCTCGCATTCCACAGCTCTGCTCCGGTCGTTGTGTCGTAGGCGATCGTCACGATGTCCCCGACGAAGCGGAAGTCCCCCTGGTTTCCGCCGAGACCCATGTTCTGTCCCCCGGTCACGTAGAGGCGGTCCCCGGACGGGCTGAGCGCGATCCCCCTGCCGTCGTCGCCGATCGCGTCCTGCGCTCCGCCGGGCCCGCTGTACCGGGCCACCCAGCGCGTGCTCCCATCGAGGTTGTATGCAAGCGTGAAGATGTCGTTGCCAGCGATCCAGCCGCCGGCATCGTTCTGCTTGTCCTGGCTGTCGCATGCCCAGCCCGTGACGTACACGCCATCCGGACCCGCAACAGAGTTCTGCGGCACATTGTTCGCTGCGCATGCCGCGTTGTCTCCGCCGGGGTTCAGCCACGTGTGCCCCCAGGCCGGGCACCGGCTCCCGTCACCGGGGAGCTGCAGGCACTGGCCCTCGGTAGACGGCGCGGCCTGGACGCTCGAGGCGGTCGCGAGCGTCAGTAGGGCGATCAGGATCAGGGCGCGGCGCAGGCTGTCTCCTTTTCGGCGGGTACAGAGGGATTCGACGCCGTGGGGCCAGAAACCTCTTCGAGCGGGATCGTTGAGCCGGAGGCGGTTCCCTAGTTAGCGCGCCTCCGCCAGATAGCTCTTCCCAGCCCTCACCGTGATGGTCTTGTGCCTCCTGAAGTCACGGACAGCGACGGAGCCTCTGTTCACCAAAGTGAGCGTGCCGTCGCAGCGGTCGGTGACTGTCCAAGCGGTGCCTCTGACCGTGGCTGCTGAGTGCCTTCCCCTGGTCCTGAACCTGCCGCTGGCGACAGCCCGGAGTCGGCGGACCCGGCGGATGACCCTCGCCTGCCCATCGCTCGCGCACTTCGCGAAGCTGCCGCCGGTGAGCGTGGCTGTGGTGAGCCCAGATTCGTCTTGCGTCACCTCGAAAAGGCCCTCGTAGAAGTCGGACGACTGCAGCTCGCCGTCCGGCAGCGCGTGGGTGATGCGCACGCGCCCTTCCCTCGTATCAACAAGTGAGCCCACGGGGATCTGCCTTTGCTCATCGGGGCCAAGCGGCTCGTAGCCGGATGCACCGGGGGTCTTGATCAACACCGTGCCGCTCACGAGCGCCGCGTCAACGAACTTGCCGACTTCCGGCGCTGCCGCACTCGGGCCAACCGGCAGCACCGCGAGGACGGAGGCGACAAGCGCCAATGCGAAGCCCGGCCGGATGTGCAAACCCATGAACCCACCTTAGGCGCTTTACCGAGATGAACAACTCGTTGAGCCGGAGGCGGGAGTCGAACCCGCGACCCCACGATTACGAATCGTGTGCTCTACCGGGCTGAGCTACTCCGGCGTAACCGGGTCAGTGTACCGAACACTCACGCGCGCGCCGCAGCGGGGGCGAGCTGGAGAAACGCGGCCTCCAACACGAGCCTCGCGTTGAGATTCGTCTCGTCGGCGAGCGCCGCTCGTGCTTCCTCCAGCACCTGGATCGCACGCGCGGCCTCGGCCATCGGGAGCGAGCCCGTCTCCGGCGGCCGGTCGAGGTTGATCGCCCACCCCACGTCGCCGCCCGCGCCGACGAGCAGGTTGTCGCGGAACCAGGACTCGAGCGAGAGCAAGGCAGCATCGAGGAAGTCCCGCTCGGCCCGGCGCTCCTGCCGCTGATGCCGCTGCTCGAGCCGCTTCACGGCCCCGCGGTACTGCTCGAGCGGCCCACCGGTATCGGGGTCGACGAACGGCTCGAGGTCCTCCTTCAACCTGCTCGCGAATCGCTTGCGGTACTCACCGGCCGCGGCCAACAGCTGTTCGGCGGCATCCAGCGCTCCCCCCGCACCCGTGGTGGAGGTTTCGAGCGCAGCCAGCGCGGAGTCGCGGAACGCCAACCCTTGGGGATCGTTCGCGAGACGCCGAGCCCGGCCGAGGTTGCCCCCGGCGATCCGGGCTGCCAGTCGCGCACGGCCCGCCTCGATCCCCTCGCCCGCCAGCGCCTCCGCGACGAAGCTCTCCGACAACGGACTGAACGTCACCGTGTGGCACCGGGAGCGAACCGTCTCCGGTATCTCGTCGGGACGCGCCGACGACAACAGGAACAACGTCCTGTCGGGCGGCTCCTCGAGGGCCTTGAGCAGCACGTCGGCTGCCTCCTCCGTCATCCGGTCAGCCTGCTCCAGGCGCAGCACCTTCCATCCGCCCTCCGGCGCGGTGAGGTACGCGCGTGCCGTCACCCACCGGGCGGTCCCGCTCTCGTCGGCGTTCTCGCCGACCCGGATGTCGCGTCCCTCCGGCTCCACGATGACGATGTTCGGGTGCCGGTCGTCGAGGGCCAGCCTGCAGTCGCGGCACTCGCCGCACCCACCTTCCTTGCACAGCAGCGCGGCAGCGAGCGCCCGGGCCGCGAGCTGCTTCCCCGAGCCCTCGGGCCCGGCGAACAGGTACGCGTGATGCGGCTGCGGGAGCGCTCGGTCCAGGAACGTCATCGCGTCGTCCTGTCCGGGCACTCGAGCGAGGACGGGTCTCACGGTGTCTCCCCGTCCTCATCGACCTTCAGGTAGCGCAGGAGCTCGTGCTTTATCCGCTCGTGCACGACCTCGGGGGGCGCATCGGCATCGATCACGACGAACCGTTCGGGATGGTCGTCGGCGATGCGGACGAACGCCTCGGAGACCTTCGCGTGGAACGAGCGGTCCTCGGACTCGATGCGGTCGGGGTTCGAGTCCATCCGCTCCCGGCTCTTGTCGGGGTCGATGTTCAGGAGCACCACGAGGTCGGGGAACAGTCCCTGCGTCGCCCAGACGTTGAGCGAGAGGACATCCTGTTCCCCCAGCCCACGCCCCGCACCCTGGTACGCGAGCGAGGAGTCGATGAACCGGTCGCAGAGCACGATCTTCCCCTCCTCGAGCGCCGGCCGGATCACGCGCGAGACGTGCTGCGCTCTGCTCGCGGCGAACAGCAATGCCTCGGCGCGGGCATCAACCACCTCGTCGTGATCGACGAGGAGCGAGTCACGCAACCGCTCCCCCAGGGGCGTCCCGCCCGGCTCCCGCGAAACGAGCACGTCCTCCCCGAGCCCCTCGAGGAAGTCCTTGGCGAGCCGCACCTGCGTGCCCTTGCCCGCACCCTCGACACCCTCGAAAGCGATGAACGTCCCCCGTTTCTCGATCTTGCGCAACCGGGGCCACAACTTCAGCGGACGCGGCCGTGTCAACCGGCTCTTCGCGAGACCGCGGCGAGAGAACATCCCGCCGATCACCATGATGAGCGCCCCCGCCCATAGCGCCTGGCGCGTCCCCGCCAGGGCGATCGGCCCATCACCGAGCGTCTCGGCAAGCAACGGGAATCCCGCCAGCGACACGAACAGGCCAAGGCGAGAGAGAACGGTCAGCGTCGCGAAGACACGGCCGCGAAGCTCGTCGGTCACGTTCTCGTGCAGGAGCGTGTAGCCGGTCACCCATGTCGACCCGGCGAACGAGCCCATCAACGCCGTGGCCAGCGCGGCGAGCACCACGTTCGGCATCGCCGCGAGGAGGACGAGGGACGCGGCCCCGCCGAGGATCGCCAGTGGGAAGAACGCGTCCTTCTCGATCACCTTGTGGACCTGGCCGGCGAGCGCGATCCCGAGCGCCATCCCCACCCCCACCGCCGTGACCAGGAATCCCCAGGAGGTCGCGCCGCCACCCAGCGTTTCCTGCGCGAAGATCGGCCCGACGGACAAGACCGCGCCCGCTCCCGTGAACGCGAGGACGATCCCGAACGTCATCGCGCGGACGAACGCATGGTCCTTCAGGAAGCGGAGCCCCTCGCGCATGTCCGCCAGCGCATCCCCCGGCTTCAGCCGCCCGCTCTTGGAGACATGCCCGCCGGCGCGCTCGGGCAAGCCGCGGATCATGTACGCGGAGAAGACGAACGTCAGGGCGTTGCCCCAGAGCGCCATTGACTCCGGGTTCGAGCCGAAGTATCCGACCGCGTCGCTTAGGGCGAGGGCGGAGGCCGCCAAGGCCGTGTAGACGATCCCGCCGAGCGGCAGCGTCCCGTAGCCGGTCCCGAGCGCGATCGTGTTCGCGTTGTTGAGCTGCCGACGCGGGACCAGGCTCGGGATCATCGCGTCGCGGGCCGGCGTCCACAGGAGCGATAGGCATTCGATCAGGAACGACATCCCGAAGATCCACGGCAACCGCGGGTAGAGCGGGAGCGATGCGTAGCCGACGCCGCGGGCGATGTCGGCGATCACCATCAGCTTCTTTCGATCGAACCGGTCGATCAGCACCCCCGCGAACGGCCCGAACACGAGCGAAGGAAGCAATCGGGCGATCATCACGCCGGTGACGGCGTACCCCGAGCCCTCCCCCACCCGGGTCACCAAGGCGACGACCGCCACGAACCCGACCCAGTCTCCGAGCGAGGAGACGAAGATGGCGCGGTACAGCCGAGAGAAGGTCGCGTCTCGAAGCAGGTTGCGGAAGGTCGCGGGCCTGGTACCCCGAAGTGCCGCTATCTCCTCTGCGGCGGATGCCATGGATGGAGGCTACCGCGCCCGTCACGCGGCTTCGGTAGGCCCGCCGTCATCGCCGGGCGCGGCCGCCGCCGCGACCTCCTCCTCCTCGTCCTTCGGCTCCGGAGCGATCTCGTTCCCCTTGGCATCGCGTCGATAGTCGCAGCGAGCGCACTTGATGCCGTCCTTCGCCTCGATCAGAACCCAGCCGTCCTTCGGACACGGCTCGTCGAGCGGCTTCTGCCCGACCGTGAAGTCGCACTCGGGGTACTTGTTGCAGCCGAAGAACACGCTGCCCCCGCGGCGCCGTGCCTTCTTCTCGATGAGGTCGCCCGGCGGTTCACGCCCTTCCTCCCTGCACTTCGGGCAGGAGATGCCGATCTTCTTCTCTTCCTTCTTGACGTACTTGCAGTCGGGGTAGTTGGAGCAGCCGATGAAGGGACCGAACCTTCCGACGCGCTTCTGGAGGTCGCCCGGCGGGTCTCGCCCTTCCTCGACGCACCGCGGACACGTCTCGCCGATCGATTCCGGCTCCGGGCGCTTCTTCCCCGAGAGGTCGGCGGCGTACTTACACTCCGGATAGCGGTCGCACGAGATGAAGCGCCCCGCACGCCCGAGCTTGATGACGAGCTTGCCCGGTGGGTCGCGCCCCTCCTCCTTGCACTGCGGGCATGTCTCGCCGGTGTCCTCCTTCGGGCGCTCCGCCTGTTCGGTGGCCTTCTCCATGTCGCGCTCGAACGGCGCGAAGAACTCGTCGAGGACCTGGGTCCAACCGATCGTGCCTTCGGCGATGTTGTCGAGCTCGTCCTCCATCCGGGCCGTGAAGCTGTAGTCCATGACATCGGCGAACCACTCCATGAGGAGGTCGATGACGACCGTGCCGACGTCCTCCGGGAACAGGCGTTTCTCCTCGAGTCGCGCGTAGTCGCGATCCAGCAGGTTCGAGATCGTGGGCGCGTACGTGGAGGGGCGGCCGATGCCTCGGCTCTCGAGCTCCTTGACGAGCGCCGCTTCGGTGAATCGGGGCGGAGGCTGCGTGAAATGCTGCTCCGGCAGGACCTCGAGGAACCGCAGGACCTGCTCCTCGGTCAGCTCGGGCAACCGGGACTCGGCATCCTCGTCGGTCGAGTCGTCCCGGCCCTCGAAGTACACGCGCTTGAACCCGTCGAATCGCTGGGTCTGTCCCGTCGCCCGCACCGTGTAGCGAGGCGCGTTGTCGGCAGTCGCCTGAATGTCGACGGTGACCTGGTCGAAGATCGCCTCCGCCATCTGGCTCGCGACGGCACGCTGCCAGATCAGTCGGTACAGCTTCGCCTGGTCAGCACTGAGATGCGGGGCGATCTCGTCGGGGATCCGTGCGGCCGAGGACGGCCGGACCGCCTCGTGTGCCTCCTGGGCTCCGCGGGACTTGGTCTTGTAGAAACGCGGCTTGTCGAGCGCGTACTCCTTGCCGTACTTGCTCTTCACCACGTCCGTGATCTCCGCCAGCGCGGTGGCCGCCATATTCGTCGAGTCGGTCCGCATATAGGTGATGAGGCCGGTCTGCCCTTCGCCCGGCAGCGCGATCCCCTCGTAGAGCTGCTGCGCGACGCGCATCGTCTTCCGGGAGGAGAACCCCAGCTTGCGGCCGGCCTCCTGCTGCAGAGTCGAGGTGGTGAACGGCGGCGCGGGCCTGCGCTTGCGCTCCTTCTTCTCGACCGACGCGATGCGGTAGGAGGCGCGCTCGAGGTTCGCACTATGCTCGCGAGCCGCCGCCTCCTCAAGGATGCTTCCCTTGGCGCGTTCGGTCGGCGTCTTGATCCGCTCGTCATCAACCATACGGAGCCGAGCCACGAACGGGAGCTCCTCGGCCTCCGGCGTCAGGCGAACGTCCACGGTCCAGTACTCCTGCGTCTTGAAGGCCTCGATCTCACGCTCGCGATCGACGATGAGGCGGAGCGCGACGGACTGAACCCTTCCGGCGGAGAGCCCGGGGCGGATCTTCTTCCAGAGAAGGGGCGACAGGTTGTATCCGACGAGACGGTCGAGGATCCGCCGCGCCTGCTGCGCCTCCACGAGCCGCGTGTCGATCGTCCGGGGGTTTCGGAACGCTTCCTGAACGGCCCCCTTCGTGATCTCCGTGAACGTGACCCGCTTCGCCTGCTCGGGATCGACCTTGAGGACTTCGGCCAGGTGGAACGCGATCGCTTCGCCCTCGCGGTCGAAGTCGGTGGCGAGCCAGACCTCGTCCGCCTTCTTGTACGCCGCGCGTAGCGCTGTCACGACCTTCTTCTTCTCGTCGGGCACGACGTACTCGGGCTCGAAGTTCCGCTCGGTATCGACGCCGATCTTGCTGCCCGGCAGGTCCCGGATGTGGCCGAATGAGGCCTTCACCGAGAAGTCCTTGCCCAGGTAGCGCTCGAGCGTCTTCGCCTTTGTCGGCGACTCGACGATCACCAGGTTCTTAGCCATAAGGGGGTCCTTCTTTACAGGGAGGGTTGTCGAACTGTCAACGGTCGTCCGACCGACTGAGGAACAGCGGAAGGGTGATTTCCATTCCCATCCGGCTCCCCACGGTAGCACCGGGAGGGGACACGAGACCGGCTGTTAGCCTGGGCGGCCCATGCTCGAGTGGCTAGAGCACCTCATCACGGGCTCCCTCGCCGACTACGGCTACCTCGCCGTTTTCGTGCTCATGGTGCTGGAGAGCGCGTGCATCCCGATCCCGTCGGAGGTCACGATGGTGTTCGGCGGCTTCCTCGTGTCCCGCGGCCGCCTGGACTTCTTCTGGGTCGCGATGCTGGGGACGATTGCGAACGTGGTGGGCTCCTGGCTCGCCTACTGGGTCGGGCTCCGCGGCGGGCGGCCGCTCATCGAGCGCTGGGGCCGCTACATCTTCCTCCGCAAGCACGAGATCGATCGCGCCGAGAAGTGGTTCGAGAAGCACGGGGAGATGGCGGTCTTCGTGTCGAGGCTGCTGCCCGTCGTGCGGACCTTCATCTCACTCCCGGCCGGCGTCGCGAGGATGCCCTTCGGGAAGTTCACGCTGTTCACGTTCCTCGGGTGCCTCCCGTGGACGTTCGCGCTCACGTGGGCTGGCGTCGTGCTCGGCGACAACTGGCAGACGGTCCTTCGCTACGGCGAGCCCATCTCCTGGGCGATCGCGATCCTGCTGGCAGCCGTGATCGCCTGGTGGCTCATCAAGCGAGCCCGGGCGAAACGCGCAGCAGAGGCCTCCGAGCTGCAGGGCCACTGATGTTGTAGGGCTTCGAGAGCGGCACGCTCGACTCCTAACCCTTCCTGCGGCGGCCCCGTTTCCGCGCGGCCGGTCGTCGGAACCGTTGGCGCTCCCCTTCGACCCTCTCACGGACGTTGCATCCGTCGAGATGATCGTTCACGAGCCCCATTGCCTCCATGAACGAGTAGACGGTCGTCGGCCCGACGAACGACCAACCGCGCCGGCGAAGGTCCGCGCTTAGCGCTTTCGCCTCCGCGCTGGTCGTCATCGTCATCAGGGTTGCGTGGTCGAGAGTTCGGGGGCGTGACGCCGCCTCCGGCTCGAACCGCCAGACGTACGCGGCCAAGCTGCCGAACTCGTCCTGAACCTCAGAGCAACGACGCGCGTTGTTGATCGTCGCCTCGATCTTGCCGCGGTGGCGAACGATCCCCGCGTTCTCCAGCAGCCGAGCCACGCTTCGAGAATTGAACCTGGCGACCACTTCGATGTTGAAGTCCTTGAAGGCCCTGCGGAAGTCCTCCCTCTTCCGGAGGATCGTCAGCCAGCTCAGCCCGGCCTGGAATCCCTCGAGGCTGAGCTTCTCGAACAAGCGACGGTCGTCCTTCGAGGGCCGACCCCACTCCTTGTCGTGGTACCGCCCGTACAGCGGGTCGTCACCGCTCCACCAGCAGCGTGCGACTCGATCGTCTCCGATCGTGATGCCGTCGGTCACGACTCGTCACTATGCCAGCCCGGCGGGCGGCGTTCTGACTCCTAACTCCCAAGCCGGTACGGGACGCTCGACAGGATGACGCGGGGCTCGAAAAGGAGCTGTCGTTTGACGAACAGGGCGCGGTTGTTGTGCAGGAGCCGGTGCCACCAACGTGTGACGAGGAACTCCGGAAGGATCACGGCGGCGACCGCCCCCGGATGGGATGTGACACGTCGCACCTCTTCCATCAACGGAGGTCCGAGGTCGCGGAACGGAGCCTCGACGATATCGAGGCGGATCCCGATCCCGCGTCGAGCCCACTCCTCCAGGAAGCTCGGGATCTCCTCGGGCTCCGTCGCAAGGAAGACCGCTCGCGTCTCGTGCGCGTTCAGGCTCCGCGCGTAGTTGATCGCCCGGATCGTCGCATCGTGAACCGAGGCGACGAAGACGAGCGCTTCCATGCGCTCGGGGATCAAGGGCCGGCCATCCACCCCGACCAGGTGATCCTCCTCGGCGAGCACCGGCACGTCGGTGACCACCACCTGCGGCTCGGAGAGCAGGCGGATCTTGAGTCGGAACGTCACGGGCTTCAGCGCGGCTTGCAGGAGGGAGCGCTTGCGGAACATCTCGGGGATCACGACCGTGATGAAGTCGTCCGGGTCCCGCGGGATCGATCGGATCAAGCGAAGGACGTTCTCGACCGGGGACCCGTGCCTCGCATCGATCAGCTCCGGCCCGGCGGGCGCGAACGTGCTCCAGACGCCGTTCGCTTCCTCGAACGGACGCTTTCCCACGTACGCCACCTGGAAGGAGGAGGGTCGCATCGAGCGGACGTATCCAAGAGCCTCGGCCGCAGCCGCATCGACGTCGGTGAGGACGAACAGAACGCGGTTCGTGCCGGACCTGCCGACGGGAACCGCGCCTCGAGCGAGCTCGCGCCGCACTCGCTCGTAATGTCGATTGACGAAATAGAAGAAAGCGACGATGAACGGCATGGCGGCGATCACCATCCACGCGCCCTCCAGGAACTTCGTCGAGGCGATGACCACCAGAACGAGACCCGTCGCGAGCGCCCCGACCCCGTTGACGACCGCGCTTCGCCGCCACCCTTCGCCCCGATCCTTGAACCAGTGCCGAACCATCCCGGACTGAGAGAGCGTGAAGGACGTGAACACGCCGACGACGTACAGCTGGATCAAACGGGAAACCTCGGCGTCGAACGCCCAGATGAGAAGCGCGGCGAGCCCCCCAAGCACGACCACGCCGTTCGAGAAGACCAGCCGATCACCCCGATTCTGGAACTGGCGCGGCACGAAGCTGTCGCGCGCGAGGATCGCCGAGAGCCTCGGGAAGTCCTGATAGGCGGTGTTCGCAGCCAGGATGAGGATCGCCGCGGTGAAGATCTGCACCAGATAGAAGCCCAATCCGCCCCCGAACACGGCGCTGGCGATCTGCGAGACGACGGACTGCGCGTGGCTCGGCGCTACGCCCTGGATCTGGTACGCGAGCCACGAGATGCCCAGGAACATCGCGATCGAGATCGCACCCATGATCGCGAGGGTCTGCGCAGCGTTCTGAGCGCGCGGGCGCCGGAACGCGGGTACCCCGTTCGAGATGGCCTCCACGCCTGTCAGCGCCGTTGACCCCGACGAGAACGCGTGCAGGATCTTGAACAACCCCAGGGTCGCGAGCGCTCCGGTCGGGATCGGATGCTCGGGCCCACCGAACACGGGACACTCCGTCGCACATTTCAACAGGCCGGTCACGATGAGGGCGAAGATGGACGCGATGAAAGCGTAAGTCGGGACCGCGAACAGCGTGCCGGACTCTCGCACGCCTCGAAGGTTCGCCAGCGTGATGAGTGCGACGAAGCCAAGCGAGAGGATGACGCGATGCTCGGCCAGGTTGGGAGCCGCCGACGTGATCGCGTACACACCGGCGGCGACCGACACCGCGACGGTCAAGATGTAGTCGATCAGCAAGGCGGCAGCAGCGATGAGGCCGGGCAGCACCCCGAGGTTCTCCCGGCTGACGATGTACGCGCCACCGCCGGAGGGGTACGCTCGGACGGTCTGCCGATAGGAGATCACCACGATCGCCAGGAGCACGGAGATCGCCACGGCGATCGGGAACACCAGACCTCGAGCAGCCAGGCTCGCCCCGATGAGCACCAGGAGGATCTCCTCGGTCGCGTAGGCAACCGAGGAAAGCGCGTCCGAGGAGAAGACCGGGAGCGCCAGGATCTTCGGGAGCAAGGTGTGCTCGTGCTTGGCCGAAGAGACCTGGCGACCGACCAGAACCCGCTTCACCACCGTGCCGACCGTCGCCATCGAGATCAGGCCGTGCGATGTCCGGTGGACTCACCCGGTAGGTCTTGCCCGTCCTCGAGCCGCCTGAGGGTCTCCTCCGCGAGCCAGGCCTCCCGGCTGGCGGACTGATACTCCCGCCAGACGATCCAGGATCGGAGCATGGGCCCAGCAGCAAGGCCGACCACGACTCCGAGCAAGAACGTCTCCAACACACCCACCTCCCAGACCGAGTCTCGGACCGGACCCGTCGGAGCGGCGTCGGAAGATCGAGTGTTCGCGTAGGAAGTTCGTATGAGCCAGGGCCGTCCGTTGTCGGTCCGGAGCGGAGGGCGGAGACTGGAACGAGCATGCAACCCCGGACATCTCGCGTGTTCCGAACCGGTGCCGCGATCGCCTTTCCGGCCGCCGTCACGACGCTTGCCGCGTTGCCTGGTGAGGTCTCCACGTCGAGCGCCGCCCTCGCGTTCGTCCTCGCGGTGACCGCAGCTGCCGTTGTCGGGGGGATGCCAAGCGGCCTGACTGCCTCGATCGTGTCGTTCCTGTCCTTGAACTTCTTCTTCACCCCGCCCTTGGGAACCCTCAGCGTCCGCAAGACCGAGGACCTGGTCGCGCTCGTGGCGTTCCTGTTGGTCTCCGGGATGGTGGGCGCTCTCGTGTCGCGAGCGGTCGCGCAGCGGAGTCGAGCCGAGGTTCGGGAACGCGAGGCCCGGCTGCTGCAGCACCTCGGGACACGATTGCTCTCTGGCGAGCCCGCCGAACAGGTCATTGAGCGTTTCGGTGCAGCCGCGATCGACCTTCTGAGGCTCAGCGGCTATGAGGCCGAGGTCGAGGACGGCGCCTCCGTGACGATCGGCGAGACGAGCGCGCCAGACCTGAGCGTGGAGCGCTTCCCGCTGCTCGTCAGGGAGCGCGAGATCGGCCACATCCGCGTCCATCTCCCTCGAGGGACTCAGCTCGGTGACGCAGAGCGGCAGCTCGTTCGAACGTTCGCCGCGCAGCTCTCGCTCGCCTTCGAGGGAGCACGCATGGCCACGCTCGCGCGCGACGCGAGGGTCGATGCCGATCGCAGCAAGATGCAGGCCGCGCTGCTCTCCTCCGTGACGCACGACCTCCGTACCCCGCTGTCATCCATCACGGCATCCGTCACCGGCCTACTGGACGATCAAGCGTCTTTCGAGGAACGAGAACGGCGCGACCTGTTGGAGACGATCAGACAAGAGGCGGTGCGGCTGAACCGAGTCGTCGGCAATCTCCTCGATCTCTCCCGGCTCCGAGCGGGCGCGCTCACGCCCTCACGCCGACCGGCCGAAGTGGACGAGATCATCGAGGGTGTGCTGGCTCGCATGGAGCCGCAGCTCCGCGACCACAATCTCAAGGTCGTGATGCGGGAGGGCCTGCCCTCCGTGCCGGTCGACGTGGTCCAGCTCGACCAGGTCCTGACGAACGTCCTGGAGAACGCCGCGAAGTACAGCCCCAAGGGGTCGGAGATCGCCGTCTCGACGGCTCGCTGGGAAGCCTCTGTCCAGGTCCGCATCGCCGATCAGGGCGAGGGGATCCCGCACGAGCTGCGCACCGAGGTCTTCGAGCCGTTCGCTCGCGGCACCCCGAATGATGGCCGGGGAACCGGACTCGGGCTTGCGATCGCGAAGGCAGTCGTGGAGGCGCACGGCGGCTCGATCTGGGTGGAGGAGGCTCCCGGCGGAGGAACCGCGATCGTCTTCCGCCTCCCGGTGCGAGCGACATGAAAGGAGCCAGGATCCTCGTCGTTGACGACGATCCGCAGATTCTCCGTGCCGTCCGGACGAATCTGCGCGGGCACCACTACGACGTCACGACCGCGCCGAACGGAGAGACCGCCGTGGATGTCCTGTCGGCCTCACCGATCGACCTGGTCATCCTGGACCTGTCGCTCCCCGGCATCGACGGACACGAGGTGATCAAACGGGTGCGTGCGTTCTCGGCCGTGCCCATCCTCATCCTGTCCGTCAGGGAAGCGCAGGACGACAAGGTCGCCGCTCTGGACGCGGGCGCCGACGACTACGTGACGAAGCCGTTCGACATGGGGGAGCTCCTCGCCCGGATGCGCGCCCTGGAGCGACGGACCGCGGACCGAGGGACGGAACAACCCGTCCTCCGGTACGGAGCTCTGGAGATCGACCTGGCTCGTCAGCTGGTTCTTCTGGGCGGGCAGCAGGTTCAGCTCAGTCCCACCGAGTACCGGTTGCTGGAAGCGATGGCGTCGAATCCGGGCAAGCTGCTCACCCACCGGTGGCTGCTGAACAAGGTCTGGGGACCTGCGTACGGGCAGGAGAGCAACTACGTGCGCACATACGTTCAGTACCTGCGAAGGAAGCTCGACGACGACCCGGGGCGACCGACGTACGTCGTGACCGAACCGGGGCTGGGGTACCGCTGGAAGCCGGAGCCGGACGGAGAATGACGCGGGGGCTCGCCCTAGGCGAGCTCGATCTCCGGCGCGACCTGCTGCAGGCCCTCGATCGAAACCCGCAGGAAGTCCTCGAGCGGCATCTCGAGCTTCTCCTCCGCCTGCAGGATCTCCTCCCTGTTCACGCCGGGAGCGAACGCCTTCTCCTTCAGCTTCTTCTTGACCGAGGAGACCTTCATCCCCACGGCCTTCTCCGGCCGGACGAGTGCGGAAGCGACGAGGAGCCCCGCAACCGCATCGGCGTGCACGACGGCCTGGCTCATCCGGTCCGTGCGGTACTGCTCGTGCGCGTGCGCGAGCACACCGTTGACGATCGCCTCGTCCACCGCGGCCTCCCGGAGCCACTCCGCCGCCTGGTAGGCGTGACGCTCGCTGTCGTCGTGCGTCTGGTCCTGGTCGAGGTCGTGGAACAGCCCGGTCAATGCCCACGCATCCTGGTCCTCGTTCAGATGACCGGCGAGCGCGCGCATGATGCCCTCGACGCTGATCAGATGCCGAACCGTCGTCTCCTTCTCCGCCTTCTCGCGAACGAGCGCGAGCGCATCATCACGATCCATCAGGCCTCCCGAGTTGGAACGGAACGCTCGACAGGATGACACGCTCCTCGAACAGCAGCTGGCGCTTGATGAACAGCGCGCGGTTGTTGTGCAGGATGCGGTGCCACCAACGCGTCACGAGGAACTCGGGAAGCACGACGGCGGCGACCGTGCCCGGGTCGGAGGTGACGCGCCGGACCTCTTCCAGGAGCGGCGGGCCGAGGTCGCGGAACGGCGCCTCGACGACGTCCAGTCGGACCGCGATCCCGCGCGCGGCCCACTCCTCGAGGAACTTCGGTGTCTCCTCCGGTTCGGTCGCCAGGAAGATCGCCCTCGTCTCGTGCGCGTTCAGGCTCCGCGCATAGTTGATGGCCCGGATGGTGGCGTCATGCACCGACGCGACGAAGACGAGAGAGATGATCCGCTCGGGGATCATCGGCCGCCCGTCGACGCCGAGTGGCTGGGCATCGGGAGCCAGGACGGGGACGTCGGTCACCACGACCTGGGGCTCCGACAGCAGCCGCACCTTCAGGCGGAACGTGACCGGCTTCATGGCGGCCTGGAGCAACGAGGCCTTGCGGAACGTCTCGGGGATCACCACCGTGACGAAATCGGTCGGATCCCGGGGGATCGCGCGCACCATGCGCAGGACGTTCTCAACCGCGCTTCCCTGCACGGCCGAGACCGGCTCCGGGGCCGTCGGCGCCAGCTCGCGCCACTGCTCGGCTGCCTCCTCGAACGGGCGAGAGCCCACGTACACAACCTGGAACGATTCGGGGCGCATCGCGCGCACGTATCCGAGCGCCTCCGCCGCGGCCGCGTCGACGTCGGTGAGCACGAACAGGACGCGGTTCACTCCCGATTCGCCGAACCGAACGGAACCCTGAGCGAGCCTCTTCCGGACGCGCTCGTAGTGACGACTGATCATGAGGAAGAACATCACGATGACCGGCATGGCGGCGATCACGATCCAGGCCCCGTGCGCGAACTTGGTGATCGCGACCACAACGAGGACGATCCCCGTGGCGGTGGCTCCGATCGCGTTGATGATGGCGCTGCGCTGCCACCCCGGCTCTTTCAGCCGGATCCAACGACGGACCATGCCCGTCTGGGACAGCGTGAAGGCCGTGAAGACGCCGACGACGTAAAGCTGGATCAACCGCGTCAGGTCCGCGTCGAACAGCCAGACCAACAGCATCGCGAGTCCCGACAGCACGAGGATCCCGTTCGAGAAAACCAGGCGGTCGCCGCGGTTCTGGAACTGCCGCGGGACGAAACCGTCTCGCGCCAGGATCGCCGACAGCCGAGGGAAGTCCTGGTATGCCGTGTTCGCGGCGAGGATCAGGATGAGCGCGGTGAACACCTGCAGGACGTAGAACATCGTCCCGCCGTCGAAGACCGTGTCGCCGATCTGCGCCAGGACCGATTTCACGCCTTCAAGGTGCTCGCCGACACGAACGTGGAGCGCGCGAGCAAGGTACGTGATCCCGAGGAACATGCTGATCGAGACCACGCCCATCACGGCCAGCGTGGTTGCAGCGTTGCGCGACTGCGGGCGCCTGAATGCCTGCACGCCGTCGGCGATCGCCTCCACGCCCGTCAGTGCGGTCGAGCCCGACGCGAACGCGCGCAGGATGATGAACAGGGACAGCGCGTGCTCGGGATGCAGCTCGATGTTCGCCGACGCCGCCTCCGGACAGCCACCCAGACAGCGGACCAGCCCCGTCCCCAATGTGATGTAGACCATGAGGACGAACCCGTATGTCGGGATCGCGAACAAGGTGCCGGCCTCGCGAACGCCACGAAGATTGGCGAGTGAGATGAGCGCCACGAGCCCCATGGCGATCGGCACCCGGCGGTCCGCCAATCCCGGCGCCGCCGACACGATCGCGATGGTTCCGGCGGTAACGCTGACCGCCACCGTCAGGACGTAGTCCTGCAGGATCGCCGCGGCGGCAACCAGCCCCGGGAGCGTTCCGAGATTCTCCCGAGCGACGATGTAGGACCCGCCACCGCGAGGGTAGGCCCGGACCGTCTGCCGGTAGGACGTGACCACGATCGCAAGGACGATCGCCACGACCGCGCTGATCGGCAGCATCGTGGAGAACGCAACGGCACCGGCCAGGGAGAGGGCGATCATCATCTCCTCGGTCGCGTACGCGACGCTGGAGAGCGCGTCCGAGGAGAACACGGGCAAGGCGAGGACCTTCGGCAGGAGGGTGTGCTCGAGCTTCGCCGAGGACACCTGGCGCCCGAGCAGCGCCCGCTTCAGGACCGTTCCGAGCGACGCCACGGCGGGATTCTACGCACGGCCTGCCCGCAAATCGTGCCGAGAGGCTTCCCGTTACCCCCTCGGTGGCGTTAGCCTGAGCACCGTATGCATTGCGTGATCATGGGATGCGGCCGAGTCGGCGCCGAGCTGACCATGCAGCTGTCCCAGCTCGGGCACAGCGTGGCGATCATCGACAAGCGCCGCGAGGCGTTCGACCGGCTCCCCGACGAGTTCGACGCGAAGACCATCGTGGGGATCGGCTTCGACCGCGAGAAGCTCGAGCAGGCGGGGATCAAGGAGGCGGGCGCCTTCATCGCCGTGTCCAACGGAGACAACTCGAACATCGTGTCGGCGCGCGTGGCCCGCGAGCACTATCACGTGGAGAAGGTCATCGCCCGCATCTACGACCCCCGGCGCGCGGAGATCTACGAGCGGCTCAACATCCCGACGATCGCCACCGTGCGGTGGGCGGCGAAACAAGTCCAGTACCTCCTGTTCCACGGCAAAGAGACGATGCGGGACTCTCTCGCGGGCGGCTCGCTCCTCCACCTTCGGATACAGATCCCCGACCATTTCGTCGGCAAGAAGATCTCGAGCGTGACGTCCGACGGCGAGGTCGAGGTGATCGGTGTGGACCGCGGGGGCGCCGGCTTCATCCCGAAGGACGACTCGACGTTCCAGGACGGCGATGTGGTGCACTTCATCGTGCACAAGGACCACACGGACACGTTCGACGCCCTGCTGGAGCCGGTGGCCGAATGAGGATCGTCGTGGCGGGGGCAGGCAACATCGGGCGCCACCTGGCCCACGACCTGCACGAGCGGCATCACGAGGTCACCATTCTGGAGCAGGACCCGAACACCCTCGAGCGGGCACAGGAGGACGCTCCGGGCGTGACGTTCGTCCTCGGAGACGCGTGCGAGCCCTGGGTGCTCGACAAAGCCGACGTGCGCTCCTGCGACGTCATGGTTGCAGCGACCGGGGACGACGAGGACAACCTGGTGATCTCGCTCCTCTCCAAGCAGGAGTACGCGGTCCCCCACGTCGTCGCCCGCGTGAATCACCCGAAGAACGAGTGGCTGTTCGACGAGACGTGGGGCGTGGACGTCCCGATGAGCCCCCCCCACGTCCTCACCGCGCTCGTGGAGGAGGCTGTCACTGTCGGTGACCTGGTCCGACTGTTCAAGCTCCAGCGAGGGCAGGTCACGCTCGTCGAGATCACGATCGACGACCGGGCACCGATGGTGGGACGCCCGATCTACGAGCTGCGGTTACCGCAGGACTCGGCGATCGTCGCGATCCTCCGGCGGGGCCACGTCGTGATCCCCCAACCGGAGACGCAGCTCGCCCCCGGCGATGAGGTCATGGCGATCGCCTCGGCGGATGCCGAGGACAGCCTGCGCAGCGCGTTGATGGGCGGCGGCGCAGCGCCATCCAGCTAGGTCCGAGTCTCTTCTACGGGTTTCCCCACACGCCGTTGCGCAGCGTGTCGAACGCAGCGATCACCTGATCGACATTGGCCCGGTCGGGCATCGGGATCTCGCCCATGAGGACCTTCAGCGATCGAGCCTTCGACTCGCGATCCACGACGCCGTACCCCTGCACCGCGTAGTCGTAGGGGGTTCCAGTGGTCGGACGGAT
Source organism: uncultured Actinomycetes bacterium (assembly GCA_964551945.1). Taxonomy (GTDB): domain Bacteria; phylum Actinomycetota; class UBA4738; order UBA4738; family CALAEC01; genus CAZKFH01. Next base: position 2,059 of record CAZKFH010000016.1, on the reverse strand, counting down.
CGCGTAGTCCCAGGTGGCCTTGACCGGATCGAAGGGCACGTGTGCCGTGACCTTGATGACGATGGCTTCCGCCTCCGCCCGCGTAAGAGAGCCATCCGACAGCGGCCCAGCCGTGGGAAGTGTGGCACCCGGCGTCGCCGCCGCAACCACCTGGCCCGGTCGCTGACCGCCGGTCGTGTCGCCGAACACCTGTCGGGCCCGGTCGATCACCGCGGACAACACGCCGGCCGTGATCGGGGTGGCGCAGGACGTGCCACCGAAGTCTCGGTTCTGGGTCCTCTCGACGCCGTCGTACGCCGCCGCTCTCCATTTGGATCCGAAGGACGACACGTCGACGGGGATGGAGTGCCACCAATGCGCCTGCCCGTTGATCGGCGAGGTCGCACCGACCGTCAGCACCCAAGAGGGTCCCCCGTAGGGTGAGGTAGTGGAAGGATTCGAGTCCGGGGTCTTGCACTTGCACGGATCCTCGACGGGCACCGGCCCACCGTCGTTCACCCACGGCTTGACGCACGTGCTGCCGTTACAGGCGCCATAGGAGTTCGTGTTCGTTGTTCCGTTGCCTGCCGCGAATGCCACGGTCTGACCTCGGCGCGTCGCGTTCCGGGTGCCGGTTGTCGACCCGAGGGGAGCGTTTCCGATGTTGCCCCACGAGTTCGACACGATGTCGATCCACGGCTGGGAGGTAGCCCAGTTGAGACTCGCATCGCCGAGACCCTCGACCATGACGATCAAGGCGTTGGGGTTCGACCCGAAGTACTGGCCTGCTGCGACGCTCGCGACACCGGTGCCGTGGCCATTCTCGTCCAGGACCTTCGTGTCGGGGTACACGCCGCCACCACCGCTCGTACCCGAGTACCCGCCGATGATCCGAGTGCCGGGGAACCAGTACAGCTTGTTCCCACTCAGGTCGCTGATGACCTCCTCGTCCGCCGTTCGAGCAGCCGCGTAGCCTGCCGCGTCGGCGACGTCGTGGCTCAAGGGGACCGAAGAAGCGTTGGCCGGGTAGCCCTGGATGAACGTGCTGGGGTGGTGCGTGAAATCGGGGGCCCGGAAATCCTGGTGGTAGGGGTTGATGCCAGAGTCGACGAACGCGATCACGGTGAACGGCTTGTCCTTGAAGGCCTGAAGCGAGCACCCCACCTGCTCCGAGGCCGGCAACGCCAGGCAAGCCTCATCGATCCGCACGCGAGTCCCGTCCGACCAATGACCCGTGTCGTTCTGGGCATACCACTGGCTGCGCGGCGGGGTTGGTGGAACCTGTGCGCCGGCCTGGGTGGGTACGGACGCGGCGAGAACCGCCAGGGCGGCAAGGATCACGAGACGCTTCACGGATGGCTCCTCTCGAAGGCAGGGTCGGATTGCGCTGCCTGTAGATTCGCCGGAGAGGGTCCGGATTCCTGCTCAGGGTGGCTAGGCGAACTCGAAGCGGGGGTTGACCATGCGAAGGCCATCCCGCTCGGGAGCGATGACTCCCTCGAGCACGACGCCGGAGCCGAGCGTGAGTCCCGCGATCGAGGATCTGCCGAGCCAGGCCGCGGTGACCTCGCCGGTGCCGTCGGAGACCACGGCCTCCAGGGTGGTCGCGCCGTTCATCGGGCGAAGGCTCATGCGGCTCACCCAGCCAGCGACCTTGACCGGCTCGCGGCTGGGACAGCCCTGGATTCGCCGCGTGCCGGGGACGTGACTGGCCCACTCCTGAATCTCGTCGTCCAGGCGGTCCTCGTCGCTCTGCGTGAAGAACTTCGCGATGCGTTTGAACAGACCCACCCCTGGAGCCTAGCTCGTGCGCGGATCTATTTCGACGGCTCCAGGCTGGGGGCGACCAGCTCCTCCGTCTTCTGACTCTTCGAGTACCAGATCGCAGCGGCCAGGATCAGCCCCCCACCGATGGCGATCCCGGCCCGAACCCCCTCATCGGAGGCGAAGCTGACCACCAGCGGGGCGATCAAGAGCGCAACGAGGTTCATCACCTTGATCAGCGGGTTGAGCGCCGGACCGGCGGTGTCCTTGAACGGGTCGCCGACGGTGTCGCCGATCACGGTGGCCTTATGCGACT
>CAZKFH010000015.1:0-39594 GCA_964551945.1 uncultured Actinomycetes bacterium | reverse complement strand
CACGACTCCGGCGGCAGCCGCAGCGGCCAGCCCGGGCCATCGCCTCATTCCGCCGGCTCCAGCGACTCGGCCAGCCGGAGCAGGCCGGCGAGGTCGAACGCCGGGGCCTGGAGCGACCGATACACCCCGCCCTCGACCCACTCCAGCTCGGCCCGCTCAGCCGAGTACCGGCCCGGTTGGCCGCGGACCTCGACGCCGAGAACCTCGAGGTCCAACGGCGGAGGCAGACCGGCATCGCTCGTCTGGTAGATGCGGATCCCCATGCCGTCGAGCTCGGATCCGGGCCGAAGGTACCGGACAGTGACTGTTCCCGTTCTTGCTTGGATCTCCCACAGTCGATATCCGGCCGGAGGAGGAGCGGGGAGCAGGAGGGTGCCGAGCGCCCGCCGCGCGTCCTCGAGGTTCTGAGTGACCGGTGCCGGGTAGTCGCCGAGGCCCGGGATCGACGAGGCGATCCGTGTCAGCTCGTTCCTCGCGAGATTCGTCTCGAGCATGAGGGTCCCGCCGTCCGTGAGGACCGTGAGACGCCGGCCGTGCCCGGCTGTCGCCGGGACGTACAGGCCGGTCTCTCCATCGAGGGTTATGGGGATCGCGGGTGGCTCCCCTGAGGGGCTGAAGCTCAGGTCGAGGCTCGGCACGCCCGAGACCGTGAGCCACCCGAGGCCGCGGGCATATGCCACCGTGAACAACGTTCCGCTGTGTCCGGCGCGATGGAGGCGCAGGCCTCCCAGGTCCCCGGGTAGCGGAGGCTCGATCCCCAGGCTCCGAGCGAGTCCCGGGAGCCCGAGATCCGTGAATCCGTGGTCTCGGGCCTCGCCGCTCGCGCCTCGCACCGGGAGCCATCCCGAGGCCGGCCCGTCCTCGAGCCCTCGCGCTTCGGCTCGGAACAGCGGCGTCCCCGCCGGCTCTGACGGCAGGCCCTGGCGCGTCGCCCACTGGGCTCGCTCGATGCTTGCCGCCGCGCGAACCTCGTACGCGAGCGGGAACCAGGTCTCGCGGTCGAGCGTCACCAGCACCTCGTCGTGCGGGAAGAAGGGGCGCCACGTGCCGCCCGCGTGCAGGTACGCGAACAACGGCGCGGCGTCGTGGTAGTCGAGGGACACCACGATCGCATCTCGCCCCAGAACGCTCGTCTCCTCGACGACATCGACGCGCTCGACATCCACGAGCGTCCGGATCGGAAGCACGATGTCGGTCGGCATCGACGTCTCGCCATCGAATGGCGCACGCCCCACGACGGAGCGAACGTCGCGGCCCACCACACCACACGCCGGCAGGGCGAGACGGGGGCACGTTCGAGGCGCGTCGATCGACCACCGATCCTCGTCGATCGCCAGGACGAAGTCGTTCCGCGTCCAGGTCTCGGAGGGATAGATCGACTGGTCCACCACCTGGGCGCGGAATTGCTCGGGAGCCCGGAACGCGATGTCCGCAGTGAACCGGCGTTCCTCAACCCGCGGGTGGAAGTTGCGCTCGATGATGTCGAACGTCGCGCGATAGGAGTCGATCTCCGTCGTCGCGGCCGCGACCTCGTCCGGGATGGCGGTCGCGAGCGCGGGGGACGGCCCACGCTGCAGTCCCGGCACTCCGCCGAAGAGGAGCGTGGCGATCACCGCGCCCGAGACGAACGCGGCGGCGTAGGGGAGCCAGGCGGGTCGAGCCGAGACGCGACGGGCCCGCAGCGTGGTTGGAGCGCCGACCGCCTCCATGATCTGGGGTACCAGGTCCGGGACGGGCGAAGCCGAACGTACGCGCGCGGCGACGCGGAGACGCTGCGCACCGGCCTCGAAGGTCTGGCAGCGCGCGCACGTCTCGAGGTGAGCTGTGACGGTGGCGTCCAGCCGGCGATCGTGCTCGTCGTCCATGCGCGCGGAGAGCTCGAGCTCGGCCGCGTCACACCTCACCGGTCTCCACCTCCCCTTCGAGGGCTTGCATCAGGAAGCTCCGCGCGCGATGCATCCGGCTCTTCAGTGTCCCGGCCGGCGAGCCCAGGACGACGGACGCCTCCGCGTAGGAGAGGCCGAGGACCTCGATCAGGACGAACGGCTCCCGCAGGTCGGGCGGCAGGGCCTCGACCGCTTCCTCCAGCGCGGCGCGCAGGGACGGCTCCTGGACGGGGATGTCCGGCTGCAGGGCCGCTGTCTCGTAGGTTCTTCGGCGTTCCCGTCTGCGTATCGCATCGATCGCGCAGTTGCGCGTGATCCGAAAGAGCCAGGTGGAGAACTTGGAGCCGCCACGGAACCTCCCCATGGAGCGGAACGCGTGGACGAACGCCTCCTGGGTGACATCCTCGGCCGTAGAAGGATCTCGGACGAAATGCAGGGCAAGCCGGTACACGTCCGCCTGGTGACCGCGTACGAGGTCCTCGAAAGCGGCGAGATCCCCCCCGCGAGCCCGGCGGACGACCTCCGGTTCCGGCTCCCGCAGCGACGATCCCTCCCCGCGCTTGATCGGTCTTCCTCAACTGTAGTCGTGAACCTCCCGGCCTTAGACGCTTCTCGAGCCCTCGGGGTTCGGGTGGACCCATGGAGGCCACAGGGGACTCCGTGATAGAAAGGCTGCCCCCAGGGGGTTCTCTCTTGGCCAAACGATCCCAGCGTCTCGTCGCCGTCGTGCTTGCCGCAGGACATGGCAAGCGGATCAAGTCGCGTCTTCCCAAGGTTCTGCAGCCCCTGTGTGGCAAGCCGGTCCTCTGGCACGTCCTGACGGGGCTCCGACCGGTCCGCGCGGACGCGGTCCTCGTCGTCATCCGCGAGAGCGGGAACGAAGTCGAGCAGGCGGTTCGCTCCTGGGATCTCAAGCTTTCCCTCGAGTTCGTGACCCAGGCGGAGCCGCACGGCACGGGTCATGCGGTCATGGCTGTCGAGGGCCGAATCTCAGACGCCGATGAGGTGCTGGTCGTCAATGGGGACGAACCGCTGGTCACGGGCCCCCAGCTTCGCGAGCTGACGACGCTCCGACGCCGCAGGAAAGCGGCGGTCGCCGTACAGACCACGATCCCCGACGACGCACGAGGCTTCGCGCGCGTGATCCGGGAAGGTGACGAGCTCGTGCGGTTGGCCGAGGGCACGGACGCGAGCCCGGAGGAGCTCGCCATCACGGAGGTGGCAACCGGTGCGTATGCCTTCAACCGGGAGGATCTGTTCCGGGCTCTTCCCCTTGTCACCCGAGACAACCGGCAGCGCGAGTACTACCTCCCGGACGTGCTCGGTATCTTGAAAGAGAAGGGCGAGCGGCTCGTGGTGCAGCTCGTGGACATTGGCGGAGCGGTCGGCGTGAACTCCCGCATCGAGCTGGCCCGGGCTTCGGGGGTCATGCGGCGTCGCATCAACGAGGAGCTCATGGCGAAAGGCGTCACCCTGGTCGATCCCAACCAGACCTATGTGGATGTCGGGATCACCGTCGGCAGGGATACGATGCTTCTCCCGCAAACGATGCTCCAGGGAGCAACGCGGATCGCGGAGGGCTGCACGATCGGCCCCGCGACGCGTATCGAGGACAGCACGATCGCCGAAGGGGCCACGATCGAGCAGTCGGTCGTGCGCGGATCCAGGATCGGCGCGAGAGCCTCTGTCGGCCCGTTCGCCTCGATCCGGCCCGACTCGGTGATCGGCGCCGACGCCAGGATCGGCACGAGCGTCGAGATCAAGGCGAGCCGGATCGGCGATCGCTCGAAGGTCCCTCACCTCTCCTACATCGGGGACGCGACGATCGGGAAGGACGTCAACGTCGGCGCCGGCACGATCACCGTCAATTACGACGGATACATGAAGCATCGGACGGTGATCGGCGACGAGGTGCGCATCGGTTCGGATACGATGTTGGTTGCTCCGGTGAGGATCGGACGAGGTGCGGTGACGGGGGCGGGGTCGGTGATCACCAAGGACGTTCCGGCGGGTGCGCTCGCCGTCGAGCGCGCGGAGCAACGCCACGTCTCCGGCTACCGGCAGCGCAAGGATCGCGAGAACCGGCCGAAGGGGGAGACGTGACCAGCGTCAAGGAGATCGGTACCAAGAAGAGGATGATGCTGTTCTCCGGAACGGCGCATCCCGAGCTCGCCGAGGAGATCGCCGCACACCTGGGTGTCGAGCTCTGTCACGCGAAGATCTCGAGGTTCGCGAGCGGCGAGATCTACTTTCGCGCTGAGGAGAGCGTTCGCGGATCCGACGTCTTCGTCATCCAGACTCATGCCGACCCCGTCAACGAGTCGCTCATGGAGCAGCTCGTCATCCTTGATGCTCTCAAGCGCGCGTCGGCCAAGCGGATCACCGCCGTCGTCCCGTACTACGGCTACTCCCGGCAGGACAAGAAAGAGATGGCGCGCGAGCCGATCTCGGCCAAGCTCCTTGCCGACCTCATCACGGTCGCCGGTGCCGACCGCGTGGTGTCCGTCGACCTGCACAGCGGCCAGATCCAGGGTTACTTCGACTTCCCGTTCGATCACCTGACGGCGCTGCCCTTGCTGTCGGACTACATCGCCCATGAAGCGGGGCTGCCCAAGGAAGACGTTGTCGTCGTCGCGCCCGACGCGGGGCGGATCAAGGTCGCGGAGCGGCTCCGCGAGTCTCTCGACTCAGACTTGGCGTTCATCTACAAGCGCCGTTCGAAGCACACGGCTCACAAGATCGACGAGATGGTGGTGGAGGGTGACGTCGATGGGCGCGTCTGCGTCCTCGTCGACGACATGATCGACACGGGCGGCACGATGGTCGAAGGCGCGAAAGCGCTCCAGGCTCGGGGCGCGAGGGACATCATCATCGGCGCGACGCACGCGGTGCTCTCCGGCAAGGCCGTGCAGCTCCTCGAGGAGGCGCCCTTCAAAGAGATCGTCGTTACGAACACCCTGCCGATCCCCGAGGAGAAGCGGATCGGCAAGCTCACGGTCCTGTCGATCGCACCGATCATCGCGTCCGCGCTCCAGGCCGTGTTCGAGGACGAGTCGGTCTCAGAGATCTTCCACGGCGAGAACCAGCCCTAAGGGCTCAGGCGGGCTCGCCGGCGTGGTAGCGCCGGAACTGCGGAACCGCGAGAGCGAGCACCGCGACACCCGCGACGCACGCGAGGCCCCCGGAGACGACCGAGAACGCCGGTGAAACGAGCTGCGCAACGACCCCGGCCTCGAAGTCGCCGAGCCGTGGCCCGCCCACGACCACCATGATGTGGATCCCCGACAGGCGCCCGCGCAGCCGATCTGGCACGCTTGACTGCAGGATCGTGCCGCGGAAGATGGCGCTGATCACATCCGCGGCCCCGGCGATCGCGAGGAAAACGAGCGCAAGGACGAACGCCTTGGTTGACAGGCCGAAGCCCACGAGCGCGAGCCCCCACACGACGACCGCCCAGAGCACGGCTCTGCCCTGGTGCCGGACGTGCCGGACCCAGCCGGTGAAGAGCGCCCCGATCATGGCGCCCATGCCGGGTGCCGCGTACAGAAATCCGAGCCCGACCGGGCCCACGCCGAACGCCTCCTCGGCGAGCACAGGGAAGAGCGCGCGAGGCATGCCGAACACCATGGCGTTGATATCCACGAGGAACGTCGACTGCAGGACCCGGCGTCCCTTCAGATAGGCGAACCCCTCGCGAACGGATCGCAGAACGGACGGGCGCGGCCCGTCGTGCTCGGGAGGCATCGGGCGCATCAGGAGCAGAGCCCAGATCGCGGCCAGGAACGTGATGGCGTCGATAGCGTACGCCGTGGTCAGTCCGAACAGCGCGATGATCACGCCGCCGAGCGCAGGTCCGGCGACGTCGTTCACCTGGAAGCCGAGCTGGTTCAGCGCGATCGCGGAGGAGATGCGCTCCTTGGACACGAGCCTGGGGATCGCCGCCGATCGCGTGGGGGAGTCCAGCGCCGCGAAGGCAGCCGAGACCCCCGCGGCCACGTAGAGGACCCAGAGCGGAGGCTCGCCGACGATCGCACCGCCGACGAGCATCAGCGAGGCAACCATCGAGCCGACCTGGCTGATCAGCAGCAGCTTCCGGCGGTCGATCGCATCGGCGAGAGCGCCGCCGATCAGGGAGAATGCGATGAGCGGCCCGACCTGGGCCAGCCCGATCAGCCCGACCGCGAGCGGCGAGTCCGTGAGCTGGTAGACCTGGAACGGCAGGGCAACCACCGTGATGTGCCGCCCGGTGTGCGAGATCACTTCCCCGATCCACAGCAGACGGAAGTCCCGCGAGTCCCGGAGTGGGCTCAGGTCCAGGACCGAGCGGCGGAACAGCGCGCCGGCACGGGAGCGGCGCGTCGGCCCCTGGGGCATCTCGGGGGGATGGTGGTGCATCGAGCCAGGATAGCCAGGGCTTCTTCTCGGTCAGCTCGAGCGACCCCCTGGTACGATGACCGCCGATATGGCGGAGGTAAAGCTCAGCGGAGAGCCGCGCGAGGGCGTCGGAAAGGGCGCCGCGCGCAAGGCCCGGGCAGCCGGGAAGGTTCCGGCCGTCCTCTACGGGCCGGAGGTGGAGCCCAAGCGCCTCGCGGTGGATGCGAGAGAGCTCTGGCACGCGCTGCACACCGACGCCGGCACGAACGTCCTGATCAACCTGCAGTTGGACGGCGACACGTTCCTCACGATGCCTCGCGAGATCCAGCGCGACATCGTGCGGGGCAGCCTCCTGCACGTCGACTTCCTTCGGATCCGCCGCGATGTGGCGATCCAGGTCGAGGTCCCGATCCACCTGGTGGGTGAATCCCACGGCGTCAAGGAAGGCGGCGTCGTCGAGCACCACCTGTGGGAGATTCGCGTCGAGGTGCTGCCGACGGACGTCCCCGAGTCCCTCGACGCCGACATCTCCGGTCTCGGCATCGGCGATTCCCTGCACGTCTCCGACATCAAGATCCCCGGCAACGTCACGGTCGTCACTCCCATGGAGGAGACGCTCGTCACGGTCGTCCCGCCGCCGGTCCTCGTGGTCGAGCCCACGGAGGAGGAGCTGGCCGCCGCCGAGGCCGCCGAGGCTGCCGCCGAAGCAGGCGAGGGCGAGGAGGGCGCCGAGCCCGCCGCGGAGGGCGACGGCGAGGGTGGCGAGAAGGCCGCGGACGATGGCGGCGAGGAAGGCTCCTAGCCCCTCCGTCACCCATGACGCCCTGGCTCGTGGTCGGCCTGGGCAATCCCGGCGAGAAGTACGCCCAGACCCGCCACAACATCGGTGCCCGCGTTGCGGAACGCGTCGCGGATCGTCTCGGCGTTCGGCTCCGCAAGGTGCGCTTCCACGCGATCGAAGCGGCCGAGGCAAATCTGGATGGTGAACGGGTCTACCTCGTTCGGCCGCAGGTGTTCATGAACGTCTCGGGCCCCCCGGTGGCGTCATTCGCGAAGCGACGGAAGGTCGACGTGGAGCATGTGATCGCCTGCCACGACGAGATCGACCTCGCGTTCGGCGCGCTGAAGATCAAGCAGGGGGGCAGCACCGCAGGGCACAATGGACTGAAGTCGTTGCAGCAGGCATTCGGGTCGCCCGAGTTCTATCGCGTCCGCCTCGGTGTCGGGCGCCCTCCGGGCCGCAAGGATGCCGCCGACCACGTACTCGACCGGTTCACGAAAGCCGAGCGCGACGACGTCGAGCTGCTGATCGAGGAAGGGTCAGATGCGGTCGAAACCCTGATCCGCCACGGCCTTACGGCTGCGCAGGACCGCCACAACCGCAGCGGGCCAACCTAGGCCCGTTTCAAGCGCGCCGGAGGAGCTAAGGGTTGAAGCTTTCACAAGAGGCCATCGGGCGGTTCGGATTTTCATCGCCAGCGGAGGGTTCGTGTTCCTTGGCTCAACGATTCTCATCGTGAGTGAGGGCAAGCTCGTGGCGGTCGTGTTGGGTTCTGCAGCTTTGGCCACGGGGCTATTCGGTCTCTACGTCGCAGCCTTCCATATGCGTTGGCGAAGCTGAAGCAACGGCCTCCCGGCGTGTCGGGGGGAGGCAATAACGTCAGCATGGAGACCTCAGAAACCGGATACACGGGCTTGTGTATCGAGGTGTATAATGTCTTTCATGGGACGCACCAATGTCGTGGTCGATGACGAGATCCTCGAGCGAGTGATGAGCCTGTACGGACTGCGCACCAAGCGAGAGGCCATCAACTTTGCCTTGCGACGCCTGGCGGGGGACCGCACCTACACCGCCCGGGACGTACTTGAGTTGGAGGGAACAGGCTGGGAGGGAGATCTCTCAGAGATGCGTGACGGCGAGCCTCCAACCGAAGCGTGATCCTCGCCGACACGTCGGCATGGGTCGAGTTCCTGCAGGGCAGCGAGCATCCGGCCCGAGTGGTTCTCCGAGGGTCGCTGGAACGCGAGGACGCCGTCACGGCCCCACCCATCGTGATGGAGTTGCTCGCGGGTATTCCGAGGGGGGGATCCCCCATGGAGCTCCGCGCGAGACTGCTTGCTTTGCCGGTCCTTCCCCTCGGACTCGCGGACTATGAGGACGCGGCCGAGGTCTACCGGCTGTGCCGGCGCGCGGGAGAGACCGTCAGGAGCCTGATCGACTGCCTCATCGCCGCGGTCGCGATCCGCGAGGACGTTGATGTTCTCCACGTCGATCGAGATTTCGAAGTCATCGCCCGGCACACGGAGCTTCGTACCGTCCCGCTCTAGTTCCTTAGCCCGCGGGGACGCCGACGACCGAGATGGTGGTTGTGGTCTCCAGGCCCGCCGCGTTCGTCGCCCGGGCGGTGATCGTGTGGTTTCCCGCGGAGGCCGGCCGGAAGGTGAATTGGAAGCGGTCGCCTTGTCGGGTTACCTCGAAGGGGGCCACGGGTATGCCGTCAACCTCGAACCGGAACCCTGGCACCCCGGACTGCAGGTCGATTGCCGTTGCCTCGACCGTGACGGAGCCGACGATCACGATGGGGCCGGTTCCGCCGACCGACTGGTTGTTCACATAGGTTCCCGCCGTGGGGCGCTCGATCGACAGGACAGGTGCCGATGTGTCGACGATCCAGCTCCGCTCTGCCGGGCTGGCGTCCGCCTCCCCGTCCGGCCCGATGGCACGGACCCGGAACGTGTGCGAGCCCTCGACCAAGCCGGAGTACGACGTCGGTGATGTGCACGCGGCGAAGGCCGACCCGTCGAGGGAACACTCAAAGGTAGAACCAGACATTGAAGAGCCGAAGCCGAAGCTTGCGGTTGTCGAGGTCGTGGCCCCATGAGGTCCGGATGTGATCCACGTCTGGGCCGTGATGCGGGCGAGCTCTGCGTCGATCCCCGCCGTGGTCTCCTCGGCGGCGACGACAACGTCCGTTGCGGTCTGCCGAGTGGGCTGGTCGTCGAACCACTCGCCTCGATGATTGAACGGCCACCCGCAGTCGTAGAACTCGACATGGTAGGTGCCCGGCCGAACGCTCGCGGTGTAGGTTCCCGAGGACGTTGAATAAGCCCAGCCGGCAAAGTTGCCTGATGCCGAGTCGAAGACGTCGATGCAGGTGTCGCCGAGTGGCTGGCCGGTGTTCGAGGTGACCGTTCCGGAGATGGAGCCGAGCACCCTCGTGGTCAGCTCCGCGTCGATCCCTGCCGTCTCGCCGGCGCCGTTGACGGTCACCTCGGTGGCGGTCTCCCGAGTGGGCTGGTCGTCGAACCACTCCCCCTCGTAGTTCGTGACGCCTTCGCAGTCGTAGAACGTGACGTGGTAGCTCCCCTCGGGGACACCCACAACGTAGCTGCCGGAGTCCGTCGTCTCCGTCCAGCCCATCCAATAGCGGGTCTCGGCGTCGTAGACGTCCACGCAGACGGGCGAGACGGGCTCGCCGGTGTCAGATGTGACCGTGCCTGAGATCGAGCCGAGCGCTGTGAGCTCAGCGTCGATACCCACGGCGCCAGCGGCGGTGACCGGGACGTCGGTGGCGGTCGCAAAGGTGGGCTGGTCATCGAACCACTCCGCTTGATGGTCGCGTCGCTCGTCACAGCCGTCATAGAAGAACACCTCGTAGGTACCTGAGGCGACGGCGACACTGTAGGTTCCGTCGCCCCCCGTTTGCGTGAGACCGGCGGTGTCGTCCAACTCCCGGTCGTAGACATAGACGCAGATGCTGGGCAATGGGTCGCTCGAATCTGAGGTCACGGTGCCGGAGATCGTGCCAAGGACCAGCGAAGTGAGCTCCGCGTCGATCCCCGTGACGGCTTCCGGGGAGGTGATCGGCACGCCGGTCGCCGTCGCTTCGGTCGCCTGGTCGTCGAACCACTCTGCCTCGTGGTTCCTCTGCCCGTCGCAACTGTCGTAGAAGCGCACGTGGTGCGTGCCATCGGACAGGCCGCCGATCGTGTAGGCGCCCGAGCTCGTCGTCATCGCCCATCCGCCCCAGTGGTCCGATTCGGAGCGGGCCTCGACACAGATGTCCGAGAGGGGCTCGCCGGTGTCCGAGGTCACCGTTCCGGAGATCGATCCGGACGTGGGCGGACCCACGTGAAGCGAAAGGGCTCCCGAGTCGCCGTCGTATCCACCGATCTGGATCAAGTATGGGGTGTTCGCCACAACGGAGAAGATCGCCATCGACCCGGCCTCGACCGCGCCGTCGTCGTCGCAGGCGACGTCGGTGAGTGAGGTGAGGCCGTCCCCCGTCCAGATGCCCAGGACGGTGTCGAAGTCGCTTCCGACGGTATCGACCTGCACAAGACCGCTCATTGACGGGGTGTACTCGTACCAGACGGTTTTCCCGACCCCATACGCGCAATCGGGTTGTGGCTCCCCGGCCTCTTCCGTGGCTTCCGTGGTGTCCTGGGTGCCAGAGAACGGGAGGCTCGTGATCGTGGTGCGGTTCGCGAAGTCGTCGTTCGAAGGAGCAGCAGCTGCGGCGGTCGAGGGCAAGGCGACTACGACGACCGCTATGACTACTGATGTGGAAAGGAAGTTGCGTCGTCGGCGGGTTGCAGCGCGTCTCATCGTTGACAGCCTTCCTGGGTATTCGGGGGCAAACCTTGTCGCAGTAGGGATTCGCCGGACAGGGTTCGAAAACCTGCTTAAGGGCCGGGAAGGTTGGGGAACGAGCGGGCGATTTCGGCCGATTTCAACCGAACGAGGCTCCGGACGAGCGGCCTACCCGGCCCAAGAATGCCGCCGACCACAGCGGCCCTTCGCAGTAGATCTGAGCTAGCCAGCCGGGACCCCGTAGACCTGGAGGCTCCTGGCGGTGGACAGCCCAGACTCGTTGGTAGCCCGAGCGGTGATGGTGTGCTGTCCGGGGGAGGACGGCCGGAACGTGAACCTGTAGACGTCGTCCTGGACGCTGACCTGAGATGGGTCCACGGGCGCCCCATTTACCTCGAAGGTGAAGCTGGACAAGCCGACGGGGTCGGTGACTCGCACCTCGACGGTCACGTGACCGACCACGACCGTTGCCGGCCCTCCACCGAATGCCTGGTCGTTCACGTACACGCCCGTTCCGGGACGGATGAACGTTACCTCGGGCGCCTGAGGGATCACGATGGTCCAGGTCGTTTCCGCGACGGAGACATCCCAGTTACCGGCCAGGTCCTCGGCGGATACGCGGAACGTATGCGGGCCGGCCGACAGATCCGAGAACGTCTGAGGTGACTCGCAGTTGAAGAAGTCCGAGGAGTCGAGCTCACAGTAGAAGTAGGAGCTCTCTTCGGAGGACTCGAACTCGAATGTGGCCGAGGTTGACTCGGTCGGGCCTGAAGGTCCGGAGACGATGGTGGTCTCCGGTCGCTGGGTGTCTACGCGCCACCGATATTCCTCGGGAGTCTCGTCGACGTTGCCCGCGCCATCTCTCGCCCTGACCTGGAACACGTGAGGCCCTTCGTCCAAGCGCGAGTACACCGCGTACCACGGCCCGCACGCGGTGAAGGCGGCGCCGTCCTTCGAGCATTCGAACTCCCGGGCGTCCTCGCTGTCCTGGAAGTCGAATTGGGCGTTCGTTTTCCTCGACTCGGAGTACGGGAATGAGGTCAGCGTCGTCTCGGGAGACGTGACGTCGATGCTCCAGTTCCACCTCGCCGGAGGCCACACCTCGGACCCGTCCACATTGATGGCCTGGACCTCGAAGGTGTGGCCGTCCTCGGTGAGGAGCTCGTACCTGACCGGCGAGGAGCAGGGACTGAACGCGGTGCCGTCGAGGGCGCACTGGAGCGTGGCACCCGGGGGGCTTGATTCGAAGTCGAACACGGCGGTGCGGAATCTCGAGAGTGAGTCAGGACCGCTGGAGATGGTCACGTCCGGTAAGCCATCCGAGGGGTTGAAGAAGGCCATGACGTGCCTTCCATCGATCAGATCGACCGTGCATCGAGGCACGTTACCCTGCGGCTCTTCACAGCCGTCGAAGCCGACAAACTCCGCGTCAGGACCTGGGTTGGCCGTCAAGGTAACAACCGTGTCCCAGGGATACATCTCCATGCAGTCAGAACCGCACTCGATCCCTGGGGGATCGCTGGTGATGGTACCCCCGGCCGAACTGTTGACCTCGACGGAGAGAGCCACCTCCCTTATCGCGCGTAGCTCCGCGTCCACGCCCGTCGTGGGGCGGGACCCCACCACGACGACCTCAGCGGCTTCGTCCTGCACGGGCGTGTTATCGAAGTACTCGTCCGCATGGTCGTAGCGGTTGTTGCACCCGTCCCAGAAGGCGACCTTGTAGGAGCCATCGGGAAGGTCCGCGAAGATGTAGGCGCCCGAGCCACTCGTCTGAGCGGAGGCGACCTCCTGGAACGTCGGGTCGTAGAGCCCGACACAGATCCTGCCGAGGGTCCTGCCGTCGTCAGAGGTGACCGTTCCGGAGATCGAGCCGGTCGACGCGGCATCCATGTGGAACGACGCGTTCCCCGATTCGCCGTCCGATCCGCCGAGCTGGATGAAGTAGGTCGTTTCCGGGGCCACGGGGAACTGGATGGGGGACTCCCACCAATCGAAGTTGTCGCGGCAAGCGACCTCGCTCAGGCCGCCGTCTCCGTCTTCCCGCCACACGGAAACCACGGCGTCGAAGCCGCTACCCAGCGCGTCCGCCTCGACGACTCCCGCCGTCTCGGCCGTGTACTCGTACCAGACGGTTCTTCCCGACTCCTCACCGCAGTTGGGTAGCGGTTCGTCCTTCTCGATGCTGGCGTCGAAGGTCACCACTTGGTCGGAGTAGGGAAGAGAGTCGACGACCTTTCGATCCGCGAAGTCGTCGTTAGACGGCAGGGCAACGTCGCCTGCTGCCGGCGTCAGGAACACCGCCGTCATGCACAACGCGACAGTTATGGCGCCGAGGCTGGTCTTCGTCCTTCTGACGAACACGGCAACGCTCCCTCTTGTTGAACCGGCCGCGACCGGGCCTAATGTCAGTACGTGAAGATTCGGTTGCCTGGGCCGCTTGCCCTTTGTGCACATGGACAGTCCGACCGCGAGAACAGGTGGATATGTCCGGGTTCGTAGCAGTCGCGATGCGATCCATCGCTGGCTAGACGCCGACGTACCGGGGCTTGACCGCAGCGGAGTCCTTGGAGACCTTCATCGGCCCTGTCGCGACCGCGACGAATGCCCCCGCGGGGATCGACTTCAGCTCGTCGAGGACCTGCGACGGCCACCCCTGATCCTCCGAGCCCCCGAAGTACCAGTTCGAGCCGTTGTCGGCCAGGATCACGCCGTACGTTCGCATCGCTCGAAGGATCACCTGGGTCTCGACGTTGTACTTGCCGATCGAGAACGACTTCTTCAACCGGAAGCGTGCGCCCATCGGTGGTAGCGAGTGGTCGTCGCGAGCGCCTGCCTGGTGCCGCGCGGGCCAGATGAAGCGCCGGTCGGTCTCCTCGGCGGTGATCCGGATCGCGTGGTCGATCTCACCGTCGAGCACCTCGTCGCGCCGAACGAGTCCCACGAAGATCGGCAGCCCAGCGGCGTCCGCCGACGTCCACGTTGCCGGGCGGAGGTTGTTTCGCTCGAGGTCCCACACCGCTCCGGACCCGCCCTGCGGTTCCCCGCCGTTCCAGTCGAAGTCGTATATCTCGTAGAGCATGCAGTCGTCGCGGTTGATCACCAGGGCGTGCCGGTCGCTGCCGTGCTCGACATGGGTGTCGGCGCTCACCGGGTACGGGCCGGGGTCGCTCTCGTCCGCGAACTGGAACTCGACCTGATGGTCGGCGTGCGCCTCGCCGACCACGTTGTAGGGGATGCCGTACGGATGCTCGGGATCGTCCGAGGGCCCGAAATCGGGGTGGAGCAGCTGGTCCCTTCCGCCCATCGCGCGGATCCACTCCTTACTGCGCTTGTGGACGTCGAGCTTGGTGACGTTCGAGTGCCACACGTTGTTCTTCGGGAAGACCCCGCAGTTAGTGCCCGGGGGAGGAACGGCTCGGGCTCCGGAGGGAACGAGGAATCCGGCGGCCAAGCTGAGGGTGAGGATGACTCGAGGTGTGCGCATGCCCTGATTATCGGCATCCCGGCCCTCGAACGCTGAGCTCGAATAGCTCCGCCGTACAATCGAGGGGTGACAGGCCGGGTCGATCGCGACCGCGGCCTCTTCGTGCTGTGCGGGTGAGGATGACGATGCGAGAGCTGCTTCAGGTACTGATCGATAGCGAGCCGTTTCAGGCCGTCCTCGCGAGCCCGGGCCCCCGGCTGGCGCGCGCCGAGGGACCGGGGCACCCATACGTGGCCGCGGCGCTGGCCGTCTCCATCGACGCGCCGGTGCTGGTCGTCGCGCCCGGACCTCGAGAGGCCGAGCATCTGGCCGCGGGCGCGCGGGCGTTCCTCGGACCCGAGCGCGTCGCCCTGTTCCCCTCCTGGGAGGCCCTGCCGGTCGAGGGCATCAGCCCCGCACCGGAGCTCGCCGCCAAGCGGGCGGAGGCCGCGCACCGCCTTCACGCAGCCGATGGCGGGTTCGTGGTGGTTGCCCCCATCGCGTCGGCGCTTCAGCGGGTCGTTCCCACCCTCGGGCAGCGAGATCCACTGGTGCTCGAGCCCGGGGTCGAGGTTCCCCCGGACGCACTGGCGGAGCGCCTGGTGAGGGCCGGGTATGTGCGCTCCGATGTCGTGATGCACCGCGGCGAGTTCGCCGTCCGCGGCGGGATCGTGGACGTATATCCGGGTACCGCGGAACGCCCGGTGCGACTCGAGTACCTCGGCGACGAGATCGAGCGGATGCGCTCCTTCACACCGGCCTCCCAGACCTCGAGCGGCGGCGCCGGTCCGGAGCGCGTGGTTGTTCATCCCGTCCGCGAGCTGCTTCTCGACGAGGAGCTGCGCGAGCGAGCGCGTGATGCCCTGCCGAAACAGAAGGGCATCCTTCGAGATGCGCTGGAGCGGATCTCCGAGGGCCTGATCTTCGAGGGGATGGAGCAGGCGGCCCCGCTCCTCTACGACCACATGCCGGTGCTCGCGGAGCGCCTCCCTGCCGACGGGTGGATCCTGGTCAGCCAGGCGAGGCGCACCCTCGATCGAGCGGCCGACCTGATGCGAGAGGCGAAGGGCCTTGCCGACGCGATGGGCTGGTCCGCGTCACCGCTCGCCGGGCCCGACGAGGCCCTGGGCGGCCGTCCGCGGCTCGACCTGACGGACTTTGCCGAGGGAACCGACCTGGGCGTGACCGGATGGGGCGGCGTCTCCGGCGAGAGGCTCGCTGAGCGCGCGGCCGGGTTCGGCGATGACGTCCGGATCGCGATCAGCGCGGTGGGTCGAGGTTCGCTCGAGCGCGTCGCGGAGGTGCTGGAGCGCGCGGGCGTCAAGGCCGACATCGCGCAGGAGAGCGAGCTGCTCGAGGGGTTCGTGTTCGCGGAAGGCGGCGTGGCCGTCATCGGCGAGGATGA
Source organism: uncultured Actinomycetes bacterium (assembly GCA_964551945.1). Classification (GTDB taxonomy): domain Bacteria; phylum Actinomycetota; class UBA4738; order UBA4738; family CALAEC01; genus CAZKFH01. The sequence continues at coordinate 23,869 of CAZKFH010000015.1, read as the reverse complement.
CCTGTTCGGCCGGCGCAAGCGAGCCCACGACGCCCCGCGGATCACGGGGCGCGCGGCCGCGGCGTTCGCGGAGGAGCTCACGGCCGGCGACTTCGCGGTGCATCATGTGCACGGCGTCGGTCGCTACCTCGGCATGGTTCGCCGCAGCATCGGCGACGCGGAGCGCGACTACCTGCTCCTCGAGTACGCGGCCGGAGACAAGCTGTACATCCCGGCCGACCAGCTCGATGTCGTCGCCCGGTACTCGGGCGGCGAGGAGCCACGGCTGCACCGTTTGGGCTCCGGCGACTGGGCAAAGGCGAAGGGCCGGGTGCGCCGCGCGGTGCGCGATATGGCCGGGGCGCTCGTCCGCCTGTACGCGGCGCGCATGACGGCCACCGGATACGCGTTCGGCCCCGACACCCCGTGGCAGCGCGAGCTTGAGGACGCGTTCCCGCACGAGGAGACGAGGGACCAGCTCGCGACGATCGTGGACGTGAAACGCGACATGGAGCTGGAGAAGCCGATGGACCGGCTGATCGCGGGGGACGTCGGGTACGGCAAGACCGAGATCGCGGTCCGCGCCGCGTTCAAGGCCGTGATGGACGGCAAGCAGGTCGCGATCCTCGTGCCGACTACGCTCCTGGCGGAGCAGCATCACGTTACGTTCTCCGAGCGCTACGCGCCGTTTCCCGTCCGCGTCGAGATGCTCTCGCGGTTCCGTTCCCGAGCCGAGCAGAAGCAAGTGCTGGAGGATCTGCGCGAGGGCAAGGCCGACGTGGTGATTGCGACGCACCGGTTGCTCTCGAAGGATGTCGAGTTCAAGGACCTCGGCCTCCTGGTCGTCGACGAGGAGCAGCGTTTCGGTGTGGCCCACAAGGAGCGCTTGAAGCGCCTCCGGGTGAACGTCGACGTGCTCACGATGACCGCGACGCCGATCCCTCGAACGCTGGAGATGGCGCTGTCCGGCGTGCGCGGCCTCTCCGTCATCGACACGCCACCGGAAGACCGACATCCCGTCCTCACCTACGTCGGCCCCTATCAGGAGGATGTCGCGCTCGGTGCCGTCCGCCGCGAGCTGCGCCGTGGAGGCCAGGTCTTCTGGGTTCGTTCCGACGTTCGCTCCATCAACCGGTTCGCCGCGTCGCTCGTGGACAAGCTGCCGGAAGCCCGGGTCGGCATCGCGCACGGTCAGATGGACGAGGCGGCACTCGAGAAGTCGATGATGGCGTTCTGGAACGCCGAGATCGACGTGCTCGTGTGCACCACGATCATCGAGGCGGGCCTGGACGTCTCCACCGCGAACACGCTCGTCATCGACCGGGCGGATCGGATGGGCCTGTCGCAGCTCTACCAGCTTCGAGGCCGGGTGGGCCGCTCCGCGGAGCGAGCGTTCGCGTACCTCTTCTTCCCGCGGGATGCGGGCTTGTCGGAGGAGGCACACGAGCGTCTCGCGGCGATCAGCCGGCTGACGGAGCTGGGCTCGGGCTTCAAGGTCGCGATGCGAGACCTCGAGATCCGCGGAGCGGGCAACCTGCTCGGCGCGGAGCAGAGCGGCCACATCGCCGCCGTCGGGTTCGACACCTACGCCCGCCTCCTGGCCGAGTCGGTGGCCGAGCTGAAGGGCGAACCGGCGGCGGAGGAGAGGGAGATTCGTGTCGAGCTGCCCGTCAAGGCATTCATCCCCCTCGATTACCTCGGACAGGAGGCGCTCCGACTCGAGATGTACCGGCGGGTGGCATCCGCGAGGAGCGAGGAGGAGCTTGAGTCGGTTCGGGTCGAGGCCGAGGACCGATTCGGCCCCGTGCCGCGAGAGGTCGAGACCCTCCTCGACGTCACGCGGCTGCGGATCCTGTGCGAGCGCAGTGGCATCGAGGACGTGAGCGTGTACCGCAAGCAGGTGCGGATCCGTCCCGTGGACCTCGCCGAGGATGCCACCCTCCCCAACGAGGCCGCGTACCATCCCGCGACGCGCACCCTCAACCTCATCCCCGACCCGTCGCAGATGGGCCCCCACCTGGCTGCGTGGGTCCGCTCCATGCTCGAGGACGTGCTCTAGAATCGCCGCCGTGCGACGTCTCATCCCGTCTCTCGTCATAGCGACCCTGTCGCTGTCCGCCTGCTCCGATCTGCTGACCACGGCGGCTGCGACGGTCGATGGCCGCAAGATCGAGGAGGATCGGTTCGTGCGAGAGCTGGACTTCCTTCTGGCCGACCCTCGGTTCTCCGCGCAGCTCCCGACCGGCGAGGAAGGGGAGCTCCAGCGAAAGGAGCTCGCGCGTCAGTACCTGACCTTCATGATCCATCAACAGGTCGTGCACGTGTATGCCGACGAGCACGACGTCAATGTCGAGGGACCCCAGGTCGACGCCCTGTTCGAGCAGCAGGTCTCTGAGCTTGGCGGTCCCGAGGCGTTCGAGGAATTGCTCCGGGCGGCCAACTCCACCGAGAGCGACGTGCGCGCGCTGCTCGAGGAACAGATCCTTCGCGAGGGCGTCGCGGCGGCGGTCGTGGAGGAGCTATTGAGCGAGGAGCAGCTCCGCCGGACGTACGACGAGCGTTCCCTCGAGTTCTCCCAGGTGCAGGTGGCCCACATCCTGGTCGAGACCGAGGAGGAAGCGCTCGAGCTGCTGGAGCGTGCGACCCCGGAGACGTTTGGCAAGCTGGCCGAGCAGTTCTCGCTCGATACCGGCTCGGCTCCGGGCGGCGGGGACCTTGGCGTCCAGCGGCCGGCAGACCTGGTCCAGCCGTTCGCCGATGCGACGCTGGAGATCCCGGTCGGCGAGGTTGGTGGACCCGTGCAGACCGAGTTCGGCTGGCACCTGATCCATGTGATCGAGCGAGAGACGCAGGAATTCGAGGCCGTTCGGGACTCGCTGCTCCAGGAGCTACGCGGCCAGGTCTTCACCGACTGGCTGATCGAGCAGGTCCAAGGCGCGGAGATCCGTGTCAATCCCCGGTACGGTTACTTCGATGAGACGAGTGGCTCCGTCCTCGAGCGCACGTCGACGAGCCCCTTGCCCGTTCCTTCCATCCAGCTTCAGCCCTGAGCCATGACCGATCAAGAAGAGCCTCGAGACGAAGCCGGCCGCGAAGACCAGTACGCCGGCACGGGGTTCTTCGACGACCTGACGTGGCTTCCCAGCCGTCTCCTCTTCCGCGATCGAGCGGAGCGCGCCATCGCGTGGGCCGATCGTCACGGCACGCGAATGGCGGCCCTGTTCATCGAGGTCGACGACTTCGAGGAAGTCTCCCGCCGGGTCGGATCCGACGCGGCCGACTCGATCCTTCGGGATCTGGGGAACCGCTTGGTGGCAGCGCTGCGTCGGGAGGACAGCGTCGCTCGGACTCGGATCGCGGAGTACGCGGTCCTGCTCGCCGAGGTTGAGTCCGTTTCCGCGCTCGGCGTGGTCGGACAGAAGCTCCTGCAGATCTTCGAGAAGCCATTCGAGGCCGCGGAAGGAGAGACGGAGGTGACCGCGAGCGTCGGCGCCGCGGTCTACCCCGACCACGCGCTCACGATCGAGGGTCTCCTGATCGCCGCGGACGCGGCGATGCAGCACGCGCAGGTGGACCGCCCCGGCGAGATCGTCGTCTACACGAACGGCCTGTCGCGACGGACCAGCCGGGAGGGCGACCCACCCGAGCGTGCCTGAGATCAGTGGCACGCCTGACCCACTCGATCACGTCCCCACGGGAGACGTCCCAACCGGGCGCCACGGAGAACGCCTCCTCGACCTCGTCCGCGTCATCGCCCGGCTCCACGAGCCCGACGGGTGCCCATGGGACCGCGCCCAGACGCATCGAAGTCTTCGCCGGCATCTGCTCGACGAGACGTACGAGCTCCTCGACGCGATCGAGATCGGCGACCCCGCGCGGCTGAAGGAGGAGCTCGGCGACCTGCTGCTGCAGGCCGTGTTCCACGCGCAGATCGCTCAGCGAGAGGGCGAGTTCGACATCGACGATGTCGCGGAGGTGACCGTCGAGAAGCTGATCCGCCGTCACCCCCACGTGTTCGCCGACGTGCAGGCCGATACCCCCGACGAGGTGTACGCGAACTGGGAGCGCATCAAGGCGGAGGAGAAGGGCGACGAGGGCATCGACGCCGAGATGCCCGCTGCGCTGCCCGCCCTGATCGCCGCGCAGAAGCTCCAGCGCCGAGCCGCGGGCCGGGGGTTCGACTGGGCGGAGTTCGGCGGCGCGATCGAGAAGGTACGCGAGGAGCTCGGCGAGCTGGAGGAGGCCGCGTCGGGCGTCGAGGGACAGGATCCGGAAGGCGAGGGCAAGGACGCGCTGGAGGAAGAGGTCGGCGACGTCCTGTTCGCGGTCTCGGCGCTCGCCCGCAAGCTGGGCGTGGATGCGGAGAGCGCGCTTCGAGGCACGATGCGCAAGTTCGTCGGACGCTTCGAGTCGATGGATCAGCGCGCGCGAGCCGACGGCGTGACCCTCGACGACCTCACAGAGGCTGAGCTCCTGCAGCGCTTCCGCGATGCAAATCCCCGACCGCGCTGAGAGCTGGGCCTAGAATCGAAGGCCGTGCCGGCCATCCGAGCCATCCGTGCGCGCGAGATCCTCGATTCGCGCGGGAACCCGACCGTCGAGGTCGACGTGGAGCTCGACGAGGGCTCCTTCGGGCGTGCCGCGGTCCCTTCTGGTGCGTCGACCGGAAAGCACGAGGCGCTGGAGCTTCGGGACGGCGACGAGAAGCGCTACCGCGGCAAGGGCGTGTTGACCGCGTGCCGCAATGTCGAGGAGTCGATCCAGCCGGAGCTCCAGGGTGTCGACGCGCTCGACCAACGAGAGGTCGACCGGAGGATGCTCGATCTCGACGGGACGCTCGACAAGTCGAATCTCGGCGCGAACGCGATCCTCGGAGTCTCGCTCGCGACGGCGCACGCCGCGGCCGCATCGGTCGGCGTCTCCCTGTACCGCTACCTCGGAGGCCCGAGCGCTCATCTGCTTCCCGTGCCGATGCTCAACGTGATCAACGGGGGCGCGCACGCGGACAACTCGATCGACGTCCAGGAGTTCATGCTCGTTCCGCTCGGCGCGGCCTCGTTCTCCGAGGCCCTGCGGTGGGGTGCGGAATGCTTCCACGCGCTCTCTTCGGACCTGAAGGGCCGCGGCCTGTCGACCGACGTCGGCGACGAGGGCGGATACGCCCCGGATCTGCCGGGTGCGGCGGGGGCGCTCGAGATCCTCGTCCACGCGATCGAGGCTGTCGGGCTCGAGCCGGGCACCGATGTCGCGCTCGCTCTGGACGTCGCGGCCAGCGAGCTGTTCGACGAGGGGCGCTATCGCCTGGAGGGCACCGACCGGGATTGGCAGGGCATGGCGAGCTGGTACGAGGACCTCCTCGGGGCGTTCCCGATCGTCTCGATCGAGGACCCCCTGGCCGAGGATGACTGGGACGGGTGGCGGGCTGTAACGGAGACGCTCGGTGGCCGTGTGCAGTTGGTCGGCGACGACCTGTACGTCACGAACCACGATCGCCTGGTCAGAGGGATCTCGGAGCGGAGCAGCAACGCGATCCTCGTGAAGGTCAACCAGATCGGCACGCTCACGGAGACCGTGGAGGTGGTGACTGCCGCGGCCGAGGCCGGTTTCGGCCGCGTGATGTCGCATCGCTCCGGCGAGACGGAGGATTCCACGATCGCAGACCTCGCCGTCGCCACGGGGACCGGACAGATCAAGGCGGGCGCGCCGTCTCGTGGCGAGCGGACCGCCAAGTACAACCGGCTCCTCCGCATCGAGGCTGAGCTGGGCGAGGGTGCACGCTATGCGGGCACCGCGCCCTATCGGAGGTTCTCCCGCTGAGCGCCCGGGCCGAGGTCGCGCCCCGCGGACGGATCACGGTCAGGGCGGTGGTGCTCGTTGTGGTGCTGCTCGTGCTCGGGATCGGGGCAGCCGGCCCGGTCCGGAACTTCCTGGCGCAGCGCGACGAGATTGGCCAGCTCGAGCAGCGGATCACGAGCCTCGAGCGAGAGCGGACCCAGCTCGAGCGAGAGCTCGAGCGCATCCGGGACCCCGACTACCTGGAGAAGCTCGCCCGCGAGTGCCTGGGCATGGTCAGGCCCGGCGAGATCGCCTTCGCGAACCCCGAGGGTGGCCGCTCCGAGGCCTGTTGACCGGCCCATTGACGCCCGCTCCCCGCAGGTGGGATATTCTCGGCCCCGAGGGAAGGAGACGAGGATCGCAGACCTGGAGATCGGAGCGGTCGTAGACGGGACCGTTCAGCGCATCACCCCGTATGGCGCGTTCGTGCAGATCGACGATGGCCCGATCGGGCTCGTCCACGTCTCCCAGATCGACCGGAACTACGTCCGCGACGTCAAGGATCACCTCCGCGAGAACGACCGTGTGCAGGCCAAGGTCGTGTCGATCAAGGACGACGGCAAGATCGACCTTTCGATCAAGGCCCTCCAGGATCCTCCCGACCGGCCGATGCGCCGCTCCAAGGATCCCGAGTTCGAGTCGAAGCTCCGCAAGTTCATGCGGTCAAGCGAGGAGCGCCAGGTCGACTTCCGGCGCTCGCTCGACCACAAGCGCCGCTAAGCGGCTTCGTGGGGGAGCTGCGGGGTTCTGACCTCGCCCTGATCCGCGAGCAGCTCGGCCGCGACTCCCTCACCGATTTCACGGTCGCTGCGTGGTGCCCCGGTGGCCACCCGCTGGTGATCCGGAACCACCCCGTCGACCACGAGGGGAAGCCCTTCCCGACGCTGTTCTGGCTCACCTGTCCGGAGGCGGTGAAGTCGGTCTCGAGGCTCGAGGCGGACGGCTGGATCAAGAAGCTGGACGCTCGCGCCCAGGAAGATCCCGAGTTCGGGAGCGAGCTCGAACGCGCGCACGCCGAGTACGCCGACGAGCGGGGACGCGCGGCGACTGATGCTCGCGCCTCGGGCGGGGTGGGCGGAAGCCGGGCGGGCCTCAAGTGCCTGCATGCTCATTACGCGAACCACCTCGGGGGTGGCGCGGATCCCGTGGGCCGATGGGTTGCCGAACGGGTCGAGCCGGTTCATCCGGAAGGAGACCTCTCGACTCGCGTCGCGGCGGTCGACATGGGAACGAACTCGATCCGTCTCCTGGTGGCGATGACGTCGTCGGAGGAGGAAGGGAAGGAGGTTCGCGAGCTCGCTCGCGAGACAGTCATCACACGACTTGGGCAGGGTGTGGATGCCCACGGTCGGCTCCATCCGGACGCGATCGCGCGGACCATGAACGTTCTGCAGCGCTACGTCCGGCGCGCGAAAGCGCTGCATGTCGATCGCATCCGCGTTGCCGCGACGAGCGCCGTGCGCGATGCGGCGAACCGGCCAGAGCTGGCGACGGAGGTCAGGCGGATCGGGGCCGTTCCGCTCGACGTGCTCACCGGCGAACGGGAGGCCGATGTGACGTTCAAGGGCGCGACGGCCGGCCTTGGGTCGCCGAAGCCGATCCTCGTCTTCGACATCGGCGGCGGGAGCACCGAGCTCGTGAGGGGTCGCGAGCGGCCCGAGGAGGCGGTCTCTCTCAACATCGGGAGCGTGCGCGTGACGGAGCGCGTCGCTCCACAGGATCCCCCGACCGCGGAGGATCTCGATGCGATGCGCGGGCTCGCAGCGGAAGCGCTCGCGACCGCCACGGAGGCGGTGCCACCGGGATCGGGCGGCACCCTGGTCGGGGTCGCCGGCACGACGACCACCGTGCAGGCCCTCGCGCTCGGCCTCGACCGGTACGACCCGGAGGCGATCCACCGAACGGCGCTGTCGCGCCACGCGGCGGAGGAGGTCATGCGGCAACTGGCGAGCATGACGATCGCCGAGCGCAGAGCCCTCCCCGTGATGGCCCAGGGGCGGGAGGACGTCATCGTCGCCGGCTGCTTGATCCTGCTCGAGATCATGGACCGGTGGGGATTCGACACGTGTCTCGTTTCCGAGCGGGACATCCTGGACGGTCTCGTGCGCGAGATGGTCAGACCGCACGCCGCCCGGTAACCTGTCCGCCGCATGCCGAACAAGCGAACTCGAGAGCGACAGCTCCAGAAGCTGGCCGACCGACGCGCGGCGGAGCGCCGCAAGGCGCGACGGAACCGCATCATCGTCGGCGTCATCGTGGGGGCGATCGCGGCGGCCGGGCTCTTCCTGGTTGCGAAGGCGTTCATCCTCGACGGAGACGACGAGAAGCAAGCCCGCCCCGAGGCGGGACCATCACCAACGACATCTCAGCCGCCGGAAGAGACCGGGGGCGTCGCATGCGACGGGGAGGTACCCGAATTGGCGAGCGAAGAGAAGAAGCAGTACGACGAGGCTCCAGAGATGCAGATCGACGAGAACGCGGAGTACACCGCCACGCTGCAGACATCGTGCGGCGAGGTGGAGATCGAGCTCCTCGCGAAGGACGCGCCCGTGACCGTGAACAGCTTCGTGTTCCTGGCCCGCGAGGGCTTCTACGACGGGCTGACCTTCCACCGGATCATCCCGGGCTTCATGGCTCAGGGCGGTGACCCCCTCGGCACCGGCACCGGCGGTCCCGGGTATCAGTTCGAAGACGAGTTCGTGGACTCGCTGGTGTTCGACTCGCCGGGCATCCTGGCGATGGCGAACTCCGGGCCCGCGACGAACGGAAGCCAGTTCTTCATCACTGTCGCGCCGACCGAGCACCTGAACGGGATGCACACGATCTTCGGCCGCGTCACGGGTGGTCAGGACGTCATGACCGAGATCGAGAGCAACGGCACTCCCGAAGGCGCGCCTACCTCGCCGGTCTACATCGAGAAAGTCACGATCGACGGCCCGTAGCCCGCGTTACCATCGCGGTGCCCGGGTGCTGGAGCGGTATACAGGGGGCTCTTAAAAAGCTCTGGTCGCAAGACCTCGTGGGTTCGAATCCCACCCCGGGCACGCGACGCTTAGGCTGATCTGGTGAGCGTGATGCCACTCGTCATGGGCGCGTCAAGTTGACAACCCTCGAGCGAACTGCACCTAGGCCGGGAAAGGCGGCAGCGCTTCGGGTGTCGCGGGCTTCGACTCGAACGACTCGGAGATCGAGCGCACGCCGACCTGCGCCACCCAGTGTGAGTAGCACATGTACCCGGGATCCCCCAGATAGTCCGGGTCGATGTAGAGGTCGGGTCGGCTCACGTGATACCGGATGAGCTCGACGTAGTTGTCCCGGAGGTTCGTGTTCCCCGTCAGCTGATAGAGCTGGAACAGCGCGAAGGAACGCAGGAAGTTCTGCCCGCCCTGATGGCACGCTCCCGAGGCATATACGGTGCGGGGCGGAACGTAGAGGTCGTCCGGCAACCGGGCCGACACCCAGTCCTTCGCGTGGTCGCCCCAGATATGCGCGACTGCTGTGAGCCGCATGAGGCAGGCCGGCTGGAACCCGGGCTGAGTGGCGCCTGCGTCGCGGGTCGCCGGGCAGCTGAAATTCTCCAGGAGGGGCTCCGATGCTTCGCGTACCTCGGCGAGCAGGGTCGCGTCGTTCGTGAACCTCGCCCACACATCCAGGTTGATCAGCGACCAGCTGTAGTTGGCGTGCGCGGTGTCGAGGATGTAGTCCCTGGCGTCGTCCTCTGTGGCCCTCGTCTGGAACCACGTGACCATCTGGTTGGCGGCGTAGTTTGCCATCGGCCGGAAGTCCGTCTTCCCGGTCGCCAGCTCCCGTTCCCGCGCGAGGATCAGGAACCAGCCGAAGCCGTATGGGTTCTCGGTGAGCGGCAGGTCCGCTCCCTTGGCCTGCTCGTACACTTGCTCGGCGGCGATCAGCGAGACGCCCTGCGGCGCGATCTGCTGCTCGACCAGGTCCATGTATGCGTACGCGCCGGTATGCCGGTACAACGCATGGTGCGAGTAGGCGGCGTGCACCGCGGAGTGCCAGTCGAGACATCCGTGGAAGATCGGGCTGAGGGGGTCGATCGCCGAGTCGTGACGTTTGAAGCAGTCGACGAACGGCGGTGCGAGCGTGTTGTACAGCCCCGTTCGGTCCTCTCGGAACTCACGGAAGATCCGATCGGTCTCGGACTCGGGCTCCGGTTCCTGGGCCGCGATGGGCTGCGTGGGGAACAGGAGCAGGGCCAGGAAAACGAGCGCCGCCGAGAGCCTCCCGGGCCGGCTGTGACCGGTGGGGACATGAAGGGAAGGGCGCGGGCGTAGGGACGAGAGCATTGCTCAGAAGGAGTTCGCCCTCCAGGTCCTGATCTCCTCCCTCAGGAAGGAATCCGGGGCTTTGGGGCGAATACAGAAGGGCAATGCGGCGCCCTTCCGCAATCGTGCTCGCCTTGGCTCTCGCCGTGCCACTCCTGGCGGGTCCGCGAACGCCGTTCAGGCCTCGCTCGACTGTCCCCAGCCCGACAGCAGAGGGCAGCTCACCACGGACGGGCTGACCCTGGATTTCGACGCGCCGGTCGTCACGGCCCCGGAGCTCGCCGCCCCGGCGCCCGCGAACCACCCGTTCCTCACCGCGCAACGGAGCGCGAACTTCTCTTTCCGCGCGAACTTCACGCCGTACCAGAGTGGCGATCTCACCTTCCGTCTGACGTGGCCCGACTCGAGCGACTTCGACATCTTCGTCTTCGATGCCGAGGGCAGCGAGCTCGGCCGTTCCGCCGAAAGCAACATCGACGGAGGCGACACGCGGTTCGAGGAGGTCACCATCCAGGGCATCCTCCATTGCGACGATCTTGCCGTGGCGGTTCGAAGCTGGGCCGGACGGCCCGATCAGAAGCTCACCCTCAAAGTCGATTTCAAGAACCCCGGCCCAGTGTTCACCTGCGCCGCCGATGATCCCCACACCGCGTGTGCGGGCAAGGCTGCGGGTGAGCCGCCCGTCAGGGTGGCGGATACACGCACGCGCCTGTACCTCGGTGGCGACCGTCCCGGCCAGGCAGCGATGGCGGGCCACTACCCCCTCGCAACGGCTGGGCAGGGCGAACCCCCGTTGAGCGGGCGGCTGTCCACGCAGCGACCGACCGGCGGAGTGCCCAACACCTTCACGCATACCGCGGCGGGAAACACCAACCAGAACAAGAACCCCTTCCAGGCCCACTTCACGCTCCCGTTCGCGGAGCCCGGGACCATCACCGGTGATGTCGACGCGCTGGTGTGGGTGTCCTCGGAGACACTGAAGAACGGCGGAATTCTCTACGTCGATCTGTTCGTCGACGGAACCGGTCCCCTGACGACAACGAGGCAGGCTCGCGTGAGCATCCCCGGCGCTCAGATCCAGAGCCACCCCACGCCGATCCGTGTGAGTTTCTCGAACGTCGAGATCCCCGTCGAGACCGACTTCACTCTCCAGGTCGCGACGGACGCGGTGGCCACCAGCGCCGGGACCGTCGGACGTCCCGAGGATGCGCAGTGGACGCTCTGGTACGACAGCGTCCAGTTCCCCTCGCACGTGACGCTCCGACTGCCAAGCCCCGCCGCTTAGCAGTCGGTCAGCGTTCGCAGCCCTGGCGCCGCGAGGCGGGGCCTGGTTCCCGGCATCGATCGCGGCCGGAGCCACCGAACAAACGGTCCTTGCCCGGTCCGCCGATCAAGCGGTCGTCGCTTCCGCCGCCGCAGAGAAGGTCGGGGCCCTCGCCCCCCTGCGCGCGATCCCTTCCGCCGAGGGCGGCGATCACGTCGCGGCCTGTCGTACCGCTGAGCACATCGCGGTTTGGTGTGCCGACGCTTGTGGGAGCGCTTCGCAGGCACTCGAGCCTGTCGAGCTTCGTGAGATCGATCGCTTCGAGGGCGCCCGAGGTAGAGAGGCCCGGGCTCGGTCCTCCGGCGATGGTGTAGACGACGTCGCCGATCGTCACCACGCCGAGCCCATGACGTGGGCGCGGCATCGGCGGGAGGGTGACCCATCGCTCTCGCTCGGGATCCAGCGCCTCGACCTGCGGGAACGTGGTGCCTCCCGGACCGAGGTCCTCACCGCCGGGTGCCACGACGAAGCCGTTCGCGGTGCCCGCGGCAGAGAGGCCGCCTCTAGGCGTGGGCATGTCGGGAAGCTGCCGCCATGCGCCCGCGGAGGGCTCGAAGACCTCCGCATCGGGCAGGTTGCCTGACCCGGTGCGGCCACCGACCACGTACAGCCGGGATCCCACCCCGGCCACGCCGAGGTGTTCCCTGGGACGCAGCAGCCCAGGACCTGTCGTCCACGTCGCGGTCGTGGGATCGAAGACCAGCGTGGAGTCGGCGAGTCCCGACGGCCCCACGCCGCCCGCGATGTAGACATCGCCGGACGCGACAGCTGCACCGCCCGATGCGCGGCCCTCGGGCATCGGCGGCAGCGGCTCCCAGCCTGCATCCCGAAGGGCGAAAGCCTGGTCACTCGGTGTCCCGTCGGATCGGTTGCCGCCGAACACATGGACGACCCCGCCGACCGCGGTCGCCATCGCATGATTGACGGCGATCGGCAGCGAGGGCCCGACCTCCCAGCGGTCGGCGGCCGGGTCGTAGATCTCGACCGTTGCCGCGTTGTCGGGCGCGAACCCACCGGCGACAACGATGTGACCGTTCCCGTCCACTGCTGCGGCGACCTCGGTCCGGGCCGTCGGTGCCGAAGCCAGCCGGTGCCATTCGAATGCGCGGACAGCCGTGGCCGGCGCGCTCGTCGGAGGGGTGGGCGTGGCACAGGAGGCGAGCGCAATCGCAACGCAACCGGTGATCAGGCGCGTTCGCACGAAGTCAGTGTAGGGGCAGGGCTCGGTTTGCCTGCTCTGCATGCCGGGTACGCCTTGAAGACGATGGAAATGCACGCGGGGACGAGAGGAGCGAGCATGATCGAAAGAGAAGGCAGCAGCGTGCCCGAGGACCCGACGGTCGAGGCCGACGAGGCCGAGCCGACCGAGCCGGGTCCGGGAGACTCGGAAGGGGCTCGACCGGAGCCCGACGAGGACGAAGGAGGCGGAGATGGCGGAAGAGGTTGATGCAGATCAGGGATGGTGCTGTGACGGACGCACGTGGAAGGAGCACGCGCACGCGGACGGTCAGTGCTGCCAGTCCGAAGGTACGCAGATCGACGATCTCCCGCCGGACGGGCAGCAGAAGGCTCGCGAGCGCCTCAGTCAGTAGCCCGCCACGACCCGAGCTCGGCAAGCCACCGGTTGGTGAGGTGTGTCAGCGGCGGGTGCGTTGAGGGCGTGTCGCCCCGAAAGCCTTGCGTGCCGAGGCGACCCGCATCGTCTCCAGCTCGTCCCGCTGGCTCTTCGCGCGCAGCGCGAGGTCGTCCAGCTCCACGCCCTCGAGGCGAGGATCGCTTCCCCTCGTGTCCTTGAGCGTTTGCCAGAGGCAGAGCTTTCCCTCGACACCCAGACGCAACGCCTCCAGCTCCTCGAGCAGGGAGAGAGGTGAGTAGCTCAGAACATGACCGTTGAGCTTCAGACTTCCGACACGCACGGCGAGCCAGGCGAACGACGTCTTCGCAACGTTCGCGCTCACGCTGAGCCGCTGCATGACGGAGACGAGTGAGCCCCGATCCTCCTCGATCTGCTCGGCGAGTTGACCAAGCGGCTTCCCGAGCTTTCCTTCGCGGTTCTGCCGGGCGGTCCGCCGTGCGAGCTCGAGTCCGGCAGTCGCACCGGCGAGGTGATCGTTGAGATAGATGCCGAGCAGGCGATCGTCCATCGCCCGACACCGTACCTCGGGCGGCGGGAAGCCGAGGTAGCGTTTCGGTAGAGAGCCTGCCCTCGTGATACAAGCCTGAGCGATGAGCGACACTCGTCCTTCGATGCACAGGCCTCTCCGAGTCGGTGCGATCGCGGGCTCCGTCTGGGGCCTGGCCGGTTACGCGCTTCTCTGGGGCTACACCCCGATCGTCATCCATCGGGCGTTCGTCGAGACCGTGCCGGGAACGGTGCTGCTCCTGCCTGTCAGGTTGGTCCTGTGGGCCATCCATGGGCTGGAGCGAGCGGCCGGCGCCCCGTTCGACTTCTCCGGCAATAGCTGGTGGATCGGCGCGGTGGCCGCTGTTGTCGGAGCCGCGGTGATTCTGTTGGTCGTTTGGGCTGCGGGGTGGTTGATGCGAGCCATTCGCGGCCGAGGCTCAGGCGGGGAGAGCCTCCCGGAGTCGCGCGAGCGCGTCTGAGCGGAGCCGGTAGAAGGCCCAGCGACCCCGCTGCTCTCGTTCCAGGAGTCCGGCCTCGTGCAGGACCTTGAGGTGATGGCTGACGGTTGGCTGCGAGAGGCCGACCGGCTCCGTGAGGTCGCACACGCATCCCTGGCTGTCCGGCTGGGCCGCGATCAGGCTGAGCAGCCGGAGGCGGGCCGGATCGGCCAGGACGCGCAAGGTGTTGGCCAGGCGCTCGGCGTCGGTCCACCCCAGCGGGGCGGCCAGGAGTCCGTCCGGACAGCAGCTTTGGAGCACCTCGAGCATCTGCACACCTATATATTGACAGACTTCGATACGTCGGTCAAGATATCGACCGGTATCGATACAAGGAGGTGAGCCATGGGACGCGACCCACTCTGCCCTGACTGTCCGCCTGACTGCTGCCCTCCCGACTGCTGCTGAGCTAGCTCCCGGACCGCGCCGAGAGAAGGCGAGGGTACTCGCGGCTAGACTCCGCCGGTGCCTGGACGAACACGGCGTGCTCGGCTGGTCACGCCGGCGTTCCTGCTGATCGCCGGCGCCACGCTGGCATTCTTCACGTCGGCCGGAGTGACGCTGCCTGCGGTACCTCTGTATGTGGCTGGTCCGCTCGGAGGTAGCGAGGTCGCCGTGGGGATCGCGGTCGGGCTGTTCAGCGCGAGCGCGCTGCTGACCCGACCCTTTGCGGGGCGACTCGGCGACACCCGGGGTCGGCGACCCCTGATGGTGATCGGGGCCGCGGTCGTCGGGGTCTCGATCATGGGGTACGCGCTCGCGTCATCGGTGGCGATCCTCACCGTGTTTCGTCTCCTGACGGGCGTCGGGGAGGCGCTCTTTTTCACCGCGGCTACCGTCGCGGTCGTCGATCTGGCTCCCGAGGAGCGGCGCGGCGAGGCCGTCAGCTTCTTCACGCTGGCCCTGTACATCGGCATCGGCGTGGGACCGGCCATCGGCGAGGGGATGATCGACGCATTCGGGTTCACGGCGACGTGGGCCGGAGCAGCGGGCCTTGCCGGCCTCGCCTCGATCCTGGCGACGAGGATCCCCGAGACGCGGCCGGAGTCTGGAACGGGACCGGCAAGCACGCGACTCGTGCACCCGGCTGCCCTTCTCCCCGGCGCCGCATTCCTGGCCGCCGTCTGGGGCCAGGCGGGGTTCCTCGCCTTCGTTGCCCTGTACGCGGCGAAGATTGGGCTGGACGGCTCTCAGTACGTGTTCCTGGTGTACTCGACGGTCGTCGTCCTGTTCCGCTGGATCGGCGCCCGCGTCCCCGACCGCATCGGGCCGGTCCTCGCTTCTCGACTCGCCCTCGCGTTCGGTGTCGTGGGGTTGAGCCTGATGGCCGTGCTTCGCTCACCCGCGGGGCTACTGGCGAGCACGGTCGTGTTCGCGGTCGGCTCCGCCTTGGCGTTCCCCGCCTTGGTGATGCTGTCCCTGCGCGGCACGGACCCCTCCGAGCGCGGGGCCGTCATGGGCACCTTCGGCGCGTTCGTCGATGTCGGGTTCGGGGTCGGGCCCGCCACGCTGGGGTTCGTCGCTCATTCTCTGGGATACCAGGGCCTGTTCTTCGCGGCGGCGGGGGTGGCCGGGGTTGGCCTCGTGCTGCTCTTGACGGCCTACCCGCTTCGAGCCTCCCGGTAAGAAGGAATCCGGGCGGGGCCGTCGAATCCTTTCCTTGGCGTCCGCCGCTTCTTTTCCGCCGTCCCTTGCGGGTGCCCGGAGGAAGACGATGAAAAGGCTCAACCCTGTTCAGCTGGCCGTTGGCCTGGTCGCCGTGGCTCTGGCCGCAGGCGTCTTGCCTGCCACCGCGACGCCCGTTTGTTACGAGCTGCCTGAGGCGGCGTGTGGAATGCGCGTCTTCGCGGAGCCGATGAACAGCGCAACGTTCCTTCAGCACGACAACGGCGAGTACGAGGGCGGGATCAAGGCCCTCGCCCAGCGCTTCCCGAGGTTCGTCAAGGTGAACAGCCTCGACGTCCTGCTGGACGATCCGGCCGCCAAGTCCGTCGATGGCCGGAAGATCTGGGTGATCGAAGTGACCGACTTCCAGGCGCCGGAAGCGGGCAAGCTCCCCGTCCTGGTCTCGACCGGGGTGCACGGGAACGAGCGAGCTGGTGTGGAAGGAAGCGTCCGCTACGCGGAAGACCTGGCGCGATGGGCGACGACCGCGAGTTCGGTCGGGGGAGAGGACAAGCTCCTTCGCAACGGCACCGAGGTCGACTCGATCGCCGTCCCGGTCAGCACGGCGTTGCGCCGGGTCCACCTCTACCTTGCCGCGATCAACCCCGACGGCTGGTCTGCGGGCGACCTCGCCAACGGCGGTCTCTTCGCCAGGGGCAACGGCAACGGTGCGGATCTGAACCGGGAGTACCCGACCATCGGCTGGACGAACAGCGGAAACCTGCCGCTCACCGAGCCCGAGGCGATCGCCTGGGTCGAGTTCGTCCGCTCGATCGATCCAGTCACGACCGCCGACCTCCACGGCGAGCTGAACTCCGCGAACAACGCGTACGCCGACATCATGCTCCCGGCGGGCCAGTGGGATCCGCTGGAGCAGGCGCAGCACGAACGCCTCGCGCGCCACATGAAGTCGAACATCGCCCGCTATTTCCGAGACACGACGGTGGCACTTGGCCAGGCGGATGAAGTGCCGCTCAAGCCGGCCGAGTACGCGACCGGGTACGACGTGGTCGGGTACGACGCGGCCGGGTTCATGGGCGACTTCTTCTCGCAGCTGGGCGCGGTCGATGTTGACATCGAGCACATGCTCTCCCACACCGTCCCGAACTCGGCCTGGATCCCGCCGCACGAGACCGCGCACGTCGCGGCGGTGCGAGGCGAGATCGAGACCCTGATGGTCGAGGCGATCGCCACGGACAACGTCCGGGTATCGCTCGACCTCCGCAAGACGGGCTACCTGTTCGACCCGACGGTCGTGACCAACGTGGATGCGGATGGCTATGGCTCGACGCCGGTGCCAGAGGTGTTCGAGTCCTACTCGGCCACCCCGATGCGGTACTTTGAGGACCTCGGGGAGTTCGCCGACACCCCGCTTCGCGCCGTGAATAGCGCGGATGTTGCTGCGGGCGGGACCGATGGTCTGGACGCGTTCGTTCTCACGACGTGGCCGCCACCCCCGGACGCCGAGGGCCGACCGGTCGACGCCGGAGCCACCGCGCAAGCTCTGAAGGCCTTCGCCGAGGCCGGAGGTGACCTGATCCTCACCGACAAGGCCCTGAAGTTGCTCGAGCAGCTCAGCATCGTCCCCGCGGGGTCGGTCACGACGTCGCTCTGGCAGGCGGGTCACGTCGACGTCGAGGACTTCGACGACGCCTACACGCAGGGGCTGCACACAACCGCGAGTCAGACCTACTACGAGGTGGCGCTCGGATACCGAGCCAACGGGTCCGGCGATCGACAGTCACCCCACTGGAGCGTCGCGCGTGCGGCGTGGGAGGACGCCGGCGGGGTCACGGTTGGCAGCGTGGGGGCTCAGGTCGTTCCCGCGATCGGTGCGGGCACCACGATCCTGGGCCGGATCCCCGTGGGCCAGGGCCGGATCGGCATCCTCGGAGCGCTCCTGCCTCCACCTACCGAGAAGTTTCCACATCACTACGGCCTGGCCGACTACGCGGTCACGGTGACGGGTGGGCAGATCCTGAACAACATGCTTGCTGCCGCCTGACAGTGGCCGGGCCCCGGGCACGGTTTGCCCGGCCTGCTCAGCGGGTACATTACGTCTGGTCGGGTTGGTTGCCCGCCGTAGAAAGGGGGATTCATGGCTACGCGTCTGGTACCCGTAGGACTCGCCGGGCTTTTGCTCGTCGCGCAGAAGGGTGAGACGGACTTCTCTGGCAACCTCATCTGGTTCATCGTGTTTGGAGCCGTGATCGGGCTGATCGCACGCCTGATCGTGCCCGGTACCGGTGGCATGGGCTTCCTGCTGACGATCGTCGTCGGGATCATCGGCGCCGTCGTCGGAGGCTGGCTCGCAGGCCAGGTCTTCGGTGAGACGAAGGGGGCTGACTGGATCGCATCGATCCTTGTCGCTGCCGTGCTGGTCTGGATCGTGGCGCGATCGACATCCTCACGCAGGGCCGTCTAGCACCCACGCACAACGCTTGCCGAGCGGGCCCTTCGGGGCCCGCTCGGCCTTTGCCCCGCTTTGTGCGCTCGAGCCACGCTCCCTGTGCTTCGCGCGAGTCATTCGTGCGAGGGCTGCTGGCGTAGCGCTCGAGCGCGTTAGCGGTCGATCTCGAACCAGACCATGGTCTGGCCGTCGCGGCTGACACCCCAGCGATCCGCAAGCTGCTCGACGAGGTGAAGTCCCCATCCCGAGGGGTCACCCGGCTGGGGCGGCCCAGGGCGTTCGTCGAAGCCGATGCCTGGATCGGTGACTGCTACGCGGAGAGCACGGCGATTCTCCTCGACCGAGACGCTGATCCATCCGCCGTCCTCCAGCCGAGCGTGTCGCACGCTGTTCGTGACGAGCTCGCTGACCAGGAGCCGCATGGTCTCCAGGCCGGCGGGATCGAGCTGGCCATGCAGACGCTCGAGCGACCGGCGGGCTGCCGCCGGTGCTTGCTCCGTAGGTGGAAGCTGCACCTCGAAGCTCGGCTTCATGCGCTCCAGTACGCTCATCTCCTTCTAGAGACTTATCCCACGAGGCCGGGCCTAACCTTCCTGATACGACCTTTTTGCTCGGTTCGCTCCCTTGGCGCGTAACCGAGTAGGCTTTTGGCACACTCCAGATGTCAGCCGTCGTAGACCGCCCGGCCACCAGCGGCCTCTGGCACGAGCTCACGCTCGGCCCGAGCCGTCGACGACTCCTGTTCGGTTTCGTCGTGTCCCTCCTTGTCCCCGTTGGCATAACGCCACTCGCCGTTTCGCTCGACGGACCGGCCGGTTTGTACCTCCTGGCGCTCGTCCCCGCAGCACTGATCGGGAGGCTCTGGCCGGCCCTTGGGGCCGCTGTCGTGTCCAGCGTGCTCCACGCGGTCTACGTGAGCTCTCCTGACGCGTCCCAAGCAGTGCAACAGGTCGACTGGATCGTGCTCGCGTTGTTCGTGGGGCTCGCCATCTTGCTCGCATTCGAAGAGGCCTCTCGAGCTCAGGCCAAGTCGGCCCAGGTCCGGCTCGGGTTCCTGGCGGAGGCCAACCGAGTCCTGACGACCTCGCTCGACTCGGATCAGACGGTGGCGGACCTTGCCCGTCTCGCGGTACCGACGATCGCGGACTGGTGCGTGATCGCGCTCCGTTCTCCCGGCGAGGGCACCCTCGAGCAGCACGTGGGCCACGTCGACCCGGAGAAGGTCGAGCTGGTCCGCGCTCTTCGAGACAAGTATCCGCCGGACATGTCCGACGCGCAGTCCCCGGTGGTCTCGGTTCTTCGGACGGGTCGATCCGTCGTGATCCCGAAGGTCAGCGAGGAGCTGCTGCGGGCAGGAGCCAAGGATGAGGAGCACCTGCGCATCCTCCGAGGCCTCGGTCTGCGCTCGGCGCTGCTCGTGGCTTTGACGGGACCACAGGGGCCTCTCGGCGTCTTGACGCTGATCCTTGCAGAGTCCGGCCGTCGATACAGCGATGCGGATCTGGGCTTCGCCGAAGAGCTGGCGCGAACTGCCTCAATGGCGATCGAGAACGCGCGCCTTCATCAGGAGCGGACGCGCATCGCGCAGACGCTCCAGAACAGCTTGCTGCCCTCGGAGATCCCGCAGATCCCCGGTCTGGAGCTTGCCGTTCGGTACCGCCCGGCCGGCGAGGGGAACCTCGTGGGTGGCGACTTCTTCGACGTGTTCGACGCCGGCGGCGGGTCCTGGGCCGTTGCACTCGGGGATGTCTGCGGGAAAGGTCCCGAAGCCGCGGCGCTGACAGGGCTCGTGCGTCACACGATCCGCACAGCCGCGGTACGGGAACGCCTCCCGAGTGCCGTCTTGGGGATCGTGAACCGTCAGATCCTGAAAACGAACGGCGATCGCTTTTGCACCGCGGCGATGGGGACGGTCCAGCAGGGCAACGGCAACGGCAACGTCCGGATGATGGTGTCGTGCGGCGGCCATCCGGCACCGCTCGTGATCCGCGCGAGTCGTGTCGTCGAGGAGACCGACTGCATCGGGACGCTGCTCGGCGTGTTTCCCGAGGCGGAGCTCGAGGACAGTCCCGTGGACCTCGGGCCGGGCGACGCGATCGTCTTCTACACCGACGGCGTCACCGAGCAGTTCGGCCGCAACGGAACCCCGGGAGACGCGCGTCTGGTTTCACTCCTGTGGGAGAGCGAGGGGATGGACGCGGGCCAGATCGCCGACCGTATCTACCGCGAGGCGGCCCTGGAGCACCCCGATGCGCCGCGTGACGACATCGCGATCGTGGTGTTGCGCGTGCCGAACGGCGTCGCCGGCTAGGGGATCGAGAACCGCAGTACCGGGCGGTCGTGCTCACCGACCGTGATCTCCGCGTCCTGGAACAACGCCGTGATCAGCTCGAGGCTGAGGCCTGCGGCCATGGCTTCATGTGAGGGTGTGGGCGTGTCGGCTGCTGCCGGAGCTCGCAGCTCGCCCTGAGGGACCTCGAAGGTGAGGCGCCCGTCGTCCCGCGACGCGCTCACGGACAGGGACCCGTTCGTCTCTTTTGCAGCCAACGCCCGTGTGCAGGCCTCGGAGATCGCCAGGGTGAGGTCCTCGATGACCTCCTCGTCCATCTCGAAGTGTCGAGCGAGCGAGCAAACGAACATCCGGGCGGTGGAGATGAATGCCGGGTCGGATGGCAGCTCGAGCGTGAACTGCTCGGTGGTGCTCACGAGGAGGATGCCTGCTCCACGTTCTCGTGGATCGCGAACACCTTGTCCAGGCCGGTGATGGCGAGGACCTTGAGGACGGGCTCGCGCGGAGCGATGAGTGTTAGCGAGCCCCCGGCCTCCTTGCACCGCTTCAAGCCTCCGATGAGGACGCCGAGCCCGGTCGAATCCATGAACTCCACGCCCGCGAGGTCCACCGCGATCCGGCTGCGTCCGGCGGAGACCAGGTCGGCGACGCGTTCTTTGAGGCTCGGCGCCGTGTACAGGTCGACCTCGCCCTTCACCGCTACGACGGTGAGGTCGCCGTGATCGTTCGTCTCGAGTATCAGGGTCTCGGCCATAGGGTTTGGTCTGCGGAACGGGCCGTTAGTATAAGCGACCCTTGTCCGCCGACGTCACGGTCACGATCCCCGCGCGAGCCGATTTCGTTCGCCTGCTCCGGGCCGTCGTGGCGAGCGTCGGGGCTCGACTCGACCTGACCTACGACCGGATCGACGACCTCCGGATGGTCGTGGACGAGGCTTCCGCGCAGCTGCTGCGCGTCCCGTCTGCAACGCTCACGATGCGCGTCACGCCGGGCGACCGGATGGTCATCACGGTCCTCACTGATGCGCCGGCCAACGGAGCGTGGCCGCCGGCGGACCTCGAGGAATCGCTCGCCTGGCGGGTTCTGTCGGGGCTCGCCGACGATGTCCGATTCGATGTGACCGATCAGGGTCCGGCGGTCCGCATAGAGATGGACACTCAGGCGCCGTGACCTCGCACGAGCCCGACACGGGGGAGCTCGAGGCCGTCGTCGAGGAGCGGGTTGACGAGCACGAAGAGCGAGCGCGTGAGCTCTTCGCTCGGTTGCCGGATCCGTCAGCTCGAGACCAGCTCTCCGAGATGTTCCACTCGCTGGCGGAATACCTCGCGCGACGCTTCTACGGCCGGGGCGAGCCGCTCGATGACTTGATCCAGGTGGCCAGCCTCGGATTGCTCAAGGCGATCGACCGTTTCGACCTCGAGCGCGGCGTGAAGTTCTCGACCTACGCGACCGCGACCGTCGTCGGTGAACTCAAGCGCCACTTCCGCGACAAGGGGTGGGCGCTGCGCGTCCCTCGCCGCTTGCAGGAAGCGGGAATGAAGGTCGGACGAACGGTTTCGGAGATGTACCAGGATCTCGGGCGAGCGCCGACCATCGGCGAGATCGCCAAACGGACCGGGCTGTCGGAGGAGGACGTCCTGGAGGCGATGGAGACCGCGCATGCGTACACGACCGTCTCGCTCGATGCCCCGTCCGACGAGGAAGGCGGGGCCTCCGTCGACCGGTTCGGCAAGGTCGAGGAGCAGTACGAGCTGCTCGAGGGCTGGACGAGCGTGGCGCCCGCGATCAAGAGCCTGCCGCAACGGGAGAGGACGATCCTCTACCTGCGGTTCTTCCGGGGCCTCACGCAGACGCAGATCGCCGAGGAGCTCGGCATGTCCCAGATGCACGTCTCGCGGCTCCTCTCGCGCACGCTTGCGAGCCTTCGCGATCAGGTCGCCGAGGCCTGACGCTCGTTTATCCCTTCTCACCTGCGGGTATGACCGAGCAAGCCAAGGGAAGGAGGGTGCACATGACTCAGCCACACTCGCACAACGAGCCGGTGCAGCAACAGGCGCCGCAGGACTCGAGCTGGACGGGCTACGCCGCCGTCAAGTACGGGTTCATCTTCTTGATCGTGCTGGCGATCCTCTGGTTCGTCGGTACGTACGTGCTCGACGTCTTCTAGGACACTCGCCGGCACAAGCCGGCTGCGAACGCGAGAACCAAGGAGGCCACGGTCATGACCGTGGCCTCCGCCACGTCCCGGTCCGGATCGACCTCGACGAGGTCGATCGCTCGTACCTTGGGGTGCTCGCCACAAGCCCGAGCGGCCGTCTGCAGCTCCCACGGCGCGAGGCCTCCGGGGCGCGAGCCGGGGCAGGCCGGCGCGAAGACGCGGTCGAGCACGTCAACGTCGAGGTCGACGTAGATCGTGTCCGTTCGCTCCGCCAGAGTCTCCAGCGCTTCGCGCGTCACGGCTTCGACGCCGCGGGCTCGAGCCCGATCCGCGGAGATGACCTGGATGCCTTCGTCTCGCGCCACTGCGGCGTAGGCGGGGGAGTTCGCGAATGGCTGGATCCCGATCTGGATGATGTTGTTGCCGGGAAGGCCGTCCTCAAGGAGCGCGCGGACAGGATTGCCGTTCGTGAGCCCGCTAGCGGTGTCTCGCAGGTCGTGATGCGCGTCCAGCGTTAGAAGGCCAACCCGCTCGAGGTCTCGCCCCATCCCCCGAACGCCCGGACGGGTGATGCTGTTGTCGCCGCCGAGGAGAAGGACCGCGTCGGAGTGGGGGAGACTCCCACCGACCGCCCCCGCGATCTCGTCCATCGCCTCGCCGGGCGTCTTCTCCGCGACCGCCAGGTCGCCCCCGTCGCGGGCCCGAACCGCGCGGACGTCCACCTCGCCGTCGAACGTGCTGAATCGGGCGAGCACGTCGCGCACGGCTTGCGGGGCCAGGTCGAAGCGACCGCCCGAGATCGAGCCGAGCCGGACGGGGGCGCCGAGCACCTGCAGGGTGGCGCTCGGGTTGGGTTCGTGGTCGCCCCCGAGCCACGCCGATGCGCGCGGCCAGCTCCTATCGTCCGCGCTCATTCGCGCCACGGGAGCCGCACCCCGCGTTCGCGAGCGACGTCGATCGCGCGCTCGTAGCCCGCGTCCGCGTGGCGGATGACGCCGGTGCCGGGGTCGGTGGTCAGCACACGCTCCAGTCGCCGCGCGGCCTCGTCGGTGCCGTCCGCCACCACGACCATGCCGGCGTGGATCGACGCGCCGATGCCGACACCACCACCGTGGTGCACGCTCACCCAGTGCGCGCCCGCGGCCGTGTTGATGAGCGCGTTGAGGATCGGCCAATCCGCGATCGCGTCGGAGCCGTCCTTCATTCCCTCCGTCTCCCGGTCCGGCGACGCGACGCTTCCGGCGTCCAGGTGATCGCGGCCGATCACGATCGGCGCCGACACCTCGCCCGACGCGAC
>CAZKFH010000014.1:0-40299 GCA_964551945.1 uncultured Actinomycetes bacterium | reverse complement strand
TAGGTCGGAAACCGGAAGACGTGAAGCAGATCCTGCTGACGCATTCGCATGGCGATCACGCCGGTGGAGCGAGCGGGATGCGTGAGCTGTGCGGCGCGCCGGTCTCCGCGAGCGCCGTGGACTCGGAGGTGATCGCGGGTCGAGAGCCGTACGTCATGGCTCCTGCGGCGTTGGGGCGTGCCCTCTACTCGAACCGGCTCAAGGACTACCCGCGGTTCGAAGTTGACCATAAGCTCGACGGCAGGACCGTGGTCGAGGGCGGGCTCGAGATGATCCCGGCACCCGGCCACACGCCAGGTCACATGGCTGTGTGGGCGCCGGACCTCCAGGCGCTCTTCGTCGGGGACTCGGTCTGGAACCTGCCCCGCGTGAAGCACTCATGGAAGGCCTTCACCTGGAACCGGGATCTCAACCGTGAGAGCGTGCGGAAACTCGCCGACCTCCCGTCCCAGTCGCTCTGGTTCGGCCACGGCTTCACGGTCGAACGCGACGGCCGCCGCCGCCTCCGCTCCTTGACGGACTAGCTGGAGGATTTACCCCTAGGTAACACGGGCGAAATCGGGCGGAAACGTCCCTCCTCTACAAACGGCACGACCGCGAAACCTGGGAGGTGGGGATGCCGGAGATCGACACTGGCGACACCGCGTGGCTGCTGATGTCCACCGCGCTCGTCATGTTCATGACGCCGGGCCTGGCGCTGTTCTACGGAGGACTCGTCCGTACCAAGAACGTTCTCGGGACGATCATGCAGTCCTTCTTCGCGCTCGCCTTGGTGAGTGTGCTGTGGGTGCTGATCGGGTACACCCTGGCGTTCGGGAAGGACATCGGGGGACTGATAGGCGGGCTCGAGTTCTGGGGGTTCCAGGGCGTCGGGCAGGCTCCCAGCGACGTTTACGCGACGACCGTCCCGCACGTGGGGTTCGCGCTGTACCAGATGATGTTCGCGGTCATCACGCCCGCCCTCATCACCGGGGCGGTTGCCGAGCGGATGAAGTTCTCGGGCTACGTTCTGTTCCTGGCCCTGTGGTCGATCCTGGTCTACTCGCCACTGGCCCATTGGGTGTGGGGGGGCGGCTGGCTGTTCGAGCTCGGCGCCCTCGACTTTGCCGGAGGGACCGTTGTGCACATCAACGCCGGCGCGGCCGCGCTGGCGGCCATCCTGTTCATGGGCAAGCGCCGTGGCTACGGCAAGGAGGCGTTCGTCCCCCATAACGTCCCCATGGTGATTACGGGCGCAGCCATCCTGTGGTTCGGCTGGTTCGGGTTCAACGCGGGATCGGCGCTCGCCGCAAACGGGCTGGCGTTTTCCGCGTTCGCGGCGACGCACATCGCCACGGCGGCGGCGGTTCTCGGATGGCTGATCCCCGAGGCGATGAAGCATGGGAAGCCGACCACCATCGGTGCCGCGACCGGCGCCGTTGCGGGACTGGTGGCCATCACGCCGGCCGCCGGCTTCGTCGAGCCGTGGGCCGCGATCGTCATCGGTCTGGCGGCCGGGTTCATCTGCTGGGTGGCGGTCGACCTGAAGGCGCGCCTCAAGTACGACGACTCCCTCGACGTGGTCGGCGTGCACATGGTCGGCGGTATCGTCGGCGCGCTGCTCGTCGGCGTCCTGGCAAGCACTGCGATCAACGAGTTCTCCGTGGCGGGGCTCGGTCAGCTGGGTACGCAGGCCCTGGCCGTTGGGGTCACGCTGGCCTTCTCGTTCGTGGCCACGTGGATCATCCTGTGGGTCGTGGATAAGCTCGTCGGCGTGCGCATCTCTGAGGACGACGAGGTCACCGGCCTCGATCTCTCGCAGCACGCCGAGGTCGGCTACTCGCTCGTCGATCGCGGGGGCTCGATCGGGTCGGGAACGCCCGGTGCCCCGGCGAGCGTCACGGTCCGAGATGCCGACATGCCGGTGAAGGAGGGCGCAAGATGAAGCTCGTCGTCGCGATCATCAAACCGTTCAAGCTCGACGAGGTGAAGGAAGCATTGCGCAGCGTCGGCATCAACGGGCTGACCGCGACCGAGGTCCAGGGTTTCGGGCGCCAGCGAGGTCATACCGAGGTCTATCGCGGCGCCGAGTATCAGGTCGACTTCGTGCCGAAAGTGAAGATCGAGGTTCTTGCCGATGAGGACGACGTGCAGCTCGTCGTCGACGCCATCCTCAAGACCGCGCGTACCGGCAAGATCGGCGACGGCAAGATCATGGTCCTTCCGGCCGAGCAGGTCTGGAGGATCCGGACAGGGGAGATGGGTCCGGACGCCATCTGAAGTTTCCTCGCCCCCGCCCCCCGCAGAGGGCCCGGTCGATCGACTCGTCCGGGCCCTCCGGGCGCTGGATCAGGCGTACTCGCCCGGCCACCACGGCCGCTGGTCTGCCCGCCGGCGCACGGCGCTGGTCGACGAGACGATCCGTGCGCTCGCGGAGGACCTCGGGTCCCACGTCGCGGTCGTGGCGCTCGGCGGCTATGGACGACGAGTGCTCTGCCCCGGCTCGGACGTCGATCTCATGGTGCTGCACGACGAGCGGCGTGACGAGAAGGTTCGCCGGGCGGCGGAGCAGGTGTTCTACCCCTTCTGGGATGCCGGGATCCCGCTCGGGCACGCGGTCAGGACCGTGGCGGAGTCATTGGCCGAGGCGAGCGACCGCCTCGATGTCGTGTGCTCCCTTCTCGATGCGCGGCCGGTGGCGGGGGACCCGGCATTGCACGAGGAGCTGGACCGGAAGCTGCGGCGGAGCTTGGCGAAGCAACGCGAGCGCTGGCTGGAGCGACTGGCGGCCGACGCTGAGGGGCGCCATGGTGGATTCGCCGCCTGCTCGACCTCCCTCGAGCCCGACCTCAAGGAGGGGTCGGGAGGACTCCGGGACATCCACGCGGTCGGATGGACGGCCGCGGTCTCCGGCGATAACTCGCTCCGAATCGAAGAAGGGGACCGTCTGGATCGGGCCGAGGAGTTCCTCATCCGCCTTCGGAGCGCGCTCCATCTCGGGACTGGGAAGAAGGCCGACCGGTTGTTCCGCGAGCATCAGGGCGACCTCGCGGCGGCGCTCGGGTTCGACGCCTTGCCCGGACTCGACCCCGCCGACGCGCTCATGCGCGGGCTCTTCGAGCATGCCCGCCATGTCGAGCACATCCGAACGCTCGTCATGCAGCGGGTGCGCGACCCGGGCGACATGCCGCCTGGGGTGACGCTGCCGACCGATCCCGCGGGTGTTCTCGAGACACTGACGCTGTTCGCGCGATCGCGCGTTGCGCCCCCGGCGTCATGGCTCGACGGGCTCGAGTCGGCGGACCTCGGGGAGCGTCCGTTCGAGTGGACGGAGGGGATGCGCTCGGCGTTCGTCGAGCTGCTTTCCCTGGGAGACGGAGGAACCGCGGCTCTGGAGGTCCTGGATCGCGCGGGGCTACTGGCGGCGTACCTGCCGGAGTGGGAGCCGGTTCGGTGCAGGCCCCAGCGAGATCCGTACCACCGCTACACGGTGGATGTGCATCTCACGATGACCGCGGCCATCACGTCTGACCTCCTCTCGGGTCGGGGTGCCGACGAGGATCCGACCGTGGGCGCCGCCGCCGAGCTGGTGCGGGATCGAGATGCCCTGCTCCTTGGAGCGTTCCTGCACGACATCGGGAAGGTCGGGGAGGGGCGGCACGTCGAGGTCGGCGAACGAGTGGCAGCATCGGCGCTGGTCAGGATGGGCTTTCCGGCGTCGACCCGCGAGACCGTGCTGTTCCTCGTCCGGGAACATCTCCTCCTGTCCGATACAGCGACGCGGCGCGATCTGTCCGACCCGAACCTGGTGCTCGACGTCGCTGCGAAGGTCGGCGATCCCGAGCGGCTCGCGATGCTGTATCTGCTCTCGATCGCGGACGCGGAGGCGACCGGCCCACACGCCGGCACTCCCTGGCGTATGGGGCTGGTCCGCGAGCTGGTCGGGAGCGTGGAGCACGTCCTCGAGCATCGCGACATGGATGTCGAGCGCGCGGGCGATCTGGACGCGCGGATGGCTCGGATCCGGGAGCTTCTTCAGAAGGAATCACCCTCCGAGGTGGACTCGTACCTCGCAAGGATCCCGCCCCCCTACGTCCTTGCGGTACCGCCGGAGGATGTCGCCGCGCATTTCTCGCTGCTTGCACCCGCCGTGGGCTCGACCGACGTCCGCACGGTCGCGAAAGCGGGGTCTCGCGACGGCACGTGGGAGCTCGCGATCATCGCGGCGGACCGGCCGGGTCTGCTCGCACGGATGGCCGGTTCCATCGCGATGGCCGGCCTCTCGATCCTGTCCGCCCAGGCATTCACGACCGAGGACGGCGTCGCGATCGATCTCTTCGTCGTGGAGCCGGCGTTCCACGGCGAGATCGACGAGGAGCGGTGGAGGACCGTTCGCCACACCCTTCGCAAAGCGCTCGAGGGCCGGTTGTCGCTCGAATACCGCGTGCGCGAGAAGCGACAGCACTATCCGCAGACCCGGGCGGAGGCGCCGAACGAGGTCCGGGTGCTCAACGACGTCTCCGGCTACGCCACGGTGGTCGAGGTCGAGGCCGCTGATCGTCTCGGCCTCCTGTTCGATCTTGCGCGGACGTTCGAGGAGCTACACCTCGACGTCTCGCTCGCGAAGGTCGCGACGTACGGACCCCGCGTCATCGACGCGTTCTACGTTCGCGACCTGTACGGTCAAAAGGTCGAGGATGCGGAGCACGCTGAGGAGATCCGTCGGGCGATCCTCAGCCGACTGAAGGACTGACATGAAGGAACGAGAGGTCACGATCGAGACGCCGCTGGGCCCGGTCTCCGGGCTTCGCGCGGGACCGAAGAGCGGGCCGGTGGTCGTGCTCGCACACGGGGCGGGCGGCAACATGACCAACCCGGTCCTCGAGGGGTTCGCGATGGGGCTCGCGGCCGCTGATGTCGGGTGCCTGCGCTTCAACTTCGCGTACTCGGAGGCTGGAAGGAGGGGGCCCGATCGCGAGCCGAAGCTGCGCCCCGTCTGGTCGGCGGCGTTCGCGCATGTGGCCAAGGACGGGGGCCCGGTGTGGGCGGCCGGGAAGTCCCTCGGCGGCAGGATCGCCTCGATGATGGTGGCGGACCGAGAGCTGGACGCCGCGGGCTTGATCCTGGTCGGCTACCCGCTCCACCCACCCGGTAAGCCGGAACGGATCCGCGACGCTCACCTACCCGAGATCCAGGTGCCGATGCTGTTCTTGCAAGGCACGGCGGATCCCTTCGCGCAGCCGGACCTGCTGGCCGCCGTGATGAAGCGGCTCGGCCCGCACGCGACCCTTCATGAGGTGGAGGGTGGCGATCACTCGTTCCGAGTTCGCGGCACGCGGCGCGACGACATCGGCACGGGGAGCGCGCTCGGTGAGGTGGCGGCCCGCTTCATCCTCGATCGAGTGGGATGATCGGCTCGTGCCTCGACGACACAACTCCGCACGGGAGCGTTCTGGCCCGCCACCGACGCGACCTCCGGCGAGCCTCGCGCCCGGGTGGGCGCAGGCCGACGGGTACCTGGTGCGCCAGGTGACCGGCGACCGCGCGTACCGCTGCCCGGGTTGCGATCACGAGATCCGGCCGGGGACCGCGCATCTCGTCGTCATGCCGGAAGGATCGGTCGACCTTCGACGCCACTGGCACACGCCGTGTTGGCAGCGAGAGCTGCGGCGCTAGCGGGTAGTCATGGAGCCCTGGTCGAGCGACTTCGAGGGAAGGCTTCACGAGCACGAGCTCGAGAGTCGGGCCTTAGAGGGCAATCCCCTCGGGGATCCTCACGTGCGCCCCCTGTGGGTGATGGTGCCGCCGGGGTACGAGGCGGACGAGAGCCGCCGCTATCCCGCGATCTTCATGATCCAGGGCTACACCGGTCAGCTCGACATGTGGCGCAACCGCTTTCCCTGGCGCCGCAACTTTCCCGAGCTCGCCCACGCAGGCATGGCCTCGGGCGAGATCCCGCCGTGCATCGTCGTATGGATCGACGCGTGGACTTCCCTTGGTGGGAGCCAGTACCTGGACTCGCCCGCGACCGGCAACTACCTGACCTACATCTGCGACGAGATCGTCCCGTGGGTCGACGAGCGGTACCGGACGATCGGGGATCGGGAGCATCGGGGCGTCGCAGGGAAGTCCAGCGGAGGGTACGGGGCGATGGTGCTCGCGATGCTTCGCCCGGATGTCTGGGGCGGGTTCGCCACCCACGCCGGGGATGCCCTGTTCGAGGTGTGCTATCAGCCGGAGTTCCGGGAGGTCGCCCGCGTGCTTCGGGATGAGTACGGGGGGTCGTACGAGCGGTTCTGGGAGGACTTCCGAGGCCGCCCGGCGTTGTCGAAGGAGCACGACAGCGCGCTCGCGGAGATGTACGGGATGGCCGCCGCCTACTCCGCTGATCCGGATGGAACTCCCCAGCTCCCGTTCGCCGTCGACACGGGGAAACTGATCCCCCACGTCTGGGAACAGTGGCTGGCGCGCGACCCGGTGCGCATGGTGTCGCCGCATGCCGATGGCCTTCGGTCGATGCGCGCGATCTACATCGACGCGGGCAAGCGAGATGAGTACTACCTCGACCTCGGTGCGGAGGCGTTCCGCCGCGAGCTGGACGTGATCGGCGTCAGCGATTATTTCTTTGAGCTGTTCGACGCGACGCACATGGCGATCGAGTACCGCTACCCGCAGTCCTTGAAGTATCTGGCCGAGCGCCTCGGCGTCTGACGGTCTGTTCTTCCCTCAGGCCAGCTTCAGCTGCTCCGGCTCGGGAGGGGGCTCGGCGATGCGTCTCGCCTTCGCGCTCGATGACGTCCTTCCGATGCCGAAGCGTCGGGCCAGACTGTGGACCTTTGTTGCGATCTCCTTCTGAAACTCCTTCGGTGAATAGGCCCGGTCCGCGTAGAGCTCCCGGTATCGCCCGACCAGGTCGGGCCGATGCTCCGCGAGCCAGCTCATCCACCACTCCCGGGCGCCGCCCTTCCGAAGATGCAGGACGATCGGAGAGATGTGCGTGGCGCCGGCATCCGCGATGGCACCAACGGTTCGCTCCAGCATTTCGTCGGTGTCGCTGATGAACGGGATGATCGGCGCCATCAGCACGCCGCACGGTACGCCCGCCTCGTTCAGCTTCCGCACCGCATCGAGGCGTCGCTCCGGCGACGGTGTGCCCGGTTCGATCGCGCGCCAGTACTCCTTGTCCACGCATCCGACCGAGAAGTTCGTTCCGACGTCGGCGACCTCGGCACACTGCTGCAGGAGGTCGAGGTCGCGGAGGATCAACGTTCCCTTCGTCAGGATCGAGAACGGATTGGCGAAGTCGCGCATGGCCTCGAGGATCCCTCGCATCAGCTTGTAGCGACCCTCCGCCCGCTGATACGTGTCGACATTCGTCCCCATCGCGATGTGCTCGCCCTGCCAACGTTTCGCCGCGAGCTCCTTGCGCAGGAGCTCCGGCGCGTTCACCTTCACGACCACTTGCGTGTCGAAGTCCTTTCCATAGTCGAGGTCAAGGTACGTATGCGTTTTGCGAGCGAAGCAGTAGACACACTGGTGTTGGCATCCCCGGTAGGGATTGATCGTCCAGCGGAACGGCACGTACGAAGCCTCAGGCACCCGGTTGATGATCGACTTCGCTCGAACCTCAAAGAAGGTCATGCCGCGGAACTCCGGGGTGTCGAAGGTGCGCACCACCGCGCCCTGCTCGAAGAGCGGCAGCGTCACGCGGTCGTCCCGCTGTTGCACGTCGAGTCGGAGGTTGTCCCACCGCATGGGACCGCAAGACTAGAACGTACGTTCGATTCGAGCAACCCCTACGATTCGGCCGTGCCCGAGTCTCACGTTCGGAGGAACCGCGACTTCTGGGATCGGGCCGCGGAGGCATACCAGGAGAAGCACGGTCGCCGGCTCGCGGCCACCGCCGAGGCCTGGGGTGTCTGGCGAGTCCCCGAGAACCAGATCCAGGCCATCGGGAACGTGCGAGGCCTGGACGTCCTCGAGCTGGGATGCGGAGCCGCGCAGTGGTCGGGTGCGCTCGCGGATCGGGGCGCTCGGGTAACCGGCATCGATGTCTCAGCAGCGCAGCTCGGACTTGCTCGGCACCATCTCGTGGAGCGAGGAGCGGCCGCTGCGCTCGTTCAGGGCAGCGCCGAGGAGCTCCCGTTCGCCGACGGGTCCTTCGACCTGATCATGTGCGACCACGGAGCGTTGTCATTCGTCGAACCCCGGTCCGCCATCCCCGAGGTCGCGCGGGTCCTGCGTCCGGGTGGGAGGCTCGCGTTCTCGATCCACAGCCCGCTGCTCTTCATGTGCTGGAACCCCAAATCGGAGCATGTCGACCGTCGACTTCACTTCGAGTATTTCGACATGCGGAGCGAGGCCGACGAGTCCTCGATCCAGTTCCAGCTTCCCTACGGCGAGTGGATCGAGCTGTTCACCGTGCAGGGCCTGGAGGTGAAGCGTCTCATCCATCTGCGGCCCCCCGACGACGCGACCACGACGTACGACGACTACGCGCCCTACGAGTGGGCCCGCCGGTGGCCGGCCGAGGACCTCTGGGTCGTCGAGAAGCGGGCTTACTGACTCGGGAGCTTCCCGCGCGTACGATGGTGTCATACCGTGGCGATCAGCTTCCGCATGCGACAGGAACCCGACGGCCGCTGGAAGGCGACCGCGGACGGACACGAGGTGCAGGTCGAGGGCAAGGACGCCAAGGAGTGCGTTCAGAAGGTGCATCAAGCCGCCCTCCCGTTGCTCCCGGCGGTCTCGTGGAAACGCGGCCCGCCGGTCATCTTCCTGGAGGTGACGCCGCGACTCCTCGGTGTGGCGGAAGCGGCGGAGGTTCTCGGGTGGGACAAGCGGCGGGTCTCGACGTACGTGAAGCGTGGCTCGTTCCCGGATCCGGTCGAGGAGCTGGCCGCCGGCCGGGTGTGGGCACTCGATGACGTGCTGGCATTCGCGGAGGCGTTTCGAGCTCGACAGCATCGCCGCGGTGCGACCCGCATGACCCGGCGGAAGGATTGACCGTTGGTCAGCGCGGGATGGCATACTTGGCGGTCCGCCAAACCGAGAAGGAGGAAGGGTCATGGGCGTCAAGTACTTGACAGACGAATGGGCAAAGTCGGTGACGGAGGCCGTGAACGGGAGTGACAGCTTCAAGCAGCAAGCCGCAGGAAAGAGCGTCAAGCTGCAGTACGTCGTGGCAACCCCAGACGGGGAGGTCAAGTACTTCACCGAGCTGAAGGACGGCCAGGCAGAAGTAGCTCTGGGCGAGATCGAGGGACCGGAGGCAACTCTCTCCGCCGACTACGACACCTCAGCCGCGCTCTTCCGCAACGAGCTGAACGCGACCGCCGCCTACATGAGCGGGAAGCTGAAGATCCAGGGCGACCTGATGAAGCTCATGCAGCTTCAGGGCCTCGTGAACACGATCCCCGAGGCCACCAAGGACATTGACGTCGAGTACTGAGTCGCGACTGACCCCTCTGACCTGGGGTTTTGCCCTTCCCTCGATCCGTCCGTAGCATCCGCTCGAGCATGAAGATCGAGGTCGTCCGCAGTCCGCGTCGTCGGAAGACGATCACGGCCGAACGCCGGGAAGGGAAAGTGGTCGTTCGGCTCCCGGCAGGCATGTCCAGGACCGAGGAGCGGACCTGGGTTCACCGGATGGTCTCGCGGATCGCCGAGCAGGAGCGCGTCCAGAGACTGAATGCTCGCCGAAACCTGGAGGCAACTGCGATCCGGCTGAATGCCGAGCACTTCGACAACCGGCTGCGCTGGAACTCGATCCGGTACGTGGGCAACCAGCGGGATCGCTATGGGTCGTGCACCCCGGAGGATGGCGCAATCCGGATCTCGGATCGCGTGGCGGACTGGCCCACCTGGGTGCGCGAGTACGTCGTCATGCACGAGCTTGCGCACCTGCTGATCCCCTCGCACTCGGCACGTTTCTGGAAGCTGGTCGAGCGCTACCCCTTCACCGAGCGTGCTCGCGGCTTCCTGATCGCGAAGGGCTGGGACGGCTAAGCGTTACGGCTCGGTCCCGTACAGGCGATCACCGAAGTCGCCGATCCCCGGCAGGATGTAGCCCCGGTCGTTCAGCTCTCGATCGAGCGCGGCAGTGAAGATCGGCACCTCCGGGTGGGCCTCCCCCATGGCTCGAACTCCTTCCGGGGCCGCGACGACGCAGACCATCCGCAGGGACTCCGGTCCTCCCGCCGCGATGCTGCGCGTGGCCTGCACCGCCGACCCGCCGGTTGCCAGCATCGGATCGAGCAATAGGGCGTGCTTCCCTTCGAGGGACGGCAGCTTCTCGTAGTAGGTCCGCGGCTGCAGGGTGCGTTCGTCCCTCTCGAGCCCGACGTAGCCGACCCCCACGTCGGGGAACGCGTCGGTCACAGCATCCAGCATGCCGAGACCCGCTCGAAGGATCGGAACGGCGACCAGGCCGGATGCGATCTCCAGCCCTTCAGTCTCCTCGAGCGGGGTGGTGACGCGGCGGGGCTTCGAAGGCAGATCCCGGGTGGCTTCGAGGATCAGCGCGACCGTGAGCTGACGAGCCAGCGCGCGAAATCGGGCCGGTCCCGTCTCGCGATCTCGCAGCGAGGCAAGCAGATGTCCTGCCAGCGGGTGATCGACGACCGTGAGCACAACCCGAATCCTACGAGCGTTTGCGGGAACGGGCCGAGGGCCGGAGAATGCCGGAAAGCCCGATACGTCGTGCGGCTCCGCCGCAGGAGAAGGAGGAAAGTATGCGTCGACTTTCGATCCGGCCGTTCGCTATGGCCGCCGTGCTCACGCTGGCTGCGGCCGCCTGTGGAGGTGACGCGCCCGGTAGTGGCGGTGGAGAAGAGGGCGGCGGCGAGGAGAGCACGATCCGCATCGGGATGGCACTCGACGTGGGCGGTCTCAACGACAAGTCGTTCAACGACGCGGCGAACGCGGGCCTGCAGCGCGCCATCGACGAGGGCCTCATCTCGGAGGCGGATACCGAGCTGCTCGAGGCCGACCAGACTGGCTCGAACCGTGACGACAACGTCGTGAACCTGGCCGATCAGGGCTTCGACCTCATCCTCGGCATCGGATTCGCGTTCTCAGAAGGTGTCGCGAAGATCGCCGGCGACTACCCGGACCAGAACTTCGGGATCATCGACGGCTTCGCCACCTTCGTGAATGCAGAAGCCACGAACATCGCGGACCTGACATTCAAGGAGCACGAGGGCTCGTACCTCGTTGGGATCGCCGCAGCGATGGCCAGTGAGACGGGCACGATCGGATTCCTCGGCGGTCAGGAGGGCACGGGCCTCATCGAGAAGTTCCAGGCCGGGTACGAGGCCGGCGCCCGGTCGGTCAACCCCGACGTCGAGGTCCTCGTCGAGTACATCGGCGACTCGACCCAGGCCTTCGTGAATCCAACGGCCGGCGAGGAGCTGTCGGCGTCCATGTACGACGACGGCGCCGACATCGTGTACCACGCGGCCGGCCAGTCGGGCCTGGGCCTGTTCAAAGCCGCGGTCGAGGCCGATAAGCTCGCGATCGGGGTCGACTCGGACCAGTACCTCACGGCCAGCCCGGAGGAGCAGCCCCTGATCCTCACCTCGATGCTGAAGCGCGTGGACACCGCGGTCTACGACGCCATCCGTCAAGCGGTGGAGGGAGAGTTCACTGCTGGCTTCCAGGTGTTCGGTCTCGCAGAGGAGGGCGTGGGATACAGCGACAGCAACCCCGCGCTCACCGAGGAGATGAAGGCCGCGATGGACGCTGCGATCGAGGGGATCAGCAGCGGCGATATCACCGTGCCGGAGGCGCCGGAAGCCTAGCGCCGCATATGTCCTCGGCCGTGGCCGCGGAGGACCGGGCGGCGGAGGCCGTGCCGGTTCGTCTCGAGGGGATCACGAAGCGGTTCCCCGGCGTGCTCGCCAACGACGCCGTGGACCTCGAGCTCCGGCGGGGCGAGATCCATGGACTGGTCGGCGAGAACGGGGCCGGCAAGTCCACCCTGATGCGCGTCCTCTACGGGCTGTACCCGCCCGATGAGGGACGCATCGAGGTGCGCGGTCGTGAAGTGCGCCTGTCGTCTCCGCGGCAGGCGATCGCCCTGGGCATCGGCATGGTCCACCAACACTTCGTCTTGGTCGATCGGTTCACGGTGGCCGAGAACGTGATCCTCGGGTCGGAGGGGGGGCCGCTCGTTGACCTGGAGAGCGCGGAGGAGCACATCCGCGAGCTCGGGAAGCGGTTCGGGTTCCTGGTCGATCCCCGGGCGCGCGTGGAGGACCTCTCCATCGGGGAGCAGCAGCGCGTCGAGATCCTGAAGGCGCTCTACCGCGGTGTCGAGGTGTTGATCCTCGACGAGCCGACGGCGGTTCTGACGCCCCAAGAAACCGGTGAGCTGTTCGAGAACCTTCGCCGGCTCCGGGAGGCGGGAAACGCGGTCGTGTTCATCAGCCACAAGCTTGATGAGGTGCTCTCGCTCTGCGACCGGATCACGGTCCTGCGGCGGGGGCGCGTGGTGGGGGAGACGACCCCGGCACGGACAAGTAAGCCGGAGCTCGCCGAGATGATGGTCGGCCGGCCCGTCCTGTTCCGCCTGGAGAAGCCCGAGGTCGTCCTCGGCGATGCCGTCCTTCGCGCGGAGGGTCTCCGACTGGGGTCTCGACTGAACGGGGTGGACCTCGAGGTGAGGTCCGGAGAGATCCTCGGCGTTGCGGGCGTCGAGGGGAATGGCCAGCGTGAGCTCGCGGAGGCGCTGTTGGGATTGCGCACCCCCGATGAGGGCCGCGTGGTGCTCGGCGACAAGGATGTCGCCGGACGCAGCGTGGAGGAGATGCGCGAGGCAGGTGTCGCTTACATCCCGGAAGATCGGCATGGGCGGGGGCTGGTTCTCGAGATGACCCTGTGGGAGAACGTCGCTCTGGGGCGCCAGGCGCGTCCGGGATTCTCGAGCCGCTGGGGCGTGCTCCTGATCCGCTCGATCAAGGAGCTGGCGGTCCGACTCACGAAAGCCTTCGATGTTCGCGCCCGTTCGGTGGGCGTCGAGGCCGCCACGCTGTCGGGCGGCAACCAACAGAAGCTTGTTCTGGCTCGGGAGCTCGACGGGGATCCCAAGCTGTTGATCGCCGCTCAACCGACGCGCGGTCTCGATGTTGGCGCGATCGAGTTCGTGTGGCGGCGCATCCTCGAGCAAAAGGCTGCGGGCTGCGCGGTGCTCTTGATCTCGGCCGAGCTCGAGGAGATCTACGAGCTATCCGACCGGATCATGACGATGTACGAGGGCCGCATCACCGGGGAGTACCCGCCGACCGCCGAGCCCGAGGAGCTCGGCATCGGGATGACGGGCGGGTCGGCGGAGCCGGGGGCCGCATGAGGGTGTGCCCGGGCTGATGGCCGCCAAGGTGCGGGCTCCCTGGGTGGACGCCGTCACCGGGCAAGCGCTCGGCATCGTGGCCGCTTTCCTCTTTGCCGGGGTCGTCGGCGGCGCCATCATCGCCGCGTACGGCGAGAGCCCGCTCCGCGTGTACGGGATCGTCATCGATTTCTCGACGGCACGGTTTCAGGACGTCGCACGCGTGCTCGAGAACGCTACGCCGCTGATCTTCTCAGGACTGGCCGTGGCGGTCGCGTTCCGAGCCGGGATGTTCAACATCGGGGTCGAGGGCCAGTACTACGTGGGCATGCTCACGGCCACGGTCGCCGCCGTCTCGTTCGAGCTTCCCGGGCCCCTGCATGTGATCGTCGTGATCCTGTTCGCTGTGCTCGGCGCGACGATGTGGGCAGCGATCCCCGCGATCCTGAAGGTCAAGACCGGCGCGCACGAGGTCGTGACGACGATCATGATGAACGGTATCGCGGTCAGCCTGGTCGCGTGGGCGCTCAACAACCCTCTGCGCGCCACCGGCGGCGGGCTCGTCGACCTGCGGAGCGACCGGTTCTCTGACAGCGCGCTCGTTCCGCACCTCGGTCGCTCCCTCGGGCTCGACGCCGAGACGATCCCGAACTCCGTCAACCTGACGTGGCTCTTCCCCCTCGCGCTGCTCGCGTGCGTCGCGGTCTGGTTCTTGCTGTCGCGCACGAGGCTGGGATACGAGGCCCGGGCCACGGGGATGTCACCGGGATCGGCTGAGGCCGGCGGCGTGTCCATCGGGGGCATCCAGCTGAAGACGTTCCTCATCTCCGGCGGGCTGGCCGGTTTCGTCGGGCTGAACCACCTCCTCGGGGATGCGGGGTTCCTCGGCATCAACTACGAGACGACACTGGGCTTCACCGGGATCGGCGTGGCGTTCCTCGGTCGCAACCATCCGGCCGGCATCGCGCTGGCCGCGATCCTGCTCGGAATGATCGCTCGCGGACAGGACGGCGTGGCGATCAGCACCGATCTCCCGACGGAGATCCTGATCATCCTGGAGGGTCTGCTGATCCTCTCGGTGGTGGTGGCGTATGAAGTCGTGCGACGGATCCTGCTCCGGCGCCGCCAGCGCGTCGTGCGGGCCGAGGAGGAGACATCGGAGGGAGCCGCTCGTGCCCCTGCTTGATCTCGGAGCAGCGCTCGGTATCGCCTTCTCCTACTTCACGATCATCTACCTGACGGGTCTCGGCGGGCTCTTCAGCGAGCGCTCGGGCATCGTCAACATCGGGCTCGAGGGGCTGATGATCACCGGAACGGTCATGGGGGCATGGGGGGCGGTGACATGGGGACCGCTCGAGGGCTTGTTGATCGGCGCGGCGTCGGGGCTGCTGTTTTCCTTGGTGCACGCCGTGGCAACGATCACGTTCCGCGTCGATCACATCGTGTCGGGCGTCGTGATCAACGTGGTTGCGCTCGGCCTGGCGCGGTTCCTCTCCCAGCAGTTCTTCGGCTCCGCGACGCAGTCCGGATCCGGCGTTCCGAACTTCGACGCGATCGACATCCCGCTGCTGTCGTCGCTCCCCGCGGGACTCGGGCGGGCGTTTGAGAACATGTCACCCGTCGTCCTGCTCGCGTTCGCGCTGGTCTTCCCGGTGATCTTCATCTTGAACCGAACGCGGTTCGGCCTCCGCCTGCGGTCTGCCGGAGAGAACCCCGAGGCCACCCGGACGGTTGGAGTTCGGGTGGCGCCGCTTCGCTATGCGGGCGTGGCCATCTCCGGGGCGCTCGCGGGGCTCGCCGGCGCGTTCTTGGCCATCGAGGTCAACGCGCTCTACCAGGAGGGACAGACCCAGGGCCTTGGTTTCATCGCGCTCGCCGCGTTGATCCTCGGGAACTGGTCGCCGGTCCGTCTGATGGTGGGCGCCATGCTCTTCGGCTTCGCGCAGGCGATCCCCTTGCGGCTCGGCGACGCACCGATCATCGGAGCCCTGCCGGATCAGTTCGTGCGCATGATCCCCTACGTCGTGACGATCATCGCGATCGCCGGCTTCGTCGGTCGCGTGCAACCCCCCGCGGCTGCCGGCAAGGCGTACGAGGGCGGCAGCGGGAGCTAGTGCTCGGCAGTCAGGTACGCGCGCTTAGCCGACGCTTGGCGTGAGCTCAGCGATGACGCAGGAGGACTTCCATTTCTTGATCGCCTCCTGTGGCGGACCGTGCCGGTCGCGGCGTCGGTCCGCGAGCATCCCGGCGAGGGGGTCGAACTCCGGACTCGTGGAGTCGATGACGCGCACTGCCGCGTGGAACCTGTTGGCGCGCGTCTCCCGATACTTCCAGCGAGTGACGACGACGAGCTCGGCGGCGTTCGGCAGTCCGGGGATCTGCTGCTCGCCGCTGTCCCGCTCGTCCGAGTGCAGCAGGTAGATGCGCCCCTTGTCGTAGACGAACCACACCGGTACCGCGTGGTCCCGTCCGTTGGACTCCTCACCGACCCACAGGACGTCGACCTTCTTGATCGCGTCCTCGAAGTCGGGAGGGAGGCCGGTCGGTGCCTGGAGCAGGAGCTGGAACTCGACCTGGCCCTGCGTCTCGCCGTCGATCTGGAACGACGCGGCGTAGATCCCGAGCTCCTCGAACATCGCGTCCTCGACCACGTCCTGGACCTGGGTGAGGTCCATCTGGCCCGGCATGCGGCGGACCGTGGGCTTCGAGCGGTAGGCGATCCTGCCGGAGGGGGCCACGAACTCGAACGACTCCGTGACGAACCCCTGGGGGGCCTTCCAGTAGCGCGTCACCACGAGGGGCAGCGCGCGACCCGGAAGCGCGATGGTGTACGCGAGCGGGATCGCTCCCTCGCCCTCGTTCTCCCACATGCGCTTGTCGACGACGGACCCGAAGACGAGCTCGGCTTGCGTCACGGCGCGAAGGATAACAAGAGAGCCCGCCGGCCAGAGCTAGGCGATCCGGGAGAGCCAGAGCGTCGGCTCTTCGAGCTCGGGCATGGACGGAAGCGCCTCGTGAGAGTCCCACATCCGAGCGAGCGTGCGGTCATCACTCTGTTCGGCGACGCGGTCGCAGAACGCGCGTCCGAGGCGATAGTGCTCGAGCGTCACGTCGATCCCGAGGAGCCGTTCGACCGCATGTTCCTCCTGACTCCGCTCCTCGTGCCGCCGCTTCATCGCCTCCTCGATGCGTCCGAACTCCGGGAGCATCTTCGATCCGAGCACGTCCATCACGTGGCTCGCATGCCCCTCGGCAACGGCCATGAAGGCCTGCACCCGTCGCAGCAGGAGGCGCTGCTCGTCATTGAGAGTTCCGGTCAGGAGCTCGCCCCCGAGCACGTCGGTCAGCTTCTGCGGGTCGGACAGGTCGAGACCCTCGAGGCGCTCCTGCAGCCCCTCGAGGTCGAACTCCATCGAGCCGGCCATCTCGCGAACGAGGCCGAGGAAATGCTCGCGGACCCACGGCCGGCCGAGCCCAAAGGCATGGGTTGTCTCGTGGAGCGCCACCCATGCTCGAAACTGATCGCGCGGCAGGCTCCAATCCCGCTCGAACGCCGCGATGTTCGGGACCACGAATAGCAGGGCCGGCTGATCCGCGCGGGGGACCGGCAGCTCGTACTGACCCAGTGCGCGTTGTGCGAGGTGGCCGAGAACCATGCCGACCTGGGCACCAGCGAGCAGCGGCGCCATGCGGTCGAGGACCGCCTCGAAGATCTGTGGCGTCGCATCCCCTTCGCCGGCCTCGCTCTCCGCGCGCCGGGCGTCGTTGAGCGCTCGCCCCAGACGTTCGGCGCTCGGCTCGAACAGACCTCGGAGGCCTCGCACGTTCGCCTGGATCCACTCCGAGCGGCGGATCGCCTGCACGCTCGTGACTTCCGGAGGCGAGTCCATGCCGGTGAGCTCGCCGACCGCAAGCTCAGAAAGACGGACGGCTCCTTCGAGGCCGCGCCGGTCCTCCTCGGTCGGTGCCTCGTCGTTGAGTCCGAGCGCTCCCGAGGCGATGCCGATCTGGCGAGCGAGCTCCCAGTTGACGGGCCCGGATCCGCTGAGCAGCACACGTTGAAGCTCGCGGAGCAGCGGGACATCGCCCAGCGCGTCGTCGGGAAGGGCTGAGCCGAAGGGGGAATCGCTCACGCGCCTATCATCGCACCACATGCGGATACGGCCAGCGACCGAGGACGACCTCGCCGCCGTCGCGCGCATCTTCGAGGCATCGGTTACCTGGCTGAACGGGAGGTACCGCCCGGACCAGACGGATGCGCAGCCACCGGGCAGCTCGAGTCGGACCGACTTCTACCGTCACCTCTTGGAGACCGGGGTCATCTTCATGGCCGAGGATCCCGAGCCGGTCGGGTATACCGCGGCGGTCATGCGCGATGGCGTCTGGTTCCTCTCGCAGTTCTGGGTGCTTCCGGAGCGCCACGGTGCGGGTATCGGCTCGGCCCTTCTCGACGAGACGCTCGCGTGGGGGCGAGAGGCGGGGACCTTCAGCGTTATGGCGTCGCCGTTTCCCGCCGCGCAGAAGATCTATCTGCGCTCGTCCATGTATCCGCTCTGGACACAGCTCGACATGGGAGGAACGTTCCCGGTCGGATGGAGCGTGGAAGGCATGGAGGAGCTGACACCATCCGATCAACCGTGGGTGGACGAGCTCGACCGGGAGATGCGAGGGACCGCGCGTCCCGAAGAACACGTGTTCTGGCGGCAGTCGGCGACGGGGTTCGCGTTCCGCCGCGACGGCGCTCCCGTCGGGTACATCTACGGCTGGGCGGACGGCAAGGTCGGACCTGGAGTGGCGCGGGAGCCGTCGGACCTCCCTCGACTGCTGCAGGTGGCCGCTCGCGTCATCCCGGACGGTAGGCAGGCCAGCGTGGCGGTGCCCTCATCGAACTGGACGGCATTGCGCGAGCTGACCCGACTAGGTTTCACCCCGATGGGGTCCAACACGTTCATGGCGAGTCGCCCGCTCGGCGACGTGGCGCGGTACATCTCGAGCGGCGGCGCACTGGCCTGACGTGTTCGGGGAGTTCGAAGGCACCTCCCGGTACAATTCCATAGATGTCTCTTCCCCAAGGCTCGCTGTGAAGCGGGTCGGCGACGTCGCGATCGATCTCGGCACGGCGAACACCCTTGTCTTCCAGGAAGGCAAGGGCATCGTCTATCAGGAGCCGAGCGTCGTCGCTATGGACCAGCGGGAGAACGAGGTCCTCGCCATCGGCCATGAGGCCTGGGAGATGATCGGTCGCACCCCTGCTCGGATCGTCGCAGTCCGTCCCCTGCGCCGAGGAGCCATCACCGATTACGAGGTGACCCGCCAGATGATCCGGCACATCTTCAAGCGGGTCGGCGTGACCCGTTTCGCGCGCCCGCGTGCGTTGATCTGCGTGCCGTCGGCCATCACCGAGGTCGAGCGGCGGGCCGTGCGTGACGCCGCCACATCCGCAGGGGCACGATCCGTGTCGCTCGTCGAGGAGCCGATGGCCGCGGCGATCGGTGCCGGGCTTCCGGTCCACGAGCCGATGGGGAACCTCATCGTCGACGTCGGCGGAGGGACGTCCGAGGTCGCGATGGTCTCAATGGGCGGCATCATCACGATGCGGTCCCTTCGCATCGGCGGGTTCGACATGGACGAGGTCGTGCAGCGGCTGCTCCGCAGGGAGTACGGCGTCGCCATCGGAGAGCGTGCCGCCGAGCGCGTGAAGATCGCGGGGGGCAGCGCGTACCCGGTCGAGGGAGTCGCCTCGGCAGAGATCCAGGGGCGGGAGATCACGACCGGGATGCCGAAGATGATCGAGATCAGTCCAGAGGAGATCCGCGAGGCCATGTCGGAGCCCGTGAACGCGATCGTCAACGCGGCGCGTGCCTGCCTCGGCGAGTCCGATCCCGAGCTCGGCCAGGACGTGCTCGAGCGCGGGATGTTCCTCACCGGCGGTGGAGCGCTGCTCCGCGGCCTCGACACGAGGCTGTCAACGGAGTGCGAGGTCCCCGTCCACCTCACGGACCATCCATTGCAGACCGTCGTCCTCGGAGCGGGGAAGTGTCTCGAGCTCATGACCCAGAGCGCCGGGCTGTTCGGTGGCTCCCCCTGGCTTCAGACTCGCTGACGAGCCCCGCCATGCGGCTCATCCCCCGGACAGGAAGTAGCGGTCGAGCTGCACCTTGATCAGGAACCCGATCGCCGAGGCCGCGACAACCAACACGACCGTCCAGAGCGCGATCACGAGCGCAAGCCTCGCCACGGAGATGGCGGGTGGCGGGCGGTCCTCTCGGGGCGTCGGGTGTTCAGAGGGTCCGAAGACAAAGACGTCGCTCGCCATGTCGTCCGCCGACCCGCCGAAGCCGACCAGGCGAGTGGCTCGACGCTCGGCCCATCCCTGCCTGCTGTCGGGGCGCGCCATCCACCACCACACTGCCACCGCCGACAGGCCGGCTGCAGCGACGAGGATCACGACGATCTCCACGGACGATGCGAGTGTAGACCCGGCTCAGGCTCGGCCGTCGCCGAGCAGCCTGTTCGCAGGGCCGCGAGCCAGGTAGCCTTACCTCCAGACCTCCGGGAGGCCAATCTGCGTGCGGGCACGAGGCGATAACCAGGATGCGACGAC
This sequence comes from uncultured Actinomycetes bacterium, assembly GCA_964551945.1. GTDB lineage: Bacteria > Actinomycetota > UBA4738 > UBA4738 > CALAEC01 > CAZKFH01. The sequence continues at coordinate 20,389 of CAZKFH010000014.1, read as the reverse complement.
TCCTCCTGACGCTCGCCCCCACAGCGGTGCTCGTTGTTTGCCTCTCCCTGGTCGAGCTCCCCTTGTGGGTCGAGTCCCCAGGTGGGGCCCGCTCGGTCATTCCGCTGATCGCGATCGACGGCGCCCCCACCTACGACAGCGAGGGGCGCCTCCTGCTCACCACGGTGAATGTAGGGCGCGCGAACCTCTTCTACGCCCTCCGCGCGTGGCTGGATCCCTCCGCCACGGTGCTCTCTGAGGGCGACATCCTTCCTCAGGGCGTCACGGATCGGGAGTACGACCGCATCTCCCTTTCCCAGATGGACCAGAGCAAGATCGCCGCGGTCGCCGTGTCGTTGGAGCGCACGTCGGGATATCCCGAAGAGCATGGGCGCGGGGCTCTCGTCCAGGACGTCGTGCCGGGATCGCCTGCGGACGGAACGCTCTTCGCGGGCGACCTCATCACCCACATCGGCGGCGAGCCCTTGGCGGACCTCGAGGGTCTGCGGCGAGCCATCGACGTGGCAGGGACCGAGCGCCCCCTGCGCATGACCGTGCGTCCGCTCGAAGGAGGGGAGGAACGGACAGTCGCTCTGCGTCCGGTCCTCGACACCGAGCTCGACCGGCCGGTCGTTGGCGTCTACACGGTCGCGAACTTCCCGTTCGACATCCAGATCGAGAGCGGCAGCATCGGGGGGCCCTCCGCGGGGCTGATGTGGGCACTGGGGGTCACGGATCTGCTGACGCCGGGGGACCTCACGGGTGACCGAGCGATCGCGGGAACCGGAACCGTCGACCTTGCGGGGAACGTCGGGCCGATCGGAGGCATCACGCTGAAGGTCGAGGCGGCCGAACAGGCCGACGCGGAGACATTCCTCCTGCCGCAAGCGAACCTTGCGGAAGCGAGAACCGCGGACACGGAGCTTCAGCTCGTGCCGGTGCTCACGGTCGACGAGGCCATCAGCTTCCTGGAGGGTGACGCGTGAGCGGCTTCCCGGGCTCCCTGCTCTTCGCCACTCACCTGTTCGGCCTCCTCGCCGCAGCGGGGGCAGCGATCTCGTTGCTCTTCGAGCGAGGAAGGTCGCGACCGACACGGATCTTCGGAGCGGTGGGCTTCGGCGCGCTCGGTGCAGCGGAAGTCATGCACGGCGCAGGGTTCGTGACCGAGACCGATCCCGTCCTGGAATGGGTGCGCATGTCCGGCTACGCGGTGCTGCTCCTTGCCGCGCTCCTCCCACGCTCGCGCGGCGAGGCAGCCGTGCCGGCGGTGCTCGCGATACCGGGCGGCGCGATCAGCCCGTTGGTCGTCGCGACCCTCGCCGGTATCACGTCGGCGTGGCGGCGCCGGGGAGAGAAAGGAGGCGTCTGGCTTGCCACCGGACTCCTTCTGCTCGGAGCGTCGGACGCGATCCTCGCCCTCGAGTCCCGCTCCTGGGCGCTCGAGGCCTCGCATGCTCTTCGCGTCGCCGGATATCTCGCGGTTTCCCGGATCGTCGTCGCATTCGCACGCCACAGCATCCGGTTCCGGTTCATCGTCGGCTTCAGCGCGCTCCTCGTCCTCGTCGTTCTCTTCGTTTCCGTCGCGCTTGGCACCGTCATCGACCGGAACCTGCGCGAGGGAGCGTTCGAGCGTGTCCTCGGCCAGGCGGTGTCGGGGAACGAGAAGCTCGACGATCTTGCGGCGTCGAAGGTCGACGTCCTCACCGCGACGGGACGAAACCAGGACATCTACCGGCCTCTGGAGAACGGTCAGCGCATCCCGGAGGTGACTGTCGTGAACTTCCACACGGCGCTCTTCGTCGATACGGATTTCTTGGTGTTCCTCGATAGGCGCCTCACGGTGGCGGGCCGCTCGGGAATCGATGAGCTCGAGGCCATCGAAGTCGCCGGGAGCGCGGTGGCCCGTTCTGCCGTGCAAGAAGGAAACCCCGCGTCCTCCATCGAGGATGTGGGCCCCTGGGGACTCTCTTTGCTCGGGGTCACCCCGATCAGACATCACGAAGAGGCCAACAGGATCATTGGCGTCGCCATCGCCGGCTTCGCGATGGACGACAGCCTGCTGCGTCAGGTTGAGCCCGGGGGCTCTGGCCTCGCGCTCGCCTTTCTCGGAAGCCGCGCCGGGCCGCCGCGCTTGGTTGCGCAGGCCGGCTTCGTGGGTGAGGCCCCGGAGATCCCCGCGCGGTCAGGCGAGATCTTGCGGAACGCGTACGAGCGCTTCCTCGCCGGTGGTACCCCGGTTCGAAGGACGCTGCGTTTCGGCGACGCCGAAGAACACTTCGCCGGCCTGGTTCCCCTCCGCCAATCGAACGGACCCACGGTTGGCGTCCTGGTCGTTGCCGAGCCGGCAGCGACGCTCGGGGCGACGCAACGCGAGGTCAACCAGGTGCTCTTCCTTATCACCGTCGGTGTGATCGGGCTGGCATTTGGCCTCGCGCTGATCGCGGCCGGCCGTATCACCCGGCCGCTCGTGACCCTGACGGGCGCCGCCCGGCGCGTTTCCGCCGGCGACCTGGACGCGAAGGCGGCGGTCGGTGGGGAGGACGAGGTCGCGGACCTCGCGATTGCGTTCAACTCGATGACCGACTCCGTGACCGGCATGACCGAGGAGCTTCGCCTTGCCGCCACCGAGCAGTCCCAGCTTCGAGCGCGCCTGGAGACGGTGGTCAACTCGATGGGGGACGGCCTGATCGCGGTCGACGACGACGGCCGCGTCGTCACCTACAACCCCGCTGCCGGGTCGATCGTCGGCGTGCCTCGAAGCCGAGTGGTGGGGAAGCCTTTGCGGGAAGTCCTGAAGGGGCGCGACGATCGGGGGAGGAGGCTCGGGGCGCGCGGGTCGTCGCCGAACGGCATCGCCTTCGTCGGACGGCCCGACGGGAGCGAGGTGCCCGTGTCCATCACGACATCACCGCTGCGAGACGGCCAGGGGACGCGCCTCGGCCGCGTCTACGTGCTCCGGGACATGAGCCGGGAGCACGAGGTCGACCGCATGAAGCGCGAGTTCCTCGCGAACGTCTCCCACGAGCTGCGAACGCCGCTGACGCCGATCATCGGGTACTCGGAGATCATGACCAAGCGAAGTCTCCCCACGGGGAAGGCAAAGGAGTTCGCTGGGGACATCCTCGACTCGGCGCGTCGCCTGGAGCGGATCGTCGCCATGCTCGTCGACTTCTCCGCGATCGAGGCCGGCCGGATGGCCGTCGATGTCGAGCCAACCCCTCTTGCTCCGATCGTCAAGGCCGCCGTCGCCAAAGCGGGGGGCCGGCATGGGAAGCACCGGTTCACGGCCAAGGTGGCTCCGGCCCTCCCTCCGGCACTGGTGAGCCCGACCCTGTTCACCAGGACGCTCGCCGAGCTCCTCGATAACGCGGTCAAGTACTCCCCGAAGGGGGGCCGCGTGACGGTCGCGCTCTCAAAGGCAACGGGACCAGGACGACGTATGCTTGAGGTCGCCGTGACAGACCAAGGGATCGGGATCGAGCCTGCCAACCTGGCCAGCATCTTCCAGGACTTCAGTCAGGTGGATGCCTCCGATACAAGAGCGTTCGGTGGTCTCGGGCTCGGACTTACCTTCGTGAAGCGCGTCGCCGAAGCGCAGGGCGGGACGATCTCGGCCGAAAGCAAGGCGGGCAAGGGCTCCACCTTCAGCTTCACCGTGCCTGCCGCCGATACCAAGAGCAGGAAATCCAAGCGATGAAGCGCCTTGCGACCCTTTTCGTGATCCTTGCCGTTGGAGCGTGCTCGAGTACGCCCACGCCCGGAGCTGGTGAGCTCCGTGTCATCCCGATCAGCGGAGAGGTCAAGCTTCTGGACGGGGGAGACACCTCGATCCTCGATGAGGCGACGACGGTTCAGGCAGGCCTGGATCTGCAGACGGGCCCGGACGGGAGAGCGGAGGTTCTGTTCCCCGGCGGCTCCTCGGTAGAGCTGGGACCGGGGGCCCTCCTGCAGCTCGACGACCTTGAACCTGAGGTCTCCAAGGGAAGCGTCCTGGTTCGCGCAGGAGGCGACATCAGCCTTCATGCGGGAGCGGCCCACATCGAGGCCACCGACTCGACTTTCCGGATCGACCGCCAGACCTCGGTTGTGCTCGGTGTGTACAGCGGCATCGCCTCGATCCCGGGAGCCGGGGTGGACGTCCCGGCCTTGCGGCAGGCGACCGTTCTGCAGAACGGCTCGACCCCCGGTACGTATCAGCCCTTGCGGGTCAACCCAAACGACACCTGGGATATCCAGTTCCTCGGCCAGGCCATCGATGTCGGGGTCCAGCTGCTCAGCCTGGAGCGTGGACTGACGAGACAGCTTCCTCCCGGTGAGGAGGCCAGGGCCGTCTCCGCGGCCCTCGACAGCAACTTCTCAACCGCCGCCATTCGGGCGGCGATTCATGACCTGGGTGATGCGGCACAGGCGGTCGTGGCCGCGGTCGTGGCTCGAGAGGTGGTCCGCATCGACGGAGGCTCTTACGCTCGCGTCTTCTCGGAAGTGGTGAGTCTGCAGGCGCTCGCCGACAACTGGATCGTCATCGTGGCGCAGTGGGGTCTTGAGGAGGCATCCGAGCGGCTCCTCGATCAGCTCGGGGACCTGGCCGTCGTCATCGCCGGATCGGTCGCCCCGCCGGAGGCTCCCTCGTCATCCGCTTCCACCTCTGCAAGCGGCGGACCTTCACAGGAGGGATCGATCGAGCGAGACCCGGGTGGTACTGGAAGCGGCGGGCCTGGGCCTGAGAATAAGCCTCCGGAACAACCAGGCAGCGGCGATGCGCCGCCCCCTGAGCCTCCGGATGAGAACCCTGGCGGCGAGCCTCCTGTGCAGTCGTGTGGCGACGACGTGCAGTGCGCGGTCGAAGACATCATCCCCGACAGGATCAGCATCTCGATCTGACTCAAACCCAGCAGCAGCGTCGGTGAGGTAACGGCGACCCTCTGGTAGGCTGGCCCGGCCTTGGCTCGCATCCCTGACGACCTCCGCCGTTCGCGGCGTCGCCTGTTACTCGGGCTGGCTATCGGTGTCGGCGCCATCGCCCTCGTCTTCGGAGCGCTCTCCGGCTTCTACATCGACATCCTGTGGTTCCGTGAGGTCGGGTTCTCGACCGTCTTCTGGACCAGGTTCTGGTCCCGCCTCCTGCTGGGAGCGATCTTCGGGGCGGCGTTCTTCGCGCTCCTGTACGCCAACCTCCTCCTCGTCCGCCGACTGCGGCCCCGCTACCGGGTGTTCAGCCCCGAAGAGGAGATCGTCGAGCGATACCGAGCCGCGTTCGAGCCCTACGCGAAATGGGTGCTGCCCGGCATCTCCCTGTTCTTCGGCGTCCTCGCCGGGGTGAGCATCGCGGGAGCCTGGGAAAGCTTCCAGCTCTATCGAGCTGCCGACGGGGTCTCGTTCGGCATGGCGGACCCAGTGTTCGGCCGCGACGCCTCCTTCTACGTGCTCTCGCTTCCGTTCCAGAAGCTGGTGCAGGCGTGGATCTTCGGCTCGCTCGTCACGATCACGGTGGTGTGCGCGGCCGCCCACTACCTCTGGGGCGGCATCCGTCTTCGCGCGATGACCGAGCGAGTCACTCCTCAGGTCAAGGCGCACCTTTCGGTTCTCCTTGGGCTGATCGTGCTGACGAAGGCGTGGGGCTATCGCCTCGGGCAGTTCGACCTGCTCACCTCCGAGCGAGGCGTGGTGACCGGCGCGTCGTACACGGACATCAACGCGCATCTTCCCGCGCTGAAGCTGCTGGTCGTGATCGCGATCCTGTGCTCGATCCTGTTCCTCATCAACATCCGCTTCCGCGGATGGGCGCTGCCCGTCGCGGGCCTCGGGTTGCTCGTCGTGGCGTCCGTGGTCGCCGGCGGTCTCTGGCCGGCTCTCGTGCAGCGCTTGAGCGTCGCGCCGCAGGAGCTTCAACGAGAGACACCATTCATCGAACGCAACATCGAGCTCACGCGCTTCGCGTACGGGATCGACGAGGTGGAGACGCGGGAGTTCGCGGCGGAACCGGCCGTGACGCCAGAGGAGATCGAGGGCGCCGGCCAGACGATCGAGAACATCCGTCTGTGGAACCCGACCGTGCTCCGAGACTCGTACCGCCAGCTGCAGCGCATCCGGCCCTACTACAGCTTCGAGGATGTCGACGTCGACCGGTACGAGGTTGATGGGCAGCTTCGGACCGTGATGATCGCTCCTCGCGAGATCCGGCAGAGCGAGATCCCCGAGGGTGGGCGCACATGGCAGAACGAGCACCTCTTCTACACCCACGGCTACGGCGCGATCGCGAGTCGTGTGGATCAGGCCACCGCAACGGGTTCTCCGCGATTCGTGCTGCAAGACATCCCTCCCACCGGACCGCTCGCCACCGAGCTCACCGAGCCCGCCATCTACTTCCAGGAGCAGGCCGATGTCGATTTCGTCGTGACCGGCTCGGATACGGAGGAGTTCGACTTCCCTCACGGGGAAACCGGAGGTCAGGAGCTCGCGCAGTACACGGGTGAAGGCGGTATCGAGGTTGGCGGTTTCCTGCGGAGGCTCTCATTCGCATGGCAGTTCCGCGACGTGAACCTCCTCATCTCCGGATTGATCAATGAGGACAGCCGGATGTTGATCAACACGGACATCGAGACCCGTGTTCAGAAGATCGCGCCCTTCCTCTCCTACGACCACGACCCGTACACTGCGATCGTCGATGGGCGGCTCGTCTGGATCTGGGACGCTTACACGACCAGCGACTCCTTCCCGTACTCGGAGTCCAACGACCTCGCCGCGGAGGCCGGCGCCGACGGGGGCACGCTCCCAACGTCGGGGAACTACGTCCGCAACTCGGTGAAGGTCGTGATCGACGCGTACGACGGCACGTCGACGTTCTACATCGTGGATCCGGACGACCCGGTCATCGAGGCCTGGTCACAGGTGTTCCCCGACCTGTTCACCTCCGGTGACTCCGCGCCCGATGAGCTGAGGGCCCATTTCCGCTACCCGGAGGACCTGTTCCGCATCCAGTCGCATATGTACGCGAACTATCACGTCACCACCCCTCCGGCCTTCTACGCGAAGGAAGACTTCTGGGAGATCCCCCAGATCCTGGACGACCCCACCGCTCGAGCGGAGGAAGAGGGAGCAGCTGCCGAGAACACCCACGAGCTGGAGCCCTATTACGTCCTCCTCCCGCTCCCCGGCGAAGAGGAGGCGACGTTCCGCCTCTTCGTGCCGTTCACGCCGCTCGATCGGCCCAACATGGTTGCCTGGGTCGCCGCGAGCTCGGACCCGGAGACGTACGGAGACCTCACGAGCTACGAGTTCCAGGAACAGAACGTCATCGGACCCTCGCAGGTCACGTCCTTCATCTCGCAGGACACCGAGGTCTCGCAACAGGTGAGCCTCTTCGACCAGCTGGGCTCGAACGTCATCTACGGGGATCTCCTGGCGATCCCGATCGGTCAGTCGTTCCTCTATGTGCAGCCGGTCTACCTGGAGTCACAGGGTGGTTCGGCGATCCCCGAGCTCAAGCGGGTCGTCGTGGTGACCGGCGGCAACGTCGAGATGGCCGAGAACCTGACGGACGCGCTGGCCGAGGCGTTCGGGGGAGCGGAGACGCCGACGGAGCCGGATCCCGAGGAGCCCACCGACGGTGAGCCCCCGCCCGAGGCCACCGCCGACCAGCTGCTCATCGAGGCTCTCGAGCACTTCGCTGCGGCGGACGCGGCACGGCTTGCCGGTGACCTGGGCACGTATCAGCAGGAGAACGAGGCGGGCGTCGCCGCGCTGCGGGAGTTCGCCGAGCTGACCGGGCAGGCGCCGCCGACCGACGCAGGGGCCTCTCCTACACCTGAAACCTCGCCGCAGAGCTGACGGATTGTCGGCTTGGGCCGGTGTTGCTACTCTGGGTTCGCGCGGTGGAGCAGTCTGGTAGCTCGCTGGGCTCATAACCCAGAGGTCGCTGGTTCAAATCCAGCCCGCGCAACGAGAGAAACGGGCAGTTCAGATCAACGACGATCCCAAGCCGTTCGTGTGGACGGCGACCGTGGAGTCAATCCTCGAGAAGGTCAACCGTTGTAAGCGATTTTGCAGGCGTGTTGCACTAGCTGGCGTGAGCCGCGGGGCGGTGCGCGCCGGGAGTGCCGAAGAAGAGCGCCCGGATACGCGTGCCCTGAGCCGCGGCGCCCGCCGGTGACGACGCGAGTGAGACGGTGGCGCTTGCCACGCCGTTCGCATCGGTGATCGCGATCGCCCATCCCTGCGGGTCGTTCATCCACCGCGCGTCCGCCGCCGCCGAGACCCTCGCCTGCCGCACGAACACGACCGGACGACCGGCGATCGGAGCACCCGACCCGTCAACGAGTCGCGCGCGAGCCACGACCGCCGGGCCCGGGCCGGCCGCGGGGGTCACGTCGAGCACGGTAAGACTGGCGGTCGCGGCTGACGCCGTGCTGTCCATGATCGCACCGCCGGGAGCCGGTCGGCAGGTGGAGGCGTCGCCTCCTGCCGGATTTCCCTTGAAGTCGAACTGGCGGCTCACCCAGCCGGGCTCCTGTCCGTGCACGCCGACACACGGATCGACCGCGGTCGGCGTCTCGGCGTAGAAGAGGTCCTCCTCGCCATCGTCGAGGTCGACCAGGGTCCCCAGGTATCCGCCCTGCACCGAGACCCGCGACTCGCCGGGGTCCGAGCGCGTCGCGTCGACGCCGAGCACCTCGGCGCGGCGCGTCGCCTCATAGCGATCGAGTCCGCCTCGGTCGACGAGCACGCTCGGCGGAGGAGACCCCTCGAAGCTGGCGGCCTGCCCGCGTAGCTCGGACGAGCCGAGGAAGACGGAAGCGGAACCGGGTCCGTTCCCGGGCGAGCCGGCAACGTCGCGCTCGGCGCGCACGGTGTGGTCGGCGTGCATGCCGTACTGGTCGTCGCCGTCGTCGTCCAGGAGCATGCCTTCGCAGGCTTGCGCGCAGGCCGATCCCACGCCGAACAGCCAGGCGCTGATCTCGGCCTTGCCGGCAGGGTTGTGGTTGCGGGCGCTGAGTGTGAAGTCGCCGTCGATCTCGGCGACGTAGCGGTCGTTGCCGCCTCGGTCGTGGAGCAGCCCGATCTCCGCGGCCTGGCCGGTGAGACGCTGTGAGTCGAGGAAGTTCGCGCCCGCGATCGTGTTGCCGACGATGTCGATTGTGGCGGCTTCGCAGTCACAGCTCGCCCGCCATTCGCCCGTCACCGAAGAGCGCATGGAGTACAGGTCGTCGCCCCCGGCGTCGTCGATGAACCCGCGCCGTCCGTACCCCTGGCCGGTCATGTCGGTGAGGAAGCGAGCAGAGATGTCGACCACGTATTCCGTATCCCCCACTCCGGTGACGAGGGCACCGGAGCGGTCCTCACGCGGGGCGCCCGAGAAGCTCGCGTTCCCGACTGAGAACCCCTGCACCCAGTTGTTGACCACGGCCCCGCCGACCCCCTGCGGGGCCCTGGACGAGGTTGCCGCATCGGGTGGAGGGGTGGCGATAACGGAGAACCTGTCGTTGCCGCCACCGTCCAGAAGGAGAGCGGTCCCTCCCATGTCCGAGCCCTGCCCGGAGTAGCTGCTCGGTCCCGCACCGGAGAACACGTCCGCGCCGTTGCGTCGCTCGACGAACGCCATCGTCCCGGTCGCGGACCCCTTGATCTCGAAGATGTCGTCGCCGACCCCGGCATCCCAGAGCACCCCGGCCCCGGCGATCGCGACTCCTTGCGCGTAGACATATTCCTGGAGCAACCGATCGGTCTCGATGGTGGGCGCCAGCGCTCGGTAGCTGTCGTTGCCGCCGAGATCGCTCAGCACCCCGACTCCGAGGTTCCCGGTCCCCTGAACCATGGAGATCGAGCACAGGTCGGTGGGGGGACACGGCTCGACGGGTCCGACCGTCGTGTAGGTGTCGTCGCCGGCACCGTCGACGAGGATGCCGATACCGGAAAAGCCGGCGCCCTGCTGGAAACGCGTCCGCTGATCGCTCTCGACCCCGCTGGCCGGCAGCGGTCTCGGCTCGTATCGATCCTTGCCGGCGAGATCGACCGCGACCGAAACCGGTTGCGTACATAGTTGGGCGAGCGGGTTGAGACAGGTGCCGGCCCCTTCATTGTTTCGGTAGATGTCGTCGCCGCCGAGATCGACGGTGACGTTGTAGTCCGCGAGGTGCTCGTTCGCGCCTTCGCCGGCGATGCAGACGACGGAAGGAAGCTCGAAGACGTCGCACTGCGCCGCCACCTCCGTCGGTGCCACCGGCTCCGGCGCGGAGGCTGCCGCTGCGCGGAGCCGGTCGACCGCACGCAGTATCGCGACGGACGCGATCTTCATGTCGTCGACGCGCACGCGTCGGGCCAGCGACTCGAGGCGAGCGAGGGAGTGGATGGATCCGTCGGAAGCCACCATGTCGCGCTGCAGTCGACCGGTCGAGAGATCATTCAAGAGGCGCGAGGCCTCGGCGCTGACGCGCGGGGAGAGCGCGTCTCGAACGGTCGCTTCCGCGGCAACGGTCGCATCGACCAGATCCCCGATCGCCTCGACGACCTCTGCGCTCAGCCTGCCGGTGAGGGCACCGCGAACCGCGGCGCCTTCCGGAAAGATCTGCAGGACTTCGTGGACCGGCGTGGTCGTCGCGGCGCCGAGCAACGCCGCCATCTGACCTGATCGGGCCACCTCACGGAGACGCGTCGCGGCGGCGATCCGAGGACCGGCGCCGGTCTCGGCGAGCTCCAGGGCGGCCGCGAGGTCGGGCCGGCCGGCCTCGTCCGCTGCGGGCCGGTCGGAGAGGCCCGAAGGATATGCGGACGCCGGCAGGGCCAGCCCCACAATGAGGAACAGGGAGCCGAGGGCAGCCCGCGCGCGCGGGTGCGTTCGGCTGAGCGGAGTGATCTGACCGGCGGGCAATCTGTCTCCTTCTGGCTCAGGGTCTTGACGGGCGCACGGGAACCGGGCAGGTCGTGGCCCCATAAGAGGTTTCGCCATGAGGGGCCTCACCTCCTGCTTCGGATGAGCCTTCAGAAGGACACCGGCGAAGCACATGCCCGCGCTTGGCGGGTCCGATTCCCGTCCGCCTCCGCGATTGCCGCTTCCTCGTTCCCCGTCCTCGGTATGCAGGACGCCGCGCCCGGCCGGATCCCGCAGGGCGAACCAGTGCTGATCTCCGAAGTGGCCCTCGGTGTCAGGGCCGAGGATCTCGCACGGATCGCCCAGCTCAACCTGGCCGCCTCCGCGCTGTATTCGCCGGCCGCTGAGTTCCGTGAGGTGGAGTTCTACCGCAGTTCCCGATGAAGCTGGCGGTCATGTGCAGCTACCTCAGCAGGAACCATCCTCTGCCCGACGGGAACAAGCGCGTTGGGTTCCTCTTCACCGTCGAGTTCGCCGACGCAACGGCGGCCATCTCCGCACTCGCCGTCGCACCGGAGAAGCGGAGCGTTTCATCCCCGCGGATACGGCATCTCCGGCTGATCATCCCCTGCTCGGACTGGACCGACGGCCCCAGGGTCACCGTAAAAAGAGGAGTTGCCACGCCGTCCAGCGAATCCTTCTGTGAGTGGTCGCCCGCCCGTTCGTTCTCGCGCTTGCCCTCGCCCTGACCGGGTTCGGTCTCGGCGCTCCGTCGGACGCACGTGCGGCGATCGATGGCGAACATGTCCGCACTCTGGCCGCATCGTCAGGGCTCGAGGCCGTTGCGGGCCCGGGCGGCATGTGTCCGTCTGGTGAGCCTGCCCTCCCCGGGGCTCCGCACGAGAGGCCTCTCCCGTGCGCGCAAGGGGTTCCCCGAGTAGCCGCTCCATACGAGGGCGACGCCACCTCTGGGGCTGGCGACTGGGCCATCGTGGCCTCGCCGAATGCGAAGGCGGCGTTCCCCCGAAGCGTTCTGCACGGCGTGACATGCGTGTCAGCGTCGGACTGCTGGGCCGTGGGGTACACGTTCACGGGCAGCGCCTATGCCACGCTCATCGAGCGATGGAACGGCAGCGACTGGACGGTCATCGCGTCTCCGAACCCCGGCGAGCTCGAAGCCAGCGTTCTGTACGACGTCGAATGCTTGTCGACCAGCGACTGCTGGGCTGTCGGGTACTCCTCTAGTACGACCGCTACGCGAACCTTGATCGAGCGGTGGGACGGCACGTCGTGGACGATCTTCTCCTCCCCAAACGTGAGCACGTTGGACTACCTGCGGGACGTGACGTGCGTCTCGGCATCGGACTGCTGGACCGTGGGGTACGCATACTCGGGACTCAACGGCGCCTCCGAGACCCTCGCTCTTCACTGGGACGGCACCTCGTGGCAGGGCGTCGAATCGCCCAATCCCGACCCCACCAGGGGCAGCAGCTTCTTGGCCGTGACGTGCGCGGCATCGTCGAGCTGCTGGGCCGCCGGTGGGGCCGCCGGAGGAACACTCATCGAGCGATGGAACGGGACCTCTTGGTCGATCGTCTCTTCGCCGAACAACACGGTCTACGAGTCGAACAATCTGTCAGCCGTGACGTGTGCTTCGGAGCTCGACTGCTGGGCGGTTGGGCTCTCCGTAACCGATAACGAATGGAGAACCCTCGTCGAACACTGGGACGGGACGTCATGGACCATCGTCACCTCTGCCAATAGGTCGATTCAGATGAACTATCTCGACGACGTCACCTGCTTGTCGGCAAACGATTGCTGGGCCGTCGGCGGCTTTACCACGGGCAGCAAGTGGCGAACGCTGACGCAGCGTTGGGACGGAACTTCGTGGACTAGCGTCGATGCGCCCAGCTCTGAGAATCCCGAAGGAAACTTCACGACCGCCCTGACATGCCTCTCAACGACGGACTGCTGGACGGTCGGAAGCGCATGGACCTCCAAAGCCATTACCACCGTCGTCGCGCGGTGGCACCCCACGAACGATGGAGAAGCGCCCGAATGGCGGATGGTGGCGTCACCGAACACCTTCGGTCACAACGCCAACGTGCTCTCCAGTGTTGCCTGCGCCTCGCCGTCAGACTGTTGGGCGGTCGGTCATTACTCGCCCGAGCCGAACAGCACCACGCGGACGCTCATCGAGCATTGGGACGGGTCGGCATGGAGCATCGTCCCTTCGCCAAATGTCGGTTTGTCCTCGAACGTTCTCTCCGACGTCACCTGCGTGTCGGCCTCGGATTGCTGGGCCGCCGGGCACTCCTTGGGCGATAGCGGCGCTCGCACGCTCACGTTGCACTGGGACGGAACCGCATGGGATGTGCTCCCGTCGGCGAACACGTCCAGCCAGCCGAACTTCCTGTTTGGCGTCGCGTGCAGCTCGGCGACGAACTGTTGGACCGTCGGCAAGTACCACAACGGGAGCCTCGCCAAGACGCTCATCGAGCGCTGGGATGGGACCTCATGGAGCATCGTCCCCTCTCCGAACCCGAGCTCGCAGACCGTGAGCGCACGCCAACGGAACGTTCTCTCGGACGTGACGTGCGTCTCCCCTTCCGACTGCTGGGCGGTGGGTTCCTACGACGTGGACAGCCCCGTTCAGCCCGATGACGTCGTCAGAGCAAAGACCTCTCGCACCCTCACCCAGCGGTGGGACGGGACGTCGTGGACGACGGTGCCCTCGCCCGATACGGCAGCGATCGAGCAGCATTCCCTCTCCGGGGTGACGTGCACGTCGGCTTCGGATTGCTGGGCCGTCGGCTCCTCGTACAACGCGATCAGCCTCCAAACATTCGCCGGCGCACAAGAGGTCGCAGGCACGGCGCAGAAGACACTCATCAAGCGGTGGAACGGATCGGCGTGGACGGTCGTCACCTCGCCCAACACGAGCGCGACCCAGCAGAACATCCTCTCGGCCGTCGGCTGTCTGTCAGGGTCGGAGTGCTGGGCCGTCGGGTACCACGACGCGAACGGGACCCTGCAGACCCTGATCCAGAAGTGGGACGGCACATCATGGGCACAGGCGCCCTCGCCGAACACGAGCGCGACCGAGCGGAATGTCCTGAGTGGGATCGCATGCGTTTCGGGTTCGGACTGCTGGGCCGCGGGCAGCTCCCATAAGGGCATCGTTCCGAGGACGCTGGCTGCGGGGTACACGGACCCGGCATCCACAACCGAGGCCGGGTGACTATGACGCCCCGCACTCTGACCATCGTGTTCGGCCTGTTCCTCCTTGGAGCCGGCTCCATGATCCCAGCCGAGGCGAAGGCTTCGAGTCCGCGCGGGGACGCCGGGAGCGGCCGCACGACGCGCGAGATGCGGGCCGCGCCGGCCGGCGACTGGTCGCTCGTGGACTCGCCGAACGCTCCCGCCGCGAAGACGGTCGGGGCTTTCAATGGCGTGGCATGCGTGTCAACGTCGGACTGCTGGGCCGTCGGTTATGGGAACAATGGAAGCGCCTACCAGAGCCTGATCGAGCATTGGAACGGGGCCTCGTGGAGCATTGTTTCCTCACCCAATACGAGCGGTACCCAGTTCAACACCCTCCACGACGTGACGTGCGTGTCGGCTGCTGATTGCTGGGCGGTCGGCTACTCGTCCACCGGCAGCGCGTACGAAACGCTCATCCAGCGCTGGGATGGGACTTCCTGGAGCATCGTTGACTCTCCCAACGCCAGCACCACGGACGTCCTGCACGATGTCACGTGCGTTTCGGCTTCGGACTGCTGGGCCGTCGGCTATTCCTACTCGAGCGTGACGGGAGCTTCCCAGACGCTGATCGAGCACTGGACCGGGACAGCGTGGACGATCGTCGCCTCAGCCAATACCGCCGCCACCGAGGGGAACTCCCTGGCAGGAGTCACATGCGTCTTGGCTTCGGACTGCTGGGCAGTGGGCTCCGCGCCGGCCGGCACCCTTATCCAGCGCTGGAACGGCAACTCGTGGTCGATCGTCACCTCACCCAACAGGAGCGGATACGGCAACAGCCTGTCGAATGTCACGTGCGTGAGCGCGTCCGACTGCTGGGCTGTGGGGGCATCCTCCAACGGAAACGACTGGCGGACCCTCATCGAGCGGTGGGACGGCGCCTCGTGGGAGATCGTGAGCTCGCCGAACAAGAGCGCCCTTCAGATGAACATGCTCGCCGATGTGACATGCGTCTCAGCCTCGAACTGCTGGGCAGTGGGCGGTTCGTACGACGGTGGGACCTGGCAAACCGTCACCCAGCGCTGGGACGGAGCGTCCTGGACCCTGGTTTCCTCCCCGAGCATGGGCGGGGTGCAGAACATCCTCTCGTCAGTGGCATGCCTGCACGCCACGGCCTGCCGGGCCGCCGGAAGTGCTTGGGGGAACGCCATCAATCAGACCCTTTCCGCGCAGTGGGATGGGACATCGTGGGGGCTGGTCGCCTCGCCGAACACCACGGGCTACAACACCAACGTCCTCGCTGATCTCACGTGTGTTTCGTCATCGGACTGCTGGGCGGTCGGCTCCTATCACCCAGACGCCTACGGCCCTTCGCAGACACTTATCGAGCACTGGGACGGGGCCTCTTGGACGGTCGTCGCGTCGCCGAACGCCGGTACTCGGGCGAACCGGCTTGTCGATGTCACGTGTGTTTCCGCTTCGGACTGCTGGGCCGTTGGTTACTACTACGGGGAGAGCGCGGCTCAGACCCTCGTCATGCGCTGGGATGGGACCTCCCCCTCGCCTGCGTGGAGCATCGTCCCTTCAGCGAATGGTCCGCTCGACAGCTTTCTCTCAGGTGTCGCCTGTGCGTCGGCTTCCGACTGCTGGGCCGTCGGCACGACGTATGCGGGCAGTCCCTCTCGGACGCTGATCGAGCACTGGGACGGAACCGAGTGGGCGCTGGTCGCTTCGCCCAACCCCGGCTCGTCCGACCCCGGGGCGAGGCAGCGAAACGAACTATCGGCAGTTACGTGCGTTTCGGCATCGGACTGCTGGGCAGTCGGCTCCTACGACGCGGACTACGCTACCCAGACCGCGAGTACCCGCCCGAAGACCTCTCGGACACTGATCGCCCGCTGGAACGGGGCAGTGTGGAGCGTTGTTGCTTCGCCCGACACCCCTCCCATCGAGCAGCAGTTCCTGTCCGGCGTCACCTGTGCGTCGGCATCCGATTGCTGGGCCGTCGGCTACTCAGGGCACTCCGTCATCGCTCAGACCTTCGTGGGGCAATACGAGGCTGCAGGGACCCCATCGCAGACGCTCGTGAAGCACTGGGACGGAACCTCTTGGGCCGTTGTCCCTTCACAGAACAGCAACGCAACCGAGGCCAATGTCTTGTCCGATGTCGCTTGCCGCTCCTCGTCGGCGTGCTGGGCCGTAGGGTCCACCGATCCAGACACGGCATCTCAGACGATGATCCAGCGGTGGGACGGAGGTTCTTGGACGACGGTTGCGTCGCCCAACGCCAGTGTTCGGGACAGCCTTCTGTCGGGAGTCACATGCGCGCAGTCGGATTGTTGGGCGGTGGGCAACTCCCACAACGGGATTGTCGGCGAAACGCTTGTGGCAACGTCATACGCGACCACATGAAGGTGAATTGAGCACGAGGCTGATGGGCTCATAACCCAGAGGTCGCTGGGGCTCGTTCGGAGACCATCAGGAGGCTGCTTGGTCTTTCACTTGCAGCGAGCAGGCACGATCCTCTAGGACCAGCCGCGTCGAGCCGCCTGGAGCCCAGCCTGGTACCTGGTCTCAGCCCCCACAAGCCCCATCAAGTTGCTGATTCGCCGACGAACGGTCCGAAGGCCCAAACCAAGTTGCCTGGCGATGGCTGCATCCTTGAGACCCGCCGCTAGGAGGGCCAAGAGCTGCCGTGCTTCCGGCGCGAGCTCATCCGGTTCAGCATCCAGGGTTTCGTGCTCATCCAGAACCTGCAGCACCGGGATGGCCTGTTTCCACATGGCCTCGAAGACGACGCTGAGCGCCTTCAAGAGCGGAGAAGGGTAGACGAGCAGACGCATCTGGACGCCGGGCTCGTCGAGGCTGAGGGGGACGAGCGCGAGGCGATCGTCGGCGAGATCGAGCTTCAACGGCACGTCGGCCAGCACGCGCGCCTCCTCGCCCGCTCGGGTGAGCGTGTCGAGCCATTCCAGCTGTCCGGGCACTTCGAGCGACCGCCGATCGTAGATCACCCGGTACCTGATGCCATGCTGAAGCAGCTCCAACTCCGTGGTGTTGACCGTGTTCCCCCTCGCGTACGGAGGGCGGTCGAACATCCTCACCTCCCTGCGGGCGCTCCGCTGAAGCTGCTCGAATCGCTGGACGACCGCCTCGCGCCCGGTCAGAACCTGAACGACGTCAGGCGGCACCAGCTCAGCGCCCTGGCGGAACTCCTCGGCAAGCTGCACGGTCGACGCCCGGGCCCGGTCGATCTCTTCCTCCAGCTGCTTGGCCAGCACCTCAACCGCAACATCAGGTGGCGTAGGGATGTATCGGGCGGGCCGTCCCGGGATGCGGCTCACCAGACCCTTCCCCTCGAGAGACTTCAGGTACTCGAGCACGGAGCCGCGGCTCGCCCCACTCCCGAGTGCGATATCGGCGACCGAGCTTCGAGGAGCTCGAAGCAAGACCCGGTACACCTTCTCTTCGGTTTCGCCGATACCCAATGGTTCGAGCAGGAGGCAAGGATAGATCCGATCCCGCCTTCTTGGCAACTTAGTGCCACTGGCTACTAGTTCCTCATCGAACTCGGGCCTACTGCGCTAGGCTGGCCGCGCTGTGGCCCGCGAAAACAATTCCACCCAATCACCAGGCTGGCTGTTCCTTGCAAAAGCCGACATCCCGGAGAGGTGGCGAGAGCGAGCCGTACCCGTGTTGCTCGTTCCGCTGCTGCCCGAGGAGGCGGCCCAGGTATTGAGCGGAGTTCCCGCTGAACCCCAGCTGACTGAAGAGGACGAAGCCCTTCTCAGGCTTCTGACGCGTGGCGCGACGGTAGTGGACGCAGCGCATGAGCTGAGGCTGCACGTTCGAACCGTCGAGCGTCGCCTCGCGGCGCTTCGCCAGCGACTCGGCGTTGCCACGACGCCCGACCTGGTTCGCTTGGCCTTGGAGAAGGGGTTCCGATGATGGCGGCCGGCCCGGCGCGAGACGCCGGAGGAGACTGACAGGGACGCGGCGAAGAGGTGCGAAGAGGTTCTGAGCGCCAAACGAGAGAGGACAGGCAACCATGAAAAGGAGCTTATGGAGGACACGGAAGGCCATAGTCGGACTAATCGGGTCCCTCGTCCTGCTAGCGACCTTCCCCGCCCCGGCGAACGCCTATCCGCGGCCCGGAATCACCGCGCGGGTTTCGGTGGCCTCCGACGGGGCCGAGGCCAATTCCCACTCCTGGTATCAGGCCATGAGCGCCGACGGCCGGTTCGTCACGTTCTCGGGCGACGCCTCCAACCTGGTCCCCGGAGACACAAACGGGACCTGGGACGTGTTCGTCCACGACCGGGTCGCGGGGGCCACCGAGCGGGTCTCGTTGGCCTCCGACGGGGCCGAGGCCAACGCCTCCTCCGCCATCAATGCCATCAGCGCCGACGGCCGGTACGTCGCGTTCTTGAGCGCGGCCACCAATCTGGTCCCCGGAGACACCAACGGCATCGTGGACGTGTTCGTCCGCGACCGGGTCGACGGGGCCACCGAGCGGGTCTCGGTGGCCTCCGACGGGGCCCAGGCCACGCAAACCTCCTCTCCGATCCCTACTAGCTCCTGGTACCCCGCCATCAGCGCCGACGGCCGCTTCGTCGCATTCCCGAGCAACGCCGCCAACCTGGTCCCTGGAGACACCAACGCCTCCACCGACGTGTTCGTCCACGACCGGGCCACGGGGACCACCGAGCGGGTCTCGGTGGCCTCCGGTGGGGTCCAGGCCACCCCGTCGTTAATGGCGCCGACCAGCTCCTGGCCCGCCCTAAGCGCCGACGGCCGGTACGTCGCGTTCTCTGCCGACGCCTCCAACCTGGCCCCCGGAGACACCAACGGGAACTTGGACGTGTTCGTCCACGACCGGGAAACTGGGACCACCGAGCAGGTCTCGGTTGCCTCCGACGGGGCCGGGGGCAACGGCTACTCCTTCTGGCCGGCCATCAGCGCGGACGGCCGCAACGTCGCGTTTTGGGGCGTGGCCTCCAACCTGGTTCCCGCAGACACCAACGGGGCCTCGGACGTGTTCGTCCACGACCGCGCCACCGGGAATACCGAGCGGGTCTCGGTGACCTCCGACGGGGCCGAGACCACCCGCTTCTATTCCCACCAAGCCGCCATCAGCGCCGACGGCCGGTACGTCGCGTTCTCGGCCTTGGCCTACGACCTGGTCCCCGGAGACACCAACCAGAGGCAGGATGTGTTCCTACACGACCGGGCCACCGGGGCCACCGAGCGGGTCTCGTTGGCCTCGCCGGGAACCCAGGCCAACCACGACACCTGGTACCCGGCCATCAGCGCCGACGGCCGGTACGTCACGTCAAATAGCTACGCCTCCAACCTGGCCCCCGGAGACACCAACGGGGACTGGGACATCTTCGTTCACGACCGGGGCGGCTCCCTGGGCGTCGTAGGCACGCCCTCGGCCCTGAAGGTCTCCGGAGGCGTGGGCGTGTCCGGGCGGGCCACGTTCTCAGGAGCCACCCTCGCTGGGGCCACCGACCCCGACCTCGACGGCACGGGTGCCGGGCCTCTGGGAGCCGAGCTCACCGGCGCAGCGCTGATCTACCGCCCCGCGCAGGAGGACCTTCTTCTTCGGCTGGACCTGTCCTCCCTCGCGTCGGATGTCGTGCCTCCCGGACTCGCCTACTATGGCGTCCCCGCGGGCGCCGGCCTCCCCGGGATCCTCTACGGGGCGGAGCTCCGGGTCGGGGAGACACGCTACGAGGTCCGAGCCCTCCGGGCCGCGGCCACCGCGGACTGGCCCGGGGCCAAGCACGTGGCCCTGTACCGGTGCGCTCCGGACTGCACCGAGCACGCCCCCCTCACGGGGTCGTTCGGGACCACCGGGGAGCATGTCCTGGTCTCGGTGCCTCTCTCGGCTCTTGGGGCCGTCGAGGGCACGGAGCTCACCGGCTTGCGGGCCTTCACCGCGGCCGGCGAGGCCACCCCCGGGGCCCTCCTCGTCGTGGACGAGGTTGCCCTCTCCTCGTCGGTGATCCCGGCCTCCCGGGTGGAGCTGGGCATCGCCCCTGCCTCCACGCCGGAAGACCAGGTGGCCTTCGCCGTGCAAGCAGATCTGCTCGCCGGAGACTTCTCCGGCTCCATCCCCACGGACGGACTCTCGCCAGGAGGCTACCGGGCGTGGGCCCGGGCCTGCCTTGGGGATACCTGCGGACCGGCATCGTTCAAGGAACTAGCCCTTTAAAGGAACTAGGAGAGAGGGAGCCATGAAGAAGAAGAGCTTCTGGAAGCCACGGAAGATCGTCGGCGGACTGCTGGGGCCCCTTGTCCTGCTAGCGGTCTTGCCTGCCCCGGCGAACGCCTATCCGCGGCCCGGGGCTACCGAGCGGGTCTCGGTGGCCTCCGACGGGGCGCAGGCCAACGCCGGCT
>CAZKFH010000013.1:0-42439 GCA_964551945.1 uncultured Actinomycetes bacterium | reverse complement strand
GAGCCGAACCCGGAGAAGAAGCCGTTCTGCATTGTCCTGCCACCGCCCAACGTGACCGGGGCGCTCCACATGGGTCATGCCCTCGATCACACGCTTCAGGACATGACCGTGCGCCGGAAGCGCATGCAGGGCTTCGAGGCCCTGTGGCTCCCGGGCACGGACCACGCCGGTATCGGGACGGAGGTCCTGGTGGGCCGACAACTCCTCGAGGAGGGGATCGATAAGCAGGAGCTCGGGCGCGAGGCGTTCATCGAGCGGGTCTGGGAGTGGAAGGAGAAGTACGGCGGAACGATCGTCGAGCAGATGAAGGCCCTCGGGAACTCGTGTGATTGGGACCGCCTGCGCTTCACGATGGATGAAGGGCTGCAACAGGCGGTCCGGGTGGCATTCGTGCGCCTGTATGAGGACGGTCTCATCTACCGGGGCGAGCGGATCATCAACTGGTGTCCGACTGACCGCACGGCGCTATCCGATTCCGAGGTCGAGCACGAGGACGTCGAGGGCGAGCTCATCACGTTCCGATACGCCCTGACGGCGGGAGACGGCCACATCGACGTGGCGACGACAAGGATCGAGACGATGCTCGGCGACACCGGCGTCGCGGTCCATCCGGATGACGACCGGTATCGGGCCCTGGTCGGCCAGAGCGTCCGGCATCCGTTCTCGGGCGCCGACCTCCCGATCGTGGCGGACGCGGCCGTCGACCCCTCGTTCGGGACCGGCGCTGTGAAGATCACGCCGGCACACGACCCGACCGACTTCGACATCGCGCAGCGAGCCGGCCTTCCCGCACTGAACATCCTGAATGCCGACGCGACCATCTCTGACTCTGCGCCGGAGGAGTTCCGGGGTCTCGACAGATACGAGGCACGGAAGCGGGTGCTCGCCGCGCTCCGGGAGCAGGGGCTGATCATCGAGGAGGAACGGCCGTACATCCACGCGGTGGGCCACTGCTACCGCTGCCACAGTGAGCTCGAGCCGTGGCTCTCGGGTAAGCAGTGGTTCGTTGCGGTGGAGCGTCTGGTCGGTCCGGCGAAGGCCGCTGCGGAGGATGGCCGGATCACCTTCTTCCCGTCGCGCTGGGCCGACCAGTACACGACCTGGCTGGACAACCTGCGCGACTGGAACATCTCGCGGCAGCTGTGGTGGGGACACCGGATCCCGGTCTGGTACTGCAACGAGGGGCACGAGTTCGCGTCGGTCGAGGATCCGGACGCGTGTCGTGAATGCGGGTCCACAGAGGTCGACCAGGACCCCGACGTCCTCGATACGTGGTTCTCGTCGCAGCTCTGGCCGTTCTCGACGCTCGGCTGGCCGGAGGAGACACCGGACCTCGAGTACTTCTATCCGACGTCGCTTCTCGTGACCGGGTACGAGATCCTGTACCTCTGGGTCGCGCGCATGATCATGTCGGGCCTGTATCTGGTCGACGACATTCCGTTCAAGCACGTGTTGATCCATGGCCTGGTGCGCGACGAGCGGAACCGCAAGATGTCGAAGTCGCTGGGCAACGTGATCGATCCGCTCGACTTCATCGAGCGTTACGGGGCCGACGCGCTCCGGTTCTCGCTCGCCTGGATCGCCAGCCCCGATCAGCAGAACCTGCCACTCGGCACGAACGCTGTCGAGGCCGGACGGAACTTCGCGAACAAGATCTGGAATGCGGCGCGGCTCGTCTTCGGCGCGTACGAACCAGACGGTCCGCCACTCTTGCCACCGAAGGATGAGCGCTCTCCCGTCGAGCGCTGGCTGCTCTCGCGCTTCGAGGCGTGTCGCGCAGAGGTCGACGACGCGATGGAGGCGTACCGGTTCGACGCCGCTGCCCAGGCGCTGCATCGCTTCCTGTGGTCGGAGTACTGCGACTGGGGACTGGAGATGTCGAAGCCGCGTCTGTACGAAGGGACGGAGGCCGAGCGCGCCAGTGCGGGGCACGTCCTGGCATGGATCCTCGAGCGGTCGCTCCGCTTGCTGCACCCGATCATGCCGTTCGTCACCGAGGAGATCTGGCAGCGCTTCGACAACGGGAGTTCGATCGTCATCTCCGAGTGGCCGGAGCCGCACCCCGAGCTGCGGGATCAGGACGCCGAAGGCGGTTTCGCGTTCGCGGAGGACCTCGTGGTCGCGGTCAGGTCGTTCCGTAGCGGCCACCACCTCGGCCCTGGAACCTCGCTGGCCATCCGGGTCCGTGCCACCACCGAGCAGCGCTCCGTGCTCGATCAGTTGCGGGCCGAGATCATGCGGGTTGGTCGGATCGGTTCGCTGGAGATGGTTGATGGTGAGCCGGAGACCGCCGGGAGCGCCCGCCTGATGGTGCGAGGCGCCGAGGTGCTCATACCCCTCGAGGGTGTGCTCGACGTGGAGACGGAGTGTGCCCGGCTCCGGAAGCGTCTGGAGGCGATCGCGGGGGATGCCGAGGGGTCCGCGCGCAAGCTCGAGAACCCCGGATTCACAGAGAACGCCCCTGCAGAGGTGGTCGAGAAGCAGCGACAGAAGCTCGCGGGCCTCGAGGAAGAGCGTTCCAGCCTCGAATCGCAGCTCGCCGAGCTCGGTTGCTCGTAGTGCGCCTCTCAGAAGCGCTTGCCGACCTCGAGGCGCGCGGCGAGGGTCGCATGGTTCCGGACCTCGACCGCATCCGAGCGCTCACCGAGCTGCTGGACGATCCGCAGCGGACGTATCCCTCGATCCACGTGACGGGCACGAACGGGAAGACAACCACGACGCGACTCATCGGCCGCATCCTGTGTGGACATGGCCTCGCGGCCGGCACGTACACCTCCCCGCACCTTTCGTCGGTGACGGAACGCATCGCGCTCTGCGAGGAGGACATCACGGAGCAGGAGTTCGCCGACGCATACGAGCATCTGCTCCCTTACCTTCGAACGGTCGATGATCGAGGCGCCGAACTCGTCACGTACTTCGAGGCACTCACCGCCCTCGCGTTCCTGTGGTTCGCCGACAAGCCCGTTGATGCCGGCGTCTTCGAGGTGGGGATGGGTGGTGAGTGGGATGCAACCAACCTGATCGAGGCGAGGGTTTCCGTCATCCGGGAGGTCGCTCTCGACCATCCTGAGCTCGGCGCGACGGTCGAGGAGGTCGCGCGAGAGAAGGCGGGTGTGATCAAGAAGGACGCGATCGTCATCACGCACGATGGGCCGCCGGAAGCTTTGCAGGTGATCGAGGATCGGGCGCGAGCCATGAACGCGCGCGTCCGGGTCCTCGAGCGAGACTTCGGCGTCCGCATGTCCGAGCAGGCCGTCGGAGGACAACGCATCGCGGTGTTGGGGTTGGAAGCGGAATACGAGGACCTGTTCCTCCCGCTGTTCGGTGACCACCAGGCCGACAACGCGGCCGCGGCGATCGCGGCTTGCGAGGCCTTCGTCAATCACGAGCTGGACCCGTCCACCCTTCGCCAAGCGCTGGCGGGCGCGACGTCACCCGGTCGCCTGGAGGTCGTGTCACGTCATCCGCTCGTCGTGCTCGACGGCGCGCATAACCCCAGCGCGGCGGTCGCCGTGGCGTCAACGCTGCCCGAGGCTTTCGTATGGAAGCGCCTGCATCTCGTCGTCGGTGTCCTCGAGACGAAGGACGTCGCGGGGATCGTGGCTCCGCTCGCGTCGCGAACGACGGTGGCGTACGCGTGCGCGAACTCGAACCCCAAGTCCCTCGACCCGGAGCGGATGGCCGCTGCGTGTGAAGCGGTCGGCATGCAGGTGAACGCGTTCGCGTCCGTCGCGCACGCGCTCGATGCCGCGGACGCCGCGGCGGATGACGACGACCTGATCCTGGTAACGGGCTCTCTGTACACTGTCGCGGACGGACGACCCCGATACGTGAAGGACTGATCCCGTGGCAGATGAACAGACGCTCGTCATCGTGAAGCCGGACGCGGTTCGCCGCGGGCTGACCGGCGAGATCGTCGCACGCATCGAGCGCAAGGGGTTGCGTGTAGCCGAGATGCGGACGATGCGCATCGAGCGCGAGCTTGCCGAGCGGCACTACGGCGAGCATCACGACAAGCCATTCTTCGGAGACCTGGTGGACTTCATCACGTCCGGTGATGTCGTCGTCGCGCGCGTCGTAGGCGAGCAAGCCGTGCCGGTCGTTCGGACGCTGATGGGTCCCACGGACCCCGCATCGGCGCCACCGGGGACGATCCGGGGCGACTTTGGCGTTCTGATCCAGGAGAACCTCGTGCACGGATCTGATTCGCCCGAGTCCGCGAAACGCGAGCTCGATCTCTTCTTCTCCTAACGTAAACCGGCCTCCCGGACATTGGAGTGACATTTCCGCTACCCTTGGCCCCTTATCCGTTGCGGGATCCGAAAGGACCCTGTAGAAAGGGGCGATGGTTCCCGGCGACCGGCCGGCTTCCGACGACATGGCTTCCCCACTTCTCGGCAACGACAAGTCCCACGACCGTCCTGAAGGCCTGACGGGCTTTCTCGGCCGCGATATGGCGGTCGATCTCGGCACGGCCAACACGCTCGTGTACGTCCGCGGGCGCGGCGTCGTCCTGAACGAGCCGTCGGTTGTCGCGATCAACACGGAGAACAAGCAGGTCCTCGCGGTTGGCTCCGAGGCCAAGCGGATGATCGGGCGAACGCCTGCCCACATCCAGGCCGTGCGACCGCTGAAGGATGGCGTCATCGCCGACTTCGACGTCACGGAGCGCATGCTTCGGTACTTCATCCAGAAGGTGCACACGCGCCGCTTCCTCGCGAAGCCGCGCGTGGTCGTGTGTGTTCCCAGCGGGATCACCGGTGTGGAGCAGCGCGCGGTCGAGGAAGCGACGATCTCCGCCGGCGCACGTGCTGCTTACATCATCGAGGAGCCGATGGCGGCTGCGATCGGTGCGGGCATGCCCATCCACGAGCCGATCGGCTCGATGGTCGTCGACATCGGCGGAGGCACCACCGAGGTCGCCGTCATCTCGATGGGCGGCATCGTGACCGCGACGAGCGTTCGAGTCGGTGGTGACGAGCTGGACGAGGCCATCATCACGTACGCGAAGAAGGAGTACTCGATGGTGCTCGGTGAGCGCACGGCCGAGGCGCTGAAGCTCGCAGTCGGCTCCGCGTTCCCGACCCCAGACGAGATGATCGCCGAGATCAAGGGACGTGACCTCGTCAGCGGTCTTCCGAAGACGATCCACATCTCCGCGGAAGAGATCCGCAAGGCCATCGAGGAGCCGGTCAACGCGGTGATCGACGCGATCAAGAACACGCTCGACCGCACTCCGCCGGAGCTCGCTGCCGACCTCATGGAGCAGGGGATCGTCCTCACCGGAGGCGGTGCGCTGCTCAAGGGCCTCGACGAGCGACTCAAGCACGAGACCGGCATGCCGGTGATCATCGCGAAGGACCCGTTGTATTGCGTCGTGCTCGGCTCCGGGCGATGCCTCGAGGAGTTCGAGGCGATGAAGCGCGTCCTGGCGACCTCCGGTCGCCGCTAAGTCTTCGTGGCCACGCTCGGCCGCCTGCGCAGCACGCGTCTCCTCGTCTTCGGTTTGCTGCTCGTGAGCCTCGTGACGATCACGATCGACGCGCGTGGCGGTGAGCGCGGTCCGCTCGCAGCGGTCAGCCGTGTGCTCGGCGGCGTCATCGGTCCCTTGCAGGAAGGTGTCTCGGCCGTCTTCCGTCCGATCGGCTCGTTCTTCACCAATGTCTTCCAGGCGGGATCGCTCGCGGAACGCGTGGGGGAGCTGGAGACCGAGAATGCCGAGCTGCAGACACAGCTGCAGGAGACGTCGGAGCTCGTCGCGGAGAACGAGGAGTATGCATCGATCCTTGGCATCGCCGAGGACGAGGAGTTCGACGTGATGGGCGCCTCGGTGATCGGTGAGTCCGTCATCAATCTCGAGTGGGCCGTGTACGTGGATCGCGGCTCACAGGACGGGGTACAGGTGGACATGCCGGTGATCGGTCCATCGGGGTTGGTTGGTCGCGTCGTCGACGCGTATGCAACCACTTCCAAGGTCATGCTGATCATCGACCCGGACTCCAAGGTGGCGGCGCGCCTCTCCTCGAGTCGCGAGACCGGGCTCATCGAGGGCCAGCGCGAGGAGCCCCTACGGTTCAGCCTGTTCGACCCCGAGGCCGAGATCCTCGCCTTGGAGCCCGTTGAGACCTCCGGCTACCAGCTCGGCGAGGGGTACACGGGCATCTACCCGCCGGGCATCCCGATCGGCGTCGTCGACCGCGTCGAGCCCTCAGACGACGGCGTCACGGTGAGCGTCCTGGTGCGACCGAACGTGCGGTTCTCGCAGCTCGATAAGCTTGCGATCGTGACGGATCTGCCCGACCTCGCGCAAGAGATCAAGGGCTGACCCTCGACCGAGGGTTGCTCGGGATGTGTGGATAGACTGGCCCGGTGCGACGGGTCCTCACGTGGATCGCGGTCGTCGTCACGGCCCTCTTGCTGCAGTCGACGATCTTTGCCCAGATCGAGCTCGCCGGTGCGAAGCCGGAGCTTCTGTATCTGGTGACGATCGTGCTCGCGATGCTCGAGGGGCCGTCGTCGGGCGCGATCGCGGGGTTCTCCGCCGGCATGGCCCAAGACTTCCTGCTGAATCAGCCGAAGGGGATAACCGCACTCACGCTGACGCTGGTCGGCTACGTCGTCGGGACCGTCCGGCACTACATCACGACGCCGAGCCCGGCGCTTCCGACGCTGCTCGTCGGCGCAGGCACCGCTGCCGGCCTGCTCTTCAGCGGTCTCGTGTCGTTCTTGCTGGGGGAGCTGTCGGTCGGCTTCCTGTTCCTGTTGCGTGTGACGTTCCTGAGTGCCATCTACAACGCGCTCCTCACTCCATTGTTGTTCCCGCTGATCAGACGCCTCGCGGAGCACTCACGTCCGCAGAAGGTCTACCGGTGGTGAGATGACGGGAACGCTCGGTCGACGGATGACGGTGCTGGCCGCGGTGATCGCGTTCATGTTCGCGTCGCTCGTCACGCGCCTTTGGTTCCTTCAGGTGCTGGCTTCCGAGGAGTATCGGGACCGAGCCGAGGGCAACCGCGTGCGGATCACGCCGATCCCCGCGGCGCGGGGTCGCATCCTGGATCGCAACGGTGATCCACTCGTCGACAATGTCTCGACGAATCAGATCACGGTCGACAAGGAGAAGGTTCGTGACGAGGATGCGCTCCTCGCACGCCTCTCGACGTTGCTCGACGCTCCCGAGACCGAGCTGCGTGATCGGTACGAGGATCCCGACTACCTCCCGTACCAGCCGGTGCCGGTATGGGAGAACGTGCCGGAGAAGGTCATCTTCTATCTCGAGGAGCATCAGGAGGAGTACCCGGCCGTCGGGTACCGGGTCTTTGCCGAGAGACGACACGTCCAGGGCAACCTCGGACCGCACGTCCTCGGCTATCTCGGTCAGATCAGCCCCGACGAGCTCGAGGACCCCTCGTTCTCCGATTACCTGCCGGGCCAGCTCGTCGGGCGCGGCGGTGTCGAGCAGGCCTACGAGAAGGACCTGCGGGGCGACGACGGAAAGCGCAAGGAGATCGTCGATGCGGACGGCGATGTCCAGGCTCCTCTCGGGGTGGAGGAGCCCGTGGCCGGCGACGACCTGATCCTCGCCATCGATGCGGACATCCAACAGCTCACCCAGGAGACGCTCGATGTCGCCGCCGCTGATGCCCGTTCGATCCTCGACGAGGAGAGCGGGCTGTTCCTCCGAGCGAACGCCGGCGCGGTCATCGTCATGGACCCGAATACCGGGCACGTCCTCGCTATGGCGTCCTACCCCTCGTACGACCCCAGGGTGTTCACGGGTGGGCTCACGGAGCAGGAGTTCCGGGCGCTGACACGGGAGTCCGCGAACGCACCGCTGACCAACCGCGTGGTCTCGGGGCTCTATCCGCCCGGGTCGACGATCAAGCCGTTCGTGGCGGCCGCCGCCGTCAAGGCGGGATACGCGAAAACCGGCGACTACTTCCGGTGCCCGACCGAGTTCGTGGTCCCGGGTGATACGTCGGGGACGGTCTTCCACAACTGGAAGACGGTCGACGCCGGCACGATCTCCTTCGCCGAGGCCCTCATCCAGTCCTGCGACACTGTGTTCTACCCCTGGGGCCTGCGATTCTGGCAGGAGCGCAACTCCCGCGGCTACCTGTTCCAGGAGGAGCTACGCGGGTGGGGGTTCGGCCAGACCACCGGGATCGAGATCCCGGGTGAGCAGGACGGCCGCGTCCCCGACGCGGCCTGGAAGCAAGAGGTCAACGCCCTGTACCCGGAGTTTTTCCCTTATCCCCAGTGGCTTCCCGGCGACAGCATCAACCTGTCGATCGGCCAGGGTGACCTCCTGGTCACGCCGCTCCAGCTCGCGGTCGCCTACAGCGCCCTCGCGAACGGGGGCACGCTCTACCGTCCGCAGCTGGCGCTGCAGGTGCAGGATCGAGATGGCACGCTCGTCACGAAGTTCGAGGGTGAGGCCGTAGGCCGCGTGCCCATCCAACCGTCAACCCTCACCGCGATCAACGGGGCGCTTCGGGGGGTCCTCACTCACGGTGAGGGGACGGCGACGAGCGCGTTCGCTGGCTTTCCTCTCTCCACTCACCCGGTTGCCGGGAAGACCGGCACGTCCGAGGTGGCGGGCAAGCAGCCGCACTCGTGGTTCGCGGCGTTCGCGCCCGCGCAGGAGCCCGAGTTCGTCGTGGTCGCCGTCGTGGAAGAGGGTGGGCACGGCTCGCAGGTTGCCGCCCCCATCGTGCGGCGTGTGCTCGAGGGGCTCCTCGACCTCGAGCCGGGTGCATTCCATATCAGCACGGCGGCGGTGGACTGATGGAAGGAACCCTCGGGCGCTGGATCGTCAGGGAGAACGCCGCGTTTCGCCACATCGATCCGGTCCTGATCCTTACGGCGGTCGCCCTCTCGATCTTCGGCGTGGCGATGGTGTACTCGGCAAGCCACAACGTCGCCCAGGAGCTCACGGGGGACGTCGGGTTCTTCCGCAACAAGCAGATCGTGTCCCTGATGCTCGGCCTGATCGCGATGATCGTGGTGGCAACGTTCGACTATCGGCTCGCGAAGGTCTACGCGTTCCTCGGGCTGGGCGCCGGCCTGGTGTTGCTGCTCCTGGTCCTTACGCCGATCGGGGACGAGACGGCCGGCGCGCAGCGGTGGATCACGCTCTTCGGGTTCCAGTTCCAGCCCTCGGAGTTCGCGAAGGTCCTGATGGTGGGCGCTCTTGCGGCGTATCTGTCGGAGATCAAGCGGGAGGTTCGACTCGAACATGTCTGGCGGGCCGCAGGGATCGCCATCGCACCGATGCTCCTGATCTTCCTGCAGCCCGACGTGGGAACGATGATGGTCTTCGCGGCGACGCTCATCGCTCTCCTCGTTGTGGTCGGGGCCCGCGCGCGCTACATCGCCATCCTCGTGCTGACGGCGATCTTCCTGGGGATCATCGCCTTCCACATCGGGATCGTGAAGAACTACCAGATCGATCGCCTGACCAGCTTCCTCGACCCGGCGCGCGATCCGCAGGGAGCCGGATACAACCGGCAGCAGTCCGAGATCGCGATCGGCGCGGGTGGCCTGCTCGGCCGAGGCTACCTCGCGGGCACCCAGACGAACCTGGACTTCGTCCCCGAGCAGCACACCGACTTCGTCTTCACGGTCGTGGGGGAGGAGCTCGGTTTCGCGGGCGCGATCGGGTTGCTCGGTCTGTACGGCGTGCTGCTCTGGCGGGGATTCAGGACGGCGCTGATCTCTCGCGACTCCTTCGGCACGCTGCTGGCTGCGGGGATCGTGGCGATGCTCGCCTTCCAGATCTTCGTCAACATCGGCATGACCATGGGGATCATGCCGGTGACGGGGATCCCCTTACCCCTGGTCTCCTACGGGGGGACCTCGATGATCACGAACTGGGTGGCCGTGGGGCTCCTCCTCAACGTGCACATGAGGCGTTTCAAGTAGCTCGGGGAGCGTCAGGGGCCCCTGCTATGCTGTGGCCAGTGCCCGGGTACATCACCCTTGCCGGGCCGGGTCGGCCTCAGCCGGCCCCGCTCACCGGCCTCGCATCGAATCCCCGTTCGACGAGCCTGCCGCTGGGCACACTGACCGACGTGCCGACCGCCGGCCGAGCCCCCGTCCCCGTACAGGACGCCGGAGGCCCGATGCCGCGGGCGGAGGGGAGCCTTGAGCTCTCCCAGACGAAAGGATCACGGGATGACCGAGGAAGCTCTGGACTCCCCGGCCCAACAGGCCGGCGAGGGGTCCGAGGAGCCCCGGCCCAAGCCCCGCCGCCGCCGTCGCGGTGGCAGGGGGAGGGGTCGAGGAGGCTCCAGCGGGTCGAGAAGCTCGACCGGCGCCGAAGCATCGGGGGCTGACACCCCGGCAGCGGACGCTCCGGCGACGGAAGCTCCGGCTGCGGAAACGACGGGCGACGAGCCCGCACCGAAGACCACGAGGCAAAGCTCGACGAGAAGTCGCGGGACCCGCAAGTCGCCCGCGCGGAAGACCACGGCTCGGCAGCCGAAGGCCCAGCCAAAGGAGAGCGACCAAGCGGCCGCGAGTAGTAGCGAGGCGCCCGAGAGCGGCGAGGACGGCGCCGAGCCGCAGGACGGCGAGGAGAGCACGGGTCAGCGCACCTCGACGGGCACACGCCGCCGGCGCCGCCGGCGCCGCAAGCCATCGGACGGCACGAAGCAAGCGACGGGCAACGGGGACGCCACAAAAGTGGGCGATGACGCGGCCGTCGCCGAACTCGCGCCCAAGACCCAGAGCAGCCAAAGGACCACCAGTCGTCCCACCGGGACGCGCACCTCTCGTGCCGCCAGGCGTGGGACTGTCACCCGTCGTCGTCGCCAGCCGGAGTTCGTGGCCGAGCGCCGCAGCGACAAGACCATGCTCGTCACCGAACATCACGAGCGGATCCAGATCGTGGTGCTCGAGGCCCGTGAGTTGGTCGAGCACTACGTCGCGGAGACGGGATCCACGTCGATGGTCGGAAACATCTACATGGGACGCGTGCAGAATGTGCTGCCGGGGATGGAGGCCGCGTTCGTCGACCTTGGCCGCGGGCGGAACGCGGTCCTGTATGCAGGCGAGGTGTCCTACGACGAGGAGGTCGAGGGTGCGGACCGCCGCATCGAGCAGGTCCTGAAGCCCGGCCAGTCCGTCGTCGTTCAGGTCACGAAGGACCCGCTGCGCGGCAAGGGCGCGAGACTGACCGCGCAGATCAGCCTGCCCGGGAGATACCTCGTGTACGTCCCCGACGGCGGGGCGTCGGGGATCAGTCGGCGCCTGCCGGACAGCGAGCGTGAGCGTCTGCGCAAGATCGTGAAGGAGATCCGGCCCTCGGAGGCCGGCGTCATCGTGCGTACCGCGGCGGAAGGTGCGTCCCGGGACGAGCTGGCGGCAGACCTCGAGCGCCTGAAGAAGGCGTGGGAGTCGATCAAGGGTAAGTCGAAACGAGGCCGCCCGCCCAAGACTCTGTACGAGGAGCCGGAGCTGCTCGAGCGAGTGATCCGCGACGTGTTCTCACCCGCGGAGTTCGAGCGCATCGTCACGGACTCCAAGGAGATCCACGGCCGCATCCGCGAGTATCTCGAGACGGTCGCGCCCGACCAGCTCTCCCGTCTGGAGCTGCACGACGGCTCGCTGCCGCTGCTCGAGGAGTACCACGTGACCGAGCAGGTGACGAAGGCGCTGGAGCGGAAGATCTGGCTGCCGTCCGGTGGCTACCTGATCATCGACCGCGTCGAGGCGATGACGGTGATCGACGTCAACACCGGCAAGAGCGTGGGCAAGACGAACCTCGAGGAGACGGTCGTCGGCACAAACCTGGAGGCGGCGAAGGAGATCGCGCGGCAGCTGCGCCTGCGCGACATCGGCGGCATCATCGTCGTGGACTTCATCGATATGCTGCTGGCCCGAAATCGCAACGATGTCATCCGCACGTTCCAGGAGGCGCTCGCTCACGACAAGACCAGATCCCAGGTGTTCGACATCACCCCGCTCGGGCTTCTCGAGATGACGCGAAAGAAGGTCTCGGCGGGTCTGCTCGAGGCATTCTCCGAGCCCTGCCCGCATTGTGAGGGCCGGGGGTTCTTGCTCACCTACGAGGCATGAGGAGGGGCGCGTGTACGCCGTAATCAGAGTTGGTGGAAAGCAGGAACGGGTTCAGCCCGGGGACGTGATCGAGGTCGAGTTCATGAAGGTCGACCCGGGCTCGGAGGTCGAGTTCGAGCCATTGCTGGTCGTCGACGACAAGGGCAAGCCGCATGCGGGGAAGGCGCTCACCCAGGCGAAGGTGAAGGCGACGCTGCTCGGGGACAAGAAGGGCGACAAGGTCCGAGTCTTCAAGTACAAGAACAAGACCGGGTACCGGCGACAGATGGGGCACCGCCAGATGCTGACCCTGCTGGAGATCCAGGAGGTCGGTCTCTCTGCCGATCAGGTGGCTCGCAAGCCGGAGCCGGCGGCCAAGAAGGCTCCATCCGAGGACGCTCCGAAGAAGGCCGCGGGCAAGAAGACCGCGGCCAAGAAGGCGCCCGCGAAGAAGCCGGCGGCGAAGGCGCCCGCCAAGAAGGCTCCGGCCGCGAAGACCGCTGCGAAGAAGCCCGCCGCCCCGAAGAAGACCACCTAGAGACTGCTATCCTGGGGGCACTATGGCTCACAAGAAAGGCGCCGCCGCATCCCGGAACGGGCGCGACAGCAACGCAAAGCGACTCGGGGTCAAGGCGTTCGGGGGCGAGACCGTCAACGCGGGCTCGATCATCGTTCGCCAGCGCGGGACGAGGATCCATCCGGGCGACGGTGTTCGGCGGGGCGGCGACGACACGTTGTTCGCGATCCTTCCGGGCAAGGTTCGGTTCCACATGTCCCGCGGCCGCAAGCACGTTTCGGTCGACTCGGCCTGATCAGCCGCCCGCGTCGCGGAGAGCACGAACCCACGCATCGATCTCTGCCTTGAGCAACCTGTTCACCTGACGAAAGGTCAGGGCAGCCGCGGACCGCTCGAGGCCGCGAGTTCCGATCAGGGCCGGGGAGCTCACCCCCTCGCCCGGCAGCGGTGGAGGCTTCGCGAAGTAGACGAACATTCGCTCGCTGCCCTCCGGCGATGCGACCCTGAAGGTGAGGAGCGGTGTTCCCCGGTGCCGCCGTACTCCTTTGAGCTGGCGGATGGGAAGCGTCAGGGGACTCCCTCCGCTCGAGGGCGTGAATCCGAGATCGGTCTCCTCGAGGGAGAGAACCCCCTCTGTTGCGCGCGGGTCGCCCTCGCGGACGAGCCATGCTCGGGACGGCTCCGGTGGCACCGAACCTATACTCGCCGACATGGCAACGTTCGTCGACGAGGCGGTGGTGAATGTGCGGGGCGGCCGTGGAGGGAACGGCTCCGCGTCCTTCCGTCGTGAAGCCCACACGCCACGGGGAGGACCCGACGGCGGCGATGGCGGGAAGGGCGGCGACGTCATCCTCGAGGTCTCACGCGACGTCTACGACCTGTCCTGGCTCGCCGATCATCCTCACCAGCACGCGGGCGACGGCGATCCGGGAAGCGGCAACAACCGCAGCGGCTCTGATGGCGCGCCTCTTGTCCTTCGCGTCCCCGACGGCACCGTGGTGCGAGAGGAGCGTGGTCCCGTCGCGGACCTCGTCGATGTCGGCACACGAGCCGTGGTGGCTCGCGGTGGCCGGGGTGGCCGTGGCAATAGCTCCCTGAAGTCCCGGCGCGACCCCGCTCCGCACACCGCGGAGCCCGGCGAGGCCGGGGAGACGCACCGGCTGGAGCTCGAGCTTCGTCTGGTGGCCGACGTGGGACTCGTGGGATTGCCGAACGCGGGGAAGTCGACACTGCTCTCTCGTCTCAGTGCCGCGCGCCCGAAGATCGCCGACTATCCGTTCACGACCCTCAGCCCGAACCTCGGCGTGGCCGGTGGTGAGAGCGGGCGGTTCGTCGTGGCGGACGTTCCTGGGCTGATCGAGGGCGCACACCAGGGACGTGGTCTCGGCCACCGGTTCCTCCGCCACATCTCCCGCTGCCGTGCGCTGGCGTACGTGATCGATGCCGCCGCGGAAGATCCGCATGCCGACCTTCGGACGATCCGGGCGGAGGTCGCGGCATACGACGCCGCGTTGCAGGAGCTGCCGTCGCTCGTCGTCGTCGCGAAGGCCGACCTGGTGCTCGAGGTTCCGGCGGTGGCGGAGGGCCAGCTCGTCACGTCCGCGGAGTCGGGCCAGGGACTCGAGGAGCTGGGCGCGCGGCTCGCCGAGCTCGTTGCATCGGCGCCAGAGGTGGAGCGGGAGACTCGTGTCGTGCTCCGACCGGGGCGGGAGACGTTCACGGTGCACCACGTGACCGAGCGCCGCTTTCGGGTCGAGGGGCGAACCGTCGAGCGATGGGTCCAGGCCGCCGACCTCGAGGATCCGCGCCAGGTCGTCGAGCTCCAAGCCAAGCTGCGAAAGGCGGGCGTCGAAAAGCGCCTGGCCGAGGAGGGCGCCCGCGACGGCGACGAGGTCCTCATCAGCGGCCAGGTCTTCCAGTACTACCCGGAGCGGTGAGCGCCCGAGCGGTTCCCGACGCGAGGCGGGTCGTCGTCAAGGTCGGCTCGTCCAGCCTCGTCGACGAGGCGGGGTACGCGTCGAAGCGGAAGCTGGGGAAGGTGGCGCGAGACCTGGCGTCGATCGCCGAGGGCCGCCGGCTGATCCTCGTCTCCTCGGGCGCGATCGCATCCGGCCTCGTCCCGCTCGGTCTCAGCAAGCCCCCCCGCGACATGCCGAGCCTCCAGGCCGCGGCGGCCGTCGGCCAGGGCCGTCTCATGGCCGAGTACGGCCGATTGTTCGCGGCGCGCGGTCTCGTCGCCGCCCAGGTGCTGCTCACTCAGGAGGACTTCGTGCGACGGCGCCATTTCGTCAATGCGCGCAACACGTTCGAGCGCCTGCTCGATGCCTCGGTGATCCCGATCGTCAACGAGAACGACACGGTGGCCACGGCCGAGATCGCGTTCGGCGACAACGATCGCCTGGCGGCCCTCGTCGCCGTGATGGTGCAGGCGGATCTGCTCGTGCTTCTGTCGGACGTCGACGGGATCTACACGCGGGACCCGCGGCGGGGGAAGGCCGAGCTCCTGTCGGAGGTCACGGATCTCGCTGCGGTGAACGCCAGCGGACCCGGTTCGCGGGCGGCCAAGGGGGGGATGGCGAGCAAGCTGGAGGCGGCGCTGATCGCGACCGCAGCGGGCACCGGCGTGGTCGTCGCCGGGGCGACCCGGCGGGACGTGCTCGCGCGGATCCTGGACGGTGAGCCCGTGGGTACGTGGCTCCCACCCCGCGGACGTCGCCAGCGAGGAGTGAAGGCGTGGATCGCGTTCGCCAGCGGGATCCGAGGGCGCGTCCTGGTCGACGCGGGCGCCGAGCGAGCGGTGCGGGAGGATGGGCGAAGCCTGCTGGCCGCGGGCGTGAGCGGCGTCGAGGGGGAGTTCGTCGCCGGTGACGCGGTCGAGGTCGTGGGTCCGGCCGGAGCCCCGTTCGCACGCGGCATCGCGAACTACTCAAGCCGGGAGCTGCCGCGCCTCGCCGGACGGTCGAGCAAGCAGCTCACCGAGCTTCCGGGCGGGCCGTACGATAGAGAGGTGATCCACCGTGACGAGCTCGTGGTGATCCCCTCGTGAGCGACCTCTCCACGCTCGGACAGCACGCGAAACGAGCCGCCCGAACCCTTGCCTCTCTCTCTTCCGACCTGAAGGCCTCGGCCTTGCGAGCCATGGCCGCGGCGCTCGAATCTCGCGCCGACGAGATCCTGGAAGCGAACCGCGTGGATGTCGAACGTGCGAGCACGGACGGCGCGGACGCGGCGGTGATCGACCGGCTCAGTCTCGACTCCGAGAGGATCGCGGAGATCGCGGACGCGGTTCGGCAGATCGCGGATCTCCCCGACCCGGTCGGAGATGTGCTCGACGACCAGACGCGCCCCGACGGGCTGCGCATCCGGAAGGTTCGTGTGCCTCTCGGGGTCATCGGCATGATCTACGAAGGCCGGCCGAACGTGACCGTGGACGCCTCGGCGCTCGCGGTTCGGAGCGGGAATGCCGTGCTCCTTCGAGGGTCGCGGATCGCCGAGCGGTCCAATGCCGTACTGGCGCACGTCCTACAGGAAGCGGGGGAAGCCGAGGGCCTGCCACCGGGCACGATCCAGACGGTCTCGCCGACGCGCGAGGCAGCGAAGGAGATGATGCGCGCACGCGGCCTGATCGACCTTTTGATCCCTCGCGGTGGCAACGATCTCATCCAGACCGTCGTGACCGAGTCTCTGGTTCCGGTCGTCGAGACGGGGGTCGGCAACTGCCATGTCTACGTCGATCGCGCCGCGGACCTGGAGAAAGCCCTGCGGATCCTCGTGAACGCGAAGGTTCAGCGGCCGGCGGTCTGCAATGCGGCGGAGTCCTTTCTGGTGCACCGCGACGTGGCCACCACGTTCTTGCCCAAGGCGATCGCCGCGCTCCAGGAGCACGGAGTCACCGTGTATGGCGACGAGCAGGTGCGCGCGCTCGGCGAGGGCGTGGAGTCTGCTACAGAAGAGGAGTACGCGGCGGAGTTCCTCGACCTGAGAATCTCGGGCCGGGTGGTCGACTCACTGGCGGATGCCATCGACCACATCGAGCGCTACGGCACGAAGCACACGGAATCGATCGTCACCGAGGACCCCGACGCCGCCCGGCACTTCACCGACTCCGTCGATGCCGCCGCCGTGATGGTCAACGCCTCCACGCGATTCACGGACGGCTTCGAGTTCGGCATGGGTGCGGAGATCGGCATCTCCACGCAGAAGCTTCACGCGCGTGGCCCGATGGCATTGCCGGAGCTGACCACGGTCAAGTGGCTGGTCGAGGGCGACGGACACGTGCGCGAGTGACGGACGCCAAGCGCGCGCTGCTCGAGAAGGATGACGCCGCCTGGGCGGAGTTCCGGTCGGTTTTCGATGGCCTGACCGCGGAGCAGGCCGCCGAGCCCGGCTACAACGGCGATTGGTCGGTCAAGGATCTGGTGGCGCACATCGGGAGCTGGTTCGCGGAGGCGGCCACGATGCTCGAGCAGATGCGGATGGGGACCTACGAGGGAGAGCGACTCGACGTCGACGGCTTGAACAAGCGGTGGTTCGAGACGTGGCGCGATCAGGATCTTCGAACGATCAAGGCCGAGCTGATGGCCGCCCGAGCTCGGATGCTCGAGGAATGGGATCGGCTGCCCGAGGTCGACGACGAGGCTCGCCGCTGGTTCTATGAGTCGACGATCGAGCACTATGACGAGCACCTGCCGCGGCTCCACGAGTGGGCCGCGGAGCTCGGGAGCTGAAGGATCAGGCCGGAATCGAAGCGGTCTCGCCGCGCTCGCGAGCCGGCACCCTCGCGTAGAGAAGGATGCCGACGGCCCCGACCAGCACGGTCCCGCCGCCCGCGAGCATCATCGTGAGTCGTGTTCCCGCCAGTTCGAGCAGGCCACCGCTCGCGGCGAGCGCGACGATCTGCGCTGCCTGGATCATCCCGTAGTACGCGGCGAACGCCCGCCCCCGCAGTCGATCCGGTACCCGCTTGTGCAACAGGCTCCGCATCGCGACGAGCTGCACGCCGTTCGAGAAGCCGCCGACGAGGAACATCAGGAGCGCCACCGGAAGGAACGCCGACCATGCGGCGATGACCACGGCGGCGCCGCCGACCACGGCGAGCAAGGGGATCGCGGGGGCCAGCCACTCCGAGCGGAGCAGGCGGCTGGCGGTGGACCCGACCACCATGCCGAGTGTCCACGTCGCGACGAGCAATCCGTAGCCCAGCTCACCGGCATCCAGGACGTCGACCGCGAAGAAGACCTCCGCGACGTTGTCCGCGGCGGCAAACACGACCATCAGCCCGACCATGGGCACGATCATTCGCAGTAGCGGATCGCGCGCCAGATGGACCATTCCCTGCCGCGCCTGACCCTTCGTGGGCTCGTCCGGTGCACGCGGCTCCGGGGGACGCCGAACGCGGAGGAGCGGGCCGAGCGCCGCAACGATCAGGAACGTCGCGGCGTTCAGGAGCAACGTGGTGCTCGTGCCGAAGGAAGCCGTGAGCCCGGCGGCGACGAGCGGCCCCAGGGCGGCCCCACCCCATCGCGCGACTTCCAGCATGGAGTTTGCCTCGGTCGTTCGGTCCTCGCCGACCGCCCGGGGCAGGATCGCGAACAGCGCGGGCTGCGTCACGGCCAAGGCGGTCCCAAGCAGCAGCGAGAGCCCGAGCGTCGGCGCGATCCCCGAGACGAACGCGAGGCCGACCGCGACCGCGGCCTGCAGGATCGCCGCGACGACCAGCACGCGGACCGTCTCCAAGCGATCGACCAGGAGGCCGGCGACGGGTGCGAGGACCACCGGTGGGATCAGTCCGGTGAGCAGGAGCGCCGCGACCGCCCAGCCCGATCCCGTGTCCTCCATGCGCAAGGTGAGGGTGATGAGGGCCACGTAGTCGCCGACGGACGACAGCGCGAACGCCAGGAAGATCAAGCGGAAGTCACGTTGTGCGAGCAGTCGCATCCAGCCCTATTCCATACCCACGATTGGACGGGTGACAAATCGTGAGCGGCCGGGGCACGGAACTAGAATCGGGCGATGGCTGCAACATCGAAGAGGCTCGGCGTGATGGGCGGGACGTTCGACCCCATCCACCACGGGCACCTCGTCACGGCCGAGGAGGCGTTATGGCAGTTTGGCCTCGACGAGGTCGTGTTCGTCCCGACCGGCCGGCCCTGGATGAAGGACCACCCGCACGTCTCACCGGCGGAGGATCGCTACCTCATGACGGTGATCGCGACCTCACCGAACCCCCACTTCGAGGTGTCCCGCCTGGAGATCGACCGAGCCGGGGAGACGTACGCCGTCGAGACGCTCGCGGCCCTGCACGAGGAACACGGCGCCGAGACCGAGCTGTTCTTCATCACGGGCGCCGACGCCATCCTCGAGATCTTCCACTGGAAGGATCCGGAGGACGTGCTGTCACAGGCGCATTTCATCGCCGCTACGCGCCCCGGCTACGACATCGCTCGGTTCGAGGCCGAGGCGCCGACGGCACACCCGAAGGTCTCGGTGATGTCGATCCCCGCGCTCGCCATCTCCTCCACCGGCATCCGCGATCGAGTCAAGGAAGGACGACCGATCCGCTACCTGGTTCCCGAAGGTGTCGTCACGTACATCGACAAGGCGGGCCTGTACCGGTGACGCGCAGCTCGCCCAACCCGGTCCGGACGCAGCGCTCGGTCTGGGTTTCCCGGGCGCGATTCGCGGGGCTCGTGCTCGTGGCGCTGGCCGTGGGGATCGTGCTGCCCCAGCTGCTCACGCAGCAGGAGGATCAGGAGCCCGAGGCGCCGACCGGATCCGTCCGGTCGCAGGACGTCGTTGCGTGGACGCTGCACGCGGAGGGCGGGGAGACCTACGTCGCGGTGTTCGCGGCCGGGGGCCGGCCCGCCTTGGTGCTCGCCATCCCGTCGGCGATCACGATCAATCTCCCGGGCCAGAACCTGGGCACGCTCGCCGAAGCTGCCTCGGCGGGCGACCCCGATCTGTTGGAGGTAGCGATCGAGAACCTCCTGGGCGCCCCCGTGGACGAGACGATGCTCGCGCCGCTCTCGTCGCTCGTGGGAACCGTGGACGGCGTCGGTGGGATCGATGTTCGCGACCGCGCATCCTCCGGCGCCGATGCGTTCGCGTACCTCTCCGACATCCCGGCCGACGCTGCCGTCGATCTCGCATTCCTCCGCTGGCAGGACGTGCTCGAGGGATTGATCGCGGCTGCGGCGGAGGACCCCGGTGGCCTGCCCGAACCGCTCCGACCGCTCCTCGAGGACACCGTCCCCTCCCTGCTTGCGCTCCCGGTCGTCGACATCGGAGGCGGGCTCCTGCGCCCCAACCAGGAGGATCTCCAGGCCCTGGTCGCCGATCGCTTCGTCCCCGCGACCGACGTTCTCACCCGGCTTGTGGTGTTGAATGGGGTTGGGACGCCGGGCATCGGGAAAGAGGTTGCCCGGATCCTGGTTCCCGAGGGGTACCGATTGGTGTCCTCCGGAAACGCGAATACGTTCGACCTGGAGGTGACGCAGATCATCGCTTCCTCACGAGGGGATCTCGAGGCGGCAGAGCGGGCCCAGTCGCTGCTCGATGCCGGGGAGATCTCGGTCGGCAACCAGCCGACCGGCCTGGCGGATGTCACGGTCGTCGTCGGCGAGGACTTCGGAGGTTCGTGACCGGGTCCAAGGAGCTGGTGGTATCCGCGGCCCGCGCAGCCGACGCCAAGCAGGCACGGGACGTCGTGATCCTGGACGTTCGCGAGCTGATCGTGATCACCGACTACTTCCTCATTGCCAGCGGGACCAGCGACCGCCAGGTCCGCACGATCGCCGAGGAGATCGAGCGGTCCGTGAAGGAGTCGGGGCTGCGCCCGGTCCGGCGAGAGGGGGAGCGGGAGGGCCATTGGGTACTGCTCGACTTCGTGGACTTCGTGGCGCACGTCTTCCTGGATGAGGACCGCCAGTTCTACGACCTCGAACGCCTCTGGGCGGACGCGCCCCGTGTTGAGTGGGGCGAGCGAGCCGCTTCAGAGGGCTAGCCCGCGCTGGTACAATCGAGCGCATCCCGGGGCTGTGGCGCAGTTGGTAGCGCGCCTCCATGGCATGGAGGAGGTCAGGGGTTCGAATCCCCTCAGCTCCACCAAATCGCGCTTATTCGAACCAACCCCTGAAAAAGAGGGGGCGGGGGCCCGCTCGTAGGCCTTCTTCGCGATGTCCTCCGCAAGCAGGGCGGCAAAGGCATCAGTGAGCTCGGCTCCTCCGATTCGCCCGTCTTCCACCAATAGACGCTTGAACAGAGCCTGATTCAGCATGCGGCGGACTTTTGGCCCCGCTGCCCGGTACTGCGCCTGTGCGTTGTCAGCCAGGTTCAGGGTCTTCTCAAGCGTGGACTCGATACGGCGAAAGACAACCTGCCGCGTTTCCAGGATCGCCTCAGCCTCGGCGACTTCTCTCGTAATTCGATCCTGTTCAATCTTGAGGACCTCAAGCGGTATGGCTTGGGCGTAGTGGGCCTGCATCAATGTCATCCGCTCAGCGGAGAGCTTGGCCAGCCGGCGTTCTTGTCGCTTGGCTTCCTTGAGGCCTCGTCGCCGCATGTCAGCCAACTCCGACCTGATGTCGTCTTTGATCTGTTGGACCCGTTCCGGCTCCAACTCAATGGAGGAGTAGAAGTCGATAACGGCGTCCTCCACGTCTTCGAGGGGCACGTATTGCTGCCGACAGCCGTTGCCCTTGGCCCGGCCGTTGCAGAAGAAGTAGAAGTACCGACCCTTCGCCCGCGTGATGCACAGTCGCGAACCGCAGGCTCGGCAGAAGACGCTGCCCTTGAGGTAGTGATGATGTTTGCGCCGTTTTTCGCCCGCCACGTCATGGGCCCGCAGGATTTCCCTGACCCTTTCGAACAGCTCTGCCGAGACGAGCGGCTCGTGACGTCCTGCGTACTCGGCGCCTCCCCACCGCACAATCCCGATGTAATAGGGGTTGTGGAGCATCTTGGATAGGTGGGCGCGGTTGAGTGGGATGGCTGGCTGCTTGGCTGTGGGGCGCGTGGTCAGTCCCATCGCGGTCAGTTCGGCCACCAGACTATCGAGGGTGTAGCTGCCGGTGGAGAAGGCCTCAAAAGCGTGGCGGACGAACGGGGCGCGCTCATCATCAATCTCGACGGTACGAACCTCTTGACCGTCGACCATCTTGCGAACATTCAGGTAGCCGATCGGTGCCCTACCCGGAGTCCCGCCAGTACGAGCCTTTTGTGCGGCGCCCTTGCGAATCTCAGCCGAGAGGTTAGCCGAGTAGAAGTCAGCCATGACGGCGAGTATTCCTTCTGCCATCCGACCAGACGGATCATCGCCAATGTTTTCAGTTGCTGACACGAATTCGCATCCGATTTTGCGGATGACGGCCCGAATCGGGAAGTGGTCTTCGGTGTTGCGGGCAAAGCGATCAACCTTGTGCACGACCACCCCGGCGATGTCTCCTTCGGCTACCCGCGCCAGCATTGCTTGAAGTTGCGGTCGGTTATCGGTTCGAGCCGAGTCGCCGGCGTCGATGTACTCGCCCGCCAAGTCCCACCCACGTTGGCTCAGGACTCTCAGGCAGTCCCGTCGTTGCGAGGGGAGGGAGTAGCCCTCAGGTTCGCCACCGCGTTTAGCCTGGCGATCCGTGGAGACGCGTAGATAGATGACAGCCTTGGGTCGACCTTCAGTCATGAGCTTCCCCTCCTTCATCTCACTCCTTATGCCGCGATCGGCAATAAACGGCGGTAACGCGGCCCTGGGCACCGCGCAGGGTTCTCGAGCAAGCCGGTTTGCATCAGCCTCACTCTCATCGCAACCTGGGAAACGCCGTAGCGCCTCGCTAGTACCGGCAGTTGCTGGATGCGGTTGCCCCAGTCACGCTTGAGCCATACGCGAGGAATCAATACGCAGCCGGCGAAGTAGTCGGCCACCTGCTCCGCCCGGTCTTCCTTGGTTACATCCCCATAGCCGGGATAGAGGATCGAGATGAAGGGATTATCAAGTACGTGTTTGAACTCATGTATCAGGCTGAATCTCTGGCGAACGAGGGGTTCGGCCCCATTCAGCACAATTTGCCAACGGCCCTTAGCCCAGTGGGCCGAGCCGGATACAGGAATAGGGCTCAGGCGCTCGATCTGGATTCGCGGTAGCTCGGCAATCAGAGACTCGGGAACCGGCGGGCCTTCAATCTCAGCCAATTTCAGCAGCCGAGTGGCTTGCAGTTCGGCCACGCGCAGGCTTTCCGCGTAAGTGAGCGGACGCGGCGGCATTAGGTGGCGAAGCGTAAACAGCAGGCTAGGCACGGCCGCCTCGCTTCCTCTTGGACTTGCCGCCTTCGCCGTAGCGGTCCTGGAGGGTCTCGAAGTACTTGTGCAGTTCCTTGACTGCGGTCTCGGGCAGCTCGTACTTGGCGCGTAGGTAAGGGCCAAACTCTGGCAACCCCTTTGGGACCAGATAGCCAGCCATCGCGTATATGTCTTCAAGGTCAATGTCCAAGACGGCGGCGATCCGCTGCAGCTTGGCCGGATCGGGGGAGCCGAACTCGCCCTTCTCCATTCTGGAGATTGATGAGAAAGCGATCCCGACTGACTTGGCGAGCTGGCGCTGGCTGAAACCTTTGGCCTCGCGGGCCTCTTTGAGAAAGCGTCCCAGTTTTCGATTCATGATTAGTGACTGCATAGTGTTGCGTAAACTCCACGTTCATTTTCCCAGAACCGTTGCGCAAAGTCAACACCGATTTTCCCACCCGAATCCCATCCAGGGGAAACGGGGCGGGGAAACTGGATCGGCAATTGCCGACACCAATGTCCCCCCGCCCCGTGGCAGAGCTTGGCGCTACTGCGCCTTGCCCTTGGAGGCCCCACCGCGAGCCTTGGGCTCCGGTGTTTCCTCCGCTGCGCTCTTCTCCTCGAAGAGCGCCTGGATCGCGCTGCGCCGTGCCTTGGCCTCCTGGTCGATCTCTTCCAGGACAGCCTGAGCCCGATCGGCAAAACCGGGTTCGGCGCGCTTGCGCGCAACGTGGCCCTCGACGGCTTGGCGGATGAGCTCCACCAGTGGCACGTCGTCCAGCTGGGCCAGAAGGACGAGCTGCGAGTGCACGTCCTCCTCGAGACGGATCGCCAACGTCTTGATGGCGTCCACCTCCTTTCCGCACCTCCTCGGTGCTTTTGCGACCGGCGATTCCCGGTTGGAATCGCTCACAAGAGCCGCATGACACCGACGAGCCCGAAAGCTGCTTCATGCCGCAGCCTCCACGGTCGAGTTGTTTGTGGTTATTCCGAGCCGCTGCTTGGCCAACTCCACGAAGTTGGGATTGAGTTCGACCCCTAGCCAGTCCCTGCCGAGAGCCGTGGCAACCGCACCGACAGTGCCTGTGCCGAAGAAGGGGTCGAGCACCACGCCCGGCACAGTCTCCGCGGCGCAGGTGCAACCGGGAGCTAACCGAGGCCGCTCACGTAATACAG
The DNA here is from genome assembly GCA_964551945.1 of uncultured Actinomycetes bacterium. GTDB lineage: Bacteria > Actinomycetota > UBA4738 > UBA4738 > CALAEC01 > CAZKFH01. The sequence goes on along the minus strand of CAZKFH010000013.1, from coordinate 18,417 downwards.
CGTTGGTGCGCCAAGGGACTTCGCACCTAGAACAGACTCTGGCAGGGCAGGTAGCGACAAGGGGACGCTCCACTAGCTTGGGTGGGAAAGCAGCGAAGTGAGGCCCACGGAAGCCCGCGGTGGAGATCCGCCAAACGTCACCCGGGTTCTTACCAAGCGGATGCCCCGGCCCTGGGCGAGGGCCACTCAGTCCCTTCCGGGTGCTAGCCAGCGGACCTGCCCATTCAGGTTGGGCCGCCAAGCTTCTTCCGGAGCGGCCACCCTGCGAACGGTGCGGCTCGCGTATGGCATGCAGATCGAAGAAATAGCGAGGTGATCGCACCATGAAGTAGACGACCTCATAGGTCGTGTTGAGACGATCAACTACGGAGGTGGGCATGGGGTTGGCTTTCGCCCAGATGACCTTGTTGCGCACGATCCAGCCATCGCCCGCAAGAGCCAACAACAACCGTTCGGGTGCCAGCAGGAGGCTTTTTGGGACCGCACCGTAGGAGCGGTGCCGCGAGTAGGAGTCTCCAAGGTCCAGCCAGACAGACCCCGCGGGCTTGAGGACCTGTGCGACACCTCGGAAAACTTGTCTCATGCGCTCTACCCACCCATCCACGGTGGCTTCGAGTCCGATTTGGCCGGCGACTCCGTAGTCGCGCAGTTGGTAGTACGGCGGCGAGGTGATAACGCAGTCGATTGACGCTGGGGGAAGCTGCCCCAACTGCTGGCGCGCGTCGCCCAGCAAGATGGTGTTGCGTGGGAGGCTAGACACCGTCTCCTCCCAGAGTCCCTACCGCGCCGTCGAACTCGGCAACCTTGAACAGCTGCCAGGCGTCGGGAGGTTGCCGGGATGCGACCTCGACCACCTGGTCGTAACGAGCCCGATCGGGTACCAGCCAAACCACGCGGGGGAAGATCTCGTGCCGAGCCTGCTCACGACCCGTTGCCCAGTAGTCCCGGTAACGGTCGAACTTGATTGACAGGGCCCGGCTTGACTCGGTGTTGAGATCGACCTCCAGGAAGGCATGTTCGACGTAGGCATCCGTTGTCAACCTGACGAAGCCATCAGGCTTAAGCGTGATCAACTCGCCTCCGCCTCCGGTGAATCGCCTCCAGCAGTCCGGCTCGGCCTCAAACTGCCGGAGTTCGAATCGTCCGTCCCGCGCCGCCTCGGTCAGCCGTACCAGAACCTCTGTGACAGCCAAGGCATGGCGGAGGTAGGGGCTGCTCGGCGTCGATGGGCGCCGCAGCCGTCCACTTTCGGCACCGGCCAAGCGATGACCAGAAACCCCCAGCGCATACACGAATCCGGCTGATCCGGCCCTGGCGCCACCGATGCGACGATCCAATCGAACCACGACTCCCATTCGAGTCAGCCTCTCCAATGTCCGACGGCATACCCGAGCGTTGGATAGGGGTGTTCCTGAGTAGAACAGCAGCCGTTGGATTTGGGTCGTAGTTGCTACCCGGATTTTTCGTATTTCTGATATGACCTCGAAGTCCCTGGGACCGAGAGAATCCTTGAGCTTGTCTAGGCCGAGCGGTCCTGAGCGCGCTGCATTCATGAGAGATCTCCCTGCGCGTTATGAGTCGTTGGCGGAAACGTCGCCTGGGCTGCAGCTGACCTGGTGAAATGAGTCCGGTTCGACCACGCGAACGGAATAGCGACCGGAATCATTGAGACCTCGCTTTGCGGCCAATCGGTCCACTCGTATCCACTATCTGCTGCCGCTCGAGGATCGCCGCCTCAACGCTTGCTCGATCGCGGCCAAAGCGCTGACGGCTGAGTTCGCGCACCAGCGCTGCGCTGCCGGTGGCGGGAGGTAACGGCAGGGTCTTGGCGCTCGCCGGAGATCTCACGCGGCCACCGGCGAAGAGCGACGCGTACACCTGATATGCCTCAAGGCTTTGCAGGTCCTCAGGTGCCAGGCCACCGCCCAGCTGCCGTGCCAGGGGAGCAGCATCGTCGGCTGAGGTCTGGAACACGACTCGGCTGCGGGCATTGGCCATAACCGCCTGCCTCAGCGCAGCCGGCAGTTGGGCAAGGTGTTGATGGGCTAGCACCATGCCGACGCCAAAACCCCGGGCTTGGGTCAGAACATCGGAGACATCAACCGGCAGGTTCAAGTAGTCCTGGACTTCATCCACGTAGACGAAGGCGGGCTTACGAAGGCGCGCGTTGATAGCGGCGCGTCCCTGGATCGCGTTCCAAAGCTGGCTGATCACCAGCGAGCCGATTAGCGAGGCCGCTTCGGGGCCGACGGTGCCTTTCGCCAGAGACACCAGCAACACCATCGGCTTGGAGATGACGTCGGCCATGGTGAATGTGGGCTCGGGCTGACCAATTACAGCCCGTACCCGCCGCCTCAGAAGAAGTGGGCGCAACCTCCGAAAAATTGGGCCTAGAGCTTGAGCTCGCTCGGCTGGCTTCATTCGCTCGTATGCCGCCCAGAACGGGGCCAAGCCGATTGGGTCATCGATCTGCGCAACCAGGCGACGGCGGAAGGCGTCGTTGGTCAGCAGCGTGGGCAGCTCCACCAGGGTGGCGCCGGGTTGGTGAGCCAGCGTCAGCACGGAGGCGTGTAGTACGTCTTGAATCTGCACACCCCAAACGGACGAATAGAGCCCGTGGAAGATGGCGACAACTTGGTCGCTGATCAACTCGGGCGCGTCGTGCGCACCGGCCAGAAGATTTAGCCCTACAGGCCGCTCGTCGTCTGTTGGGTCGAGAACTATGACGCGCGACTGATGTTCCTTAGGAATGCGATCGGCAACGTCGGCAACCAGGTCACCCTTTGGATCGACTACGACAGTGGCGCGGCCTGCGGCGATGTCTTGAAGAATCAGTCCGCCAAGCAGAGTCGACTTGCCTACGCCGGTTGGTCCGAGCGCGTGCAGATGATGCACGGCTTCCCGCGGTGGAAGCGCGAGCGGTCTCTCCGATCCTGGGAAGGTTGCCTCGGCCAGTACGCGGGGTGCTCGAGGGATAGCCGGATCCGCCATCAACTCCCTGCTCCCGCTCAGGTGCAATCCTTGGAGTTGTGGACCTTCGATAGGCCACGCGATTAGAGAAAGCAGTTCCGTAGCACTCAGCCGCACTGGATAGGCGAACCAAGGGGTTCGCGCCTGCTCCGTTCTAGGGCCCACCACCCGACCTGGCAGGAAGCGCCGCCGCAGGGTTGTTCCTGGCCGGCGCAAGGAATGCAGCAAGCCAACGAGCCGCCACAGCAGATGGGCTTGGCGGCGGCTGTCTCCACCGACAACCCCTACACGCCCCACTGCTCGAAACATTGGACCGCTGTTCTTGTCACGCGCGGCCTTTACAACCTCGGGATCGGGCTTGCGCGTACCGCGCCAGACTTGATCGATCAGCTGGAGTGATGAGTTGATGCCGCTGCCGTCGCTCCGTATCGGAGCTGGGACGGCGGGTGCTACCAGCCATTGCATGGTCATGGCCTCGCCACGGTGGAGCGGCTGGAGAGCCGCCAGGAGGCTGGTTGTGGTGCCACCCGGATCGTCCGCTCGTAGCTCCCTCGCCGCATCGCTCAATCGCAGTTCAGAAGCCGCGTCCAGACTGAGAGATGGAGGGTCTGACTCCTCGGCATGAATCCCGACTATCGAGGCGCGCAACTGAGCGATGACGTAGCTGAGCTGGCCTCTCGGCACACCCATGTAATGGGCGATGCCATCGGAGTGAGCTACGACCTGAAAGACGACTGTCGATTCCCCGCGATGTGGGAGCCAGGCCCGGGGGAGTCCCCCGAGGGTGGCGAGGAAGGCTAGAACGCGGTCGGCCTTGGTGGATGTTGGGAATCGGAGGAGCAACCATTTTCGGTCCCGGTCGCGACGTCGTTGATCAACAGCCCGTGTCGCCAGGATCAGAACCGTCCCAGCTACGACTACGAGGAGAAGCAGAGGCAGAAGTCCCAAGTCACCCATCTCGTCTCCTTGGCGGCGATGGGGTTTGCGACTGGCCGGCGAGCTTTTCCTGCTCCTGCTGCTGAAGGACCAACTCAATCAACGCCTTGGCGATGAGCCTGGTGTCAGGCGGGTCTTTACGGATGCTGGTGATGCGAACGCGCTTGCGGGGCATGGCTATGAATCTCCGTTGTGTTGCGTATAAGCAACAGTATGGAGCGTAAACGCAACACACGTCAAGAGCTTTTTCATCACGACCGCCGAAAGAGCAGCCCTCCGATGAGGGCGAAGACTGCCAGGATCAAGAGGAAGGGAAGAACTTCTTGAATCAGCCTTGCGGCTGCGAACACGATCAAGGCAAAGAGCAGAACCATCAGCACGGCGTTCCGTAGAGGGATCACTGATGTCCTAAGGGAAGCTAGGAAGCGTTCCGCTGTAGGTCACGAGATCGGCCGAGGCGGTCTGAAAGAACTGGCGGTAGAACGCTTCGACTCCGCGCAGACGTTCAGCCGGCATCTCACCCGCCGCCGGCTGTCCCGCCCCGACCAAGTAGACCTTGCTTCCAGCGAGGCCGGTTGGCAGCTCGCCGGCTTCCTGGAGCTGGGCGATGGTCTGATTAATCTGCTGCTCGTCGAGCTGTTGGTGGTAGAGATCGAGAGGGGGCTCTGTCCCCAACATGTCGCCGCACGCGACCAGGTACCTCTGCTCCGGACCGATGCCTAGCGAGGGGCGGCTCAGAATCCGTTCGCCAAGCTCAAGGGCCCCCAGCACATCGGTACCCCGCTCGGTGGGTCCTGCTTCATACAGCACCCGCAGCTGGTCCAAGCCGACAGCTCGCTGGCGCTGGAGGAGAGGTTCCGAGTAGACAGGGTTGTTCTCGAATTCCGATGCCACGCTGAACCTGATATCGATGGGTGTCCTGCTCGCCGCCAAGGGTGTGGCGTTGATCAGCTCGACACTGACCGTGCCCCGCGTTGCGGCGGCGTGAGCCAGGACTCGATCGAACGCAGCGAGGCAGATGCGCTCAGGATCCTCAGCATCGAAGCTGCGGGAGACGTCGGCGAGGAAGGCGATGCGCGCGACTGGTGCCACCGCGGAGTCCCCGTCGCCACAGCTGACCAACATGGATGCGGCCAGCAACGCGCACGCAAGCCTGACCGTGGGCTGGTGTCTCGTGTTCATGTCAGTCGTCCCTTCTCTTAGAGGAGGCGCCAGCTGCTTCGGACGTGTGGCCGTTTCCGTTCTGGGGCCAAGCGATGTCGGGAGCGGGAACCGTGAAATCCACCCACGCTGATCGGTTGACGTGGAAGCCATCTGAGCCGATCCGTGCGAGAGGGTCAGGAGCCCGGCGCCAGGCCTTGTCCTCGAGGGGCAGGGGGCTCAGGTTGTCCGTGTCCTCCAGCTGCCCCTTGCGCGAGCGCAGGTTGGCGTGGCCGTAGCGCGCTTGGGTCACCATGTTGATGTGCGCGGCTTCATCAGCCTGTTCCAGACTCCTGGCGTGGCTGCCCGCCCATCGACCACGAGCTCGATCGGATGCGGTGGTTGCTAGCCGCTCCCAGAACAGGCGCCAGTTCAAGCGCCACAAAGCTCGGCGGTAGGAGAGCGTCAACTTGTCCCGCTGGTCGGCAAGCCAGTTCGCGTGAAGGCGGGCACACGAGCACGCCGCTACGAAGACAGCGGCCTGCATTAGACCGAACCACTGCCAGCCGGTCATCGGCAGGTCCACGGGTGAGCTGGTGGTTACCGTCGATCCACCGGTGTTGGCTGTCGTCTGCGAGATCGCCATACGGAGGGTGAGGTGCAGGGCCTCGGCTCGCAGGACCGCCAGGGCCACGATCAGCGCCGCCGAGGCGATTGCCAACCCTCCCAACCAGGTTTTAGAGGGTGTGTCAGGTGCTCCCATTTCTCGGCCGCGGAGCCCCTGGCCTAGCGCCTTTGCGAGGTAGATCTGGGCCAGTCCGAGGCCCAAGGCGTAGAGCAGCCGCAGGCTGGATTCCCCGGCCAACAGGAGCGCGCTTTGATTCAGGAACGCTTCAGTCAGGGTGAAGGCAGACATGACCAGCAGGTGGGAACCGTTTCCCATGCCTCGGTGAAGTGCCCTGTCGGACATCTCGGGCTGAGCGTGGAACCGCTCGATTAGGCGAGCTCGCCGAGCGACTCGGTCCCGAGCTGCCCCGGTCTTTATCGCCGCTAGGTCGCAGCGGCGTGCGGCCCTGTAGCAGCGACCTAGCAGCCTCATCGCGCGCCGAAACCAGCTGGCACCGTGCTTGGACTGGTCCGCGTTACCGGCCTCGCGAAGCAGCGTCTGGCCAGGTGCTGGCGCGAAGTCGCGGCGGGGGATGTCCCACCGTCCTTCGCGCCGCCCCAGGCTGGCGGCCAACGCCCACGGGTTGATACGAACGGTCCGCTTCGTGACTGATTTCATTGCGCAACCTCCAAGAAGAAGTGAGTTCGAAGGGTGGAAGCGCCGCCGCGAACATCCGCGCGCTGCTCGCGGCGGTCACCTCCAAACTGGATCGGGGCGGGTAGGGTGGCGTCCCACCCCCAGGCCGATAGGCCGCTACCTAAGGTCCGTGCTTCTTGTGGCGGAAACGAACCTCCGGCGAACCCGCTAGAAGCGGCCGAGTTCGTCACCGATCCTGGGTACTCTTCACGCTGTAGGCGCCTCCTTTCGTGACGGCTGTCCATGGCCATGTGGCCATCATCCGGAGGCGGTCTAGAGACAGAATTGGGGTCGGAAATGGGTGCTGACTCTGGCCAAAAACAACACAGGCCTGGTTCGGTTGAGTGGATCAGGTCGCAACTGCTTGCCCTCGGCCGACTGAACGAGCTGGACCCGATCAAAATGGTGACCGGCCGGAGAAAGCAGCGGTTCGAGGCGCTGCTGGACTATTCGGCGGTTCGGAGACTTGCTGGAGAAGAGGCGACGCGTGCCGAAGCAGCCGACGCGTTTGTCGAACTTGTGAAAGAGCTGATCGTCAGACTTCCGGATGACGATCGTTTGATTGCCGAGGTCGCTCTAGCAAGTCGGCCTGATTGTTACGAGAAGTCGATTCATAACCGCTGGGAAGGCTTCCTGCAAGGCTTGATCCCGAATGAGGAAGACTTCCCCGCCCGCCGGGACGAAGTGCTCTTTGAACTGGCGTACGCCGTAAGGGTTCGGTTAGAGGAGGAGCAAGGCGGGCTAACCGAGCCCAGCAAGGCTGAGTCGGGTCGGGAAGGGCGAGACCAGCCGACATCAGACGAAGCTGGAAACGCCACCGAGCTTGTCAGTGGTGTTCCTTCTAGTGATCCAGACAACGCTCACCTTGATGAACTCCTCGGGTTGTATGTCCAGCTTAGGCAGTCGCTCGAGCAATTCCTCCTGGGAATATCCTTCATTTTCGTGAACGCTCTACCCGACTATGTTGAGCGGTTTGGAGAACCACCTCCCCCAGAAACCGATGAGCACCTGCTCTACAGGTTTGGCCAGTTTGAGGCGAGGCTGCACGATCCTCGCCTTCGTGAGCTAGAAGAGGAAGCCGAGGAGTTACTCAGTCAATCGGTTCCGATTTGGATGACAGCAACGATTTGGACGGTGCCCCTCACTCCGCTAGAGCGTTCGGCCTTACGCAGTGCCTATCTCTCAAGTCCTCACCGCGAGCCGGCAGAATTCTTCGATCTCCTGGGCGTTGATCGGGCCACGGACTTGCTCACGAAGTTTGGCGACTGGCTCCGTTCTTGTCCTGGTAAAGAAAAGTGCCAAGGATCATGCGGACCACACAGGGTTATCAGGAGAGGGACAGAGTTATTTGCCGACTGGGATGAGATGTGCTCGATTCTGGAGACTCGCTTAGGTCGCTCCAGGGAATGGCAGGCTGAAATGACCTTCGACCCAGATTCCCTTGAATTGAGCCTTGTCAGGCGCCGCATTGGATACACGCCACCTGAGGAGTAGCTAAGAAACGCGCTTGTACCCGAACGAACGTTCGAGCTATTCTGAAGGCATCCTGTCGGTGGCTCTGCCTATCCTCTCGACCCGGATGAGGATGTTAGGAGCTGCTGGCGAGGTGGTCACGCGATGGTTCTAAAGAAGTCTGATCTCTATAGCTCGCTTTGGCGAAGCTGCGATGAGTTGCGCGGCGGTATGGACGCGTCTCAGTACAAGGACTACATCCTGACGCTGCTCTTCGTGAAGTACGTCTCCGATAAGCAGAAGTCCGATTCAAACAGCCTGATCGACGTCCCCCCGGGCGGGTCCTTCGACGACATGGTGGCCCTCAAAGGGGACAAGGAGATTGGCGACAAGATCAACAAAATCATCGGCAAGCTGGCTGAAGCCAACAGCTTGCAGAAGATCATCGACGTGGCCGACTTCAACGACGAGGAGAAGCTTGGCAAGGGCAAGGAGATGCAGGACAGGCTCTCCAAACTCGTAACCATTTTCGCCGACCTCGACTTCCGCGGGTCTCGTGCTGAAGGGGACGACCTCCTCGGAGACGCCTACGAGTACTTGATGCGGCACTTCGCCACGGAATCGGGCAAGTCGAAAGGTCAGTTCTACACGCCGGCTGAGGTGTCACGCATCCTCGCGAAGGTCGTCGGTATGGGGCCTGACACCAAGCAGGACCAGACTGTTTATGACCCGACCTGCGGCTCTGGATCGCTGCTCCTCAAGGTGGCAGACGAGGCTCCGCACGGCATCACGATCTACGGGCAGGAGAAGGACAACGCCACGTGGGCCCTCTCCAAGATGAACATGATCCTGCACGGAAACGAGATTGCCGACATCCGCAAGGGCGACACCATCACCAGCCCACAGTTCACCAAAGGCGGCGAGCTAACGACGTTCGACTTCGCAGTCGCTAATCCGCCGTTCTCGGTCAAGTCGTGGAGCAACGGGCTTGAGAACGAGTACGGTCGGTTTGAGTTCGGACGGCCCCCGGCCAAGAACGGTGACTATGCCTTCCTACTTCACGTTCTCAAGTCACTCAAGAGCAAGGGCAAGGCCGCTGTCATCCTCCCTCACGGGGTGTTGTTTCGAGGTGGGGCTGAGGCAACCATCCGCAAGGCGCTTCTGCAGCGCGGCTACATCAAGGGCGTTATCGGTCTTCCGCCGAACCTCTTCTATGGCACCGGTATCCCGGCTTGCATCGTCGTCCTCGACAAGGAGGACGCTGGGGCGCGAACCGGCGTCTTCATGATCGACGCCTCAAAGGGCTTCATGAAGGACGGTCCCAAGAACCGGCTCCGCAGCCAGGACATCCACAAGATCGTCGACGTATTCAATAAGCAGACCGCAATTGAACGCTACTCTCGCTTGGTTCCGCTGTCAGAGGTTACGGCGCCGAAGAACGACTTCAACCTCAACATCCCGCGCTACATCGACTCGTCTGAACCTGAGGATCTTCAAGATCTCCACGCCCACCTCCACGGTGGTATCCCAGACCGCGACCTAGACGCGCTCAGTCGCTACTGGGACGCGTTTCCCGAGTTGCGTAGTCAGCTGTTCAAGCTGAACCGTCCCGGCTACAGCGATCTGACGGTTGACGTCGCTGAGGTTCAGCAGACCATCCTCGACTCTCCGGAGTTCCAGAAGTTCGTTGCTCATACTCGAGACTTGACCGACGAGTGGTTTGCTGCCCATCGGGCCAAACTCGCGAGCATCAACGCAGATACACAGCCCAATGACCTCATCGCCACGATTAGCGACGACCTGCTCGTTCGCTTCAGGCCAGTGCCGCTTCTCGATGAATACGACGTTTACGAGGAACTGATGAGCTACTGGCATAGCGTCCTACACGACGACGTCTTCTTGATCATGAGCGACGGCTGGGTGGGGGCCAGCAAACCGCGCAAGACAATTGAGGATAAGGACCGCAAGCTCTCCGAGACGCCCGACCTCGTAGTCGGCTCAGGCCGCAGTGCCGCCAAATACAAGATGGATCTCGTCCCCGCGTCTTTGGTCGTCGCTCGCTACTTCGCGAAGGAGCAGGGCAAGGTGGATGACCTCACTGCGGCCTGGGAGGAGGCAGGCCGCGCGGCGGAAGAGTACGTGGCAGAGCACGCGGTTGAAGACGGGCTCTTGGCCGAGGCTATGGACGGTGACAAAGTCACCAAGTCGCTCGCGACCGCACGCATTAGGGAGGCAGAACGCGAAGCTTCCGATCCCGACGAGGTCAAGGCACTGGAGCGCTTGATAGAGCTTTACAGCGCAGAGGACACGGCTAGGAAGGCTGTTAAGGAGGCCCAGGCTCAACTCGATCTTGCAACGCTCAAGAAATATGGCGACCTATCCGAGGCGGATGTCCAGACGCTAGTGATCGACGATAAGTGGCATGCGACTATTCGAGCTCGCGTAGCCGGAGAAGCCAACGGTCTTACGCTTGCGCTGGTTGCTCGTATCCAGGAGTTGGGCGAACGCTACGCCGAGACTGTCGGAACTCTGAATGCCGAAGTGAAAGAGCTCGGCGCCAAGGTGGCTGCTCACTTGTCAGAATTGGGGGTCGAGTGACCAGCTCGGCACCGGGTACTTGGCCTAAGGTCCGGTTGGGCGATATCGGAAAGAGCTTGATCGGGCTGACGTATAGCCCGAGCGATGTGAAGCCGGCAGGTGTTCTCGTCCTGCGCGCATCAAATATTCAAGACGGTCGCCTCGTCTTCCACGACAACGTCTATGTCGATACCTCGATCCCGAGCAAGATCAGGGTTCGGAAGAACGACATCCTGATCTGCGTCCGCAACGGAAGCCGCCGCCTGATTGGCAAGAGCGTCATGCTTGACCGTCCGGTTGTGGGGCAGACCTTTGGTGCTTTCATGGCTGTTTATCGCTCTGAGTCAAACTCTTTTCTTCAGTACTTCTTCCAGTCGAATGACTTCAAGCGCCAGATCGACGAACACCTGGGAGCAACCATCAACCAGATCACCAATGCCAGTCTCAATAGCTTTGTCGTCGCCCTGCCTAGCGCCTCTGAGCAGCGTGAGATCGCCTCCCGCTTAACGGACGTTGACGGCTACGTCTCATCGTTGGAGCGGACGGTAGCCAAGAAGCGTGCGATCAGACGGGGCATGATGCAACGGCGCTTTGCGTTGCCCCAGGACGACCATTCAAAGGGCCGGTTGGGAGAATTGGCTGCCTTTCTCTCAGGGGGTACCCCTGATCGCTCAAATCCCGAGTACTGGTCGGGAACTATCCCTTGGATAAGCGCCACCACGCTCAAGCAGTTCGAGGTGTCAACATCAGACCAGTCCGTGACGAAGCGTGCTGTGCGGGCTGGAAGCCGCATGGCACCCCTACACTCAACGCTGTTGCTCGTCCGAGGTAGTGCTTTGCACTCGGAGATTCGCGCCTCCTTAGTGATCGCGCCGGTCTGCTTCAATCAGGACATTAAGGCACTAGTGCCTTCGCCTCGGCTGGCGCCAAAGTTCCTTACGTATTCAATCCACGCCAACGTAGCGAGGCTGTTGAGCCATGTGACCTCGGCGGGAAATACGGCCGGGGTGCTGGACACACAGGTCCTCAAGGTGTTTGAGATCTGGCTGCCCGATCTCGAGACTCAGCATCAGATCGTTTCAATGTTCGATGCCGTCAGCGATGAGTTGGACACCCTAGAAGCTCAACTCGCGAAAGCACAGGCGCTTAAGCAGGGCATGATGCAGGAATTGCTTACGGGACGTACCCGTCTCACAACCCGGGGGGCGGCATGAGCGATGTCGGCCAAGTCGAGCGGAAGGCGCAGAAGCGAGTTGTTGAGTTGTTTCGTGACTCACTCAGATTCGATTATCTCGGCAATTGGGAGTATCGGGAAGGTAACGCCAACGTCGAAGTCGAGCTACTGACCAAGAGCCTCCAGAAGCGCGGATACGACGGTAAGCTCATAAGCAAGGCTGTCGACAAACTCCGGAGCGACGCTTCACTCGGGGGCGGACGTGATCTCTACGAGGCGAACCGCGACGTTTACGGGCTCCTCCGCTATGGGGTGAAGGTGCGGCCCGGAGTTGGCGAGCAGACCGAAACGGTCTGGCTGATCGACTGGGACAATCCGACCAGCAACGATTTCGCTGTGGCCGAAGAAGTCACGATCGGCGGTGCGCACACCAAACGCCCGGACGTTGTTCTCTACGTCAATGGGATCGCCTTGGTCACTCTCGAGCTCAAGCGGTCGAAAGTGGCGGTTTCGGAGGGCATCCGCCAGACCATCGGCAACCAGAGGACGGACTTCATTCGTCCCTTCTTCACGTCCGTCCAACTGGTCCTGGCCGGCAACGATGTTGAGGGCCTGCGTTACGCGGTTATCGACACACCGGAGAAGTACTGGCTGGAGTGGCGCGAGGACTCAGACGTCGCGGAACCGCTTGATCGAGGCCTGACGCAACTGTGCTCGAAGGACCGCCTACTGGAGATAATCCACGACTTCATAGTCTTTGACGCGGGCGTCAAGAAGGTCTGTCGCCACAACCAGTACTTCGGGGTGAAAGCCGCTCAAGAGCGATTGTCGAAGGGCGAGGGCGGAATCATCTGGCACACCCAGGGCTCGGGAAAGTCCCTTTCGATGGTGTGGCTGGCGAAGTGGCTACGGGAGCACCAGGCCGACGCACGGGTCTTGCTCGTCACCGACCGCACCGAGCTTGATGAGCAGATCGAAGACGTGTTCCACGGTGTCAACGAGGACGTTTACCGCACCAAGAGCGGCGCGGATCTCCTCGCAACCCTAAACCAAAGCGCGCCATGGTTGATCTGCTCCCTCATCCACAAGTTTGGAGGGTCCGACGACGAGGCGAATCGCGACGATGCCGAGCAGGACTTCATCGCGGAACTGAACGCCAAGATCCCCAGTGACTTCAAGGCGAAGGGCACACTCTTCATATTTGTGGACGAGGCGCATCGCACCCAGTCCGGGAAACTTCACGACGCTATGCGTGGGTTCTTGCCCGATGCAGTCTTCATCGGCTTCACCGGCACCCCGCTTCTCAAGGCAGATAAGGCCACCAGCATCGAGACTTTCGGCTCCTTTATTCACACCTACAAGTTCGACGAAGCCGTGGCGGACGGCGTCGTCGTAGATCTCCGTTACGAGGCTCGCAATATTGACCAGGACCTCACGTCCCCCGAGAAGGTCGATAAATGGTTCGACACTAAGACCAAGGGCATGACCGACCTATCGCGGGCTGAGTTGAAGAAGCGGTGGGGCACTATGCAAAAGGTCGTCAGCGCGGAGCCTCGGGCTAAGCAGATTGTCGACGACATTCTCTTTGACATGGAAACCAGGCCGCGGCTGATGAATGGCCGCGGCAACGCACTGCTGGTGTCATCGAGCATCTATCAGGCCTGCAAGTTCTACGAACTGTTTTGCCAGGCTGGCTTCAAGGGCAAGTGCGCCATCGTTACGTCCTACGTTCCCGATCCCACCGGAATATCAAAGGAAGACTCCGGGGAGGGAGCCACCGAGAAGCTTCGCCAATACGAGATCTACCGTCAGATGCTGGCCGACCATTTCAATGAACCAGCGGACAAAGCCGTGGGCCGCATTGAGCAGTTCGAGAAAGACATCAAAGAGCGCTTCGTCAACCATCCTGGCCAGATGAGGTTGCTGATAGTGGTGGACAAACTCCTCACTGGATTCGACGCGCCGAGCGCCACCTACCTGTACATCGATAAGAAGATGCAGGACCACGGCCTCTTCCAAGCCATCTGCCGGGTAAACCGACTTGATGGTGAGGACAAGGACTATGGGTACATCGTCGACTACCGCGACCTCTTCAACTCCTTGGAGTCGGCGATTACCGACTACACCAGCGGGGCCCTTGATGGTTATGAGAAGAAGGACGTTGAGGGCCTGCTATCCGATCGGCTCGATAAGGCCCGTGAGGACCTGGACGAGGCACTCGAAAAGATCAGAGCGGTTTGTGAGCCTGTCGCTCCGCCAAGGAAGACGCTTCAGTACCAGCAGTACTTCTGTGCGTCCGAATACGGCGATGCCGAGCAGCTGAAGGCCAACGAGCCGAAACGAGTTGATCTCTACAAGGCCGTTGCCTCAGTGGTGCGAACGTACGGGAACCTTGCGAACGAGATGACGGCCGCCGGTTACATCGAGGAAGAGGCAGCCGCCATTAAGGACGAGGTTGCTCACTACGCCGATGTGCGAGAAGAGGTCAAGCTGGGAGCTGGGGAGGATGTCGATTTCAAGCAATACGAAGCCGGCATGCGGCATCTACTCGATACCTACATTCAGGCGAAGCCATCCGAGACGATTTCCAATTTCGAAGACGCCGGTCTGGTCGAATTGATTGTCCAGATGGGCCCCAAGGCCATCGATAAGCTGCCGGAGGGCATCAAGAAGGATCCAGAGGCCGTCGCCGAGACCATCACCAACAACATTCGCAAGGTGATTGTCGACGAGCGCCCGATGAACCCGAAGTACTACGACCGGATGTCGGAGCTGCTGGATGCTCTGCTCGAGAAACGGCGGCGAGGTGCCCTGGAGTACAAGGAGTACCTGGCCCGATTGCTAGAGCAAGCGGCCAAACTCGGCAAGGGCGAAGCCGAAACCCCCTATCCGGAGTGGGCCGACAACGGTGCGCGTCGAGCGCTGGTGGACTTCTTCTCCGGTCAGACTGAGATGGCGATGGCGGTGGACAAAGCCGTTCTGGAGACAAAACCGGACTCCTGGGTGGGGGACACCATGAAAGAGAAGCTGGTGAGTCGGGCTGTCCGATCAGCACTACCTGAGGGCTTCGACCAATTGGACGACCTATTTGCTCTGGTGAAGGCACACAATGAGTATCACTAGCGCGTATCTGAGCGTCGGCGGCGTCGAGGTAGATGTCGTCTACAAGGAGATAAAGAACCTGCACATCGGCGTCTACCCCCCCGTCGGCCGCGTCCGTGTTTCCGCCCCGAAGCAACTCAATGATGAACAAGTTCGTTTGGCTATCGCTAACCGCTTGCCTTGGATTAGGCGGCAGCGCGAGCAGCTTAAGAACGCTGAGCGACAAACGGCTCGCGAGATGGTCACCGGCGAGTCTCATTTCGTTTGGGGTAGTCGCCGCCGACTTAAGGTGATCGAACGCCCAGGTCCTTCACACGTCGAAGTTAACGGTGATCGGCTCTTGCTGTCGGTGGCCGAGGGCACGAGTACCGACAAGCGTCGCGAGGTACTCGATCGCTGGTATCGCAAGCAGCTGCGAGAGGCCATCCCTCCCATAATCGAGAAGTGGGAACGGAAGCTACGACTAGATGTCCCGAAGTGGAGCATCCGTCGCATGAAGACCAAGTGGGGCTCCTGTAATCGAGAGACCGGGCAAGTCTGGTTCAACCTCGAGCTGGCAAAAAAGCACCCCGATTGCCTGGAGTACCTTGCGGTTCACGAGATGATGCATCTCATCGAACGGGGTCATGGGGAACGGTTCATCAAGCTCATGGTTGAGAACCTGCCGGACTGGCGTAGGCGGCGAGATGACCTCAATGATGCTCCACTCGTTGCGGAGGTTTGGGATGTCTAGGCTGCCGCTCGTTAGCTTTCCCGAGGTGGCGTTGCTCACGGTTGAGGAGCGCCTGACCGAGCAGGCGGAGGCCGGGTGGGCCGTTCCCGAGATCGAAGATCGGACTCTGCTTGCCCTGAGGATGCTCGTACTTGCAGCCCTGGGGACACCGAGCTCCTAGAGATTCGCCGAGGGTTCATGTCAGACCCACCTCGTACCCTGCTCCCCGTGACAGCCGATAGCCCACTGTAGACAGATGAATTACAATGATGGCATTAAATAGACGGCCCCTTAGGGGCAGGCAGGATGACTCGGATGAACTCCATAGCAACATCGTCTAGGGGTGGGGGATGAGCCTCCCTCTGCGCATCAAACTGAGGCAGGAGTTTCGTGAGCCGCTCAAATCCGATGTTGGTTTCGTCGGACGAGAGGCAGAACTATCGAGACTTGTAAGCCTGTTTCAACGCCGAAGCGCTGCGACTGTTCTCGTCTCTGGGCATAGGGGTGTTGGAAAAAGCGCCCTTGTAGAAGAGGCTTTGACTCGGGCCAAGAAAGATCGAAAGAAGCGGATCGTTGCGCGTCTCACCCTGCCCCATGTTTACCGGCGACAGAAGGACCAGCAAGACGACAAGGAGATCCGTGACCACATTTTGCGTTCTTTGGCGAGATCGCTCTACTTCGCTTTGAAGGACACAAAGAGTCTGCCCGATGACCTGAAGGAACGCGCTCAGGCGCTCTACAACAAGACTTATCTCCGAGAGCTGGAGGAGCATCGGGTGGTCGAGTCGATCGCCGAGGCCGAGGCCCGGCGCCAGACCTCAACCCGGACGGAGAGCACTTTCCGGCCCTCCAAAGCTTTCTCGATGATCCTTGGTCCTGCCCTGGCCGTTGGAGTCGCGACGGGCGGCCTAGCTGTGATCTACCAGGTTGCTCAGCAGTTCGGCTGGGGGTTCGGTGCGGGAGCAGGTGGACTTCTTGCCTTGGTAGCCATCCTCTCGGGGTACACCATGAGCAAATCGAAGTCCGAGGTCTCGTCCGTAACTGACACGGTGATGGAGAAGGACAACCTGACTCAGGTCGGCGTCCTGGACATGTCACCTGAGACTCTTGAGTTCGAACTCAGGGATCTTGTCGATCAACTGGCAAAGAGGGGTTGGCCGTGCGTATTCGTCATTGATGAGTTGGACAAACTTGAGACTGAGAAGCAGGAGGAAGGGGCGACCCTAGAAACACACGTCATATTCAGAATTGTTGCGAGCTTGAAGAACTTCTTCACGCTGGGTTCAGGAATCTATGTGTTCATTTCCGGCGAAGATTTCTTTGCCCAGCTGGGATCTTCGATCGCTGCTGGGGGATACCAGCTTCCTCATACGCTTTTCACCGATCGAGTCTTCGTGCATGTTCTGCATTACTCAGATGTCGAACGCCTGATTGACGGGCTTCTTGTCGGACCTCCACCAAAAGACCCGACGTACCGGCGTTTTCGAAACTATCTGTGCTGGGAGTCCAGGAACCATGTTTTCGACCTCTTGTCATTGATCTCGGAGTTCGTGGTCTTCGATAAGAAAGAGGGGCCTGTTCTGGAGGCCCGAGAAGCCGGCCAGCTCGAAGGTCACTGGCAAGAAGGGAATCTGCCCAAGGACTGGCAGACGGCCGCCGGGCTTCAGAAGTTTGTTGGCGCTTCTTACGATGAGTCTCATCGCCCAGGCGCCCGGCTGGAGCGGTTCAATCAAGCTATTTGGCTCACGTTGCTCAAGGTAGCGGGTCGCCTATTCGAGGGGGAGACTCTCGAAGCCGATGACGAGGGAATTGGGTTGCCGGAGGAGGAATGGCTAGAGCATCTAACTGACCGCGAATTGGACGATCTCACGGGTGCGATTGATCGCTTGCTTGCCAAGATGGAGCGCTATGGCGCCGTCCGCGTAGAGGAGGCGACAAGAACCGAATCCCGGGAGCAGGGCGATATTGAAGTTCGCTTCAAACGGTATGCGCTGATAGAAGGAGCACCCTACCCGCCCGAATCGCTCGGACGCGAAGCGGACCTCATCCCATTCGAGAAGTCCTTTCTCCAACTCTCGGAGCGTATCGATCGGGTTGTTGAGAATCTCCAAGCTGCGGGTGTAGACCCAGCAGAGTCCAACGCGGAACTATCCGAGGTTAGGAAACTCGCGAAAGCGGTTAGCGATACCTCCCCCCGGAGTTCAGTACCGAAGAGCCAGGTGCGTGATGGGTTCAAGCGCGCCGATACCCTAGCCATCGACTTGGTTGAGTCTGGAATCGCAAGCGTTGTTACTCAGTGGGCGGGCTCCATCGGAGCCCAAGTGAGTAAGAACGTCGAGGAGGTTGAGAATCGAACAGGACAGACCTGGGAGACATCTCTAACCGAGTTTCCGGATCTAGCCTCCGCAATCAAACAAACAAAGGTCGACTACTTCATTGTTGGAGGACCATCCTCAGACAATCAGGTTTTGGTAATCGACAACTTGGCAGGCGAGGATCTAGCTCCTATTAGCGACGCCTATGCCGAGTCGCTCACTGGAGACAAAGGGCGCGAGCGTCGTAAGCAGCGGCTACCGGTTGTGGTGGTGACACGCGCCGCGGATGAGGCAGGAAAGAAGCCCGAGATTCCGAAGGAGAGCATTGAGGAAATCGAGGAGATCGGACTCTGGTACTTCTTCTGGTCCTTCTTTGATCCCAAGAAGACTGATAAGAAGACGCAGGACCTCGTTGGGTGGGAGGTCTTCGCTCTCGATCCCGAACTAAAGAACATCCACGAACTTGCGGAGTTCATCGACAGAGTTTCGGTGATTCCCGAAACACCGGCTTCCTAGCCCAAATGAGTCTCCACGCCTTTTTCTTTGGCAATTTCCGTGCTTCACTGAGAGTGGCGCCTCGGGCCCGAGGGAACTTGGTCGGAGGCGTCGCTATGCTGCTAGTTCTTCCGTGAGCCGATCAATCATTTGTCCGAATTGGGGGTTCGAAAGAAGTCTCACTAGGACCACGCTTCTCTTACGGTCTTGCCGCGTTCGACCCTAAGGGGCGCGAACCGAC
>CAZKFH010000012.1:30919-42740 GCA_964551945.1 uncultured Actinomycetes bacterium | reverse complement strand
TGCCCGGTTCTCGAGGCCGGGGTGCGGGAACTGGAAGATGCGCTGAGTTTCCCGCTGACTGGCCCCCGCAGTTTGGTCCACCTCCACCGTCGTAAGTCTCTCTCAACTACTTCCCGCTTTGCACTCTGCAGCAAACTGGAGTGGTGTCTTCATCCCTAGCCCCCTGTGCGGCCTGACCTCGTTGTACTCGCGAATCCACTCCCCCAGGACAACCCTGGCCTCCAGGATCGAGTCGAACTCCTCGCCGTTCAGTTTCTCATCACGCATGCTCCCATTGAAGCGTTCGACGAACGGGTTCTGCTGGGGACTCCCTTTCTCAATGAAGGCAGGCTCCACATCCTGCTCTTCGAGCCACGAGACGAGGCTTTCAGCGATGAACTCCCGGCCGTTGTCGGAGCGAAGGAAGCGCGGACGGCCGTGCATCCGGAACAGCTCGGTGAGCTCTGAGATCACGTCTCGGGCCCCGATCGAGGAGGCTACCCGACACCCGAGGGCGACCCGGGTGAACTCGTCGACCACGTTGAGGATCCTGAGAGCTCCACCGGAGCGGAGCCTTGCGCCCATGAAGTCGTAGGACCAGACGTCATTGGGACGGGTCGCGGGCAGGTTCCACGCGGCGTTCATGGCGTGGCCCTGTGCCTTCTTTCCCGACGCCATGGAGCGCCGAGGGGGCACGCGGTGGCCTTCCAAGCGCCACAGGCGCTCGATCCTCTTGCGGTTCACCGCCCAGCCTTCGGTTCGAAGGAGCGCCCAGATCCTTCGGTAGCCGTAGCGGGGATGGCGCTCGGCCAAGGCGTTCATGCGCTTGACCAGGCGAATCTCGAAGTCGAGGGGCACCCCACGGTAGCGCTGGGTGGAGCGGTGCTGACCGATCGCCCGGCATGCTCTTCGTTCGGAGACCTTGTGACGACGCTGGAGGTAGCGGACTGCGTCCCGGCGACGTGCCGGGCTCACCATTTTCCCCGCTGAAGATCCTTCAGCATCGAGATCTCCAGCACCTGGTCGGCCACGATCCTCTTCAGCCGGTTGTTCTCCTGCTCCAAGACCTTGAGGCGCTGGGCCTCGTCTTCTTTCAGGGCGCCGTACTTGATCCTCCACCGGAAGAAGGTCTGGTCGGAGATCCCGAGTCGCTTGCACACCTGGGCGATGGTCTGTCCCTGGGCTTGGAGCCGTTCTGCCTCTCTCAACTTGGCAACGATCTGCTCCACGCTGTACCGCTTCGCCGGCATTCCCCACCTCCATTCGGGGTCTCATTGTGGCTGGGTACCACTCTGGAACTGGACCGAATAGAGGGGGGCCGGACACATCCGAAACGACATATCTGGGTAATGAAGGCGCAATGCCTCGTAGATCAAGCGGATCCGAACCCTCCGGATCGGCAGCGGACTTCCGGCCCCGAATCCTGGTTGCCGAAGACAACCTTCTCAACCAGAAGCTCGCCCAAGCCATGCTCGACAAGCTCGGCTACGACGCTGAGATCGTCGCCACCGGAGCCGCTGCGGTCCAGGCCGTGCGGGAGGCACGCTACGACGCGGTACTCATGGACGCCCACATGCCCGAGATGGATGGGTTTCAGGCGACCGCAGAGATCCGAAAGGGAGAACCATCGTCCCGTCGCGTACCGATCATCGCCTTGACGGGTTCGGTCTCGACGGACGATCGAGAGCGGTGCCTGGCAGCCGGTATGGACGATCATGTCGCCAAGCCCATACAGATGGAGGAGCTGCGACTCGCGCTCGAACGTTGGGCCCCCCTGGGATCAGCGCGCCTGGAACCCGCTTCTTCCGGAGATCCCGACTCGCCGAACACCGCCCCCTTCGATGCCAACCGGCTCGCCGACCTGCGCACCCTCGACCGACCCGAAGGACCGACGGCCTTGTCGATACTCGGCGACATCTTCCTCAGGGACGCGCCGGGCAGGCTGGTCACGCTTCGGCGCGCGGTCCTCGAGAACGACGCCGAGACCGCCCAAGATGTAGCTCATTACTTGCGGGGGGCGGCGGCCAACCTGGGAGCGACCAGGGTGGCAGCCGTTTGCGGCGAGCTCGAGAGCGCCGCCCGGTCGAAATCGCTCACCTCGTCTCCGAAGCTCCTGGCCAGACTCGATGCCGAGTTTCAGGAGGCCCGCAAGGCATTGGAGGCCGAGCTGGCCCGCGAAGCGGGAAACGCGCGCCTCCCTAAGACCACCTCTGAGGAAAAAGGCAAAGTTACCGGCCAGTAGCTAAAGGTTTGGTGTCTTGCCTGTCCGATAAGGGAAAGGAGACTGAGTTCTCTCCCGTGTGGGGATGGTTGACCTCGCAGGTCGCTCCGGGCCTGGGTGAGCTGACGGGAGTACCCGCCGATACCGGCCCGACCGGAAAGGACCGTAGAGATGGAGGAGGTGTTGGATGCACCCGGCTCGCCACCCCCGGTGAGCCAAGCCGTCGATGAAACTTCCCTGAGCCACGTTCTGGTCTTCAAGGCGGATTCCCGCGAATACGCGCTGCCGGTCCGGGACGTGGTGGAAGTGGTCCGGATGGTCGTCATCACGCCCCTCCCGGAAGCTCCCTCCTGGGTGGACGGCGTTCTGAACTTCCGAGGCCGCGTCATCCCCGTGCTGAACCTGCGAGCGCGGCTCGGCATCCCCCGACGTGAGCCGGACCTCTCGACGCCGATCGTGATCACCGAAGCGAAGTCAGGCCTGTTCGGCTTGGTCGCCGACGAGCTGGTCGAAGTCCTGCCCCTCTCGACAGATCAGGTGGACACTCCCACCGCGGAGAATGCGGCGACTCAGGCGGTGGCATCGATGGTGCGTCACCACGATCGGTTGATCCTCGTGCTCGACCCGCATCGCCTGCACGACGAGCCGCTAGACGCTGTCCTTTCGGATGACACCGAGCCGGATTCGCCCGCAGGGAAAGCCGGGCCCGCATGACGCCGGTCGTCGAGCCTCTGGACCTCGTGAGATTCCGCGAGCTGATCCTGACGCGAACCGGGATGGCCTTCTCGGACAGCCGCTCCCCCGACCTGGAACGTGCCATCCGCCGAGCCACCGCGGACGCGGGGCTCCCCACCGCATCCACTCTCTACGATCTCATCGCCCGAACCCCCGGTGTGAGCGTCACGTTCGACGGCCTCGTCTCGGCCCTCAACGTCAGCGAGACACACTTCTTCCGCGACCAGGGCCAGATCGAGGCACTTCGGACGTCGATCCTGCCCGAGCTGATCGCACGGCAGCGGAAAACTCGCCAGCTCCGCATCTGGAGCGCCGGCTGCTCCACCGGGGAGGAGCCGTACACGATCGCCATCCTCCTCCGCCGGCTCATCCCCGACCTGTCCGATTGGGAAGTCCTGATCCTCGCCACCGATATCAACGGGATGTCGCTCGAGCACGCGCAGCGAGCCGTCTACCGCGAATGGTCCTTCCGATCGATCCCCGCCACGAGGCTCGGTCAGGATGTCCTTCGTAGAGGGAACCTGTTCGAGGTCGTCCCCGCGATCCGGCGGATGGTGACCTTCGAACGGCTCAACCTGGCGGAACCGGTCTACCCCTCGATGGCCACGAACACCTCCGGGATGGACCTGATCCTCTGTCGCAATGTGCTGCTGTACTTCGACCGGGAACAGGCCCGGGCCGTCATCGCCCGACTGCGAAGCTCGCTGAACGAGGACGGCCGGTTGATGGTCAGTCGCGTCGACTCGAGCCTGCCGATCTTCCAGGGTCTGCGAACCGACCGTCCCGGCTCGGGCGTGTTCACCAAGGCCCCCACGCTCGACGTCCGGACCGAGGAGCCGGGAAGGGAGCCCGTGCTCCAGGTCCTCCCCCGGCGAAACCCGGCGCCCTCCGTCGCGCCCGGCCACCCGGTATCGATCGATCCGGTTCGGAAGACCTCACCGATCACCTACGAGGCGGTCTTGTCCGCATGGCGAACGGCCGGGGCTCTCGAGGCCCGCGCTCTGCTCGACCGAGGACTCGGCAGCGCCCCGCTCGATGCCCCGCTCCACTACCTCGAGGGCTTGATCCTGCTCGACGGCGATGACGTGGCGGGGGCGCTGCGCGCGTTCCGTCGTTCGATCTACGCGGACGAGGAGTTCCCTCTTGGCCACCTCGGCCTCGGGACGGCCTTCGCTCGGGCGGGCCACCGTGAACGTGCGCTGGCCTCCCTGGAGAAGGCCTCGCGCTTGGTGGCCGACCTCGACCTGGAAGAGACGGTGTTCGCACCGGACGGCCTCACGGCGGCCGCGCTGCTCGAGCTCGTGGCGGGCCAGCGAGCGCTCTTGAGCCCGGTCGCCCGGCAGGAGGCGCTCGATGCCTGACATGGTCCGCTCTCGGAGCGAAGAGGAGATCCAACGCGTCCTCGAAGAGCGGGCCCGATCCCTGGCCCGCCCGCTGGAGTCAGACGATCAGGAGGACGCCACCACCTTCGTGGTGCTGCAGATTGCGCCTGAACGCTACGGCGTGGACATCACGAAGGTCCGAGAGACGCATCCCCTCAAACGGTTCACGCCCGTTCCTGGCATCCCGGAGATCTGGAGCGGCATCGTCAACGTACGAGGCACCCTCTACCCGTTGCTGGATCTCCGCCGGTATCTGGGTCTACCCGAGCATGACGGGGGCGAGGTGCAGAAGAAGGTGGTCCTGGTTGGGGGGGCAGGACTCGTCATCGGACTCCTCGTGGATGACGCCCCGGGTTCTCAGACGGTTCCCGATCGAGAGATCGGGCCGCCGCTCCCGGGGGGAACGGACACCGCCAGGAGCGTGACGAGCGGGGTCACGCGGGACCTGCTCGCCGTGCTCGATATCGACGCCATGCTCGCCGACCCGCGGCTGGCCGTAAGGGAGGAGACGAGATGAACATCCGAAACAAGCTGCTGCTGGGCTTCGGGGTCCCCGCCATCATCACCTTGGTGGCGAGCGTCGTGATCTTCAAGGCCCTCGCCGAGACGAACAGGACGAACGAGCAGTCGGCGCATACCCAAGAGGCGATCGCGTCGGCACAGGGGCTGCTCAGCGCCACCGAGGGGACGGTGGCCGCGGTCCGGGGATTCGTCATCACCGGCGACGAGACGTTCCTCGAGGCGTACGACGGGGAGCGCTCCGCTTTCCAGACGCACCTGACGAATCTCGAGACGCTGGGCGACGTCCCGGAGCAGGCCGAGCGGGTGGACGAGATCAGCGCCCTCTTCGATAACTACGTCGACGAGGCGGCGACCCCCATGATCGCGGCCACGCAGGCCGGCGATCGGCGCGAGGCCACTCGGCTGGTTGCCACGCAAGGCGGTCCTATCAGAGTGGAGCTCGTCCGGATCGCAGACGAGTTCATCGACGTCGAGCAAGAGCTCTTGACCGCTCACGTGGAGAGGAGCAGGTCGGCCGCCTCCTGGGCACAGATCGTCGTCGTCGCCGGCCTCGGCCTGGTGATCGCGCTGATCTTCGGGATCGGGCTGTTCGTGGCCTCCAGGCTTTCGCGCAACGCTCGCGCGGTGACCTCCGCCGCGGGGGAGCTGGCGGCCGGCAACACGAGCGCTCGGGCCGAGGTCCGCAGCCGTGACGAGCTCGGCGAGCTCGCCCGCTCCTTCAATGAGATGGCGGAGCAACTGGCCGCTGCGAGCGAGCAGGAGCGGCGCATCCGGGAGGCGCTCGAGGCCGCAGTGGCGGAGTTCTCCGACTTCGCCTCCCGCGTGGCGCAGGGAGATCTCACGGTCCGCGTATCGAGCAACGGGAACGAGAGCCTCCAGAGCCTGTCCACCAACCTGAACACGATGGTGGAGGGGCTGGCGGAGCTGTCGGGACAGGTGCGCGAGGGCGTGCAGGGCATCACCTCGGCCACATCGGAGATCCTCGCATCCGTCAGCCAGCACACGGCCAGCGCGACCGAGCAGTCGGCCGCCATCAACCAGACGTCCACCACCGTGGACGAGGTCCGTGCGGCAGCGGAACAGAGCGCCCAGAGGGCGCGCGAGGTTGCGGAACAGGCTCACGGCTCGACGGAGGCAAGCAACCGGGGCAAGCAAGCGGTCGAGGACATCGTCGGGGCGATGGGCGAGATCCGCGACCGGGTCCAGACGATCGCCCGCGACATACTCACCTTGTCGGAGCAGAGCCAGCAGATCGGCGAGATCACGACGACCGTGAACGACCTCGCCGACCAGTCGAACATCCTCGCCCTGAACGCCAGCATCGAAGCGGCGAAGGCCGGTGAGCAGGGAAAGGGCTTCTCGGTCGTGGCGGCCGAGGTCCGGACCCTCGCGGAGCAGTCGAAGCAGGCCACGGAGCAGGTCCGAAGCATCCTGCGCGACATCCAGAAGGCCAACAGCGCCGCCGTGCTGGCCACGGAGCAGGGCACCCAGGTGGTGGAGCGCGGCCTTCAGCTCAGCGCGCGTGCGGGTGAAGTGATCGACAGCCTCAGCGACACGATCCGGCAGGCCACCCAGGCGGCCCAGCAGATCGCTGCGTCGGCGCAGGAGCAGAACGTGGGCATGGATCAGATCGCTCAGGCCATGAAGGACGTGAGCGAAGGGACGACGCAGTTCGTCGCCGGAGCGCAGCAATCGCAGAAGGCGTCGGAGGAGCTGAACGAGCTTTCCGGGCGACTGCGCAACCTGACCGAGCGATACCGGCTGTAGGAGGATCGATGTCGACCGATATCGTGACCGAGCTCCTCGGCATCTTCGTCGACGAGGCCGATGATCACATCCGGGCCCTCAACCGGGGCCTCCTGGCGCTCGAGGAGCCCGGGTCCGGTGACTCCAAAGAGATCCTCAAGGAGCTCTTCCGTGCGGCCCACAGCCTGAAGGGAGCGGCTCGAGCGGTGAACCTCCCGCAGGTCGAGTCGATCGCGCATGAGCTCGAAGACCGGTTCTCCGAGCTCCAGGACCCCGGTACCCTCGCCGACCAGCACGTGATCCAGGCCGCGTACCGCAAGGTCGACGAGCTGGAGCAGCTGGTCCGGACCGCGACGACACCCGTAACGCAGGCGGGAGAGGCTGCCGAAGAGGACGGCTCTTCAGGCATGCCCCCGACGCCGACCTCCGTTCCTCTTCCCCATGAGGAAACGGTTCGGGTCGCCACGGGGAAGCTGGACGCCCTCATGGCTCAGGTTGGAGAGCTGCTCAGCTCCCGCCTGGGGGCCGAGCAGCGACTTGCGGAGGTCCGAGCCCTGGAGACGTCGCTGCTGCAGTGGGAATCCGCGTGGCGCCAGGGAGCAGCTCCTGGGGACGCAGGCGCACAGGGGGATGTGCCAGTAGGAGGACTCGACCGGCTGAAGGGGGCGCGCCGCTCACTCGTGCACCTGCGCGAGGCCCTCGACGACGACGCTCGACGTCTTGCCCAGGTGACGTCCGACCTGGAGGCAGACGTGCGTCGAGCCCGGGTGTTGCCCCTGACCAGGATCCTCGACACGTTCCCTCGGATGGTGCGTGACCTGGCCAAGGATCGGCAGAAGCGGGTCACGCTCGTCGTTCACGGTGGAGAGACCGAGGTCGATCGCTCGCTCCTGGAGCAGATCAAGGACCCCCTCGTTCACCTCGTCAGGAACTGCGTCGAGCATGGGATCGAGATGCCGCAGGACCGGGTCTCCGTCGGCAAGAGCGAGACCGGAACGGTCTCGATCTCCGCCTACGGCGGAGGGGATTCCCTCGTCATCGACGTATCGGATGACGGCGCGGGCATCGACTCCGCATCGGTCCGCCGGCAAGCGGTCGAGCGCGGGCTCCTGTTGCGCGAGGCCGCCGGTGAGCTATCCGAGCAGGAGGCCGTCTCTCTCATCTTTCGGCCTGGGCTCTCCACCGCGGAGACCGTCACCGAGCTGTCGGGCCGGGGGGTGGGGCTCGATGCCGTTCGGGACGCCGTCGAGAGGCTTCCGGGGTCGGTCACCGTCGAGACCCGTCGCGGGGAAGGCACCACCTTCTCACTGAGGCTCCCCCTGACGCTGTCGACCATGCCGTCCCTGCTGATCGAGGCAGGTGACCAGACGTTCGCCTTGCCGGTCTCCTCCGTGGAGCGGGTCCTCAGCCTGGGCCAGGACGACGTGGTCGCGGGCCAAGGCCGGGAGGCGGTTCTCGTCGACGGCACTCCCATCGTGCTCGTATCCCTCGCAGATCTCCTGGGCCTGGCCCCGGCAGCGGGAACAGGACAAGCCAAGCGCCCGGCCATCGTGGTGACGTCCCACCAACGGAAGGTCGCCTTCGTGGCCGATGCCGTGAGGCGGACCGGCGAGATCGTGATCAAGCAGCTTCCTGCCCCCCTCTCCCGCGTCCGCCACGTCGCCGGGGCGACCATCCTTGGGACCGGAGAGGTGGCGGTGATCCTCAGCCCTGCGGACCTGCTGTCGTCCCTCGAGCGACGCGCGGGCAGCCGAGCCCTGCAGATCGAGCCGGGAGATCGTGAACGGGCCACCATCCTGATCGCGGAAGACTCGATCACGACCCGGACCCTAGAGAAGAACATCCTGGAGACCGCCGGGTATTCGGTCGCCGTCGCGGGAGACGGCCTGGAGGCCTGGGCGATCCTCGAGTCGACCGGCTGCGATCTCCTCGTGACGGACGTCGAGATGCCGGAGATGGATGGGTTCGCCCTCACGGCGCGAGTGAGAGCGGACGCCCGGTTCAGAGACCTTCCGATCGTCCTCGTCACCTCGCTCGATTCTCGCGAGGATCGCGAACGCGGGATCAAGGCGGGTGCCGACGCTTACATCGTCAAGGGCGCCTTCGACCAGGAACGTCTCCTCGACACGATCCGGAAGCTGCTGTGACGTCGACCGCTCACAAGCTCCGCGTCCTGGTCGTCGAGGACTCACCCGTCACGCTGCGGCTCCTGGTCCACATCGTGAGCGGCGATTCGGAGATGGAGGTCGTGGGTGAGGCAACCAACGGGGTGGAGGCCGTCAGGCTGGCCGGGCGTCTCCGTCCGGACGTGATCCTGATGGACATCGGGCTGCCGCAGATGGACGGGCTCACCGCCACGCGGACGATCATGCACGACTCCCCCACGCCGATCGTGCTGATCACCGCCGCATACGATCCACGCGACGAGGTCAAGACGTTCGAGGCGCTCGCCTCGGGAGCCCTGACCGTCCTTCCCAAACCGCAGGGCCCGGGCACGCACGGGTTCGCCGAAGAGGTCACGAACCTGACGATCACGCTGAAGCTCATGGCTCAGGTCAAGATGGTGACGCGCCGCCGCTCCTCGCCGAGGAAGGAGAGTGCTCCGCCGGTCCCGTCGGGGAAGGGGAGCCGGAAGGGAGAACCCATCGGCGTGATCGCCATCGCGGCGTCGACGGGAGGCCCCGCAGCGCTGGCCACCATCCTCGCCGCACTTCCGCGATCCCTGTCCGCTCCGATCCTGATCGTGCAGCACATCACGCCGGGGTTCCACGAGGGGCTCGTGACATGGCTCGACGATGTCACCCCCTTGAGCGTCCGCATCGCGGAGCACGGAGCCTGGCCCGGCCCCGGCCAGGTTCTCATCGCTCCTCCGAACCGCCACCTCGGCATCTCGCGCGCTGGACAGGTCGAGCTCTCGCTCGATCCACCGATCACCGGTCACCAGCCCTCGGCCACCTATCTCTTCGACTCGGTGGCCAAGGCATATGGGTCGAGGGCACTCGGCGTCATCCTCACGGGGATGGGCGACGACGGGGTCGCGGGGCTGAGAACACTGAAAGAGGCGGGTGGCGTGGTCCTGGCCCAGGATCAGGCCACCAGCGTGGTTTACGGGATGCCACGGGAAGCGGCGAATCTCGGTGTCGTCGACCACGTCGTGCCGGTCGAGCTCATCGGGACGACGCTCGTCCACCTACTGAATGGAGGGAAACGATGAAGCGCATCCTGATCGTGGAAGACAGCCGGACGCAGGCCGAGCGGCTCCGTCTCCTGCTCTCCCGGAAGGGTTATGAGATCGATGTGGCGAACTCCGGAGAGGAGGCGCTCGTCAAGACGAGGGAGCGCCTGCCCGATCTGGTGATCTCGGATGTGACGATGCCCGGGATGGACGGCTTCACGCTCTGCGACAAGCTCAAGTCTTCGGAATCGACCCGTGACGTACCCGTCATCCTCTTGACCTCCCGGACGTCCCCCGTGGACATCATCACCGGACTGGAGGCCGGGGCAGACAACTTCATCCCGAAGCCCTACGAGGATGAATACCTCCTGGCGCGCGTCGCACGCATCGTCGAGCAGCTCGAGCTGCGCAAGGGCGGGACACTCGACATGGAGGTTGCCCTCACGGTCGGCGGACGCAAGATCAGGGTCACGGCCGATCGCCAACAGATCGTCGAGCTCCTGTTCTCCACGTTCGAGCAGGTCAGCAAGAACTTCGACCAGCTGGCCGAGGCCAACCACGAGCTGCAAGAGGCCAGGATCATCGCCGAGCAAGCCAACCATGCGAAGAGCCAGTTCCTGTCGCGGATGAGCCACGAGCTGCGAACACCCCTGAACGCGATCAACGGCTTCGCCCAGCTCCTCGAGATGGCCGATCTCTCCGCCCAGGACCTGGAGAACGTCCGCATGATCGCCACGGCCGGGCAGCACCTTCTGGAGCTGATCAACGAGCTGCTCGACATCGGACGGATCGAGGCCGACGAACTCAGCCTGTCGATGGAACCCATCCGCATGGCCGACATGCACGACGAGACCGTCGACCTGATCCGGCCACTCGCGGCCGAGCGCGAGATCACCGTCGAAGATGAAGCCGGCCCGCCGGAGATCCATGTCGTTGCCGACCGGCAGCGCCTCAAGCAGGTGCTGCTCAACCTGCTTTCCAACGCGGTCAAGTACAACCATGTCGGTGGAACCGTTCGATTCTCGTGGTCGGCGTCCGACGGCGAGGTTCGCATCGAGGTGACCGACACGGGTTCCGGCATAGCGCCGGCCAACCTGGACCGACTCTTCGTGGCATTCGACCGCATCGAGGCGGAGCGAACCGGCGTGGAGGGGACCGGCCTCGGCCTCACCCTTGCCAAGCGCCTCGTCGAGGCGATGGGCGGAAGGTTGACCGTGGAGAGCGAGCTCGGTCGTGGAAGCACGTTCGCGGTGGAGCTCCGCCGGGCCCAGGACGAGGGCACGGAAGCGATCCGAGACAACCCGTCAGAAGCCCCGATCCGAACGACGGGGATGGACGACATCCTCTACATAGAGGACGACGTCTCGAGCTTCCGTCTCGTCGAGCAGGTTCTCCAGCAGCGGCTGGGGGTGACTCCGCTTCACGCGGCTCGCGGACGGGACGGCCTCGACCTCGCTCGGCGCCATCATCCGAGGCTCATCCTGCTCGACATCAACCTTCCGGATATATCCGGCCAGGAGGTGCTCGCCGGCCTGAAGGCCGACCCGTCCACTCGGGAGACTCCCGTGATCATGATGAGCGCGGACGCCAGCCCCGATCTCGTGGAGACGCTGCGGAAGGCCGGGGCCAGCGACTACTTGAAGAAACCGATCGACGTCTTCAACTTTGGCCGGATCGTGGAAGCGCATCTTCAGTCGGTCCCCTCAGGGGCAGGACCGGACGCCTCTTCGCCGACAGCGTAACAACGCGAGGCGCTGACCGCGATCGATTTTGGAGGTTGACCAAGAAGCCTACGAGCGGGAGCGACGATGGCGACGTGCCATGCTGCGACGAGCGGTTCCCTTGGCCAGAGTGTCAGCCCTGGAACACCGCTCACTCCCGTAGTTGAAGAAGTTACCGCACTGCGGCCCTCAAGTACTAGACAAGACCCCGAGGATCGGAACTGAGAGCTCGAAGCTGGGGAACATCAGTCCCGAGGCTGGAATGGCGATCTGGCGACGGGACACGCCGGCCTACTGGTCCAGCACCTGCAGGAACAGCTGAACATCGAGCGGCTTGGTG
>CAZKFH010000012.1:0-30819 GCA_964551945.1 uncultured Actinomycetes bacterium | reverse complement strand
GCCGGCCTACTGGTCCAGCACCTGCAGGAACAGCTGAACATCGAGCGGCTTGGTGAGGTACGCCGCAGCGCCGGCGGCCAGGAGCTCGCTGATCTGGCTCTTTGTCGCGTCCGCGCTGATGATGACGATGGGGATGTCCCTCGTCGCCTTGTGCGCCTTCAGCGCTCGCAGGACCTCCTTCCCCGACATGTCGGGGAGCTGAAGGTCGAGCAGGATGATGTCCGGGCGGTGCTCCCGGGCAAGATCGAGGCCGGAGCGACCCTGCATCGCGGCGATCAGCTTGATCTCGGGACGCCGCGCGAGCACCCTCTGGATGAGCTTGAGGTTGGAGAGGTTGTCCTCGATGTAGAGAGCTGTTCGGGTAGGACGCGGAGCGCCCTGTCTCTCGGGCGGCACCTCCTCATCGTCCTCCAGGCGGGTGACCGGGTCCTCGGCACGACGCAGGTCGATCCAGAACGTCGATCCCTTCCTCGTCTCCGACCGCACCCCGATCGAGCCCCCCATCGCCTCCACCAGTCCCTTCGAAAGAGCCAGCCCCAGCCCGGTCCCTTCCTCACCACCCTCCTCCGCCCCCAGGCGCTCGAAGGGCTCGAAGAGCTGGCCGAGCCTTTCCTGCGGGATGCCTCGCCCCGTGTCGGAAACTCCGATCCTGAGCGTCTTCGCGGGCCCCGGGCCACAGTTCAGGTGCACGGCTCCGTTTTCCTCGTTGTACTTGACCGCGTTCGACAGGAGGTTCAAGAGGACCTGCTTCAGGCGCTGGAAGTCACCCAGCACATGCTTCCCTTCACAGCCGGTGGCGTCGTAGCTCAGCGTCAAGCCCCGCTGGTCGGCGATGGGCCTGATCAGGCTGAGACTCTCGGCGACGAGGTCGTGTACCGGGACGGCCTCGATAGAGATCGCCAGCTTGCCCGCCTCGATCCGGCTGATCTCCAGGACCTCGTTGATCAGCTCCAGCAGGTGGTTCCCCGCCTTGACGATCTCGCGGACGTTGTCCCGTCCCTCTGCGCTGAGGTCGGACATGTCCAGCAGCTGGCCGAAGCCCAGGATCGCGTTCAGGGGCGTTCGCAGCTCGTGACTCATGCGTGACAGGAACTCGCTCTTCGCGTGGTTGGCGCGCTCCGCCTCCTCCTTCGCCTGCCGAACCTCGAGGGCGGCCGCCTTCTGCCTCGTAACATCGGTATTGATCACCAGGACCTGGGCCCGCCTTCCGGGCGCGTCCCCGCGCACCGACCACCGACTGGAGACGGCGATCTCGGACCCGTCCTTCCGCGTCTGCTCGACCTCGCCTTCCCAGCGGCCGCCCCGCATCAACCGCGCTTCGATCTCCTCCAGCGGCTCGGGGAACCTGGTCGCAAGAAGCTGGTGGCTCATGGTCCCCAAAGCCTCTTCCTTCGTGTACCCGTAGAGTTCCGCGGCACCTCGATTCCAGTAGTTGATGCGACCGTCCAGATCCCGGACCAGGATGGCGTCGGGCGCCAGGTCGAGCATCTCGGCCTGATCCCTGATGATCTCTTCCGCCTCGACCCGCTCCAGGGCGAGATCGGCCAGCGCGACGAGCGTTTCCATCAGCTCTTGCTCGGCCCGCCCGAAGAAGAGCGAGTAAGGGCTGGGTCGTACGAGCAGGGAGGCGGAACGAAGCGGGAAGCGGACCACGTCCCGAGCGAGGCCTCCCCAGGGGTCGTCGGACGGGACTTCCGGCCCGGCGCGGAGAGTGGCGGCCACGGCTTCCGAGCCGGCGGCCACCTTCCTCGTCCCGTCGACGATGACGGCGTCTCGTCCACCGACGATGCGGATGTGGGGCAGGAGGCGGGCGAACACATCCTCTGCTCGTGTCGCCGTCATCAGCTCGCTGATCGCCTGCCGGAACTCCGCCTCCTCGGGCCCGCGCCACGACCGCTGGACCACGCGCGGCGGGAAGAGCCCGACGAAGAACAGCAGGATCGAGGCGAGGGCGAAGGCCTGAACCAGCACTCCCCTCGCGTCGCCTCCATCGGCGGGAGCCGTCCCCGCCACGATGATCGTGAGGCTGAGCGCCAGCGACGCCACGCTCAGAAGGCGCAGGCGGCGCCGGCCGGGCGTCGGTTCTCCGCGACCCGCTCGCCAGAGCCGGAACGAGGCCACGATCGACAGGAAGGTCCATTCGACGAGGATGGCAGTGATGAGCCCTTGCGCGGCGTCCGATTCCGGCTCTCCTGCTCCCGGCAACTTCACGACGAGAGCGCCCAGGACCACGGCGAGCGTGACGACGAACGCGGCGCCTTCGAGCCAGCGAGGCGGGGGGTCGAACGCCGCTGTGAAACGGTAGAGGAAGTACGGGAAGAGGAGAAGCACCGCGGTGCTGAGCCTTTGGACCCACGCCAGCGCCCCGCCGGGGTTCTCGGGCAGGATCAAGCCGAGGAGGGCGACGCCGGCGAGCACCGTGAAGGCGGCGGCGATCCACCCGGCGCCCGCTGTCCTCCAGCGCCTCCACCGGACCAGGCAGACGACCGCCAGCACGGCGAAGATGGCATCGCTCGTGTATCTGAGGACTTCGATCACGGAACTCAACTGCCGTCCTCCGACGTCGAGGGGAACTCGGCGCGGAGAGCCTCCGCGACTCGACCCAGCTCGGCCTCGAGTTCGCTGGCGGCGGATCCGGCGCCTTCCAGACCCGCCTCGGCGCATCGCGCTTTGAGCTCCGTGCTGAGGCGAGCGAGTCGCTGCGCGCCGAATGTGGCCGAGCTGCCCGCCAGGGTGTGGAGCCTCTCCGAGATCGAGGACGGGTCCTTGTCCTCTATCGCTCGGCGCAGTTTCTTCACATTGGATCCCGCGTCGAGAAGGAACGTGGAGACGAGAGCCTGCACCCGCGTCGGATCCCGTTCGTCGGCGAGGCGGCGGAGATCAGCGATGACGGCCTGGTCGAGCACCGGGGTCACCCTGTCTGTCGGATGGCCTTCCTCTCGCTGCGAAGGGAGGTCTACCCGCTCCGAGCCTGGGGAGGGGACCCATTTCTCCAGGAGCGCGCCGAGCCTCTCGAAGCTGACCGGCTTGGATAGGTAGTCGTCCATGCCAGCATCCAGGCACCTCTGACGATCGCCTTCCATCGCGTCCGCGGTCATGGCGATGATCGGGATACGACCCGAGGGATCCTCCCGAGCTCGGATCTCCGCGGTTGCTCGGAAGCCATCCATCTCCGGCATCCGACAATCCATCAGCAGGACGTCATACGGCGTCTTGGCGGAAGCCTCCACCGCCTGGACCCCGTTGATCACCGCATCGGCCGCATACCCCAACTTGGAGAGCATGGCCAAGGCCAGCTTGCGGTTCGCGGGATTGTCCTCAGCGAGAAGCACTCGTCGTGTCTTGGTCGTCTCCTCCGGCTGGGATGTGTCTGTCACGACGCCTCAATCTCTAGGGCACCCCAGGGAAAAGGATAGTCGCTGCCACCCCTTCCTGTGCCTCGGACAACGCACTCACTCGTCGTCTGTTGGGGGCGTGCTGAAGGGCTCCCGAGGGGAGCCGCCAGCGTTCAATTCCGTCCCGGTGCCAATATTGCACGAAGTGAGCCGATTGCAAGGTTGCGGCATTCCCTACGCGGCCCGCAGGGAAGTTGCCGCTGCACGCCTGCGGTTCGCTCATTGGATTTGAACCAGCGACCCTCTGGGTTATGAGATCTGCATTTCGAGGTCTGCTGAGGCGTTTCCGCTGGTCACAGGCGCTGCGAGGTCGGCCCACATGGCCTCAGACTCCCTGACTTGGGCAAAAGCTGGGGCAAAGGTTCCGACCCTCTCTGCCGTAGCCATTCTTGAAGAAGAATCCTGCCCTGGCCTTCCGCGTCGAACGAACCGGCGCCCGAGATGAGGGATGCAGGGGCGAATGTCCCTTCGACACCAGGCGCCCCGAGCGTCACGGTAGAGGAGTCCGGTGAACGACGTCAATGCCCCAGGGTGGTATCCCGACTCCACCGCATCGTCCTTCGTCTGGTGGAACGGGTCCTTCTACACTGGGCAAACGTGGAACCCCGACCCGTCCACTGAGCTCTTCGACGTCGTTCTCCTTGATCGGGCATGGGACCGCACCTCGCGCTGTGAACCGCCAGGGCTCGCCGCGCAGGTCAACGGGGTGCGAGCGTCGCGGCAAACGGTCCTGGATGCTTGGCCCTAGTCCCTAGCAGGTGTCCCCCAGATGGCTGTCAAAGAAGTGCCTAACGCCTCTGCGCCGGGCGCCCTTCGCGGGCCGAAGTAATACCTGACGGACGCAAGAGCGCCCGCAGGGACCCCACCAAGGAGGAAGACATGGGTCTTCGCCAGAGCAAGAGGCTTATCGGCGCCGTGATGGTCGCCGGGCTCATCGGATCGGCCTCGTACGCCATGACCGCGAGCAACACCTTCGAGAGCACGACGAACCAGTCCGGTCAGGGAGAGCAGACGATCTCGGGCTTCGAGGTCAGCAACGTGACCTACACGCTGGACGCGGTGGACCCGGAGAAGTACTCGGCGGTCAAGTTCGACCTCGACGGCACCGCGACCGACGTCCGGGCCAAGGTCACGGCCGCCGGCGCGACCTACAGCACCTGCTCGGTCACGACCGGCACGAGCTGGACCTGCCCGATCACGAACACGGTGGCAGAGTCGGGCGAGCTGACGGTCATCGCGGTTCAGTAACGAGCGGTACCCTTGAGGGGCGGTCCGGCACCTGCCGGACCGCCCCTTTCACGTTGTGGAGGCCGGCCCGACGATGAGAACGCGATCGAAGAGGTTCCTCTGGGGGGGCGTCACCCTGGCCCTGCTGGCCTCGGTATGGCTCGCCCTCGCCCCGCGCCATCTCCCCGGTGGCTCGGCCGCCTACGTGGTGCCCTCGGGCACCAGCATGCTCCCCCTGCTCCATCGGGGGGACCTGGTCATCACCCGTGAGGCAGAGGACTACGGGGTCGGGGACGTGGTGGCCTATCAGAGCCGGGACCTCCAGACGGTGGTGCTGCATCGCATCATCCGCGTGGACGGCGAGCGCTTCGTCCTGAAGGGCGACAACAACGACTTCATCGACTCCGACCGTCCCACGGAGAGCGAGCTGATCGGGCGGCTGTGGCTCCACCTGCCCAGGGGGGGAAACGTTCTCGTCTGGCTCCGCGCCCCGCAGAACGCCGCGATGCTGGCCGGCGGCGCGGCCTTCCTGCTCCTCGGTGGGGTCGCAGGGGCGAAGGTCCGGCGGGGCCGCCGGCGCCGGGCTGCCGATCCCGAGACAGCGCAGAAGAAGAGGGCCCCCGCTCCACGGTCCGGACATCAGGCTCGCCTGATCCTCGCGGCGATCGTGGGGGCCGCCCTCGTGGGCTTCTCCGCTCTGGCGTACCTCTCCTTCACCCGGCCGCTGACGACCACGGCGGCGATAGAACACGGATACATCCAGGCCGGCACGTTCGAGTACTCCGCGGCTGCCCCCCGCAGCGAGGTCTACGACAGGGCGGCGGTCACAACGGGCGAGCCGGTATTCCTGCGACTCGTTCCGGAGGTTTCCGTGTCCTTCGACTACCGGTTGGAGACGGATGCTCCCCATGCGATCACCGGGATGACTCGCCTCGATGCCGTGCTCGGCGACGACACCGGGTGGGCCCGGACGATCGAGCTCCAGCCACCGACGGCGTTCACGGGTGACACCGCGACCGTGATGGGAATCCTTGACCTCGGGGAGCTGCGCGGGCTCATGCTGAGGGTCCAGGAGCTCACCAGGGTCGAACGTTCCGGGTTCACGCTGACCCTGGTCCCGCGCATCGATGTCGAGGGGATCATCGCGGCCCAGCCGGTCGATGACTCCTTCGCGCCCGAGCTGGACCTCCTGATCGACGACCTGCTCCTTCGGGTCGAGGAGCCCGAGGAGGCGAACGATGGATCGACGGAGCTGTTCGAGCGCAGCCAGCGGGGATCCGTCACCGGCGAGGAGACGGTGCCGAGCACGATCTCCGCCCCCGGGATCGCCCTCCAGGTCGAAGCGGCGCGGCGCATCGCGGTGGTCGGGCTCGCCGCCTCGCTGCTGCTGGGGATCCTCCTCGGCGTCCTGATGCTGGTGCGGCGTCCGAGAGACGAGCCCTCTCGGATCTCGGCCAGGTACGGGCACCTGCTGGTGCCGGTCGAGGCGGGTGACGGGCTCCTGGCGAAGGGACCGGTCGAGGTCGGGACCATCGAGGCCCTGGTCCAGGTGGCGGAGCGGTACGAGCGCTCGGTCCTGCACGTCCGGCGGGACGGAGAGAACACCTACCTGGTTGAGGGCGATGTCGTCGTGTACCGCTACCGGCCAGTCACTGCGGCGGGCGAAGCGCAGGAATCGCCTGCGCCGGAAAAGCACGTTTCGGGACCAAGTCCCGAGCGAAGCGTGACCCCCGCCTCTGCTCCGCGCCGCCCTCGGCGCCGAAGACTCTGGTAGGGAACACAACCGAAGAGAAAGGGTTGGCCATGTCGACATCGACGAAACCACAGCCGGCCCGCGCCGTCCGGTTCGACGCCACTGCGAACGGACACGATCTGCCGATCGCGTACAGCCGCGACAGAGCATTGCTCGCCGCGGTGGAGCTGGACGAGCTGAAGCGCGCGTTCCTGTCGAACATCTCGCACGCCGTGCGTGCGCCGCTCTCCTCGATCATCGGCTTCACCTCGACGCTGGTCAGGGACGACGCCGACCTGTCCCCGGAAGAGCGCTGCGAGATGCTCGAGCGGCTCGAGCGGAACGCTCGCCGCCTGAACGCGCTCGTCGGCGACATGCTCGAGCTCGAACGGCTCGCGGGCCGGGACGGCTCGACGCTCGAGCGACAGCCCACCGAGATGAGCGATCTGCTCAGGGGCTCGGTGCGGGACCTGGACGTGGGGACGCGCGAGATTCGGATCGAGGCAGCCTCCGCGGTCGTGGCGGTGGACCCGGAGAAGGTGCAGGGCATGGTCAGACAGCTCGTGCTGAACGCGCACCGGCACACTCCTCCGCAGGGCCGGATCTGGCTCGGGCTGCGCCATGTCGGAGGCGGCGTCCAGGTCAACGTGGACGACGAGGGTGGCGGCATCCCCGATGGCTTGAAAGGCAGCGTCCTCGAGCCCCTCCAGCACGGGCCCGACCCACAGCACTCCCCCGGGCTCGGCGTGGGTCTGGCGCTGGTGGCGCGGTACGCTGAGCTCCACGGCGGGCGGGCATGGGTCGAGGACCGTCCCACCGGTGGCGCCTCCTTCCGGATCTTCCTCCCGTCGGGCGGCTAGCCCGACAGCCGGTCCCGCCGGCGAGCCGCGTACAGGGCGGCCTGGGTGCGGTGCTCCATCCCGAGCTTGGAGAGCAGGTTCGAGACGTAGTTCTTCACGGTCTTCTCCGCCAAGTGCAACCGGGCGGCGATCTGGCGGTTGGTGAGACCCTCGCCGATCGCCTCGAGGACCCGCCGTTCCTGCGCCGTGAGCCTCCGCTCGAGATCGCGGGCGTCATTGCCCTGCTGCATGCCTTCCATGAGCGCCCGCGTCAGCGTCGGGTCGAGCAGCGACTGCCCGCCGGCCGCCGCCCTGATGGCGGTCACCAGGTCCTCCGCCGACGCGCTCTTCAGGAGGAACCCCGACGCCCCCGCCAGGACCGCGTTGAACAGCGCCTCCCGCTCGGCGAAGGAGGTGAAGATCAGGCAGCGGATCGAAGGGAGCGAGGATCGGACCTCCCGGCAGAACTGCACCCCGTCCCCGTCCGCGAGCCGCAGATCGATGACCGCCACGTCGGGGGACCTCTCCCGGAGCATCTCCAGGGTGCCGTCGACCCGGTCGGCCTCACCGACCATCTCCAGATCCTCGTGGGCGGCGGCGAGCTCGCGGAGGCCGCGCCGGATCATCTCGTGGTCGTCCACGACGAAAACCTTGATCGGCTCCATCACGGGACCGGGGTTCCCTCCTCGGTAGACGCCTCGAGGATGACGGTGGGCGCCCCCGTCTCCGGCAGCGGGCCGGGGCGCGCCAGGAAGTACCCCTGTCCGAATCGGATGCCGAGCCCCCGGAGGATGCCGAGCTCCTCCTCGGTCTCGATCCCCTCCGCGACGATCGCGGCCCCGATCTCGACCGCGAACGACCGCAGAGCAGCCGCGAGGGCGTACGCCGGACGCGTGTTGATCTCCCGGGTGATGGAGACGTCGATCTTGATGAAGTCGGGCGCCAGCCTCAGGATGTGCCGCAGGCTCGCGAACCCGGCGCCGGCATCATCCACGGCGAGGCGCAGCCCACCCCGCCTCAGACCCACCAAGGCCGCGTTCAGCGCATCGTAGTCCTCGACCTTGGCGTGCTCGGTGATCTCGAGCACGATGCGGTTGACGTCGCTCGAGTGGAGGAGCTCCAGGAAGCTCGGGGCGATAGCGGCCTCCGGAGAGACGTTCACGGATATCAGTGCCGCGTCGGGAAGGCGCGGGAGGTGCTCCAGCGCCAGCCGAGCTGCCACCACCTCCAGTTGCGTCCCCAGCCCTACGCCCACGGCCTCGGAGAACCAGACGTCGGGTCCACGCCGCGGCTCCATGGTGAACCGAGCCAGCGCCTCGTACCCACGGATCTGACCGCTGGTGAGATCCGCGAACGGCTGGAAGGCCATCTCCAGGCCCTCGCCCGCCAGGACCTTCCGTATCCGCTCGCCCGCCTCGCGCAGTTGCTCGGCCTCCTGCTCCTCAGTCCGCAGGCGCTCCGACAGCTCGTCCATCATCTTGGCGGCGGCGTCGGCGGAGAAACCCGGCTCTCCCCTGGCGATGCCGCGGACCGTCTTCACGATCTCGTCCACGGGGGCGCCCTTGACCACGTATCCCATGGCTCCGGCCCGAAGCATCCGCACGACGGTGGCGCGATCGTCGTGGGCGGACAGCGCGCAGATCCTCGTCTCGGGAGAAAGGGCTCGGATATCCCTGGCGCAGCGCGGGCCTCCCCCACCCGGCATGCGGACATCGAGCAGCGCCACGTCCGGCCGATGCATCTCGGCCAGGTGGGCCGCCTCCGCCGCATCACGGGCGGTCGCCACGACCTCGAAGGACGGATCCGCCGAGAAGATGCTGGCCAGGACCTGGAGCATCGAGGGCTCGTCGTCCGCGAGGAGGATCGAGATGGGCGGCGTCATCCCGATTCCTCCTCCGGGATCCAGAACTCGACCGCGGTCCCCTTACCCTCCGCGCTATCGACCCGGAACCACCCACCGGCCATCTCCGCCCGCTCGCGCATGGAGGTAAGGCCGATGTGGCCGTTCGAGGTTGTCTGCGGGTCCTGCGGCGAGAAGCCCTTGCCGTCGTCGCGCACGTTGACCAGCACGCCGGCGTCCGAGGACTCGAGCCGCACCTCGACCGATCTCGCCTGGGCATGCTTCCGAACGTTCGTCAGCGCCTCGCGTGCGATGCGGTACAGGATCGTTCGCGTCTCCAGCGCAGGCTGGGCCTCCAGGCGATCCTCGAGGTTCACCGCGATGCCCTCCTTCTCCTCCAGCAGGCCCAGATGCTGGCGGAGCGCGGCGCTCAACCCCTCACGGGCCAGCGCGGGTGGGGAGAGCTCGAACATCATCCGCCGCAGGCGGGAGATCGCCTCCCTGACCATGCCCTCCAGCGCCTCCAACCTCGGCGCCATCTCGGGGCCGATCTCCCGGCGGACCATCTCGAGCTCCATCGCCGCGGCCGCCATGACCTGGAT
Source organism: uncultured Actinomycetes bacterium (assembly GCA_964551945.1). Classification (GTDB taxonomy): domain Bacteria; phylum Actinomycetota; class UBA4738; order UBA4738; family CALAEC01; genus CAZKFH01. The sequence goes on along the minus strand of CAZKFH010000012.1, from coordinate 21,184 downwards.
CGAGTCGTCGTGAAGGTCTCCCGCGATCCGCCGCCGCTCCTCCTCCTGGGCCTGGAGCAGGTCGGAGACGAGGCTCCGCCGGTGCTTGTCGCTGTCCCGGAGCGAGCCAACGCTCTCGCTGAGCTCGGAGGTGCGTTCCTTCACCTTCGCCTCCAGCTCCTCCACGTGATCCTTGAGCGCCTGCTGGGCCCGCTCGAGCTCGGCGTTGGCGCGCCCCAGCTTCTCCGCCGTGGCGAAGAGGAGCTCCATGATCTGCTGCTTGTCCGCGGTGATGGAGAGGCGCTGGCCGGTCCCGAGCGCCAGCGTGATCTCGACCACGAGCGTCTCCTGCTTCCGGAGCTCGAGATGCTCGAAGATCCGCTCGATCCGCGTCAGCAGGTCCTCATCCTCGAAGGGCTTGACGATGAAGTTGTCGGCGCCATGCTCCAGCCCGCGGATGATGTCCTCCGGGCCGCTCTGTGACGTCAGCAGGACGAACGGGGTCCGCCTGGTCCTCTCGGTCGATCGAAGCAAGCGGCACAGTGTGTACCCGTCCATGTTGGGCATCACCACGTCCGAGATGACCAGGTCCGGAGGGAACTGCCGAGCCTTCATCAGCGCGACGTCGCCGTCCTCCGCCACCTCGACCTCGTAGCCGGCCCCCTCCAGAAGGACGCGGAGCCGCTCCGCCTGAGTCCGGCTGTCCTCGGCGATCAGGATCTTGTGTGCCATGTCTCTCCTCCTATCGTGCGCGTGGGGCCGTGGATCGGCTCCGCCGCCCGCGCTGCGACAGGCTCACCATCGCCTCCGGGATGTCGTGGATGGGCAGACACCACTCGGCCGACTGGTTGGTCTTTTTCCGACAGGTGGGTCAGAGGAGACCTACGCCCGAAATATTCGGGACTTTCGACAGGGCAGACAAGTCGGCCAATCATCCCTCGGCGTGGGCCAGATGGGGGCCAGGTTCAAGAACGCGGCCGCAATCGGTACGGGGGGGGATGGTCCCTGATGAACTGGTTACCGTCGAAGTAGCTGAAGGTCGAGTTCCGCCTGTCCACTGCCCGTGCCACGGTGGACTTACCCGAGCTGGGTATCCCCGTTATGGCGATCAGGCATCCGGACTCACGCTCCATCGGAGGCAGGTCAAAGCCGCGCCGCTGGGAGGGTCGTCCTCTCACTTTGCAATAACCAGGTCCGGCAAGGAGAAGAACAGTGCGAAGCGCTCACCGTATGAGGCTCACAGCCATCGGAAGGTGGACGAAGAACGAGCTGCCCGTGCCGAGCTCGCTTCGAGCCTCCAGGGTTCCTCCCATGGCCTCCACGAGCAGCTTCGAGAGGGCAAGCCCGAGGCCGGTTCCCTCGACCTCGCTCCCTTCCGCGTCGAGTCGCTCGAACGGTGTGAACAGCCGGTCGAGGTCCTCGGCGGCGATCCCGCGGCCCTCATCACGTATCCCGATCTCGAACCGTGCGTTTCCTGGCTCCGCATAGGTAACCGTCACGGTTCCACTCGGACGGTTGTACTTGATCGCGTTGGAGACCAGGTTGAGCAGCACCTGCTTCAACCGCTGTCGGTCCGCCAGGACTGGCGGAACCCCCGCACCCGACGGCAGATCTTGCAGCGTCACATGGTTCTCCGCCGCAAGGGGTGCGAGGAGCGTGAGGACATCCTGCAGAGCCTCGTTAACTGCAACCTCTTCGATCGCGAGGGCGAACCGGCCCGACTCGATACGGGCGATATCGAGGAGTTCGTTGACCAGCTCCAGCAGGTGCGACCCGCCCTTGAGCATCTCGCGAACGCTGTCGAGATGCTGTGGGTCGGCCAGCTCCATCTCCAGCAGCTGGCCGAAACCGATGATCGCGTTGAGCGGCGTGCGCAGTTCGTGGCTCATCCCGGAGAGGAAGTCGGTCTTCGCCCGGTTGGCGGCTTCGAGCTGGGCGGTCCGTTCGGTGACCCGCTCCTCCAGCTCCGCGTTGAGCTTCCGAACCTCCTCCTCGACTCGCTTCTGCTGGGTGATGTCGTACAGGACGCCGTGGAGCAGTGGTGGACCCCCCGCGGCTTCCTGGAGGACGGAGGCCTGATCACGGAACCAGATGGCACGCCCATCGCGAGTGAGCAGACGATATTCGGACAGTTGGGGCTCCCCGGATTCCCTGCTTCGCTCCTCCTCCGCAATCACTCGGTCCCGGTCGTCGGGATGTAGCTGCCGGTACCACGATTCCGCGTCGGCCATCCACTCTTCGGGAGAGAACCCCAGGATCGACTCGATCTGGGGACTGACGTAGTGCCAGCGACCGGCGGCCCCGAAATCTGCCGTGTAGACCACTGCGGGGAGCTGCTCAACCAAGCTGCGGTACTTCGCCTGCGCCTGCTGGAGCTTGGCCATGCTGTCGCGGAGCTCTCCGCGCTGACGATCGACCTGCTCGAAGAGGACCGCGTTGCTGAGAGCGGACGAACCGACCACAGCGAGCGCATCGAGGGTCTCCTGGTCCGACGAGGAGAAGGGCTCGACCCCCCTAGGGGCACCGACCACCAACCACTCGGCGTGTTCCAGGCCGGCCGATAGCTTGGCGCCCAGCTCGCCCTCGCTGGGCGGTTCGGCTCCGATCCGGAACGAGCCGCTTCGGAGAAGGTCGCGAGCCGCCGCGCCCAGCGCCATCCGGACCTCCGCCGGCCCGACCAATGCGTGAACCCGGGTGGCGGCCAGCAGAAGGCCCGTCATTCGCTCGTGGTCGCGCCTGGCCCGCAGATGGCCGGAGAAGGTCGCGTACAAGGTGAAGGCCGGGACGAGAGCGAAAGGCAGCGCCCACGGATGTGTCGATCCAGCCAGACCGACCAACACTCCTACCGAGACGGTTCCTGCCCACACCAGTAGGTTCAGCCGGATGTTCTCCAAGAGCGCTCGGGAGAACGGGATCCTGTCCGCCAACCTGATGACTGCAGCGACCAGGACGCCGTTCACCCAAAAGAAGACGATCGCGCCACCAAGAGCAGCCAGGATCCGGACCGCGTCCACCGCCCCCGACCCTGCAACAGCCCTCGCTGCGAGCACGGCCATCCCGGCTGAGACGGCCGCATTGCCGGCGTTGAACGAGACCTTCAGCAGGGGGCGACGAAGAACCACATTGGCGACCAACGTGCCCAGGGGGAGGGAGACGGCGGCGGCGAATGGAGAGGCCAACAGCAGCATCACCACCAAGAAGCCTTCGTCAAGCATGAGCGCCTCGGTCTCCCTCATCCTGAGGATGTGAAGAGGAAAGACCTGGTTGAGCGTGATCAAGGTCGTGATGGCGAGGAAGAGACCAGGCTGCCCCAGGTCGGCACCTGCTTCGTTCGCCACCACGGCCAGGATCGCGCCCCCCGCAAGCGCGACCGCGCCGGCGTAGAGACGCAATGCCCCGCGCCTATCCATGTGATGACGTTTCTGGCTGAGTCGCCCCGGTCCCGGCTGCATCTCTGAAGTTTTCGGTCTCCCTTCGCCCGATCCTTAAGCCGGCAGGGCCCCGAGCAGGCGCTTCCGATACTGCCGGAGGGGGACCCGCGGTCGCCCATTACCGCCGAGATGTCTGACGCTCATACAGCGGAAGACGAGGATCAGTCGGAGACCTCGGTTGCCCCCCCTCAGGACAGACCGTATAACAAAGACCCTCCCGGTCAGCCGGCGGGTCGCCCCCCCCTCCCCCCCGGAACCCGGGATGGAGGTGGTGCATGGACGTCGAAGAGAGCAAGCCGACTCGACGGATCCTCGTCGCGGAGTGATCTGTCGACGGTCACGATCAACCAGCTCCTTCTCCTCGGCTAACCGCTCGTCCCGATTGGCCTTGCCGAGGCAGGCGGACACCACCCACTGGCGGCTAAGCTCAGGGGCTGGCGTCGAGATCCTGAACATCGTCGACGATCACTCGAGGCTTCTCGTCGCATCCGTAGCGCGGCCCACGATGAAGGTGGGTGATGTGGTCGCGGTCTTCCTCGGTGCCTTCGCGACCTGGGGCGTTCCCGCGTCGGTGCTGACCGACAACGCCGCGGTGTTCACGGGGTCGCCTCGAGGAGGAGGACGCAACGCCCTTGAGGTCTCACTCGGAGAGCTCGGCATCCGGTTCATCCACTCGAGCCCCTACCACCCGCAGACGTGCGGGAAGGTGGAGCGCTTCCACCAGACGCTCAAGAAGCGGCTTGTCCGTCAGAGATCGTTGCTGACGATCGAGGAGCTCCAGATCCAGCTCGACCGCTTCCAGGACTACTACAACGGCCACAGGCCGCACCGAGCGCTCGGACGCAGGACCCAGGCTGAGGCGTTTGTTGCCAGGCCGAAAGCGGGTCCTTCGACGCCGGGCTTGGTTGTGCCCGGGCACGTTCGTGTTCGCAAGGACCGGGTCGACAAGATCGGACGCGTTGACGCTCCGTTACAACAGCCGTCTCCACCACATCGGGCTGGGGCGAGCTCACCGGGGCAAGAGAGTGCTTCTCCTCGTTGCCGATCTGGACGTTCGAGTCATCACCGAGGACGGCGAGGTGCTTCGGGTTCTGACTTTGGACCCGCGGAGGGACTACCAACCCCTGAGGTGAGGTGGAAGGATGTCCCGAGACATCTGTGCACGATGTCCCGAGACATCACATTTGTGGGCGCTGGAGGATTTGAACCTCCGACCTCTTCCGTGTCAGGGATGATCCGCGCAATCTCCTGACCTGCGGAAAAGCCCGGAAACTGATTGTGACCAGCCATTTCGAGTGCTCGACGTTTCTCGTCATTGCCCATCGTTTTTCGGTCGTCTGCGGGACCAATGCGGGACCTGAGCGAATCGAGCAAACCTGCTCCTCGAGCCGGATCACCATCGCCGTCGGGCTGACGGCGAATGGTTCCGCGAGCCTCTACAAGGGGCTCGCGGGGAGATTCCGGCCCAAGCGGATCGGCGATAGGAGCAACTGACAAATCCGTGCGCGCACGTACGCACGTCGCGTGCTGCCCCTATGAACCTGGATCGATCGGCCTCGATGCGGAGACGCCGGGTGGCTCGACCGACCTGGTCGAGCTTGCGCGTGTGGCCTGATGAGCGGGGCCATGCCTTCGGCTCGGAGGACCCACCGCGCTGCGCGGTACCGGTCCGTTGGGCTAGGCTCCGCCTGAAACCGTCGGGCCGGCCGGCGGGCGATGCTCGGGCGGACGCTCTTCCGTCCGGGAGGGAGGGCATCCATGCCCGTGTCTCGGAACATCCGTGGGATCCCAGCGATCCTGCTCTTGGCCATCACGGCCACCCTGGTCCTCCAGGCCGTGGCTGTTGCCACGCACGATGCCAACACGATCCACGCATGCGTGCACGACCAGAACGGGAAGGTGCGCATCGTGTCGTCGGCCTCAGACTGCACCGCGAACGAGACCCACACCACCTGGAACCGGGAAGGTGTCCCCGGACCGCAGGGTCCCCAGGGACCCAAGGGGGATACGGGCGAGCAGGGGCCGCAGGGACCCCAGGGGCCGCAGGGACCCCAGGGGCCGCAGGGACCCCAGGGGCCGCAGGGACCCCAGGGGCCGCCAGGGACCGCGTACCACGCCTTCGTCCTCGCGAACGGCGACGTCGACGAGTCGCGTTCGCACGGCATCACCGACTCGATGGTGACGGCGCTGGACAACCCACCCGGCTTCTACTGCCTGGACGTCCCGTTTCAGTTCGGCGTCGCCGTGGTGACTCCGAACTTCGCGTTCACCTACGACGATGAGCGGTTCACCAAGGGGCTCGAGCACTCGGCGAACATCAGCTATGGGCAGGTCCCGTTCTGTCCGGGCGGGGACGTCATCGTGGACATCACCGACCTGGACGGGGACAACCTCCAGGTCCCGTTCTCGATCGCTTTCTTCTAGAGGACGGCGACGAGGCCGGAGACTTCGGACCCGGGCGATGCCCCGTTACCGGGCGGTTCGTCGCGGGCACGCTGGCCGCCGGGACCCCCGAACGGGAGCGTCGTTCACGGCCATTGGGTCGATCTCGCGAGCTCCAACGACACGTCGCTGAGCCCGATCACCGCCCGCCGGGGTGAGCGCGCCGGCGCCAGCGCGCGGAGCGATCCTCGAGCTCGCCGAAGATGAAGGTGGTTCCGTCGATGTCCAGGCGACGCGGGCGGGTGAAAGCTCGGCTGACGAGGGAGCCAAAGGCGATGTTCCGGAGGGGATGCCGCGGGGTTGCTTGATGCCAGTCCATGACCTCTTCCTCACGCTCGAGACGCGGATGAGTTCATGTCTCCTGCCCTGCGCGTATTAGGGGGACCGACTCGAGTTCGAGGCCGTTTCGAGGTTCGAGGGCGGGACCAATGCGGGACCAGCTCACGAGCGGTTCGGGGCATGGACGAGAACCACACCCTGACCAGGCGGGTTGGGTGGGCGCTGGAGGATTTGAACCTCCGACCTCTTCCGTGTCAGGGAAGCGCTCTCCCCCTGAGCTAAGCGCCCGTTCTGGGGATGGTACCGGAGGCGGGGACCGGAATTGAACCGGTGTACGCGGCTTTGCAGGCCGCTGCCTAGCCACTCGGCCACCCCGCCGGTCGAGAAGAAGGGGCCCCGAAGGCCCCCTCCTGAAACCAATGCTAGCAGGGGATCCGAGAGGCAGGAGTCGAGACCTCCGGTGGAGAAGTACTTCCAGTGCGCCGCCTTGCCTTGACGCTCGGAATCATGCTCGTGGCCGGAGCGACAGGATCCGCATCCGCTCGTTCGGCCGACGCGCTCCACGCTCCCGAGGTTCTGCTTGTGCCCATCCCGGGAGCGTTCCAGACGCCCGTTGCTATGGCCCAACACCCCGATACGGACGACCTCTACATCGTCGAGAAGTCCGGCACGATCCGACGAGTGAACGACGGCCTCGTCCTGGACCCCGATCCCGTCCTCGATGTGTCCGGCGAGGTATCGACCGGACTCGAGCAGGGGCTGCTCGGTCTGGCCTTCTCGCCTGACGGCGACTTCATCTACATCAACCTGACGGACACGGCCGGCGACACGCACATATACGAGTACAGGTGGGCGAACGATGCCGTCGTTGCAGGGTCACGCCGCCAGGTCCTGTTCGTCGATAAGCCCTTTGCCAATCACAACTGCGGGACGCTCATGTTCGGTCCCGACGGGTATCTCTACATCTGCGTCGGCGATGGCGGAAGTTCCGGCGACCCCAACTACAACGGGCAGCGCCTGAGCGAGCGACTTGGAAAGATGTTGCGCATCGACCCACGGCCCTCCGGCGATGCTTCGTTCACCGCGCCTCCCAGCAACCCGTTCGCGCCGGACCCGAGCAACCCCGACAAGATCATCCCCGAGGGTGCCCTTCCGGAGATCTGGTCGTACGGGCTGCGCAACCCCTGGAAGTTCTCGTTCGACCGTCAGACGGGCGATCTTTGGATCGGCGACGTCGGCCAGGGCATCTGGGAAGAGGTCAACTACTCCCCGGCTAGCTCACCCGGCGGCGACAACTACGGCTGGAACCACATGGAGGGTCTCGTGGCCTATCCAGGGCGGCCGCCGGGTACCACGGAGCCGGCGAACCACCACAAGCCGATCCATGTGTATCAGCACGATGGCGTCGCGTGCTCGATAACGGGAGGCTACGTCTACCGCGGGGCCACTACCGCTCTTCGGGGGACCTATCTCTTCTCGGACTGGTGTGACGGACGCTTGCGCTGGCTGCAACAGGAGAACGGTCAGGTCACCGAGTCCGGCGAGTTCGCGCTGGACGTGCCATCCATTAGCTCGTTCGGCGAGGACCACGACGGCGAGCTATATGCGATCTCCCTCGGCGGCACGGTCTTCAAGATCGTTCCCCTCCCCGCCTAGCCGCTACCCGCGTTACGCAGAGGACGCCGCCTACCAGCTCTCGATCCAACGGCGTTAGCCTCGATCTCTAGGCTGCCGCTGCGCCCTCCCGATCGGCGTCGTGCTCGAGCGCAAAAGCCAGCGCCTCGTCCACGGTCTCGACAAGGTGGAAGGTCATCTCCTCCCGGACCTGCTCGGGCACGTCGTCAAGGTCGCCCTCGTTGCGCTTCGGGAGGATGACCTCCTTCAGACCGGCGCGGTGCGCCGCAAGGACCTTCTGTTTCACTCCCCCGATGGGAAGGACCCGTCCCTGCAGCGTGACCTCGCCCGTCATCGCGACCGAAGACTTGGCCGGCCGCTCCGAGAGCAGGGATGCCAGAGCCGTGATCATTGCGACGCCGGCACTCGGCCCGTCCTTCGGTACCGCACCCGCCGGCACGTGCACGTGGAAACGCCCGTGCGCGGATGTGAGCCCGAGCTCCTTCGCGTGCGAGCGCGCATAGGAGAGAGCGATCATGGCCGACTCCTTCATGACGTCACCGAGCTGGCCGGTCAGCGTCAGGCCTGCTCCACCGTCGCCGTTGCTTCCGATCGCCTCGATACGGGTGGCCTCGACGAAGAGCACCTCGCCTCCAGTCCCCGTGACGGCGAGACCGGTAGCAACGCCGGGCACGCTGGTCCGCTCGGCGGCCTCGAAGAAGAAGCGCTGACGCCCCAGGTAATCGCGAACGTCGGCCGCGTCCACGATCGTCGGCGCGTCGACACCGCCGCTTGCGACCTTGGTGGCAACCTTCCGCAGCAGCTTGCCGATCTCGCGTTCCAGGTTCCGGACGCCGGCCTCGCGCGTGTAGTCGTTCACGATCGTACGTAGGGCCTCGTCGGTTGTCTCCACCTCGGATGGCTCGAGCCCGTTCCGCTCGAGCTGACGGGACAGAAGGTGATCGCGTGCGATGGCGACCTTCTCGTCCTCCGTGTAGCCGTCCAGGCGGATGACCTCCATGCGGTCGAGGAGGGGACCCGGGATCGTCTCGGCCACGTTCCCCGTGGTGATGAACATCGCCTCCGAGAGGTCGAGGTCGACGTCGAGGTAGTGGTCCCTGAAGGTGTGGTTCTGCGCAGGGTCGAGGACCTCGAGCAGCGCGCTCGAGGGGTCGCCCCGCCAGTCAGCACCCACCTTGTCGATCTCGTCGAGCATCACCACGGGGTTCTTCGTGCCGGCGTCTTTCAGCGCTCGCACGATGCGGCCCGGCATCGCGCCAACGTAGGTACGCCGGTGGCCGCGGATCTCGGCTTCGTCGCGGATCCCGCCGAGGGAGATGCGGACGAACTTCCGTCCAAGAGCCCGAGCCACCGACTCTCCCAAGCTGGTCTTGCCAACGCCCGGCGGGCCGATCAGGGTGAGGATCGCTCCGGAGCCACGGCCACTCGAAGCCTCCGCGAGGCCTCGCTCAGCCCGCAGCTTCCGAACCGCGAGGTATTCGACGATGCGTTCCTTGACGTCGTCGAGACCGGTGTGGTCCTCGTCCAGGACCTGTCGCGCCGCGTCGATGTCGAGGTTGTCCTCGGTGCGCGCCGACCACGGGACCTCAACCAACCAGTCGAGGTACGTCCGGATCCAGCCGTACTCGGGGTTCTGCGGCGAGGTCCGCTCCAGACGCTTCAGCTCCCGATCGGCCTGCTCCTTGACCGTCTCCGGCATGGCCGCGGCCTCGATCTTCTTCCGGAACTCCTCGACGACGTCCTCGTCATCGTCTCCGAGCTCCTTCCTGATCGCCTCCATCTGCTCGCGAAGGATGTACTCGCGCTGACTCCTGTCCATGCCCTCCGTGACCTCGGACCGGATCTTGTCCTTGAGCGCTACCTCCGCGAGCGTGTCCCGGGCCCACGACAACACCTTCTCCAGCCGCTGTTCCACGTCCAGGGTCTCGAGGACCTCGACCTTCCGCTCGAATGAAAGGTCCGGCGAGTAGCCGGCCAGGTCCGCGAGGGCGCCGGGCTCGTCGATGCCCCGGATCATCTCCATCACCTGAGGCACGCCCCGAGCCTCCACGATGTTCTCCAGCGTGGCCCGATATTCACGTGCGAGCTCCTCCGTCCGAGGGGAGACTTGCTCCGGGTCGGGTCGAGGATCGATCTGCACCCAGATCGCCTCCCCCGTTCCCGCCACACCGGATCCGATCAAGGCCCGGTGCAGACCGCGGATGACCAACGCCTCGACACCTCCGGGGGTGCGTCCCATCTCCTCGATGACGGCGACCGTGCCGACGCGGGCATAGGTACCGGCCTCCGTCCGGGGAACAAGGAGCAGCATGTCGTCTGCGGAGCGGGCGGCCTGGGCGGCTGCGCGGGCGTCGGGTGTCTCCAACGCGAGGGTCACCGCCATGTGGGGCAGGACCACCCCGGTGGTCAGCGGCAGCATGGGAAGGATCTTCGTATCAAGTTGATCAGGCATGTCTCTCTCTCCGTTATCTCGAAAGGTCTCTCGATGCACAACAGTCCGAGGGTGAGCGTGTATTCCTGAGAGTGTTACTGCTCAGCCCAGGTATCCCTCGACGGTCCTCGCGTCGCGAACGCTCGCCTCGTCCGGGTCGAGACCGGCGCTTCTGCGAGCACGCCGCTGGCGCAGCAGATCCCAGCACTGGTCCAGGGTGACCTCGAGGTGCCGCAGTCGATCACGGTCGCCATCGGTCGCCTGGCCGCGAGACTCCTTGTCGAACAGCTCGTGCTCTTCCTTTGCCAGACCGTCGATCCGCTCGTTGATGTCGTGGTCCTTCATGGTGCGGCCTCCCTTTCGTCCGTCGTGGCTGTCCCATCTCCGCAACTGAGCCGAGGCCCGGACTATTCCGCCGGGATCCCCTGCATGCTCAGGAGCAAGGTCTCGAGGTCGTACGAGTCGTCATGGCGCGCTCCGTTGATGAAGAACGTCGGCGTCCCGTTCACGCCGCTCCGCTCGCCGCTCATCAGGTCCTCGCGTACCCGGTTGGCATGGACGTGTTCCGCGAGCTCCTTGTCGAAGCGATCCAGGTCGAGATCGAGTGTCTGCGCGTAGGAGCGGAGATCGTCATCGAGCAGGTGCCGCTGGTTCTCGAACAAGAGGTCGTGCATCTCCCAGAACCTGCCCTGCGCAGCCGCGGCTTCAGCTGCCTCCGCGGCATGCTGGGCATGTGGGTGCAACGTGGTGAGCGGGAAGTTGCGGAAGACGAATCGCATCTGGTTGCCCATGCGCGCCTGGACGTCCTTGATGATCGGGTATGCCTTTCTGGAGTAGGAGCACTCGAAGTCGCCGTACTCCACGAGGGTCACCCGAGCATCGGCCGGCCCACGGACATGATCGCGGTCCTCCGTCCCCGGCACGATCAGCTCCCACTGGGTGGAACTCATGACCCCGACTCCCTTCCTCCGGTCCGAGGGCCGGCACACTCTCCGCCGGCCCTCGGGTCTCGACGGTTAATCCACGAACGGACCGTTGAACACCGGCTCCTCGCCGATCGGCTTCCCCGTCATGAGCATGAACCGTGTGCCGGGAGCAGCGTCGGTGACCCTGAACTCCTCACCGGGGCCGAGGAGGACGAGCTGGGGAGGCTTCGCTCGACTTCCGTTGGCACCGAACGCAGCCTCACCCTCCAGCAGGTATGCGAAGCCCTGGAACTCCGGTGGAACGGGGAGGGTTACCCCTCCGCCCTTCGGCAGCTCGACGTCCAGGATCAGCGCGGGTGTACCCAGGCGGATGGGCGATCCCTCGCCCACGAGCGTCCGGACCGTGGCGTCACCTTCCTGGCGCACCGGAATCTCGTCCGGCTGCAGTACCTTGGCGCTCGGCTCGACGTTCTTGTCCTTCCGGGCCAGGTTCACCCAGAAGAGCACGCCGCGGAACTCCGTGTCGCCCAATCCCTCCTCACGCTCATCCGCTCCGACGGACTCGGCGTGCCAGGCACCCTTCCCCGTCCGGAGCGCCAGCAGGCTGCCCGCCGACAGGCGCGCCCTCTCGATGGCTCCGCCCGGCCCTGTGCTGTGCCCCGTACTGGCCGAGCCCTCGATGACGTACCAGAGGTTGTCGAACCCGCGGTGAGGGTGCTTCGTGTCGACGCCCTTCATGTCCGCCAGCTTCATCTTTCCTTCGTGGACGAGGATGAATGGATCGACCCGCTCATACGGTGTCGTGCGGGAAGGAAGTGCCTCCAGAACCGGAAATCCCATCATCCGGATCAGCGCTGCGTCCTCCACCATCTCTGCGTCTCGCTGCTTCATCTGGACGTCCTGCTTCATGTCCTTCATCTCCCTTCGATCGTCGACGCACGTATCGCGGAGCTAGGCATTGCTGAGCTCTTCCTGCGGCGCCTCTTCCTGTGCGGGTTGAGGCCTACGCATCGCCAGTACCGATCCCGCGGCGATCGCTGAGGCCCCGAGGACCGCGAGGCCCCATTCGGGTCCCGCCAGGTTCCAGCCGGCCAGGCTGTCGATGGAGATGGATCCGGGACCGGTCACGGCCAGGGCGATCGAGGTGGCAACGATCAACAGATTGAACTCGTAGCCACCACTCGAGTTGAAGAAGCCGTTGCTCCAATGGACCATCGCGATCGCCACGAACATCACGCCGGCGACCGCGGCTGCAGCGAAGGGGGTGAGCAGGCCGAACGCCAGCAAGAGTCCGCCTCCGAACTCCGTCAGACCGTTGACCGTGGCTTGCAGACGGGGCTGCTTGAAGCCCATCGACTCGAGCCACCCGGCTGTGCCGGCGATGCCGAAGCCGCCGAACCACCCAAACAGCTTCTGGGCGCCGTGGGCCGCCATGATCGTGCCGAGCACGACTCTGATGACGAGAAGACCACCATCCATACGATCCTCCTTTCGCGGGCGGCCCTTCGTGGGTCGCGTCAGGAGATGCAACTTGCGTTCGCAAGCAACTATTCCCGGTACACTGTCTGAAGGCCATGGCCAAAGAAGGAAGCGACGGGGGGCTGGATGAGCTGCAGTTCCGGGCGTGGCGGGCCTTCCTCTACGCCTACTCCCTTGTCGTTCCCACGCTCGACCGGGAGCTCAACAGAGCTCAGGGCCTGAGCTTCAGCCAGTTCGAGGTCCTGGTGTGGGTACGTCGGGCCGGTGGGGACGGCCTGCGGATGTCGGAGCTGGCGTCGCGAGTGGTCCTCTCGCCCAGCGGGGTGACCCGAGCCGTCGATCAGCTCGAGCGCAGGGGCCTCGTGGAGCGTTGCGTCTTCGAGGGCGACAAACGCGGCCAGCTCGCCAAGGTCACCGCCCAGGGCAAGACCTTCTTGCGCAAGGCCACGAAGGCGCACCTGCAGGGGCTGCGGGCGCATTTCCTCGACCACCTGGGCCGCGCCGATCTCGAACATCTGGCCACCGCAATGGAGGCGGTCCTCGCCGGAGAGGGATCTCCCCTACCTCCGCTGATGGCAACCCAGCAACCATCCCGATCGTAGCGTTTGACGCGAACGTTCAGAATATTGTAAACATAGCGTTCAGATGACCACGCCAGAGGACCTCGACCAAGCCCGGGCGCTCTTCGTGGACGGGATGGGCACCGCCTCAGCCACGTCGGGGATCCTCTCGCAGCTCCAGGGTCGGATCTTCGCGTTCCTGTACCTGCAGGATCACCCGGTCTCGCTCGACGCGATCGCCGAGGGCCTCCAGCAGTCGAAGAGCAGCATCTCCACCACCATCCGGGGACTGGTCGAATGGCACCTCGTTCGGCGCGTGTCCGTTCCCAACTCGCGGAAGGACCATTACCAAGCAGCGGCGGACTTCTGGCGCGTCATGCAGGAGATCATGGAGCGTCGGTTCCGATGGAACATCCGCCAGGTGATCGCCGCGTGCGACGAGACGCAGCGCACGGTCGGAAGCGGCACGACAGGACCTCGCAAGGCGGATCCCGAACGCATCTTCCTCGAGAACCGGCTGGAAGCACTGCGGTCGTTCGCGGCGGCGGTCGACGCGGGCATCGAGGCGTTCTCCCGGGGAGAGCCGATCGCGCCCGCTTCGCTTCAGAGGATCCCCATCAAGGACGAGCGCGCACGATGAACGCCGTTCGGTCGCTGCTGCTCGACGAGGCTCTGCCCGAGTTCCATTTCCGAAGCCGTCACAGCGTGCGCGTTGCGGCCCCGCCCGAGTCGGTGTGGTCAGCAGTCGAGCGGTACGACCTCAGCCGGGACGCGTCGCTGCCGGTCCGCACCCTGTTCCGCCTCCGAGGCCTCCAGCCTCCAGGCGGGCCCATGCGCGCAGCATTGGGCGGCTCCGGGTTCGCGGTTCTGGCCGAACGGTCCGGCGAGGAGATCGTGCTCGGCACGACGTGCCGGTTCTGGGCCATCCGCGAGCGCGCCAACATGGAACAGCCCGCCGGCCTCGATTCCTTCAAGGCATTCGATCGTGCCGGCTGGGCCAGGGGCGCGATGTGCATCCGCATCGAACCGCTCAGTGACGGGTCGACCAATCTCGCGACGGAAACCCGGGTGGAGTGCGTGGACGATCGCGCACGGCGCCATTTCGCGCTCTATTGGAAGCTCATCAATTTCTTCTCCGGCTGGATCCGCCGGGACATGCTCGGCAGGGTGGCCCGGATGGCGGAGGGCGGATCATGATCCCGCAGTTCCTGTTCGCGGGAGCCATCGCGCTCGCGGCCGCAGCGATCCACGGCGGTGCCGGCGAAGTCCTCATCCTTCGCAAGCTCTTCTCCGGTGAGCTCCCCTCGTCCCGCTTCGGAGGAGCCGCGGCCACCAAGGTGATGATCCGCGTCACGTGGCACATCGCGACCCTCACCTTCGCCGTGACCGGAGCAGCCCTCGCGACATGTGGATTCCTCGGTCCCGGGGACGGTTGTCGAGGGATCGGCTACGTGGCCGCGAGCTCGTTCACCGGGTTCGTGGCCCTTGCGATCCTGGTCACCCTTCAGCGGCCGCGAAGGCTGATTCGACACCCCGGTCCACTCGCGTTCGTGGCCGTGGCCGCGCTGGCGTGGTGGGGAACCCTCTGAGCGCCTGACCTACCCCTGGATCATCCCGCCCAGAGTCTCGTCGATGAGATCTCGCGTGGTGCCCCCGGGCCACCCTCGGATCACCCGTCCTCCCTGGGAGATGACCACAACGTGGGGGGGTTCTCGCACGGCGTAGTCCCGCCATACGCCGAGATCCGGGTCGATCGCGACCGGGAACGGCACCCGGTACTCGTCGAGATAAACCGCCACCGAGCCCTGCTCATCCTCCCCGGCGATCCCGAGGAACACGGCCTTGTCGCGGTAGCGCTCGGCAAGAGCCGTCAGATCACCCTGCTGCTCGTCACAGACTCCGCACCACGAAGCGAAGAAGAACAGAACCACCGGCCGATCCCGCCACAGTTCCGCTCCCGTGACCGGCGTCCCGTCCATCAGCGTCAGCGAGAAGTCCGGTGCGCGAGGGGAAGAGGGATCGCCCTGGGAGAACGACACGCCGGCGGGGACCGGCCCCGGGAGCGAAGCGGCACCACCGCGCGGCGGCCCCTTCCCTCCCTCGCCATCACCCGAGCCTCCCCCGCACCCGACCAGCAACACGCCGATCGACAGGAGGATCAGGGGACGGAGAAGAGGTCGGTTCGCCACGTCCATCACTGGATGATCAGGGTGACCGGGGTCGAAGGCGCGGCTGCCGAGAACTCCAACGGTGCGCCCTCCTCGAGCACGAAGCGGTAGCCACCTCGAGTGGGCAGGGCGACGCCGAAGCTGAACCGGCAGAACGTGGGAACGCGAGGAACGCCCAAATCCTCTCGCAACGCCTCGACCGCCCTCCCCTCAGGGAGCCGGCCGGAAGCGACGACCTCGCCGCCCGGGTCCTCGACGCGGAAGGCGGCGTCTCGATGCACGTACAGGAACGGTCGACTGCCCGCGCACTCCGTCCCGGGCTCGCGCACCCAGCCGTCTCGAACCTCGAGCTTGACGGCATAGTCAAGCGATTCAGCGGTGTCCGTCGAGCAGGCGGCAGCCAGCAGGCACAGGACAAGGGCGACGCGACGGGACACGATCCTGTTCAGTGTCGCCCGGCTGTCCTCTGTCAGCCCCCACTTGCGGACGCCGCGAGCCACTGGTCATCTCCCGCGAACTCGGCTCGGAATGGACCCTTCGCGTTCTTGTACTGCTTCGGGAACCGAAGGCTCGCGACCCCGTCGACGTTCGTGGTGGCCTCACCGAGCAAGGCGCCGTCGTTGGCGTAGAAGTGGATGGCCCGCCCCGAGATGGCTGCACTCGGATCGGCGGCGGATGCCAGCCGGGCGACGAGCGTCCGGTTGCCCCCCTTGCCCTGCACGCCGAGCGTCAGCGTGCTCGCCTGTGGCCCGCCGGATTGGCCGGAAAGCTCAACAGCGATGGTCTGGGTCGCGTTCGGGTCGGCCTCGCTCGTCGCGGTGATCGTGAAGGTCGCGGACTCGGCCGCGCCCTCGTCGCGCGTCGCGTACGCCTGCACCGGCACGGTCTGGCCCGCCTCGGCTGCCCGGACCTCGTAGGGAAGCCGCACATCCCAGCCCTGCCCGTCGACCGTCGCGGAGATGCGATACAGATCGGAGTCGAACAATCCAGTCCCGGCCTGGCCCGTGTTCGTCAGCGGGACATCGAGGCGCGTGATGGAAGGCGTCACGGCCGTGGACGTCGCCTGACCAAGCGAGAGCCCGCGGGCGAACGAACCCGCGCCGTTCAGATTGCGAACGGCGACCGTGTAGTAGAGGACCCCGTCGGCGTCGCGATGCTTCTCGAGGATGTAGAAGTGGAGGCGGTTGTACTCCTCCACGTACTCGAACTCGCTGCCGGACCCCGTGCCCGCGTGGAACGTTGCATCGTTGAGCTGACGAGGATCCCCGCGAACCACGGCCGCCGGCGTTCCATCGGGCCGGTAGAAGTCGATCATGTTGATGTCCTCGGGGTTGGCGTCGATGGCCCACACGCTCGGGGAGCCGGAGGGTCGACCCTGCGCGAGGAGGACGCCATGACCCGGCGTGAAGGAATCGTTGCCGACCCGGTCCACCACCTCGAGTGTGTACTCGTTCCAGTTCGTCCCCTGAGGACACCAGAAGGAGTTGGGGCCCGGGTTGTTGTTCTCACATTTGCCGGGCGTGTATCCACCGGCGCCCAGCCCCACCTCGAGGGCGACCGGGAACTCCTCCGGAACCGACGACCGAGCCTGCAGCGTTGTGACGGCGATGCCCTGGTTCGGCAGGTCCGCACGGTTGAGGAGGACCTGGTCGTCCGGGTCGTAGACACCGAGCTGCTGCTTGAAGTGGACCATGTGATGAGGCCCGAGTCCGGACCCCCCCGCGTTCGGAACCTGCCACCGGTTGTGCGTGCCGCCGGGCCCGTTGAACGTCCCGCGACTCATCATCTCCCAGTAACCGGTGCCGGCCCGGGCGTTGTCCGCGAACGGGTTGTTGTAGTTGTCCGGCAGGCCGCGGACGTGGCTGAACTCGTGGGCGTAGACGCTCTGGCCAGAACTCTCCGCCTGCGTTGTGGTGCCGCCGCTTGCGTTCGGCCAGTGGTTCCCGGCCGCACGCCACGAGGTCCAGGGCACGTATCGGGTCGGTGAGTAGTTCTCCATCGGCTCACCGGCGTTGTTGAGCGGTGGGGTGACGCCGCCCGCTCCCGGAGGGCCGAAGCTGGCCGGCACGTCGTTCGGCGTCTGGAACGTCATCTCGCCGAACTCCTGCCACGTGGACGACTCGTCGTGGCCCGCGGTCACGTAGAAGATGAAGTCGAACTGGGTATCGATCGTGGGATCCCCGCTCCCCGCCTTCCACAGCGCGAGCCCGTCGTTTCGGATGTTCTTGTTGCAGACATCGCCGAGCGGGCACTGGGAGTTCGGCCCGACCACCGGCGCGAAGTCGGCGAGGCCGTACTCGTGCACCTTGCCAGGAAGGGCGTACGGGCCGAACGCCGTGAGATCCACCGAGATCTTGCCGTAGCTGTCTTCCATCCAGTACCCGGTGATGCTCTGACCGCCGTTGTACTGGTTCGGTGTATTGAGGTAGTCCTCCATCCACTGGCGCACCCCCGACCGCGGCACTGGCTGCCATCCCGGCTGCGGGTTGCGGAACGGATGCGACTCGGGACTCTGCGTGATGAGGAAGGGCTGGTCGGTGTAGTCGAGGAGGACGACGGCACCCGTGTACTGGTTCTGGGTACCGGTAGCGGCGCCGGTCCTCCATTCGGGCGGCTGCCCCGGAACCGGCGTGTAGGCGTCCCAGGTCAGCTCCCCTTGGTCGACCCAGGCTTGCGCGTCGACCGGCGCCAGGGGATCCACGGTCGAGCCGCCGGTCTGCGACTGCGCGGGGCCGGCGGCGGCCAAGCTTAGGAGCAGCATGGCGGTTGTGGAGATCACGGTGCTGAACAAGCGGCGTTGACGCGAAAATGTGCGTGCGTCACGGCGGGTTGTTGCGGGCATGCGCCTTCTCCCTCCATCTCGGAAAAACGGTTGTCATACGTGTTCGACAGGGACTTCCCGATTCCTGCTGCAGGACAATCCGGACATCGCAAGGGAGATCCCAGGCGGTGTCTGCTCCGAAACGCTTCGCCGGCCAGGGTGGTCCGGTCCGCCGTCCGGGAGCGGTACGGTTGATTCAAATGGCTCTCCTTGAGAATCCCGCGGGCTCGCTCGAGGAATACGCAGCCTCGGGCGGCGGCGAAGGACTGCGGCGCGCACTCTCGATGAGCCCGGACCAGGTCATCGAGGAGATCGCGGCAAGCGGACTACGCGGGCGAGGCGGAGGTGGATTCCCAACCGGCGAGAAGTGGGACGCCATCCGGCGATACGGGACGGGGATCCGTCACGTCATCTGCAACGCGGCCGAGGGCGAGCCGGCCACGTTCAAGGACCGCACCCTTCTTCGGACGAACCCGTACCGGATCCTCGAGGGGATCTCGATCGCCGCTTACGCGGTCGGCGCCGAGCGGGCGTTCCTCGGGATGAAACAGGCCTTCGATGTCGAGGCCGATGCCGCGACGCGCGGGCGGGACGAGATGGAGAAGGCCGGGCTCCTCACCGTCTCGGTGGAGCTCGCTCTGGGTCCCGACCACTACCTGTTGGGAGAGGAGACCGGCCTCCTCGAGGCGATCGAAGGACGCCTTCCGCTGCCGCGTATGGCTCGCCCGTACATGCTGGGCCTCGACGCCCAGCCGCCGAACGAGAACCCCGCCCTCGTGAACAACGTGGAAACCCTCGCGAACGTGCCGTTGATCCTCCAGCACGGAAGCGCGTGGCTCAGAAGCAGCGGGACCGAGGCCTCTCCGGGAACGATGCTGTTCACGATCGCCGGAGACGTGCAGCGGGAAGGAGTCTTCGAATATCCGCTGGGGACGCCGTTACGCAGGCTCATCGAAGAGACCGGCGGCGGGATCCGAGAGGGCCGCTCGGTCAAGGTCGTCTTCCCCGGCGCCTCCAACACGGTGCTCATCCCGGAGCAGCTCGACACGCCACTGGACTTCGAATCGATGCGTGCGGTCGGATCGGGGCTCGGCGCCGGCGGCTTCGCGGTGTACGACGACTCGACATGCATCGTCGAGGTTGCTCGCTTGTTCTGCCGGTTCCTCCATGTCGAGTCCTGCGCGCAATGCCCTCCGTGCAAGCTCAACTCCGCCGACATCCTCGAGGTTCTCGAGCAACTGGACCGGGGTGAGGATCCCGGTGATCTGGATGTTGCGCTCGAACGAGCCAGATCCGTGACTGATGGACAGAAGTGCGCCCTCCCGACAGGAACCAGCCTCCTGATGCAGAGCATCCTGCTCACGTTCGAGGACGAGATCGCCGAGCATCGAGGGAAGGCCTGCGCGAGCGTTCGAGGGTTGGTGCTCCCGAAGCTGGTCGAGCACGACCCGGGCTCCGGTCGCTTCCTCTATGACGACGAGTACGGAGCCAAACAACCCGACTGGACGTATTCCACCGGCGGATAATGCCAACCTCGGAAGGAGACGGCCATGGCTGACGGAACGGATCGGATCGACATTCTGGGCGCCGCCTGGTCGAACGATGCTTTCCGGAGAGTGGTGCTCACCGGGGAGCACGAGCAGGTCGTGGTGATGACCATTCCACCGGGCGAGGAGATCGGTGAAGAGGTCCACCCCAACACGGATCAGGCCCTGGTCTTCGTCGACGGTCGCGGAGAGGCAGACCTCGCCGGTCGAACGAGCGAGATCGGGCCAAATGATCTCGTGTTCGTTCACGCCGGCACGCGTCACAACTTTCGCAACACGGGCGATGCCCCGCTCCGTTTGATCACGATCTACGCGCCCCCGGAGCATGCCCCCGACACGGTGCACGAGACGAAGGCCGAGGCCGACGCAGCCGAGCACGCCGACGGCTAAGCGCCCGGAGCGCGCTACCTCAGGATCCGGTACCGGAGGTGAATGGCGTGGCGGGACTCGATCACCTCGGCCCGCTCCAGTTGGATCGGACCACCGAGGTGCTCGAACAGCCGGGTACCGCTGTTCAGGATCACCGGGGCGACGTGCAGGAAGAGCTCGTCGACAAGCCCGGCGGCCAGCGCCTGCTGGATGATGCTTGCGCCACCCATGATGTGCACCAGCTTGTCCCCAGCGGCCACGATCGCCTGCTCGACAGCGCGCTGGATGCCCTCGGTAACGAACGTGAACGTGGTCTCGCCCCTCACGACCACATCGTGCGGGCGGTGGGTGACCACGATCACCGGCATCCGGTAGAACCCGTCGTCGCCCCAGCCTCCGGTCTCCTCGTACACCTTCCGGCTGGTGATGACCGACCCTGCGATCTGCCGCTCCTCCCCCATGGCGAAGTCCATGGCCCGGCTCTCATCGAGCCACGCATGGAGGGCATCGCCTCCTTCGCCGAGTCCGGGATACCGGTCGAGGTTCGGGCCGGTGACGAAGCCGTCCAGCGACATCGAGATGTTCGCCTCGACTATGCCCATGGCAGCTCTCCTCCAGGTCATCAGGTAGCAGCCCATTCTCACCGGCGCCGACGGAACGGGGCTGCCGCTCGATCGCCAATGCCGTGTCCCCCCGTTTGCAGGGCGACAGCCGAAAGGGGTATTCACCTATAAGTGTCCCCGGAGGACCGCCTTGACGCCGTCGTCCAGGAGCAGCGCTGAGCCGTCCAGAGGAGGTGCTTCGCAATGGCTGAGAGGAAACCCGCACAGAAGGGCACGCGGAAGTCTGCCAAGAGCACTACCGCGGTCAAGAAGTCCAAGGGATTCACGGAAGACGAACGAGCCGCGATGAAGGAACGCGCCCGAGAGATGAAGGCGGAAGCGCGCCGGGGCGCGGACAACGCTGCCGGGGAGAAAGACCTACTCGCGAAGATCGCCGAGATGCCGGAACCGGATCGCGCCATGGCCAAGCGGATCCATGCCATCGTCAAAGCCAGCGCGCCAGCCCTCTCGCCGAAGACCTGGTACGGGATGCCCGCGTATGCCAAGGACGGCAA
>CAZKFH010000011.1:0-43092 GCA_964551945.1 uncultured Actinomycetes bacterium | reverse complement strand
GGCACTTCAGGCACTGCGGCCGCGTGAACCGATGCGCCTCTTTCAAAGGGTACGTTCGCTCCTCGCCGTCCTTCGTGTAGAAGAGCAGCTTCCCTTTCACGTTCACTCGAGCCAAGTCCTCGAGCGAGATTCCGAGCTCCTCCTGTGTGATCTCCTCCATCAACCCCTCGTACGTGAACGTCTTCGAGCACAACAGGCCGAGGGTCCACGCGATTCGCCGGCGGTATTTGCCGAGGCGCCGCGCCTCCAGCGCACCTGTCACGCTCGCCTGGCACGACATGCCGACGAGGGCCACCTGCTTCAGTCCCATCTGCATCGCCTGCGTGAGCGCCAAGGGGTTCGCCGAGTACGTGTACCTCGAGCCCGCGGTCGCGAGCACCTCCTCGGCGGTGGTGACGACCGCCGGCTCCGCATCCCACGGCCTGGTCTCCGACAACTTCGACGTCAGCGCGCCGTCGATCTCGCCCTGCTCGAGACCCCAGATCAAGAGCGCTGACACGGACCCACCATCCTGTCCCGATGCCAGGGCGCGCGGATCGGTCGCCCGCGTCAGGAGGATCTCGCGGTGGATCCCGATGACCTCGTCCGGCAACCGCGTTCGGCCGAAAAACATCCGCTCGATCTCCGGCTCCCACTCGCGGAAACGGGGACACGCACGGGTGCAGATGTCGCAGCCGCGATCACCGTGCGCGCAGTGGTCGGGCGCGCCCGCTTCCAGATGCACCGGCTCGTTGTTCTCGTACCCCAGCACGTTGAAGGGGCAGACGACGACGCACGCGGAGCAGCCCGTACAGAGCCCGGTTGCGATGACCTCGACCCAGAGGTCGCTCCACTGGGTCTTGTCGGTCGACAGTGGCATTCCTCGACGAGTATAGGGTGGCGCGAACCGCGCGATATCCGACACCGAGTTCTCTCCGGGGGAGGTTGGGATGCGACGACTGATGATCGTGCCGCTGGTGCTGGCACTCGGACTGGCCTCGGCATGCGCGGAGGATCAGCCCGCTGCGCAGGGCGGCGGGAGCGGCGAACACGGAGCAGCGCATGGAGACGAGGATGCGGGCGAGGGCCACGCCGAGCAGGGGACCGTCTTGATCGGTGGGTACGAGGCGACGAACCACGGCACCACCGATGTCGCCGGTATGCCGGATTTCGAGCTGGAGCTCGATGACTTCTACTTCGGCCCGACCGTGCTGGAGGGGGAAGCCGGCCAGCAGCTCGCCCTCGGCCTCCACAACGAAGGCGGCGTGTCACACACGTTCACGATCGACGAGGCGGGGATAGACGAGGAGCTCCCGTCCGGCGCGGACGGCATCTCGATCGATGTGACGTTCCCCGACTCCGGCGCCCTGGTCTTCTACTGCGCCTTCCACCGCGGCCAGGGGATGCTCGGAGCTCTGTCGGTCGGTGGCTCGCTCGAGACTGCCGAGGCATCGACGGATGACGGCGGTGGGGTCTACGGGTAGGCCGGCGCGCCTAGACGGAGAAGGATTCTCCGCACGCGCACTCGTTCGTGGCGTTCGGGTTGTGAACCTTCAGCCCGCCGCCGAGCAGCGCGTCGGAGAAGTCGAGGGTCGAGCCCTTCACGATGGGAGCGGACCGCTGATCGATCAGTACGGTGGTCCCGTAGCCCTCCACCGTCATGTCGTCCTCGGCGGGGCCGTCCTCCAGCGAGAGCTTGTAGGAGAACCCCGAGCAGCCGCCGGCCGTGACGCGCAGACGCAGATAGGGGAGCGGATGGCCCTCGCGCTCCGCAAGGACCTGCACGCGCTTGGCGGCAGCCTCGGTCACAGCGATGACGTCTGAGGTGCGAGTGGCTTCCATCTCACCCCGAATGGTATCTCAAGGTCCGTGGATCTCGGTCTGAAGGGTCGCCCGGCGCTTGTCGCGGCAGCAAGCCGTGGCTTGGGGAAGGCCTGCGCCGCCTCGCTCGCATCCGAGGGAGCCGCCGTGGCCATCTGCGCACGCGACCGCGGTGCCCTCGAGGCGTCGCGGGACGAGCTCGCCGAGACGTCCGGCTCCACGGTCGTCGCGATCACCGCGGACGTGTCCCGGGAGGAGGACGCGATCCGGTTCGTGCGCGAGGGCACCGAGGCTCTGGGTGGTTGCCAGATCCTGGTGGCGAACGCGGGAGGACCTGCGACAGGCGCTTTCGAGGAGCTCGGTGACGATGCCTTTCGGGAAGCTCTCGACGCCCTGTTCTTCTCGACGCTCCGGATGAGCCGTGAGGCGATCCCCTCGATGCACGCGGCGGGCTACGGGCGCATCATCGTGATCTCCTCCACCGCGGTGAAGCAACCGATCCCCAACCTGATGCTCTCGAACTCGGCGCGGGCCGCCGTGGCCGGTTGGGCGAAGACCCTGGCCGACGAGGTCGCCGCCGAGGGGATCACGGTGAACGCGGTGCTGCCCGGGCGGGTGTGGACCGACCGGATCCAGTACCTCATCGAGGGCTCCGCGCAGGCATCGGGTCGGTCCGTGGAGGAGGAGCGGGAGATCCAGGCGGCGGCGATCCCCGTCGGGCGCTTCGGGAACCCTCGGGAAGTGGGCGACCTGGTGGCCTATCTGGCGTCGGAACGCGCCGCGTTCCTGACGGGATGCTCGATCCAGGTCGACGGAGGGATGACTCGCGGCATGCTCTGAGGTGATCCGAGAAGCAGCGGGTATCCTGGGCCGTCTATGACTTGGGTCGCCTGCAGCATCGGATCGTTGCTCGTGTTGGTCGTCGCATCGTGGGGCCTGGTGCCCGCAGGTGCCGACACACCAGGACCGCAGGTTCCAACGAGATCCGCCCGCCCACGGGTCGAGGTCCCCGACGCGGCTCGTATGCGAACGCACCGCACGATGTGGTCACCCGCGGTCGGCGCGGCAGCTGAAGCTGACGGCGAGCAAACGGCGGCCGCGACGAACGAGGGTGGGTTCCTCGGGCTCTCCGGTGATGGCCAGATCGCGCCGTCCGACACGACGGGCGCAGGTGGCGCGGCGCACGTCATGACGGCGGTCAACGTCTCCTACGCGGTGTACCCACGGTCGACGCTCACGGATCCGCCGGCGGTGGTTCCTCCACTGGTCAGCGGCACACTCGAGTCGCTCTTCCCCGGATTGCAGGCGGGGGCGTTCGTCTTCGATCCCAAGGTCGTCTACGACCACTACACGGGCCGCTTCATCCTCGCGTTCCTGTCGGGGCACGGCAGGCCGTTCACGCCGGGAACGGAGAGCTCGCGTCTGTTGGTTGTCTCGATCCCCGATGCGACCGCCTCCGACCAGTCCACCTGGTGCCTGCGCGACATCAATGCGGACCAGATGCGCGGGGACGGCAAGCAGTTCGGCGACTACCCGGGACTGGGCTTCGATCGCAACTTCGTCTACGTCACCACGAATCAGTTCGACTTCGGACGCACGGAGCAGTTCCGGTACTCGCAGATCATGGCGATCGGAAAGACGCGGCTGAACACCTGCGCCGGCACGCTCAAGCTGCGCTCGTTCGGGAGGCGCGAGACATCGGACCCCTCCGGCGCCCCCGCCTTCACGATCCAGCCCGCCGTCACCGAGTCCGAGCTGGGCCTGGGGGACGTGGAGTACTTCGCCAGCTTTCAGGAGTCTTCCTGCGGGTTCCTCTGCGGCAAGCGTCTCACGATCTGGCGCGTCAAGAAGGCAGGGAGGGGATTGGACCTTGCGACCGACGAGGTCAATGTGCCTCCCGGGCGCATGGCCCCCCTGGGTACCCAGCGCGACGGGTCGCCGATGTGTAACCCCATCGAGCACTGTTGGGACGCGGGCGATCTCCGCCTGGTGACCGCGTTCTACGACGCCGATCGCGACCGTCTCTACACGGCCCATGCCGTCCGCTCGGACATCGCGCCCGGCGACGGCTATATCGAGGCCGCGATCCGTTGGTACGAGATCGACCCGTCACCGATCAAGCGCTCTCACGTCACGCGGACGGGGATCATCGGAGAGTCCGGACGTGACAGCGGATGGCCGAGCATCGCCACCGACAACGGGGGCAACCTGTTCGTGAACTTCAACCGAGCGGGGGCGCCCGTTCCGGGGGAGTATCTGTCGTCCGCTGTCGCGACGATCCCGCCGGGGTCGACCGTCCCGAGCGCGACCCTGATCCTCGTACCGGGGGAGGCCCTGTACGTGGACGAGACCGGCAGGCCTCAGCGCTGGGGCGACTACACGGCGGTGAATCGCGATCCGCTCGATCCCTTCGACATCTGGACCGTGAACCAGTACGCGCGGAGTGATGGGGTCCCGCCCTCGACCAACCTGTGGCAACAGGTGGTCAACCGCGTCTCGTTCTGAGCAACTTGTCTGTATCCGACATCGAGCGGCTGGTGAGCAGCAGGCTCGCTCCGACTCGTCCCGACCCCTCGCTCCCGCCCGGCACGCCTGCTGGGGTCCTCGTGCCGATCATCGAGACCCCGAGCGGTGTTCCCGCGCTGCTGCTCACGGTTCGCTCCGACGAGGTGCGGGATCACCGAGGAGAGATCTCGTTCCCCGGTGGCGTTCGCCACGGCGAGGATCGTGGACTTCTCGATACGGCGATTCGGGAGACGGAGGAAGAGATGGGGATGGGAGCGGAGAGCTATGAGGTGCTGGGGGCTCTCCCGCCGGTCGACACGGTCGTGACCGGGTACGTCATCGTCCCGTTCGTGGCGCGGATCCTCGGTCGCCCCGAAATGTCGCCCAGTCCCGTCGAGATCTCGGAGGTGCTGGAGATCGAGATCGAAGCCCTGGCTCGGGTGGAGGAGGAAGTGGCGCTCGAGCATGGTCGAGGATGGTTCGCGTACACCGTGGGTGGTCATACGGTGTGGGGTGCGACCGGACGGATCGTGCATGCGTTCCTGGAAACCCTGCGAGGGGCAGGCTGGCAAGGAGGCTGACGATGCAGAAATGGGAGTACGCGACGGTTCCGCTGATCGAGCACGCGACACAGGAGATCCTGAACCAGTGGGGGGAGGACGGCTACGAGCTGGTCACCGTCCTCCAGGGGCCGCAGGGGCTCGTGGCCTACCTCAAGCGACCCAAAGCCTGAGCCTCAGACTCGCGCGCCGGTGGCGCGGCCGATATCACGCTCTGCAAGAAGGTTGGCGAGGATCCGCTTGGCCTCCCGCCGATCTCGGGCTTGCTCCCTGTGGGCCGCCCACCTCAGCAGAAGCGTCGAGGGGCGCCTGGGAGTGTCGAGGGTGATCTGTGCTTGAGCCATCCTGTTTTCACCTCCCTCAATCTTGGAGCGACTGACCGTCAGTCAGTGTACTGACCAATGGTCAGTCTGTCAAGGCAGGTAAGTGAGAGCTAGAGGGCCCCCTTTAGGGGGCGAGGGCCTTGCGGACGAGCTCTTTCGCGGCGGTCACGAATCGGTCGCGGTCGATCGGCTCGCCATAAAGGATGGAGTGGATCAGCGAACCGTCGATAGCATGGTGAAAGAACTTGGCCATCATCTCGGGGTCCGTGGCCCGGAACGCGCCGGCCTCCATGCCTGCCTGGATGCCGGATGCGAACATCGCGTCGACCTTCGCCTCGCACTGCGCGAAGACGTCGTTGGCTCCCTCGTCGACGTTGTGTCCTGCCCCTTCCTGCATGAGCACGTACACCATGTCGCTGCGTTCGAGCATGAAGTCCACGAAGCTCTCGAGCACGCTGTCCACGAGCGCCCACCAGTCTTCCTGTCCGACGCGCGCGTACTGGACGCTGGCATGCTCGAGGATCTCGTCGACGAGGCGCTCCTTGAGGGCGCCGAGGAGCTGCTCCTTGGAGTCGAAGTACAGATAGAACGTGCCCTTGGCCACGCCCGCGGCTTCGGTGATGTCGGAGACGGTCGTCCTGGCGATGCCCTTGCGGTTGAAGATCTGGACGGAGGCGTCCATCAGCTCCTGCCTCCGAACGTCGGGGCTCTTCGTGACTCGTTTCTTGATGCCGATATTCATGAGGGACTGACCACGAGTCAGTATACGCTCAGGCCTCGAGAGCCCTTCGCAGGTCGTCGATCAGGTCGTCCGGATGCTCGATCCCGACGGACAGACGCACGAGCGCGGGGGATACCGCGAGTGGCGAGCCTTCGACGCTCGCGTGGGTCATGGGGCCGGGGACCTCGATCAGGGACTCGACGCCGCCGAGCGACTCCCCGAGGAAGAACAAGCGGGTTGCCTCCGCGACGCGGCGGGCCTCCTCCTCGGTCTCCATCTCGAACGAGACCATCCCGCCGAAGTCGCGCATCTGCCGCTCCGCGACCTCGTGTTGTGGGTGGTCGGGAAGACCGGGGTAGTGGACGCGAGCCACGCGCTGATGGGCGTCCAGGAACTCGGCGACCCGCCGCGCCCCGCGGCAATGGGCCTCCATGCGAACCGCGAGCGTCTTCACGCCCCGCAGAGCGAGGTAGCAGTCCATCGGTCCCGGGACCGCGCCGACCGCGTTCAGGAGGAACTCGAGCCGTTCCGCCGTCTCGTCGTCGTTGAGCACCACGGCGCCGCCGATCAGGTCCGAGTGGCCGCCGAGGTACTTCGTCACGGAATGCACGACGGCGTCGGCCCCGAGCTCGAGCGGCTGCTGCAGATACGGCGTCGCGAACGTGCTGTCGACGACGCACCACGCGCCGGCCTCGTGGGCCGCGGCGGCGGCATCCGCGATGTCGATCACCTTCACGAGCGGGTTGGTTGGCGACTCGATCCATACGATCTTCGTCTCGTCCCGGATCGCCGCGCGCATGGCTTGGCCGTCCGTGAGGTCCGCGGTGTCGAACGCGACTCCCCAGTCCGCGAACACCTTTGCGAGCAGCCGGTAGGTGCCGCCGTAGACGTCATCGGCGAGCACGACATGATCGCCGGGCTTGAGCCGCGCGAGGAGGAGCGTCGTCTCCGCCGCGAGCCCCGATGCGAACGAGAAACAGTGGCGGCCGCCTTCCAGGGATGCGAGCGCACGTTGCAAGGCTTCGCGCGTCGGGTTGCCGCCGCGCGCGTAATCCCAGCGCAACGGCTTGCCCACCGCTTCCTGTCGGTACGTGGAGGTCTGGTAGATCGGCACGTTGACCGCGCCGTAAAGGGGCTCAGGCTCCTGCCCCTCGTGGATCGCTCGTGTCTCGAACTGGTGATCCTCGTTCGTCACGTCTTCTCCTTCCGGCGGTGCGCGAGGAACTCGAGCAGATCCGATCGGGTGAGAACGCCCAGGGTCTTGCCGCCTCCGGCAACGACCACCGCCGAGGAGCTCTGGAGCTGCTCGAACGCGACCTCGACGGGATCGTCGCGGTCGGCGAGCGGCAGGGGCGGGCCCATGACCTCGGCGACGTCCGCCTGGAGCGCATCCGGGTCGCGAAAGATCCTGTCGAGCAGGTCTCGCTCCTGGATGCTCCCCACGATCCCCGTCACGTCGTCGCTCTCGTCCCGGGCAACCGGCGCCTGCGAGATGCCGTACTGCTGCAAGGTGTCGACCGCGTGGCGCACCTTCTCGTGTGCGCCGATCGCCACGAGCGTGGGTAGCTCTCCCTGCTTGGCGCGCAGCACTTCCTCGACCTTGATCGTCTCGGGGCGATCGAGGAACCCGTATTGCAGCATCCACGTCTCGGAGTACAGCTTCGACAGGTAGTTCCGCCCGGTGTCGGGGAAGATCACCACGATCATCGCGCTCTCGTCGAGCTCCTTCGCCACCTCGAGCGCCGCGTGCAGCGCCGTGCCGGAGGATCCGCCGACCAGGATGCCTTCCTCGCGCGTGATGGCTCTCGCCAGGAGCAACGAGTCGCGGTCGGACACCCGCACGTAGCGGTCGACCACGGTTGGATCGAACGACTCCGGCCAGAAGTCCTCGCCGATGCCCTCGACCAGGTACGGGCGTGCGGGCTGATCGGGCGCGGAGAAGATCGAGCCCTCCGGGTCCGCGCCCACCACGATCAGGTCGGGCTTCTTCTCCTTGAGGTACCGACCCGTCCCCGTGATCGTGCCGCCGGTTCCCACGCCGGTCACCAGGACGTCGATCTTGCCCTCGGTCTGTTCCCAGATCTCGGGGCCCGTGGTCTCGTAGTGCGCCTGGGGGTTCTCCTGGTTGAAGTACTGGTTGGGCTGGAACGCGCCGGGGATCTCTTCGGTCAGCCGATCCGCGACGCGGTAGTAGGACTCGGGGGACTCCGGCGCGACCGCGGTCGGAGTGATGACGACCTCCGCGCCGTACGCCCGGAGTAGCGCCACCTTCTCCTGGCTCATCTTGTCGGGCATCACGAAGATGCAGCGGTAGCCTTTGATCGCGGCCGCGATAGCCAGGCCGTGGCCCGTGTTCCCGCTCGTCGGCTCGATGATCGTGCCGCCGGCCTTCAGCCTGCCCTCGCGCTCGGCCGCCTCGATCATGCGCAGGCCGATCCGGTCCTTGACGCTGCCGCCGGGGTTCAGCATCTCGAGCTTGGCGAGCACGGTGGGGCGAACCCCTCGGGTCACCCGCTGGAGCCGGACGAGCGGCGTGTGGCCGACGGCGTCGAGGAACGTCTCGAGGATCTCCATGGCGCCTATCGTCGCACCGGCACGGCGTCGCGACCAGGCCTACCGCAGGAGGAAGATCCCGTGTGGGTCGCTGAAATAGATCCGACCGTCGGGCGCGGCCTCCACGGCGAGCACCGCATTCGGGTGGTCGTAGAGGGTCTGGATGGCCCCCACGGCGTCTCGCTGCGGGTTCAGGGTGAGGCTTCGGATCCTCCCGTCGTTGTACGAGCCGACGAGCAGGTTGCCCTCCGCGGGCGCAAGTCCACAGCCCTCACAGAAGGCCATCCCGGTCAGCGCCGGTACGGGGTTGAACGTCGCCTTCGGACGCTCGGGGTTCGGGCCGCTGTCGTTGATGTCGGGACACCTGGAGGCACCTCCCCACCCGTAGTTGCGTCCGGGGAGGATCAGGTTGACCTCGTCGTCGCACTCGGGGCCGTTCTCGCTCTGCCAGACGCTGCCGGTCTCGGGGTCGAACGCGAAGCCGAAGGAGTTACGGTGGCCATAGGAGTAGGCGTGGCTCCGAGAGATCGGGTTGTCGGCCGGCCGTTTCCCGTTCTGCTCCAGGCGGAGAACCTTCCCCGCCGGGTTGCCTTTCTGCTGGGCGAGCCCCGGGTTCTGCGAGTCCCCGGTCACCCCATACAGCTTGCCGTCCGGCCCGAAATGCAGGACGCCGCCGTCGTGGTAGTCGCTGGCCGGGATCGTCAGCAGGCGGTCCCGCTGAACGCCACCCCCGGCGCGTTTTCGCATGCGCACGATCACGTTCCGGTGGGGATGCCCTTCCGTGTAGTACAGGTAGAGCCATTGCTGGCGAGGCCCGCGATCCCAATCGGGGTCGACCGCGATGCCCAGCACCCCCTGCTCGCCGCGCTGGGAGACGTCCGGGATCCTCGTCCACCGTGAGTCGCGTTTCCCCGAAAGCGTGAATCGTCGGATCTCGCCCGTCAGTCGCTCGGCATAGAAGATCGAGCCGCCGTCGGGGGTGAACGCGAAGGCTGCCGGCCAGCACGTCCCTCCCTTGCAGCGGACCACCCGGTCTCGGCTCGCCGCCGCACCGGGTTGTGGGATCGGGAGGAGTGCACAGGTCAGGAGCAACACCGACCAGCGCCGGGCGTTCATGCGGTCAGCTGATAGATCCCGCTGCTGTCGCTGAAGTAGAGCTGGCCGTTGGGTCTGCGCTCGAGCGCCAGGACACCGGAGGACCTGTCGAGGAGCGTCGCTTCCCCGGTCACCGCGTCGCGCTCGCCGTTGAGGCTCAGGTTTCGGATCTCGTCATCACCGAAGAACCCGATCAGCAGGTCGCCCTCGACGTCGTTGCCCAGACCGCACCCGGAGCAGAACACCGCTCCGGTCGGGACGATCGTCGGCGTCCATTCCTGGGCCGCCACGATCGGCGAGGGGCCCTCGGTGCTCGTGTCGGGACAGGACGAGCCCGGGCCCCAGCCGTAGTTGCCGCCCGGCACGACGTGGTTCGCCTCGTCCTCGCACTCGGGCCCATTCTCCGTCTGCCACAGGTCGTCCGTGAGCGGGTCGAACGTGAAGCCGAAGGAATTCCGGTGCCCGAAGGAGTACGCCAGGCTGCTGGGGATCGGGTTGTCACCCGGTCGCCCGCCCGTGCGGTTCATGCGTAGCACCTTGCCCGCCGGGTCCGCTCGGTCCTGTGCGCGGGAAGGAACGGCCAGCTCCCCGGTGACCGCATAGAGCTTGCCGTCAGGCCCGAAGTGGATCGGGCCGCCGTTATGGTTGGTAGCTCCGCCGATCGAGATCGTCTCGAGCCGCTGCTCCGTCACCCCGCCGCCCGTGGGACGCTGACGAAGCCGGACGATCCGATTCTCGAGTGGTGACTCGTTCGTGTAGAACACGTAGACCCAGCGGTTCTTCTTCCGCTGCTGCCGATCCCCTCTGTTCCACCGCGGGTCGACCGCGATCCCCAGGGCACCTCGTTCCCCGTCGCCGTCCACCGGTCCGACGGATCCCCACCGGACGTCCTTGCCGCCCTTCATCGTGTAGCGGTGGATCTCTCCGCTGTACCGCTCGAGGTAGAAGATCTGCTTGCCGTCCGGCGTGAACGTGAACGCGGCGGGCCAGCAATCACCGCAGTCGATGACGGTCCTGGCCTCAGCCGCGGATTCCGTCGTCCGGCCGATCGATGCGGGAACGAGACCGCCCAGGAGCACGCCCGCGAGGATGCCGACCGCGAGGCGGAAGCGGAACCGAGCGCGCATACGCGCAACTCTACCGGGGCACGGAGATTCGTTCGCCACCGATGTACGTCGCGAGGACCGGGTTGTGCCCGGGGCGGTACGGGATCAGCCGGGGCTCGGCCGCGTCGAGGATCACGAAGTCCGCTCGCGATCCCGGGCCGAGCCAGCCGTGTCGCTCGTGAAGACCGAGCACCCATGCCGGGTTCGCCGTCGCCGCGACGAGCGCTTCGAGCGGGGAGAGCCGGTACAGGGAGCAGCCGATCGCGATGGCTTCCGGCATGGAGAGGACCGGCGAGGTCCCGGGGTTC
Source organism: uncultured Actinomycetes bacterium (assembly GCA_964551945.1). Classification (GTDB taxonomy): domain Bacteria; phylum Actinomycetota; class UBA4738; order UBA4738; family CALAEC01; genus CAZKFH01. The sequence continues at coordinate 32,121 of CAZKFH010000011.1, read as the reverse complement.
ATGTCCGTGGCGAGCATCAATGCAGCGCCCGCAGCACGCAGCGCCTTCACCGGAGGCCTGGGCGCGTCCAGCATGAGCGTCGAGGTCGGGAGCAAGCCCGCGCAGGTCTCGGAGCCCCCGAGCGCCGTGATGCCTCCCGGCGAGAGGTGATTGAGATGGTCCGCGCTCTGTGCTCCCAACGCGACCGCCATCTCCGCCGCCCCGGACCATCCGAGCTGCTCGGCATGGCACCGGAGGGGGAGGCCGTGCTCCCGCGCGACCGCCGCGACGCGCTCGAGGTCGGCCAGCGAGAACGCGATGTCCTCGACGTAGATGTCCACGGCGTCGCACAACCCTTCTCCCGCGGCTGCGGGGATGAGCTCGTCGCAGGCCGTTCGGATCCAGGCCTGGGCGGTCGACCCCTCGGGGACCGCGTGACCGGCGAGCAGCGTCACGGTCGCGGTCTGCGGCGCCTCCTCCGCGAGCCGCCTCGCCAGACGCGCCTGGCGGAGCTCCGCGTCAACCGACAGCCCATAGCCCGTCTTGAGCTCGAGGGCAGTGGTCCCGTGGGCCGCCATCTCCGCCAGGATCGGCCGGCAGAAGTCGAGAACCTGCTCGTCCGACGCATCCGCGAGCATCCGCGCGCTCCGCCCGATGCCGCCGTCGCCGTGCTGGTCTCGATACGTGGTGCCGGCAAGGCGCGACTCGTACTCGTCGTCCCGCCAGCCGTAGAACGGGAGATGGGTGTGAGCGTCGACGAAGCCGGGCACGATCGCTCGACCCGTCAGGTCCTCTTCGAGAGCGCCATCCCAGCCGTCGCGCGGCCCCGCGTAGACCACCTGGTCGCCCTCCCAGGCAAGGATGGCGTCGGAGACGATCGGCGCCGCGGCGTCGGCAGGTGCCGGCAAACGATCGAAAGCGCAGGTCAGGAGCGTGGAGGCGGCGATCGCCGGCAGTAACTAGTCCTTTCTAACTACGGAAAGATGGCCCCATCGGGCCATTTCCTTTTCGGTGGATCTGCCGAATCATATGGAAGAGAAAGCTTGCTGGGCTTGCCCAGCATGCAAGCAGCATCTCGAGAGGGCGCTCGGGTGCTGCATGTGCCAAGAGGGGGGTCTGCGGGCAGTCCCCCTCTGGCTTCTTCGGGACCCGGTCACCGCCAAGCGGTGGCCGGGTCTCCTTACGTTTGGGCCTCGATCCTTCAGCCGCCGGGGCGAGCGTCGCCCGCCGGCGGAGATGCCTTCTCCCGCGTGAGCAGGGTGTCCCACCACGGGTGCTTCTCGCGGCGACCTCCCGCGAGGTCGATGTGCACGTGCTTCGTCTCGCGGTACTCGTTGTAGCCGAAGGTGCCGTGCTCGCGGCCGATGCCCGACTGCTTGTACCCGCCGAACGGGTAGCGCGGATTGATCATGTGGTAGTCGTTGATCCAGACCGTGCCGGTTCGCAGGCGCTCCGCTACCGAGACCGCGCGCGGAACGTCGGCAGACCACACCGCGCCGGCGAGCCCGTAGATCGAGTCGTTCGCGAGCCGCACGGCCTCGTCGTCGTCCTCCACGGGGATCACCACGAGCACCGGTCCGAAGATCTCCTCCTGCGCGACCTTCATCGAGTTGTTCACGCCGGTGAGGATCGTTGGCCGGTAGTAGTACCCGCCCTCGTGCCCATCGACGACTGCGCGCTCGCCGCCGGTGGCGACCTCCGCGCCCTCGCTTTTGCCGATCTCCACGTAGCGCTCGACCGTCTCGAGCTGGCTCTGCGCGACGACGGGACCCATGTCGGCCGACGGGTCCAGTGCCGGTCCCACCCGCAGCTCCTCGGCACGCTTGACGAGTGTCGCGAGGAACTCGTCCTCGAGCCCCTTGTGCAGGAACAGGCGGCTCCCCGCGGAGCACACCTGGCCCTGGTGGAAGAAGATCCCCCACAGGACGCCGTCGACGGCGTAGTCGAGGTCGACGTCGTCGAGCACGATCGACGGTGACTTCCCGCCGAGCTCGAGCGTGCACTTCTTCACTGTCGTCGAGGCCAACTGCATGATGCGGGTCCCGACCTCCGTGGATCCGGTGAACGCGACCTTGTCGACTCCGGGGTGGGAGACGAGCTCCTCGCCGGCCGCAGCGCCGGGACCAGGAAGCACGTTCACGACGCCATCGGGCAGTCCGGCCTCTTGCGCGATGCGTCCGAGTTCGATCGAGGACAACGGTGTGTAGGACGCGGGCTTGAGGATGACCGTGTTGCCTGCCGCGATCGCCGGCGCGATCTTCCACGCGGCCATCTGCAGCGGGAAGTTCCAGGGTGTCACGGCCGCGCAGACGCCGAGCGGCTCGCGCCGCACGTAGTTCGTCGAGATCGGAGAGCGCGGGAGCGGCTCCTCGTCTTCCTCGCGGGCGGCGATCTCCGCGAACACACGGAACGTCGAGATCGCCATGCCGATGTCGGCGTTCTTCGACTTGCGGATGGTTCCTCCGGAGTCCCGCGCCTCGAGCTCAGCCAGCTCGCCCGCCGCCTTCTTGATGCCGTCGACCATGGCCATCAGGTGCTTGGCACGCTCGCGCCCCTTCATCCGAGGCCACGGGCCCTCGTCGAACGCCTTCCGCGCGACGTCGACAGCGCGCGCGACATCTTCCTTGCCTGCCTTCGCGACGCTGGCGAAGACCTCGCCGGTGGAGGGATCGATCGAGTCGAACGTCTCGCCGGACGCCGCGTCCACGCGGTCACCGCCGATCACGAGCTGGTAGGTATCGGTCATCAGGGACTCCTCTGTGTCAGGGGAACCACGAGTCTAGCCTCGGAGCCCCTGCCCCGGCCGATCCATGGAATAGGCTCCCGGCGGCCGAGGTTTCGAGTCGCAAGCGTGGCCCCCCTCTGGCCCGGGGGGCTCCGACCAGGGAGGGGGTGCATGCGGATCAATCCGGAGACGCTCGCGCGAGCCAGCGCACGGCGGCCGTGGCGCACCGTCGGCCTCTGGGTGTTGCTCCTCGGCTTGGCCGGTTTCGTTACCTCGCAGTTTCTCGCCGATGCGCTGACAACGGACTTCGACTTTACGAACCGTCCCGAAGCCGTTCGTGCCCGGGAGCTGATCGAGGATCGGTTGCGCGGGCCGGCCAAGCTCTCGGAGACCTACATCGTCCTGTCAGACGAGCTCACGGTCGAGGATCCCGCCTTTCAGTCAGAGGTCGAGGAGATCCAGGCCGCACTGACTGCGCTGGGTCCCGACATCGTCGAGGCCACGTTCTCCTTCTACGACACCGAGGACCCCTCGATGGTCTCGGACGACCAGCGCGCCACGCTGGTGACCGCGGTGCTCCCCGACGACATCGACCGGCTGATCGATCAGGTCGATCAGCTCCATGAGGTGGCTGCCGACCACACCGGTGACGGCTTCGAGACCCTGGTGCTCGGGGACGTGACCGTGAACAACGACTTCAACACGATCGCCGAGGAGGACCTGGCGAAGGGGGAGACGTTCGGGATCGGGGCGGCCCTGATCGTGCTGGTCGTCGTCTTTGGGGCGATCGTCGCGGCGTTGCTTCCCATCTTCCTCGCGATCGGCGCGATCATTGTCGCGCTCGGCGCCGTGGCCGTGATCGGTCAGTGGACGGACTTCTCGTTCTTCGTCACCAACATGATCACGATGATGGGCCTGGCGGTGGGCATCGACTACTCGCTCTTCATCGTGTCGCGCTACCGGGAGGAACGGGCCCACGGGCTCGAGAAGCTCGACGCGATCTCCGCCGCGGGGGCGACCGCCAACCGGGCGGTGTTCTTCAGTGGGTTGACCGTGGTACTGGCCTTGATCGGGCTGCTCCTCATCCCGACGACCATCTTCAGGAGTCTCGGGCTCGGCGCGATCCTGGTTGTGCTGGCCGCGGTGTTCGCCTCGATGACCCTCCTGCCGGCGATCCTGTCGCTGCTCGGCGATCGCGTGAACGCCCTTCGCGTCTTGGGACGCAAGAAGGTGCCGGGTGCTCCGCCGAGAGACGGCGGGTTCTGGGACCGGATCACCCACGCGGTGATGGGCCGACCGATCGTGGCGCTCGTGCTCGCCGCGGGTGTCCTCGTCGCCGCCGGGTGGTCCACCTTCGACATGAACACCGGGTTCTCGGGGATCAGCACGCTTCCCGACGATGTGCAGTCGAAGCGTGCGTACGAAGTGCTCGTGTCCGAGTTCTCCGGAGGCTTCGCGTCACCGGTCGAGATCGTGGTCGATGGTGACGCGACATCGCCGTCGACCGAGGCAGCGATCGAGGAGCTGCAGTCCCGTCTCGCCGAAGACGGGGGATTCGGCGCCGCCACGGTCGAGGTGAACGAGGCGGGAGACCTTGCGGTCATCTCCGCGCCGGTCGCCGGTGATCCGAGCGGGGAAGCCGCGACCGACTCGATCGATCGCATCCGAGATGTGTACGTGCCGGAAGCCTTCGTCTTCGCCAACGCCGACGCCGACGGCGACGCGGACGTCGAGGAGGTGCTGGTGGGTGGGGCGACCGCCTTCAACAAGGACTTCTTCGACCTGACCGATACCTACACGCCGATCGTTTTCGTCTTCGTGCTCGGGCTCTCCTTCCTCCTGCTGACGATCGTGTTCCGCTCGATCGTCGTGCCGATCAAGGCGATCCTCATGAACCTGCTCTCCGTCGGCGCCGCGTATGGGCTGATCGTGCTGGTCTTCCAGAAGGGAGTCGGGGCCGATCTGCTCGGCTTCCAGCAGGTCGAGGCCATCGAGGCGTGGCTGCCGCTCTTCCTGTTCAGCATCCTGTTCGGGCTGTCCATGGACTACCACGTGTTCCTGCTCACCAGGATCCGCGAGCACTGGGATCTCACCGGCGACAACGCCGGATCCGTTGCGCACGGGCTGCGCACCACCGGTCAGATCATCACCGGCGCTGCGCTGATCATGGTCGCCGTGTTCGCCGGCTTCGCCGCCGGCGACCTCGTCATGCTCCAGCAGATGGGCTTCGGCCTGGCGGTCGCCGTGTTCCTCGATGCGACGATCGTTCGATCGGTGCTCGTGCCCGCGGCGATGCGACTGCTGGGCGACCGGAACTGGTATCTCCCGAAGTGGCTGCGGTGGCTGCCCGACATCCACGTCGAGGGCAGCGCAGCAGCGAAGGCGCTCCACGACCGCGAGGAGCGCGAGAAGGAGCCGGTCTCGACGGGCTAGCTGCTATCCCCGTGGGTCGATCTGCCCGCGGATCTCCCCACCGGGGAAGTTGCCGGGGCCCGGATCGCTGCTGCCGTCGCTCGTATGGACGTTCACGTACGCGAGGCCGGCTCGCATCGCCTGGATTACGGACGTCCCATCGTCACACGTGGGCCCAGTGCCGGAGAACGTGCCCTTGGCGTTCACCCCGTCGCTGTTTCCCGGATGAGTGATCGCGAGGGGGACGATCGCAGGCGCGGTCTCCTCCTCGGTGGCGGCGCAGTGGATGTGGGCGGCGGTGACGTTCTCGATGTCCGAGGCGATGAGGTGGTAGTCGACATTCCCGTCTCTGTTCAGATGGAACGTTGCGTGCCCCTGCGCGGGGGTGTCGCGCACGGGTACCTCCTGGTCGCCGGTCAGGTGGGCGGTGAAGTTCTGCTCTCGAGGGGCGGCCAGGGCCGTGCCGGGGATCGCGGCCAGGGCGGCGAGGCTGAGGGCGAGCAGCGTGCGGGCAATCATTGCGGGCTCCTTTCGATGGGCGACCGTTCGACCCTAGCAAGTCCGGGAAATAAGGCTGCTCCGGTCGGCGGGCCCGGGTTCTGGGAAGATAGGGGCCATGAGCTACGAGGAGCGGGTCGCCGAGTTCAAGGCGCGGATCGACGCAGGCGAGAAGGTCGAGTCCACGGACTGGATGCCCGACGAGTACCGGCAGTCCCTGCTGAAGTTCATCGAGATGCACGCGAACTCCGAGGTGATGGGCTGTCTCCCCGAGCGCGAGTGGATCCCGCGCGCTCCTTCCCTCCGCCGGAAGCTGTCGCTGACCGCGAAGGTGCAGGATGAGGCCGGACACGGCCAGATCCTGTACCGGGTGGCCGAGGACCTCGGGAAGTCTCGCGAGCAGATGTTCGACGACCTGGTGAACGGCCGTACGAAGTTCCACAACGTCTTCCACTATCCGACGAAGTCCTGGGGCGACGTCGCCGTGATCGGCTGGTTGATCGATGGCGCCGCGCTCGTCACGCAGAAGGCGTTGCTGGACTGCTCCTACATGCCGTACATCCGCGCGATGCGCCGCATCTGTCCCGAGGAGTCGCTGCACCTCCGGCATGGCGAGGACCTGACGCTCGAGCTCGTGTCCGGCACCCCCGAGCAGCGCGAGATGTTCCAGGATGCGGTCAATCGCTGGTGGAGCCCGATCATGCACTTCTTCGGCCCGCCCTCGAAGGCCAAGGACGTGCTCCTGTACTGGGGGATCAAGACGCGGTCGAACGAGAACCTTCGCCAGGAGTTCTTCTCGACCTACGTGCCCAAGCTCTGGGATCTCGGCATCAGCGTCCCCGACAAGGAGCTGCAATTCGACGAGTCGAAGGGCGAGTGGATCTGGGGCGACCCGGGCTGGGACGAGTTCTGGCAGGTCGTCAAGGGCAACGGTCCGATGACCGCGACGCGTCTCATGTACCGAAAGGCGATGTGGGACCACCACGCCTGGGTGCGCGAGGTCGTCACCGGCGTGTCGCACGCGGCCTAAATGCACATCTGGGACGTGCTGTCCCGCCGCAAGGAGCAGGACCCCTGGGAGGTCTCGGGCTCGATCAACGCGCCCGACCTCGACCTCGCGATGATGCTTGCCCGGGAGACGCACTTCCGTCACGGGGAGGGAACGACGTTCGCGCTGCGCGCTCGCGGCTCGGACGAGGTGCACGAGTGCCCGGACCCGCAGGGGATCGGCGGTGTCATCAACAAGGAGTACCGGCGGCAGGATGGGTACGTCGGGGTCGGCGCGAAGCTCAAGCGTGTGCACGCGGAGATGGAGAAGCGCGGTGTCGTGATCGATCGTCCGCGCCCAAAGGGCCACCGACCACGGGAGGCTGCGGGTGCCTGACGACGATCCTCGGGTGGGTTTGCTCCTCGCGCTTGCCGACGACGAGCTCGTCATCGGCCACCGTCACGCGGAATGGACCGGTTGGGCGCCGTACCTGGAGGAGGACCTCGCGTTCTCCTCGATCGGGCAGGACGAGATGGGGCACGCGCGCCTGCTGTACGAGATCGCGGAACCCCTCGCCGGCAAGGACCCCGACGCCTTGGCGCTCGGCCGGGAGCCCGACGAGTACCGGCACGCGATCCTGTGCGAGCGCCCCAACGGGGACTGGGGGTTCACGATCGCCCGGCAGTACCTCTACGACACCGCGGACGACGTCCGCCTCGCGTCGCTGGAGACGTCGTCGTTCCCGGAGCTCGCCGCGGCGGTCCGCACGATCCGCTTGGAGGAGCGTTACCACCTCGAGCACGCGCGCCAGTGGTTCCGCCGGTTCGCGGAGGGGCCCGTCGAGGCCCGGCAGCGATTCGCGCAGGGCATGGAGGCCGCCGTGGGTGAAGCGCTCGCGCTGTTCGAGACGCTGCCGGAGGAAGAGCAGCTCCTCGCCGACGGCGTGCTCCCTCGATCGAACGAGGATCTGCTTTCCGACTGGCTCGGGGCCCTTGGCGATGCGCTGGAGGGTGCGTCGCTCGACTGGGTCCTTGCTTCGCATGCAAAGGCCGGCGGCGAGATGGTGCCCACGTCGTCGGGCGAGATCGAGCAGGGCCCGACGCTCACGGTGCCGGGGATCGAGCGACGCGACGGTCGATGGGTGCACGTCGGAGCGTTCGCGGGTGACGGTGGGCGCCGCGGCAAGCACACGGAGGACTTCGGCGTACTCTGGGAAGAGATGACCAGCCTGTATCGGAAGATCCCAGGAGCGACGTGGTGAGCGCGGTTCTCGAGACGCTTGAGCAACAAGTTCACGCCGCGCTCGACGGCGTCCACGATCCGGAGATCCCTGCCTGCTCGATCACCGATCTCGGGATGGTCGAGCGCGTGCACGTCGACGATCAGGCGATCGAGGTTGACCTGCTCCCCACGTTCGTCGGCTGCCCCGCGAAGGACGTGATCGCCGACGACGTTCGTGCCGCCTTGCGCGAGACCGCGAACGGTCGCGAGCTTCGTCTTCGGTTCGTCTACGACCCCCCGTGGACGACCGACCGCATCAATGAGCGCGGCCGGGCGCAGCTGCGTGAGGTCGGGATCGCCCCGCACTGGGAGCGGACGGATGGCCCCGTACCGATCTCGCTGATGACGGTGAGTGGGGTCGCATGCCCGTTCTGCGAGTCCACCGAGACCAAGATGGAGTCCGCGTGGGGGCCGACGCCCTGCCGCACCCAGCACTGGTGCAGCGCCTGCCGGAACGCCTTCGAGGGCTTCAAGGAGAAGGCACCGGCCTAGACGATGAAGGCGTGGCGCCAGCGCCGAACCACACGCGCCTGCACCTCCACGATCACGAACGTCACCAGGAACATGATCACGGTTGCCGCGGCCGCATAGCCGTAGCGCAGGTATTCGAACGCGTTCCTGTAGATGAATAGCGGCAGGTACGTCGTTGCGTACGGCGCCGGGCCACCGTCGGTCACCACCATGGCCGGTACGAACGTGACCTGGAAGCTGAAGATCGTGTCGCGCAGCAGCAGCAGGACGAGTGTCGGCGCCATGAGCGGGAGCGTCACCTTCCGGAACATGTGCCAGGGGCCGGCGCCCTCGATCGCGGACAGCTCATAGAGCTGGCCCGGGATCTCCTGTCGGGTGGCCATCGCGACCAGGAACCCTTCCCCGATCGTGAACAGGCTCATGATGATGATGCCGGCCCGGGACGCGTCGGGCGTGGCGAGCCAGCCGAACGTCGGCAGGCCGATCGCGTCGAGCGCGAGGTTCAGGGGCCCGTACAGCGGGTTGAGGATCCACAGCCACAGCAGCGCGTACGCGACGTCCGGCACGACGCTCGGCAGGTACGCGGCCGTCCGGTACGCGCCCACGCCGCGAAAGCGGCGATGGAGGAGCAACCCCAGTCCGAGCGCGCCGAGGAGGCGCAACGGGACGGCGATCGCGACGAAGCTCAGCGAGTTGATCAGGGCGATCCAGAACACCTCGTCGCGGGCGAGCTCCTGGAAGTTCGCGAGGCCGATGAAGTTGCCGGGCCGGATCAGGTCGTACTCGTACAGGGACATCCCGACCGTGAAGATGGTTGGCAGGAGGACGAGAACGCCGATGCCGAGGATGTAGGGGGAGAGCATCCCCAGCAGGCTGCGGCGCTCGTCGTCGATCCTCATGACGGGTGCAGGAGGGTCTCGCCGGTCTCGGCATCGAAGAGATAGATGTTTGCGGGCTTGATGGTGACGTGGACCTGGTCGCCTACCTGAGGCCGAGGACCCGCGGAGACGGTTGAAACCAGCTGCACGTTCCCAGCACGAAGGTGGATGTAGGAGTCCTCGCCGCTGATCTCGACGAGCTCAACCTCCGCGGGTTTCCCGGTCCTCGCCGTTCCCACTTCCACGGCTCCGGGCCGCACGCCGAGGTCAATCCTGTCGGTGCTCAGCTTGCTGAGGCCGGCGGGCCGAAGGCGGAACGGTCCCGCGGCGATCGACTGGCCCTCGATGGTTGCCGGCACCACGTTCATGCCCGGGCTCCCGACGAAGGAGGCGACCAAGCGGTTCGCCGGGCGCCGGAAGATCTCGTCGGGCGCACCCACCTGCTGGATCGCCCCGTGGTCGAGGACCGCCACGAGATCACCGAGGGTGAGCGCCTCCACCTGATCGTGTGTCACGTAGAGCATCGTGGTGCCCACGCGCTGCTGGAGGCGCTTGAGCTCCGCGCGCATCCCGGCGCGAACCGGGGCGTCGAGGTTCGACAGTGGCTCGTCGAGCAGGAAGACGGCCGGGTGACGAATCACGGCGCGCGCCAGCGCCGCGCGCTGCCGTTCGCCTCCCGACAGCTCCGCGGGTCGGCGGTCGAGCAGCCGGTCGCATCCCGCCAGCGCCGCCGCTTCCTCGACCCGCTTTCTGACCTCGGCCTTCGGCGTCTTGCGCGCGGTCAGCCCGAAGCCGATGTTCTCCGCCACGGTCATGTGGGGGAACAACGCGAAGCCCTGGAACACCATCGCGACATCTCTCTTCGCCGGGGGAACCTCGGTCACGTCGCGCTTGCCCATCGACAGGCGTCCTGTCGTCGGGCTCTCGAGTCCCGCCGCGATCCGCAGCAGGGTGGTCTTCCCCGATCCCGACGGGCCCAGGATCGTCAGGAGTGCTCCATCGGGCACCTCCAGGTCGAGTTCGCGCAGGACCTGAACGTCCCCGAAGGACTTGTTGATCCCGGCGAAGGAGAGACCCGCCACTATCCGGCGCGCGCGAACATCTCGGTCGTCTCCCGGATTACCCTCTGCGCGATGTCGAGGGCGGGCACGAGGTGGTACATCCCGATCTCCATCAGCTCGTCCGTGCGGTCCTCGATCTCCGGCCACGTCGAGATGTTGGGGAGACGTCGGATGTGGGGGATCGTGTCGAGGAACACCTGGCTACTGGCAGGCGGCTGGTCGGGATCAAGGAACGCATCGGAGTTCGCAACCTCGATCAGAGATGGCACCGTCCTGCCCGCCTCCGCGGTGATCGCCTGTCCTTCAGGACCCAAGGCGAACTCCATGAACGTCCACGCGGCTTCCTGGTGCGTCGAATCGCGGGTCATGCAGTAGGCATCCGAGTGCAGGATGCCCGCCGGTTCCTGGAACACCGGGAGCGGTGCCACGTCCCACTCGAAATCCGTGATCGTGCGGAAGGATGGGGTCTCCCGCCGCGAGCTGAGCACCATGGCGGTCGTCCCGTTCAGGAAGCGATCCTCGTCCGTCTGCGACTCGGTCTCGTGCTCCGTCGGGATCACGCGGTACTCCTCGCGAAGATCGAAGAACGACTGCAGGACCTCGACGGCGGCCGGTTCCTCCAGCGTGAGCCGCGTCGGTGCCGTCTCGTCGTCGACGAGCGTTCCTCCGTTCGACCAGATGAACGGTGCTGCCCGGATGATCGAGGCCTCGACGCCGAGCCCGTACTGCTCGGGCGCGCCGTCCCCGTCCCGGTCGATAGTGAGGTTGCGGGCGAGCCCGACCATGTCGAAGTACGTCCAGTCGTCGGGGGGTCGCTCCAGTCCGATCTCCCGCAGCAGATCAACGTTGTAGTAGACGACCAGGCTCGAGACGTTCTGTGGGAGGCAGGTGAGCACCCCGTCGAACGTGAACGCGTCGAGGGCCTGTGGATAGAAGTCCTCTCGCGCGAATGCGTCCGACGCCTCCAGGCGTTCCTGGACGGGCTCCAAGACGCCCCGGTCCGCGTACTGGCCGATGAAGCGGTAGTTGAGCAGGAACAGGTCGGGCGGCGTGCCCCCGGCGAACGACGTCGAGAGCCTCGTAAGCAGATCCTCGCGTTCCCCGAACGGGACCAGTCGCACGTCGATGTCCGGCTCGGTTCGCTCGAAGCTCGAGACCACCTCGCGGTACGCCGGGAGCTCCTCGGGTTCCGCCCACACCATGACGCTGATGGACCCCCCGCTGCCCTCTTGCTGCGGCTCGCCTCCGCCGGTCCCGATGCACGCACCACTGAGCAGGGCCAGGGCGATCGCCACGACCGGCGGTCGCCACGAGTGTCGGTGCGAGCGCCCCGTCATCGGCGCGCCATCCTAGTCCACGCCATCACGCCGACAGCCACCCTCGATGCGCACGAAGGAAGAACCGCTGGACGTACAGGAATGCGAGGACGACCGGCGCGGTGGCAGCCGTTGCTCCGGCGAGGAGCAAGGGGATGTTGCTCGGGTCCACCTGCGAGAGCGCCCGCAGCCCGAGGGGCAGGGTGTAGAGGCGCTCGTCGTTGAGGTAGATCAAGGGGTCGAGGAAGTTGCTCCACGTGAAGGAGAAGGCGAGGACCGCCACCGCCACCGTCACCGGGCGCGTGAGCGGCAGGGCCACGCGCCACCACACCATGAGCGGCCTGACGCCTTCCAGGCGTGCGGCCTCGAAGAGCTCGGCGGGGAGCCGTTTGAAGCTCCAATAGAACAGCAGCACGTAGAACGGCGACGTCCCGAGGAGCGATGGTGCGATCAGGGGGATGAACGTGTCCGTGAGGCCGAGCGTTCGGAAGATGGCGAAGCGCGGGACCATCAACGCGGTCACGGGCACCATGAGCGCGACGAACGTCAGGACCACCATCACGGTGGCGGTCCGGCCGGACAGTCGAGCCATGGCGAATCCCGCCCACGAAGCCACGATCACCGTGAGCGGCACCGCGATCACGACGACGATCAGCGAGTTGACCGCGTATCGGGGAAGGTCGACCAGGTCGATCGCGGCCGCGAAGTTACCGGGATCCAGGCGGTCGGGGAGCAGGTCGAGCCGTTGTGGAGGAGGCCCGGTCGGGCGCAGCGACCCCGCCACCATGAAGAGCAGCGGCAGGGTGAACAGAGCCGTCACCAGGAGAGCCGCAGCGTGGCGGAGTCCTTCCTTCACTCTTCCTCTTCAACCTCCATCCACCACTCGGTGAACTCCGAGGCGCGCGCGTCATCGGCCATCCGGATCGCCCAGAGGTTGCTGTAATCCCCGTCGTCGTACGTCGTCACTCCTTTCACGAATCCCAGGTCCCCGTCGACAGCCAGCACCTCCCAGGAGAATCGCCACTCGTCCTGCTCGTCCTTTCGCCCGAGCCAGCCATCGATGATCCCCTCTCTTCCGGTCCACGGCTGACGGTAAGGCGCCGTGAAGTACCGCGCATCGTCCGTGAACAGCTCGCCGATCTCCCCGGAGTCATTCGACGCCCAGGCGTCGATGTAGCGCCGGACCCAGTCCTCGATGGCCGCTTGCGTCGTCACGTGCCGCTACCTGCCCTCGAAACGAGGCTCGCGCTTCTCCGCGAACGCCGTCACACCTTCCATGAAATCGTGTGTCTGACCCATCCGGGCCTGCGCCTCGGCCTCGGCATGCAGCGCTCCCTGCAGGTCGGAGGTCACCGCGTCGCGCAGGAGTGCCTTCGCCTCACCGATGGCGGCTGTGGGAAGGGCGGCGAGCGCAGCCGCGTAGTCGAGCGACTCCTTCTCCAGCGCGTCGGGGGCGACGATCCTGCTCACCAATCCCATCGTCAGCGCCGCCTCGGCGTCGACCATGTCACCGCTGATCGAGAGCTCGAGCGCCTTCGCGTACCCGACGACACGGGGGAGGAGCCACGTGCCCCCGGAGTCGGGGACGAGCCCGATCTTGACAAACGCCTGAGTGAAGCGTGCAGCCTCACTCGCGATGCGGACGTCGCACGCGACCGCGAGCGACACGCCCGCTCCGGCGGCAACGCCGTTCACCGCGCAGACGACCGGCTTCGGGATGTCCACCATGATCGGGATCAGCTTGTGGTACGCGTGCTCGAGATGCTCCTGGATGTTCGGCGGCTTGCCGCTCTGGATGCTCGCACCGAACTCGGAGAGGTCCTGGCCCGCGCAGAACCCCCGGCCGGCGCCGGTGAGGAGTACCGCCCGGACTTCCTGATCCTCGCGCGCGGCGGTGAACGCAGCGACGAGCTCATCGCTCATCACCTGCGTGAGCGCGTTCAGCTTGTCCGGCCGGTTCAGGGTGATCTTCGCGACCGCGCCCTCACGGTCAACCTCGATCTGTTCGTACCTCATCGGTTCCTCCCTCGGAGAGCTGGCCCGCTCGGATGTACCGCTGCACCAACGTGCCGCTGCCCACGATCCCGTGGGGTCCTCGAACCTCGATCCTGGCCTCGCACGAACGGTCGTCAACGCTCGTGACCGTCGCGGTGACCTTGAGTGTGTCGCCCGGCCGAGCCGCTCGCTCGTGCACGACAGAGATCGCATAGCCCGTGGCGTCCTGTCCGGGCCCGAGGTGCCGCTCGACGACCTGGCGACCGGCTTCCTCCATATGCCGCACCATCCACGCGGTCGCGTAGACGGGGTGGATCCTTCGGCCGCCGAGGTTGACGAGCATCTCGTCCGTCACGGTCACCACGATCTCGGCCTCCTCCCCGGGTGCTGGCGTTCCCACGGCGGCGAGATTCTCGCACGACGGCCACGTGGCGGACGCCTCCGGGATAATGCGCGCATGGCGAGTGTGACGAAACGGCTCGAGGAGGTCATCGAGCGCGAGGCCCCGGCCTGGGGAGTGCGCCCGACGTCGAGTGAGGTTCGTCGGTTGGGCGAGCTCGACTTCGCGATCCTGTGGGGCGACCTGGGGCTCGGTCTGCTGGTGCTGGTGGCCGGCGGTCTCCTCGTGCCCTCGCTCGGTCTGCCGCAGGCGATGCTCGCGATCGTGATCGGCTCGATCCTCGGCTGCGTGCCGCTCGCCCTCGTCGGACGTGCGGGTGCCCGCGAGGGGGTGCCGGGGATGGTGCTCCTTCGGCGGGTGCTGGGCGTCCGTGGCTCGTACGTCCCGAGCGTTCTCAACATCCTGCAGCTGTTGGGATGGACGGCATTCGAGCTGTGGGCGATGGCGCTGATCGCGAGCCGCGTCACCGGGCCGATCCTCGGCTTCGACTCCTTCTATCTCTGGCTCGGAGTGGCGGCGGTCGTCTGCGTGCTGCTCTCGCTCGGTGGGCCGGTCCTCGTCGTCCGTCGCTGGATGGGCCGGTTCGGTGTGTGGGTGCTGGCTGCCGCAGGGTTGTGGATCACCATCCGGGTGCTGACCACGGCCGACCTCGGTGCGTTGTGGTCCCGGCCGGGTGACGGGAGCTTCGTGACGTTCGGCGGCGGCGTGGATCTGGTGATCGCGATGCCGGTGTCGTGGATCCCGCTCGTGGCCGATTACAGCCGGTTTGCCCGGCGCGGCGTCTCGTCCGCACGAGGGACGTACATCGGCTACGCGGTGGCGAACATCTGGTTCTATGCCCTGGGTGCGCTCCTCGTTCTGGTGGGGGGAGCGATCCCATCCCCCGAAGGGATCGGCGATGGGATCCTGACCTTTGCGGCCGGAGGGCTCATGCTCGTGGTGCTGTTGGTCGGCGAAACCGACGAGGCATTCGCGGACATCTACTCGGCGTCGGTTTCGGCGCAGAATCTGTCGCCGCGCCTGAACCAGCGCGCGGCGATCGTCGCGGTCTCCGCGATAGGGGTCGGGGTGGCGGCGTGGCTCTTCAGCCTCCCCGGCGAGGGGTACCTGACGTACGAGAGCTTCTTGCTCCTGGTCGGGTCCGTGTTCGTTCCGCTGTTCGGCGTGTTCCTTGCCGACTACCACGTCGCGCATCGAGGCCGGTACGCCGATGCTCCCGCCCGCGAGGGGTTCCGCGTGGCACTTTTCGTGGCGTGGTTCCTCGGGTTCGTGGCGTTCCACCTGTTCGCGGCCGTCGGTCCCATCGGATGGACGTCGGCGCTCGGGGACCTGTTCGGCGGGATCGGCTTGGAGCACCCCCTCTTCGGCGGGAACGTGCCCGGCAGCATCGCGGCATTCGCGGTCGCGTTCGGGGTGGCCGCGCTCCTCAGCCGGACTCAGCGGGCGGCGGTGGCGGGGGAGCGACGACCATGAGCACGACGAGCGGCTCGGTCGACGCGTTCGTCACGACCAGCTCGGCGGCTGCCGGCACCACGATCGCGCCCCACTGCTTGAGTCGCTTCCGCTTCTTGCCGACCAGGAAGACCGCCTCCCCGGCCAGGATCGTCAGTAGCGCATCGGTGTCCGGGTCGCTCACCGGGCCGTAGGAGCCGTTCCGGTCGAGGCACACGGTCTGTGCCCAAAGGCGCTTGGTCTCGAAGACGGTCGTGCGGACGGCCTCGCCTTCCTCGAACTCGATGTACTCGCGAAGATCGACCGCGTCCATGGCCGGCAGCCTAGCCGAAGCGTCCAGCCGCTAGACTGCCGCCTCATGCCGAAGATCCAGCTCGCACCAACCGCGCCGGTTGACGTCGAAGCCGACCTCCTGATCGTGACCGCGTTCGAGGGGCCGACGGCGGGTCCGGGGCTGAAGGAGCTCGCCCGCGCGCTCGACCCCGATCCGCTCGATGTCCTTCGGCAGAACCACTTCCGCGGAAAGCTGGGCGAGACCTTTCTCCTTCCCACCGCCGGTCAGATCGGGTCCGCTTCCGTCCTGATCGTCGGGCTCGGCAAGGCGACCGAGGTGAGCACCGACCGCATCCGACGGGCGGCCGGCAAGATCGCGGCGCGCGCGTCGAGGTTCGTTCGCGTCGCCTCGACGCTTCCCCAGGCCTCGAAGGGATGGCCCGACTCCGTGCAGGCGTTCGTCGAGGGGCTCCTCTTGGGCGCGTACCGGTTCGATCGGTACAAGGCCACGAAGGGTGGCGACAAGCCTCGGTGGCGCACGGTGACCGTGCTCGGTAGCGGTCGGACCGATGCGCGGGCCGGACGCGAGGCGATCCGTCGTGGAGAGGTGCTTGCGGAAGCGACGGCATGGGCGCGCGACCTGGTGAATATGCCCGCCATCGATGCCACACCGAGCTTCCTGGCGCAGGAGGCTCGGAAGATGGCTCGCGAGGTCGGGCTCACGGCCAAGGTCTGGACGAAGGCGGAGCTTCAGCGAGGCGGCTTCGGCGGGATCCTCGGCGTCGGGCGGGGGAGCGAGAACGAGCCGCGGATGATCGAGCTGCGCTACTCGGGTGCGGGGTCCGGTCCACCAATCGCCCTCAGCGGCAAGGGGATCACGTTCGATTCCGGCGGTCTTTCCATCAAGGACGCGAAGGGCATGGAGTGGATGAAGTCCGACATGGCCGGTGCCGCGACGATGCTCGCGGCGATGCGCGCGATCGGGCGGCTGAAGCCGAAGGTGAACGTGATCGCGGCGATCCCCTCGGCCGAGAACATGCCCGGTGGCTCGGCCATCCGCCCGGGCGACATCCTGAAGCACCGAGGCGGCAAGACGTCCGAGGTGCTCAATACCGATGCGGAGGGGCGGCTCGTGCTCGCCGACGCGCTCGCGTACCTCGCGGAGAAGAAGCCACGCGCGATCGTCGACGCCGCGACCCTCACCGGCGCATGCATGATCGCGCTCGGCGATGAGCTGTGGGGTGTGATGGGCAGCGATCGCGACGTGGTCCGTCAGCTGCTCGATGCCGGCGAGGAGGCGGGGGAGCCGGGCTGGGAGCTGCCGCTCTGGGCCTCCTATCGCAAGAAGATCGACTCGGATGTTGCCGACGTGAAGAACATCGGGGACCGGTACGGTGGAGCGATCACCGCGGCGCTCTTCCTCAAGGACTTCGTGGGCGACGTGCCGTGGGCGCACATGGATATCGCCGGGACCGCGTTCTCGGAGAAGCCGGGGGACTACTGGCCGAAGGGGGCCACGGGGAACCCGGTCCGCACGATCGTCCGTTTCGTCGAGGGCCAGGCCGCCGCTGCTTCTCGTTCACGCGCGAGCCGATCGACATCCGCGCGACGTTGACTTTGCTCCTCTCCCGGGCATAGCGTCGAGATGTCCCCGACGAAGGAGGAGCACATGGGCCATCCCAACGAGGATCTCCTACGGAACGCCTTCGCGGCTTTCGGTACGGGTGATCTGGAAACCGTCCAGGGTGTGTTCACCGACGACGTGGTTTGGCACGTCGGCGGGAACAATCAGCTGAGCGGCGACTACAAGGGCAAGTCCGAGGTCATGGGCTGGCTCGGAAAGAACATGGAGCTATCCGGCGGAACGCTCAAGGTCGAGCCGCACGACATCCTGGCGAACGACGAGCACGTCGTGGCGCTGATCACCGCGACCGCCCAGCGCGAGGGCATGTCCCTTCGCGACAACGCATGTCAGGTCCACCACGTATCCGGTGGCAAGGTGACCGAGGTCTGGCTTCACGCAGGAGACCAGAAGGCAGCCGACGAGTTCTGGGCCTGAGCCAATTCGCGTGAGAGGGCGCCCTTCGGGGCGCCCTCAGCGTTCGAGGGTCGCGACCGAGATCAGGACCTCGTTCGTGTCGCCGATCGGGTCGCGGAACCGAGAGCGGAACTCGTCACCGATGCGAGTACGAAACCGTTCCCAGAGACTCTGGCCCAGCATCTGCTTGAGGAACCGGCCGATCGCCGTGGTCTCGCGTCCCGCCAGGTAGTCCTCGATCGAGACCTCGGCCCGATATCTGCGCCTCTCCACCCGCACGTCCCGGAACCCGCTGGTTCGCAGGATGTCCTCGATCTGCTTCGGGTCGGAGAACGTCTCTCCCCAGGGCGCGGCCTTCCGCTGCGCGTCGGCCAGCATCTCGCGCGTCGCGTATGACTCGGCGATCTCCCGCCAGGCTCGGGTGAACTCGTCGTTCGACACGACCCATGTGGCGAGGCCGATCCGTCCTCCGCGACGGAGGACACGCGCCATCTCGAAGAGCGCGGTCTCGTACTTCGGTACGAGATGCAGCACGAACGCCGAGACAACCGCGTCGAAGGTCTCGTTCCGGAAGGGGAGATCCACGGCCGCGGCCAGGGCGACACGTTCCAGGCCCCTCTCCCTGGCGATCCGAGCCATGCCGATCGAGACGTCGACTCCGACCGAGACTCCGCCCTGTACTGCCCGGGCCGCGAGCCCCGTGCCGGTACCGACGTCCAGGAGCCTGCCGCCGGGGGGTAGCTCGACCGCAGCGATCAGGTCGCTGGCCGGCTCCTGGTGCACCGGCCCGCGCACGCGATCGTAGGTCTCGGCCACCTCGTCGTAGGAGCGCCAGTCCGGTGTGACCGCCCGTGCCATCGGCGAGGAGGACTTGTGTTTGCGGAAGACCATGCGACCGATGCTAGCGATTCGCGCGGTTTGATGACCTTTCGTGAGGGGTACCAAGCCTGTGGGAGCAGGGGAAGAAAGGAGGGCGTCGCCATGGCGCTTTCGCTGGAAAGCTTGGACGAGGACCGGGTGCTCAAGGATTACCTCCGCATCCGGACTCGCAACGGTCACCCGGATCCGAAGCTTCGCTCTCCGGGCCACGACCTGCGCACCTGTGGAGACTGCGGCGAGCGAACCGCGTTCACCCTCGATCCCGAGGGCACGTGGTTCCGTTGCGGTCACTGCGGCTCGTACGCCTGAGTCTCCTGCGTCGGCCGGGCTCGCTTCGCTCGCATAGGATTCGCTGTACCCGAATGCGAGGGAGGCAAGATGGCGAGCTCGGCTGACGTCGACATCAGGGACCGTTTGGGTTGGGGGATCACCCCCGACCAGCACGAGAAGATCAGGCGCCTGTGGATCGAGCACTCCAAGGCCGAGGATGCACGTGACCTCGACGGACTGATCGCGACCCTGGCTCCCGACTGTGTCTACGAGCTGATGTGGACGGGAGAGCGCTGGGAAGGCCATGACGGCGCACGCCGGTTCTACATGGAGCTGCTCGGCGCGTTCCCCGACATCGACTTCGACCTGCAGGACATCGTGATCGGACCGCAAGGAGTATTCGAGGTCGCGAAGGTCACCGGCACGCATAAGGGGAAGTGGGCGGGTCTGGAGCCCGACGGCGAGCCCAAGCGCTGGCAGGTCGTGATCCACTTTCCCTGGAACCCCGACGCGGAGAAGTTCGCCGGCGAGAAGGTCTACGTCGGCCCGATCGAGCCGGCCTAGCTCGTGGACAAGCCCCGGCACGGCGGCCACATGGTCGCCGAGGTTCTGAAGCGAGAAGGCGTCCCGAACCTCTTCACGCTGTCCGGCGGACACATCGCCCCGATCTACGACGGATGCCAGGACGCGGGCATCCGTATCGTGGACTTCCGGCACGAGCAGGCGGCCGCGCATGCCGCGGACGGCTGGGCACGTGTCACGGGCCGCCCCGGGGTCGCCGCGGTGACGGCGGGCCCCGGCGTCACCGACGCCGTCACGGGGATCACGAACGCGATGTACGCGAACTCCCCGATGCTCGTGTTGGGAGGGAAGTCGCCCCTCGGCGAGCTCGAGATGGGCTCCCTCCAGGACATGGATCACGTCTCGCTCGTTCGCTCGATCACGAAGTGGGCGCGGACGTGCTGGGAGACGCGGCGGATCGGTGACTACATGACCGAAGCGTTCCGCCACGCGACTTCCGGACGCAAGGGACCGGTGTTCCTGGACATCCCGCTCGACGTGCAGTTCAACGTGTGGCCCGTCGGGTACGAGGTCCCGGATGG
Source organism: uncultured Actinomycetes bacterium (assembly GCA_964551945.1). GTDB lineage: Bacteria > Actinomycetota > UBA4738 > UBA4738 > CALAEC01 > CAZKFH01. The sequence goes on along the minus strand of CAZKFH010000011.1, from coordinate 12,102 downwards.
CTACCGGACCGAGGCGAAGCCGCAGGGTGACCCGGACTTCGTCGCACGCGCCGCGCGGATGCTGTCCGAGGCGGAGCACCCGATCGTGTTCGCGGGCGCCGGCGTCCGCTGGTCGGAGGCGCACGAGGCGCTGGCCGCGTTGGCCGAGGCCCTGAAGGTCCCCGTGTTCCTGAACTCACTCGGCCGTGGCAGCCTTCCGCCGGACCACCCGTACTTCTTCTCCGCCGCCCGCAAGGCGGCGATGGGCAAAACCGACCTCGTGCTCGCCTTCGGGGTGGATTGGGACTTCCGGATGGGTTTCGGTCGCAGGCTTCCCGAGGGAGCCTCCGTTATCCAGGTCGACATCGACGCGACGCACATCGGCCGCAACCGTTCGATCGACGTCGGGATCGTCGGTGATCCGGGGAAGGTCATCGAGCAGCTGCTCGCGGAGGGCGTGGGGAACGTCGACGAGCCATCGTGGACGCAGGACATCCGAGACGAGGAGAACCGGCTGATCGAGGACGCACGCGAAGGGATGGAGTCCGATGCGATCCCGATCCACCCGCAGCGGTACGCGCGGGAGATTCGCGACTTCCTGGACCCCGACGCCATCGTCGTCGGCGACGGCGGCGACATCGTCGGGATCTCCGCTTCGATCATCAATGCACGGCAGCCGGGGCACTGGCTCGACCCGGGCCCTTTCGGCTGTCTCGGTGTCGGACCATCGTTCGCGATCGCGGCCAAGCTCGCGAAGCCCGACAAGCAGGTGCTGGTCGTCTACGGCGACGGATCGTTCGGCCTCAACGCGATGGAGTACGAGAGTGCGATCCGGCAGGACATCCCGTTCGTCGGGGTGATCGGCAACGACGGGGCATGGGGCCAGATCAAAGTGGCGCAGGAAGCGCTGTACGGCGAGGGCAACGCGCCGGCCTCGGTCCTGAAGCAGGACGTCGGCTACGAGAGGATGGTCGAGGGTCTCGGGGGATACGGAGAGCGCGTGAGCGACCCGAAGGAGATCCGCCCCGCCCTGCAGCGTGCATTCGACTCCGGCGTCGCGGCGTGCATCAACGTGATGGTCGACGCGAACCTGATGAAGCGCGCGTCGTACCTGGGCTGAACGGTCCGGGTCACGCCCGGCCCCGGGCGTCCTCGAGGAACCGCTCCCGGTCGACGATCACCCGTCGGTGCGTGCCTCGCGCGATCGGCCCCGCGGGGTCGGTGACCTCGAAGGAGAACAGGAGTCGTCGCCCCTCGACCTCGATGAGCCCGGCGGAGGCAGCGATAGTGGCCCCGATCAGAGTCGGCGCGACGTGGTCGAGCTCGACCGAGGATCCGACCGTCGTCTGAGCCGCTTCCAGCTCCTCCGAGACGGCGGCCACGGCGGCCGCCTCGACCAGCGCGAGGACCGCCGGCGTGCCGAGCACGGGCACGTCTCCCGAGCCGAGTCGCTCGGCGGTCATCTCCTCGGTGACGTTCTCCTCGACCGTTGCCTCGAGTCCCGGCTCCAGCACGTCGGTAGGCTACCGTTCGCCCTCATGGAAGGCCCGTCCGCCACGACCGCGCTCATCCTCGCCGAGGCCGCCGCCGGCGGGACGGCGCTGCTGTGGCTCTCCGGCTTGTGGGGTTCGGTGAAGCGGGGGTTCTTCGTGTTGACGGGCGCATCGGTCCTGGCGTTCTCACTGCTCTCGATCCTGGCCGCGGTCTCCACGATCAACCCGGAGGTCCATTCCACGGTCGAGGACGTCACGGTGATCGCCGCCTCCGTCTTCGCCTGCCTCCTCGGCCTGTCCCTGACGGCGTTCATCCTCAGAGCGGATGCCGTCGGTCGCATCCTGGGCTGGCTCGCGATCCCAAGCGGTATCGTTGTGCTGGTGCTCTTCGCGGAGCTATCCGATGGGCTCCGCGGGTTCGCCTCCTCGCTGATGCAGATCCTCGCCGGCGCGGCGTTCCTCGGTGCCGTGCTCGTTGGTTTGCTCCTCGGTCATTGGTACCTGACCGATCGGCGGTTGCCGAGGGAGCACATCCGCCGGATCTCGATGGTGCTGCTCGTAACGGTGGCGATCGAGGCTGCGGCGCTCCTCGTGCTCGGCCTGACGGGGGAGCCCGCGGACAGCGCCGGATTCAGCGTGATCCTCGGCGTATCGGGACTGACCACCTGGCTGGCGCTTGGGATGGTCGTCTGCACCGGACTCATCGCGTTCCTGATCCGCGCCAGCCTGAAGGGTGAGAGCAGCCGGGCGGTTCAGGGTGCGACGGGCTTCTTCTATCTCGCGGTGATCACCGCGTTCACCGCCGAGATGGCCGCAAAGGTCGGCTTCCTCGGATAGATGACGACGGGCACAGTGCTGGCCGTCCTCGGTCCGGTCGCCGTCGCGGCCGCCTGGCTCCTCGTGCGACGCGAACGTGTGTCGCTGTGGGTCTCCAACGGGATCCTGATGCCCATCGTCGGCGGACTGGCCTTGCTGACCGGCGTGATCGAGACGAGCGGTCGATTCGATACGCCCTGGGCGGTGCTGCTCGGCGTCACCGCGGGTGCCGGCCTCTACGCGGCGACCGCCGCGTTCATGGCGCTTGCCGGCCGGTGGCCGCCGCTCGCCCGGCACACCTCGAAGCTGTACGAGAGTCGCTCCGACGTCACCCTTCCCGTCGCGGTGCTCGTATCGGCGATCCTCGTGGCGCCGGGGGAGGAGCTCCTGTGGCGAGGCGTGGTGCTCGAGGTGCTCCGCGACGGTGTCGGCTCCCCGGGTTGGCTGGCGCCCGTCGTGGGATGGCTCGCGTACGTGGTAGCGAACGCGGTGAGCGGGAGCGTCCCGATCCTGCTGGGGGCCGTTGTGGGTGGCGCCGTCTGGACGGCGCTGGCCGTCCTGACGGGTGGCGTCGTGGCGAGCATCGCATGCCACGTCGTGTGGACCGCGCTGATGGTTGCCCTCCCCCCGGTGCCTCGTTCTCGATGACGAGCCTGTCGCGAGCCGCGCGAACGATCCTCAACGAGGGGACCTTGTGCTACCTGGCGGCGCCCTCCACGGTGGGCCCGCACGTGACGCCGGTCGTGTTCGTCCTCGACGGCGGCAGGATATGGGGGACGACGGGGCGAGGCACCACGAAGGTGAAGCTCTGGCGACGCGAGCCCGTTGCCGGCGGTCTCGTCGGCCATGCCGGTCGGTGGCTCGCGTTCCGTGGGCCGGTCACGCTGTACGACGCGCTCGATCCCTCGACGTGGAGTGCGTCCCTCCGGCGCGGCCCGCGGGTCGCGAGCGCCTCGGCCCGGTTCTCTTTGAAGAACGCGCGGTTCTTTGCGGGGTATGCGCGCGATGTGACCCGAGTCCCGCTCGCTTGGACGCCACCAGCCCGCGTGATCTTCTCCATCGACGTGTCGGCGGGGGCCGTCCTCCACGATGATCAGGTCCTGGAGCAGTGGGGCTCCTGGGCGAGTGAAGCGACGGGGCATCGCGGGTTCCGTCCCGCCGAGGCCGGACTCCCCACGGAGAGCCTGCCGGACGACGCGCGCGATCTCCTGCGCGAGCCCGGCGAGGGAACCATCGGCCTCGGGAGCCACCTCGGCCCGGTGGTCCTGCCGGCTCGTTGGAGGGAATCGAAAGGTGCGTTCTACGCTCGGATGCCGGGGTCCCTGCTGTCGATGGCCGGGGTGCAGAGAGAGACGCACGCCTCGTTGGTCGTGGATCGCGCGTCGACATGGCGAGCCGCGAACATGCGGGGCGTGCTGCTCCGCGGTCCCGCGTCGGTCTATCTGACCGATGAGATCACGAGCGGCCGAGGGAGGCTCGAGCAGCAGGTGGGTGACCTCGAGCCGGGACACGACGTGGTCCGGATCCGGCCGAGCTCCGCTGTGTGGTGGAGAGGATGGACCAGCGGTACCGTGAAGAGCCCGTGACGCGCATCCGCGAATCGGTGGTTGTTGAGGCTCCGCCCGACGAGGTGTGGGCGATCGTCTCCGACCCGAGCAACCTGCCGCGATGGAACAAGCACATCCACGCCGTGCACGATGTGCCCGAGAACGGGCTCGAGCAGGGGTCGAAGTACTGGACCGAGGTGGGCGGGTTCGGCGCGCGCTTCCGTGTTCGAGCCGAGGTGCTCGAGGTGCGCCCGCCACGTTACTCGCGTGTGCGGCTTAGCGGTCCCGTGGAAGCAACGATCCAAACCTGGGTACATCCTGCAGGGCGCAATCGCTCATTGCTGGAGCACCAGGTGGACTACCACGTCCGAGGTCCGCTCGGTGGGGCGATCGACAAGGTGGTCCGTCGCATCGGCGCGACGCAGCTCCTCCGACACGGGATCCGCGCGCAGAAGCGGCAGATCGAAACGGGCTAGCGTTTGTCCCCACGTTCCTCCAGCCGCTTCTCGAGCTCCTTGATGTACTTCCGGCTGGATCTGCGTCCCTGCCGGCCCAGCAGATAAGCGACCAGCCCGCCAACCAGAGCGCACACCAGGAACACCCACGCGAGGGGGGTTCGAGTCTCCGTGACGATGAAGTGCACCGAGACCTCATCGGAGTTCAGCGAGACGAAGATCACGAACAGCACCAGCAACACCAGCCCGAGGACCAGGCGGGTGACGAGTGCCCTGCGCCGCTTCTTGTCCGCGGCTTCCCATGCCGAAGGCTTCTCCTCGCGAGGCTTCTCGGCACCGGCGGTGCGGTCGGGATCGCGAGGTCGGCCGGACTCTCCCGGCCCGTGCCCCTCGCGGGGAGGGTCGCGGCGCGGCGTCTCGTCCCTTCGGGGCCCTTGTGGTCCGTCTCTCTCCATCCGGCCGCCATTATGCTGCCGAGCGTGGGATCGAGGAAAGCCTCCGGACGCACCGTCGTGCTCGGGGCGCTCGCGCTGGGCCTGGCGTTCGTCACCGTCCGCGGGCGAGGGAGACGGGCGGACGATCGCCTCTTCGCCCGGGTCAACGGCGGGATGCAGACGCCCGCGCTCGACCGCATCCTTCCGAGCGTGACCGAGCTGGGGTCGCTCTGGGCGTCGATCGCGGCCTCGGCGGCGATCGCCGCGGGTGGGAAGCGGCGCGAGGCGGCCGATGCGCTCGGAGCCGCGGTGGCGACCTGGGTCGCGGGGCAGGGCTTGAAATGGGTGTTCAATCGGCCTCGCCCTTACCAGGTCGAGGGGCACGAGCACCGGCGCCTAATCGCGAAGCCGTCGGGGGCCTCCTGGCCGAGCAGCCACCCCGCCGTGCTCCTCACGTTCGTAACGGTGGCAGGCCGCGACCTGGGCCTCAGCCGGAGCGCCCGAACCGGCCTCACATGTCTCGCCGGCGTCGTCGGCTTCTCCCGCGTGTACCTCGGAGTCCACTACCCGGCGGACGTCGCTGGGGGCCTGGTGCTCGGCCGGGCGGTGGCCGACGCGTGGAGCGGCGCGGTCTCGCCTCGGGTCCTCGACTAGACTCCGGCGCCGTGGATCTCCTCGCTCTGATCGGATGGCCCGTCCTCGACCGCATCGGTCCCGTGTCACCTCACGGGCTCGGCATCGCGGTCGGCTACCTCGCCGGATCCTGGTGGATGCTGCGAGAAGGCAGGAAGCGCGGCGTCTCCGAGGATCACGTCGGCACGATCCTGCTGTGGGCTCTCGTCGGCGCGATCCTCGGCGCCCGGCTCTTCTACGTGCTCGGCCACCTCGAGGACTTCGACTCCATCGTCGAGATGCTCAAGATCTGGGAAGGCGGCATCAGCCTGATCGGCGGCATCGCCGGGGGCGTGGGGTTCGCGTATCCGATCCTCCGGCGATTCGGCTACCGGTTCCTCCAGGTGATGGACTCCGCGGCGATCGGCCTCGCGTTCGGGATCTTCGTGGGGCGGATCGGCGATCTGGTGATCGGCGACCACCTCGGCAAGCCGACCGACTTCGCGTTGGGATGGCAGTACAAGGGCGGAAAGCTTCCTGGCCCGTGGTCGGGCACGGAGGCGACGGGCTGGATCGCTCCGCTCGAGGAGGGCCTGGTCCAACAGATCACCGTGGAGGGGGCCACGCTGTGCAAGGCGACGCCGGATGGGTTCGGCTGCGCGGAGATCGTCCAGACGGGTGCCGGCGTCCACCAGACGGCCCTGTACGACTTCCTGATTGCCCTCGGGATCTTCTTGCTTCTCCGATGGATCAGCCGGCGGCCGAGGCGCGAGGGCGTGATGATCATGTCGTTCGCGATCGTCTACGGGGCGGGGCGCGTCGTGACGGACTTCCTCCGGGTCGATAAAACGTGGTTCGGACTGGGGCTGACCGGGAGCCAGCTGACCGCGATCGGGGTGATCCTCCTCTGTCTCTTCACCCTGGCTCGCTTCTCGAGGAAACCGCTCCCCGAGCCCGACCCGGAACCCGTGGCGATCCCGGAGGTGGCGGCGCGCGACGAATCCATCACGGTTGGTGAGTCGGAGCGTCCGACCTCCACGGACTTCGAGCCGCCGTCCGAGCCAGGCTCTCGCCCGCCGGAGCGGGACTAGCGGGCGACCGTTAGCGGCAAGGACTTCCCGACGCGCGTCGTCGCGCTCTTCGAGAGTCCTGCGGCGAGGTCTCGCAGCGCGATCGCGGCAGGAGTGTCGGGCTGGTCCACGACGATCGGTCGGCCGACGTCCGATCCTTCTCGAAGGGAGACCTGCATCGGGATGCCGCCGAGGAACGGCACGCCGAGGGCCTCCGCGCACGCCTGACCGCCACCGGTTCCGAACAAGTCGGTGACCTCGTTGCAGTGCGGGCAGACGAACCCGGCCATGTTCTCCACGACGCCGAGGAGCTTCAGCTTCACGTTCGGATGCTGCGCCATCCGTCCGGCGCGCTCCGCGACCTTCGCAGCGGTGTCCTGTGGCGTGGTCACGACCACCATCGAGCCGCTCGGAAGGAACGTCGCGAGCGAGAGCGAGACGTCACCCGTCCCCGGCGGCATGTCGACGAGCAGGAAGTCGAGATCCCCCCAGTAGACGTCGCCGAGGAATTGCTGCAGGGCCTTGTGAAGCATCGGCCCTCGCCAGATGACCGGGGTCGCGTCGCTGACGAAGAACCCCATCGAGATCACCTTCACGCCGAATGCCTCGAGCGGCAGGATCATGTCGTTGAACGCGACGGGTTGACCGCCGACCCCCAGCATCCGGGGGATCGAGAAGCCCCACACATCCGCGTCGAGAACGCCGACGCGGTGGCCCTCGGCCGCCATGGCTACCGCGAGGTTCGCGGTGACGCTCGACTTGCCCACACCGCCTTTGCCGGACGCGATGGCGATCACCTCGGTGTCGCTATCGGTGAAGAACGTCGGCTGGGCGTGGTCGTCGCCGCCGCGGAGCTGCTGGACCATGCCCTCGCGCTGATCCCCGGTCATCGTGCCGAGGACCACCTCGACGCCGGTCACGCCCTCGAGGGGAGCGACGGCGCCCGTCACGTCGGCGTTGATGCGTTCCTTGAGAGGACAGCCGGCGATCGTGAGAAGCACATGGACGCGAACGGTTCCGTCCGGCATGATCGCGACGCCCTTCAGCATCCCGAGCTCGTCGATCGGCTTGCCGATCTCCGGATCGAGCACGCTGTGGAGCGCGGTTCGGACCTGTTCCTCGGTGACCATCGACCCAGATTATCCTGTTTCCGACCGTGCGTATCGGTCGAACCCGGAGGTGAGCTCGTGGTGGCCAAGGGCAACGAGATCCACAAGGCGCTCGCCGACGATACTCGGTTCCGCCTCTACCGCTACCTCCTCCTTTCCTCCGACCGTCCGGTGGCCGTGAGCGACATGGCCCGCCGCCTCTCCCTGCACCCCAACACCCTGCGCCCGCATCTCCGCAGGCTCGAGGAAGCCGGCCTGGTCACCCACAAGGTCCGTCGCGGTTCGGGGGTCGGCCGGCCTCAAACGCAGTACCGGGCGGTGGAGCCCGTCGGCGAAGAGGGACGCGACTTCCGTCTCCTCGCCGAGATGCTCTGCGGCCTGCTGACGACGAAGCGCGAGGTGGCACGCGCCACGGAGCTCGCGCGAGAGTGGGGGAGCTACCTCATGACGCAGGGGGGTCCGAGGCCGGGCGTGCGCCTCCCAGAGCGACAAAACCTCGCGCGGCTGCAGGAGGCGATGTCCAGAGCCGGCTTCGATCCGCGGTTCCGTCGCGTGGGCAAGAGCGTCGACGTCACTCTGCGGAACTGTCCGTTCCGTGACCTGACGGACGACTACAAGGACCTCGTGTGCTCGCTGCATCAAGGGCTCGTCGAGGGGATGCTCGACGGTCTGAAGCCGCGGATGCGGCTGCGGGACTTCAAGCCGTTCGCGGAGCGAGGCATCTGCCGTCTCCGCGTGCAGTGACGCGGCTATCATCGGGGCGATGGCCGCAACCACCGACGTCGTCGGAGTGGGGCTCGCGGGCGGCCAGGGCGTCCGTGCTCGTCCCCTCACGCTGAAAGCGCCCGGCTACCTGCGCTCGAAAGCCGCGATGGCCTTCATGGGCAAGCGCTTGATCCGCTGGGTGCTCGAGATCCTTCGCGCCGAAGGGATAAAGGAGTACTACCTGGTCGCGCACGGCAAGGAGAACCGCTACCAGGTCAAGATGCTGATCGGCTATGGCGAGCAGCTCGGCGTCGACGTGCAGTACTCGCCGGTGAAGTTCGACGCGCTCTCGACGGGCAGTGCCGACTCCACGCTTCGTCTCCTGGATCACTGGGGGATCGACCGGCCGGCGCTGATCTTCCCCACGGACTCCGTCATCGACTTCGACCTCGAGCCGATGTATCGCCAGCACCTGGAGAGCGGCGCGGCAGTCACGATCGCCGCGATGGAGCGAGCCCCCACGGAGGTTGCCGAGAAGTACGGCGTGATGCTCGCCCGGCCCGACTGCGAGGTGTTCGAGTTCGTCGAGAAGCCGACGCTCGGCGAGCTGCGTGAGCACCTGCAGGTGACAGACCCGGACGAGTTCGAGCGTCTGCCGCTCCTGACGAACGCCGGGTTCTACTTGCTGGACCCGGCCGCGATGCGAAAGGTCGCGGCCGATCCGGAGATCGCCGCGATGCGGAAGGAGCGGCTCGACTTCGGCAAGGACCTGCTCCCATGGATGGCAGCGAAGGGGTTTCCGGTCTACGCGCATCCCGTGCGTCGCATCGGGGACCTCGGCAACCTGGAGGACTACATCGAGACCACCGTGGAGGTTCTCCGCGGGCGCTTCGAGTCGGTGAACCGGCTGATGGGCCCGCCGTACGATCCCGAGCAGAACGTGTGGATCGAGCCGGAATCGCTTCATCTTCGCGACGAGCAGAGCGGCAAGACCTTGCAGGAGAAGATGGCCGAGGGGTCCGTGACGATCGGGCCGAACGTTCGGATCGGCCGGTACACGGAGATCGCGCCAGGGGTCGTGATCACCGAGTCCGACGTCGACGACGACGTCGATATCCGCGAGGGCGCATCCATCACTTGGTCCTGCATCCGCGACGGGGCGATCGTCGGCCCCGCGGCGACCATTCGGAACTCCGTGGTGGGCTCGATGTCGGAGGTCCAGTCGACGCGCGACCGTCCGACGGTGATCGAGGACTTCGTGGCGCTCGGTGACGAGGTCATCGTGCATCCGGGCGTCCGGCTGAGCGGACACATCAGCGTGTACCCGCGACTCAAGATCCCGAGCGGGCTCCACGTCGCGCCCGGGACCGAGATCGAGACGCCCCAGGACGTCATCGACCTGGTCTAACCGTGCGCGTCGGCCTCGCTCTCCCGCACTACGACTTCTCGTTTCCCGAAGGCCGCCCGGTGTCGTGGGAGGGGATCGCGACATGGGGGAGGCGAGCGGAGGAGCTCGGCTTCGACTCCATCTATGTCTCGGACCACTTCTTCCTCTCGCTCGGCAGGTACGGCGGCTCGTCGGACCTGTACGGCTCGGTCGATCCCTTGATGGCGCTCGCCGGCCTCGCTACCGCCACCGAGCGAGTCCGCCTCGGCACGTTGGTGCTCGGGGCTGGGTTCCGCCACCCGGCCATGGTCGCGAAGTCCGCGGTGACGATCGACCACCTTTCGGGAGGGCGCCTGGACCTGGGTGTCGGGGCGGGGTGGTTCGAGGACGAGTACCGGGCGTTCGGGTACGAGTTCGGCACGCTGGGTCAGCGGTTCGAGATCCTCGAGGAGTCCGTCGAGGTCCTCTCGTTGCTGTTCGGAGAGAAGGAGCCGGTGACGTGGCAGGGCGAGCACTTCCACCTCGACGAGGCCTACTGTCGTCCGCGTCCCAGGCAGGACCCGCGCCCGCCCCTGTGGATCGGTGGCAAGGGCGGCCCACGGCTGCTGCGGCTCGTCGCCAGGAGGGCGGACGGGTTCAACACGGTCTGGGCGTGGACGCCGGAGGATTACGCGGACCGAGCCCGGGCCCTTGACGAGCTCTGTGAGCGCGAGGGCCGGGATCCGAGGACGGTGAAGCGTTCCGTCGGGCTCTACACGGTGATCGGTGAGGATCAGCGCGACCTGGAGGCAAGGTGGAAGCGGATCCAGGCGTGGGTCCCCGGCGGCGGCTTCGAGAACACGGACCTCGAGTCGTGGTCATCCGACAAGCTGGTGGGAACACCCGATGAGGTGCTCGAGCGCATGGCGGCGTTCGCCGCCCACGGGGTGGACGAGATGATCGTCTCGTTCGGGCCGCTGCCGTTCGCGGTCCCCGACCAGGAGATGGTCGAGCTTCTGGCGGAGCGCGTGATCCCGCAGGCGCGGGCGCTCTCGTGAACGAGCTGGAGGCGGCCGTCCGCGTTCTGGAGGAGCAGGAGGAACCGCTTCATTGGACGGTGATCCAGGACATCGCGTTGCAGCGCGGCTATCTTGATCCGTTCACGCAGAAGGACATCCGCAAGCGTCTGCTCGCGGCATTGTCGAAGGCCTCGCGGGATGCTGAGGGTCCGGTCGTGAAGACCTCGACCGGCGTCTACGCGCTTCGGGTGAGCTAGTGGTCGCCCCGGTCGTTGGCCGCGGAGCCCGGGGGCTTCAGCACGACCCGGTCGTGCGGCTCCTCGATGTCGAGAAGGCCCTCCAGCCCGGTCTCGGCGAACACCTTCGCCTCCCCGGCCTCGACCGGCTCGTCGGTCGGCTCGGGGCCGTCGGCGAGGCGAGCCTCGACGCCGTCGCTCGTTCGCACGAGCCGGATCACGGTGTCCGGGTTGAAGCGCACCGCGGCGGCCTGCGAGCGCCCCAGGATGTCGCGCGCCCACTCCGTCACCTCGATCATTGCTTCAGCGTACTGCCGTAGACTTCGCGGATGCTTGCGGAGGGTGATGCCGCGCCCGACTTCACACTTCCGGATCAGAACGGCGAGCCGGTCTCGCTGTCCGACCTGGGTGGTCGTTGGATCGCGTTCTGGTGGTTCCCCAAAGCGTTCACCGACGGGTGAACGCGGGAGGGCAAGGGGCTCCGTGATCGAGCCCCCGAGTTCAAGGAGCTCGGCGTCGAGCTTCTCGGCGCATCGTTCGACACGGTCGAGGACAATCGCGGGTTCGCGGAGAAGTACAACTTCCCGTTCCGTCTGCTCGCCGATCCCGATCACGCCGTCGGCGAGCTCTACGAGACGAAGCGCGCGCCCGTGGAGCCGATGCCACAGTGGGCGAAGCGCCGCACGTATCTGATCGATCCGAACGGCGTGATCCGCAAGGCGTACCGCGTGCGCGACATCGAGGGACATCCGGAGGAGCTCCTGACGGACCTTCGACAGCTCATCTCGAGCTGAGTCCTCCTACACTCGTCGCATGCCGGAGCTTCCCCAGATGCAGGCGCTGGCCGAGCGCCTCGACGCGTTCCTGCGGGGCGGCACCCTCGCGGGCTTCGACCTCCTCCAGTTCTCCGCGCTGAAGACGTTCGATCGCCAGCCAGAGGCGTTGCTCGCGAGCGAGCTTCGCGCCGTGGGCCGGCGAGGGAAGTACCTCGTGTTCGACTTCGGTGGTTCGCGACTGCTCATCCATCTCTCGCAAGGTGGTCGCGTCGACGTCGAGGAACCTCCGAAGCGAACGAAGCCCAGGGGAGCGGTGGTGCGACTGCGGTTCGAAGGACGACCGTCGATCCTCATCAAGGAGTTCGGAACGGAACGTCGCGCCGGCCTGTGGGTTCTCCGCGAAGGGGATCACGGTCCGCTCGAACGCCTGGGTCCCGAACCGGATGCGGAGGCATTCGAGACACTGATGCTGGAGGGGGACGACC
>CAZKFH010000010.1:0-46145 GCA_964551945.1 uncultured Actinomycetes bacterium | reverse complement strand
GAGCTCAGCGAGGCCGAGAAGAACGAGATCAGCCACCGCGGGCGGGCGGCGCGCGGCCACCGCGAGGCTTAGGTACCCCTCGACGGTGGACGGCGAGGTGAACACGACCGCGTCCACCTCCTGTTGCTCGATTGCGCGCCGAGCCTCCTCCGGAACCGCCGTGGCGGCGCGCACGCGATAGGCGTCGACGCGCACCGGCTCCCAGCCCTTGGCGCGCAACACGTCCTCCAGCGACTCCGTGGCGATGTCCGCCCGCGCGAGCAGCACGCGTCCCTTCCCCTTTGGGAACACCTCACCGAGGGCGGCCGTCGTGAACGGGTCCGGCACCAGGTCGACCTGGATCCCGCGCTCCGCAAGGGCCGCAGCCGTGGAGTCACCGACGACCGCGACACGAGCATCCGGGGAGCCCACGCCGAGCACCTTCGCACGCGCCCACCACACGCGGACTCCCGACGCGCTCGTGAACACCACCCAGCGAAAGTCGCCTGCGGCGGCGTCCTGGATCACGGCGTCGAGTGGACCGCCGGGCTCCGGGCCCTGGATCTCGATCGTCGGCGCGGCGATCGCGTTCGCACCGAGCTCCCGGAGGCGCGCGGCAAACTCATCGGCCTGCTCGCGCGGCCTCGTCACCAGGATCACGCGGCCCTCCAGGGACCTCGTCACTCGCGAACCTCCGCGAGGATCCTCTCCGCGCCGGCCGTTCGCAGCGCGTCGGCGGCCTCACCGGCGGCGTCATACGGGCGCGCGGCCTCGGTCTCTGACGACAGGAGCTCAGAGCCATCAGGACTGATCACGATGGCGAGGAGACGCACCACCCCGTCCCGCCGTTCCGCGTAGGCGCCGAGGGGAAGCCTGCAGCCGCCGCCGAGTAGCGACACGAGGCTGCGTTCCGTCTCGAACGCGTCCCGGGACGGCTCGTGGTCGATGGCCGACACCACGTCCGCGGCCGCCAGCCCTTCGGCGGCCTGCACAGCAAGCGCGCCCTGCCCCGGCGCGGGCACCATCTCCTCGATGGACAGCGCGGCCACATGCTCGGGCTCCAGCCGGAGACGAGCGAGGCCGGCCGCCGCGAGGACGAGCGCGTCGATCTTCCCCTCCGCCAGACGGCGAAGCCTCGTGTCGACGTTGCCGCGAAGATCGCGGACCTCGATCTCCGGACGGGAGCGGAGGAGCTGGGCCTGCCGCCGAAGGCTCGAGGTCCCGATCACCGAGCCGGGGGGCAGCTCCTCACCACGCGTCACGAGGACGTCGTGGGGCGCCCCACGCTCGGGGACCGCGGCGACGATCGCACCGGCCGGATCCTCCGAGGGAAGGTCCTTGGCCGAGTGCACCGCGAGGTCGATGTCACCGCGCAGGAGCGCCTCGGTGATCTCGCCGACGAACAGGCCCTTCGTACCGAACGGTGAGGATGCCGGGGAGGCGCCGCGATCGCCGGCGGTGGTCATCGGGATGAGCTCGACCTCGTGGCCACGCTCCCGGAGGAGCGCCGCGACCACTTCCGCTTGCGCGAGGGCGAGACGAGACCGACGCGTGCCGAGCCGAAGGTGCAGTGGATTACTCCTCGACGTCCAGCCCGAACAGCTCCGCGAGCGCGCGAGCCGGGGCGTCGGCGAGCCGCCTCCCGGCGAGGTCCTTGAGCCGAACGGTGGGCTCGTGGAGCAGGCGGGCCACGATCCGCTGGGTGAGCGCTTCCACCGTGGCGCGGTCGCGCTCGGATAGCGACGCGAGCCGGGGCTCGATGCGCTGAAGCTCCTCGGCACGCACCTCCTCGCCCATCGCGCGAAGGGCCGTGATCAGGGGCGCGAGTCGCCGGCCTCGGCGCTCGGATGCGTACCTGCGCACCTCGGCGTCCACGATGGTCCGGGACGCGAGCACATCGGGGTTCGCTTCCGGATGGCCGACGAGTGGCGCGAGGTCGTCAATGTCCGCGAGCCGCACGCCCGGCAGCGCCGCAGCGGCCGGGTCGACATCCCGCGGGACGGCGAGGTCGAGCAGGAACATCCTGTGTCCGTCCGACGCCCGGCGGATGGCGTCCTCCGTGAGCACGACCCCCGTTGACCCCGTCGAGGAGATGACGAGGTCCACGCCCGAAAGCGCCTCCTCCAGCTCCTCCATCGTTCCCGGGGTCCCCCCGTGTTGCTCCGCGATGCGCTGCGCGCGTTCCCGCTTCCGGCTGAGGATCACGAGGGGCTCCGCACCGCGTCCTCGCAGGGACGACGCGGCCAGCGAGCCCATCTCGCCGGCACCGATCACGAGCGAGGGCCGGCCCTCCAGGCTGCCGAGATGCTTCCGCGCCAGGTCCAGGCCCGCATCCACGAACGCGGAGGGGCTCGCCCCGATCGACGTCTCGGCACGGACGCGCCTGCCCGCCCGGACGGCCCGGTCGAAGAGCGCTCGCAGCTCCGGCCCAACAGCCTCCTCCTGCTCGGCGCGGCGGAACGCGGCACGAACCTGGGCGAGCACCTGTGGCTCGCCGAGCACCATGGAGTCGAGCCCCGCGGCGACGGCGAACAGATGCTCGGCAGCGTGGTCCTCGTAATGCGAGTAGAGCGGCGCGTCGAGCTCCCCGGGCGAGACCTCCGTGGCCTCGCTCAGGAACCGTTTCAGGTCCTGGAAGCCGGGGTGGTACGCGTCAACCTCCGCGTAGACCTCGACCCGGTTGCACGTGGAGACCAGCACGGACTCCGTGACGGAGTCGAGCTCGGACAACCGCTTGTACGCCTTGGCCGTCTCCTGCTCAGAGATCGACACGCGCTCGAGCAGCTCGACCGGGGCCATCCGGTACGAGACGCCGAGCGCGAGGACCGGCATGACTCAGCGCGCGACGTGGGCGAGCGCCCGGCCGCGTTTCACCTCGGCGAGCGCGGCCTTCCGCTGCTCGTAGAAACCCAGGATCTGCAACTCGATCGACAGATCGACCTTGCGGAGCGAGACCTCCGCGGGAACCGTGATCACCGCGGGCGCGAAGTTGAGGATGGAGCGGATGCCGCTGGCGACCATCCGGTCGGCGACATCCTGCGCGGCGGCGGCCGGCGTGGAGATGACCCCGATCGCGACTTCGTTCTCGCGCACGATCGCCGGCATGTCGTCGACGTGACGCACGCGGATCCCGCCCACGATCTCGCCCACCTTGGACCGGTCCGCGTCCACGAGCGCGACCGTGCGGAATCCTCTCTCGCCGAAGCCCTTGTAGTTCGCGAGCGCGTGGCCGAGGTTTCCGACCCCCGCGATGAGCACCGCCCAGTCCTGGGTCAGCCCCAGCTCGCGGCGAACCTGGTGGATCAGGTAGGCAACGTCGTAGCCCACACCCCTCGTCCCGTAGGACCCCAGGTAGGACAGGTCCTTGCGGACCTTCGCGGAGTTGACGCCCGCGGCTTCCGCGAGCCCCTCGGAGGAGATCGTGGTCTGTCCGGCCTCGGCCATCTCCACGAGGGCTCGGAGATAGACGGGGAGGCGGCCGACGGTGGCCTCGGGGATTGGGCGGGTTCTCACGGGCTCACGGCCGGGACGGGGACTTCGTGAACATGTGATACATCGTACCATCGGCGCTTTCTCGAATTCTCAAGCGCCCGGCGGCGAGGCGCTGACCAGGGCCTGGAGCTCATCCCGGGCCACCTCGACCTCGAACGTCTCGACCCCGTTCACGACCACGACCGGCACGCGAAGCCCGTACTCGCCCTCGAGAGCCGGGTCGCCGTCGATCAGCACCTCCTCGTACTCGAACGGGGTCTCTACGCGGACCGCCTGGATCACCTCGCGGGCTTCATCGCACAGCCCGCACCGTGTCCGCGAATACATCGTGACCTGATGGGGCATCCGGAGCTCAGCGCGCGCCGATGCCCGAGTCCGGCACGAGATCGTGCGGGTCGAGCTGCTCCTTCCGAGCCCGGGCGTCGATGTAGAGGTGGACGATCGCCACCGTGGTGAAGGGCACGATGACGACCGAGGCGACGGCCCCGCCGAGGGCCGCGAACACCCAGAACATCGCCAGGCTCTCCTGCTCCCGGGCGATCAACTGGAACGGAAGGCTGATCAGGAGGTTCGGTACCAAGGCGATGAGGCCGACCACGAGGAACATCCCCAGAGTCGGCCAGGTTCGTCCGCGCGTGAGCTCCCAGGACCGCCGCAGGGCCTGCGGGCCGCGCCGGTCCTCGGCGATCAGGGTCGTGGGCGCGAACAGGTAGCGCGTGTAGAGCAGGAGAAGAACCAGGAACAGGGCGATCACCAGGATGATCACGGCTCCCTCGCTGGCCTCGGAGGCAAGGAACAAGACGACCCCCACCGGCAGCGCCGCGAGGAACATGATCAGCCCGGTGAGGAACAGGATCCAGGCCATCGACGCCATGCGGCGCACGCCGGATCGCAGCAGCTCACCGGCGCGCACGGCCGCTCCGCCGACACCCCTGAGCGTCCCGCCGATCAGGGCCGAGCTGACGATCGCACTGACGAAGAGCGAGATCAGTCCGACGACGACGCCCGCCGCGATCAGCAGGGGGAGATCGTCCTCGAGCGTCCGGCGGATGACGTCCAGGTCCGTCTGACTCACGGCGCCGGAGAACAGGAGCTCGAGCTCGGGGCTGAGGAAAGCACGCAGGACCACGATCTGGATCAGCGCCAGGGGGATCGTCACGGCCGCGACGACGAGCGCGAACGCCCCGAGGTGACGTCCGTAGACCTTGAACGTTCCGTCGAGGACACTCCCCAGGCCGAGCGGGCGCACGGCGCCGGCAGTGCCGCCCGACCCCGCGGCCGCCGGAGGTGCGCCTCCTTCGAGCTCGCGGAACTTGAGCCACGCGGCGGTCCAACCCTCCGGCGTCGCGGGGAAGAGCTGCGGTGGCTCGCCGCTGGAAGCGATCTCCCAGATCGCGTAGCCATCCGCGGTACGCCCGAGGACGAACCGGGAACCCGTGTAGTCGATCGTGACCATCCGGAAGTAGTCGGGCACGCGCCAAGGATACCGGTCACGGCTTCGCCGCTCGGGCCATACTGCCCGTGTGGCGGAGACCGATGTCGAGCTCCTGCAGCGCATCGCCGAGCGAGACCCCGGCGGATTCGAGACGATCTACCGCCGGTACGCGCCGGCGGCGTATGGCCTCGCGCTTCGTGTCCTTCGCCAGCCCACGCTCTCCGAAGAGGTCGTCCACGACGCCTTCCTCGCGGTCTGGACGGCCCCCGACGCCTACGACGCCACCCGAGGGACGTTCCGGATGTTCTTGTTCTCGCTGGTCCACCACCGAGCCGTGGACGCGGTTCGCCGAGAGGAGCGCCTCCGGGCCCGGGAGCAGCGAGCGAACCCACCGCCGGTCCCCGACGAAGACGTGATGGACACTGTGGTCGAGGAGTTCGAGCTCGCCGATCGCCGGAAGCGGGTCCGTGACGCGCTGGCGGGCCTGCCGGACGATCAGCACCGGCTTCTCGAGCTGATGTATTTCCGGGGATGGACGCAGTCGAGGATCGCAACGGAGGAGGGCATCCCGCTGGGAACCGTGAAGAGCCGCGTGTTCGCGGCGATGCGCCGACTGCGGGAGCGGCTCGCATGACGTGGGAGCACGACCGTGTCGAGGAGCTGCTGGCCGGGCACGCGCTCGGCGGTCTCGACCCCGAGGACGCCGCGCTCGCGGAGCGGGCGCTCGCGGAGCACATCCCCGAGTGCGAGGCCTGCCGAAGAGCATGGGACGGGTACCGGGAGGTTGCGGCCGACCTGGCCCTCGTCGCGCCGGCCGTCACCCCCTCGGACACGCTGGACGCGAAGGTTCGCCGCGCGCTTCGCCGTCCCGAGCGCGTCCGTCCGCTCGTCGCGGCCGGGACCGCCGCGGCGGCGTTGCTCGTCGCGTTCTCCGGCTTCAGCATGATCCGAGCAGGGCAGCTCGGCGACCGGCTCGAGGCGGCACAGCTGACCCAGAGCTCGCTGTTCGACGCGGTGCAAACCGTCGCCCACCCCGAGCACCTGACGATCCCCCTGATCGGTGAAGGACCGACCGGCGCGGCGCTCTACTACGTGCCGGGAGAGTCACGGTCGATCCTGATGGCGAAGGACCTGCCGTCACCGACACACCAGTACCACGTGTGGTTCGTGGCCGGCACCCAGGTGTGGCATGCCGGCGTGCTCGACGTGGAGCAGGGTCGGGCCGTGCTGCCGTGTCGAACCGACCCGGGCAAGTGGGACGCCGTGATGCTGACGGACGAGCCGGGGCAGCGTCCCGCCCCGCGCTCCTCGCCGGTCGTCAGCGCGTCGGTGGACTGACGCGCGTCGCGGTCAGGAAGCCCCAGTACATGACGGCGACCCCGACGACCAGCGTCAGCGAGAACCCCGCGAAGTTCGCTGCAGCAGCGAATGCCGCTCCCCCGGCGACGATCAGCGCCCCGAACGCGATGAGCAGCACGCCGTAGAACCGGTTCAGCAGCTCGGGGCGGCCTCGCATCCCGAGCGCCGACCACAGGATGCCGAGCACCAGCACGGCCGTGCCCGTGTACGAGTACAGCAGAGCCAACGTGCGCGCCGGCGCATCAGCCCCCATCACCTCCCGGCCGGTGAAGAACTCCTGCGTCCGCAGCACCTCCAGGTCGAGCGGCGCGGCTCGAACCTCGGCCGATGCCCATGCGGTCGCCGCGAGCACGAGGAGCAGCAAGACGTGGCCGATCCAGCGCTGACGGATGAGCAGATACGCCTCGCCGAGCGCGAGGTAGGGAACGTTCAGCACGGCGCCGAACAGCCAGTACGTTCGGAACTCGGCGGTGGACCAGCCGTCCGCCACCCCGAGCACGAGCGCGCCCGACGCGATCGCGAACATCAGCATGGCGAGCCCCCACACCGCCTCGAACCACGCGCGCCTGCGGCCCGATCGGATCAAGAGGTGAACGCCGAACACCGCCGCGATGACGGTCGCCGCGATCGGCAGCGCGATCACGTGGTGGCCTGGTCTCGCAGGAGGCGACGGAGCACCTTGCCCGTCACGTGCTTCGGAAGCGACTCGACCAGCTGGATCGATCTCGGCCACTTGAACCGGGCGAGCGTCTCGCGACAGTGCTCGAGCACTTCCTCCTCGGTCAGGCTCTGGCCGCCCTCGGGAACGATCAACGCCTTCACGGCCTCGCCCGTGCGATCGTCGGGCACCCCGATCACCACGACCTCCGCCACCTTCGGATGGCGCAGGATCGCGTCCTCGACCTCTTTCGGGAACACGTTGAACCCCGAGACGATCACGAGGTCCTTCGTACGGTCGACGATGAACAGGTAGCCGTCCTGGTCGCGGTACGCGACGTCGCCGGTACGCAGCCAGCCGTCGCGGAATGCGGCCTCGCTCTCTTCCTGCCGGTTCCAGTAGCCCTGGAAGACGTTCGGGCCGCGCACGACGATCTCGCCCGGGTCCCCGTCCTCGACCTCCTCGCCATGCTCGTCCACCAGGCGGACCTCGACCCCGGGCAGCACGAGCCCGATCGAGTCGGGCTTCGCCTGCTCGCCGAGCGCGTTCGTGGTGACCGCCGGCGCGGTCTCTGTCAGGCCGTAGCCCTCCCAGATGGTGATGCCCATCTGCTCACGGAACGCGTCGAGCACCTCCCCCGGCAGCGGCGCCGCACCGGAGACCGCGAGGCGGACCGACGACAGGTCGCGCTGGCCGGCGGCCTGCAGCCAGGCGGCGAACATCGGTGGCGCGCCGAACAGCACCGTGACCCGGTGCCGCTCGACGAGCTCCAGCGTGCCCGCGGGGTCGAAGCGCTCGACCAGGACCGCGGTCGCGCCCTCGCGGATGGTGATGCCGAGCACCACGTTCAGCGCGTAGATGTGGAACAGCGGCAGCGCAAGCAGCACGACGTCGCTCTCGGCCTCCGCGAGCGCGGGGACGCTCGCCATCTGGTCGAGGTTCGCGAGCAGGTTCCCGTGCGTGAGCATCGCGCCCTTCGGGCTCGCGGTCGTGCCGGCCGTGTAGGAGAGGAGGGCGAGATCCTCCGCCGCGATGTCGACCGCGGGCGGATCGGCGGCCTGCCGGAGCGCCTCCTCGTACGAGGTCGTGCCGGGCGGCGCGGGCCCGGATCCGGTGACGAGCACGTGCTCGAGGGAGGCGACGCGGTCGCGCACGGCCAGCACCATCGGCAGCAACGTGGGGTCCGTCACCACGACGCTCGCCTGGGCATCGGCGAGCACGTAACCGGCCTCCTCCGGAGTGAGCATGATGTTGAGGGGAGCGACGACCGCGCCGATCCGCCACGCCCCGTGCAGCGCCTCGATGAACTCGGGCACGTTCCCCAGCACCAGCGCGACGCGGCCGCCCTTGCGGACGCCCGCCGCGTGAAGAGCGGCGGCGGCCCTCCGGGCGCGATCGTCGAGCTCGCCGTACGTGATCGTTCGGTCGCTCGCCACGAGCGCCGCTTTCTCCCTGCGCTCCGCGGCACTCGATGGGAGGACGTCCCCCAGTGAGGACCCCGTCACGCGATCTCCTCGTGCTCGTGGAACTCCCCGGGCGCCGCCGTCTTGCCGGCCCACTCCGCGTGCGTCGTGCCCTCCGAGACGAGCTCCGCGCGCTCCTGCCATACGTCCTCTCGCCGCTCCCAGACGAGCAGACGAGACGAGGCGACCTCGCTGTTGTGGCACCAGCGGGGCGTGTCGTCGGGATCGAGGTACCGGGCTCGCACCAGCACGTCCCACGGCGCCCGGATCTCGCCGTCCACCCGATAGGTGCGAGATGCGAGTCGCACCCGCCAGATGCCGAGGCTCCAGCTCCGCGCCGACACGCTGCCGCGGAGACGTTCCCACGTGCCGTCGACGCGGATACCACCGAACGTGAGCATCGGGGTCAGCAGCGGGCCGCGGCGACCCTGCGCCGACAGCGCCTGGAACGCGTAGCCCTCCTGGCGGAACGCGTTGCAGTGCGCCCAGGCCCAGCGCTCGGCGTGACGCGTTCCCTCCAGGTGGCCCTGCTGTCCGCAGAATCCGTCGAGGTCGACGGTCTCTCCGTCGATCTCGATCGAGCCACCGAAGCGCACGTCCGGATTGGGTGACGACGGCCGCGTGGGCGCGAGCGATCCCCGGTAGAACGCGGGCGGAAGGACGCGGAAGGTCGGCTGGCCGGTCGGCCAGCGCACGTCCCACCGGACGTCGTGGCCGCCGCCTTTCAGCGACCCGAGGGCCGCGCCGGCGTCCAGGAGCGCGTCGCCAACGCCGAAGGAGGGACCCTGTACGGGACGACCTTCGGCCAGGCCGTTGATGCCGAAGGTTCGGGACGGGTCGGCACGGTCGAACCTCGCGAACCAGAGCCGCCGCTCGGGAGGGCCGGCGACGGGCGAGCGAAGCGTGTACCGGATCCAGTACCCCTGCTCGCCGCCCGGGTCGGACATCGTGACGTGCCAGACCTCATAGCGGCCGCGTCGGCCGTCCCAGCGCGGGCGATTGTCTCGCTCGGTCACGCGTCGCTCCTCCTTTCGGGAACCGGAGGATACCGGTCGGCGGTCGAGCGGTGCGCGGCTCAGGCCCCGGGCGGCGACCCGGGCGTCGGGATGACGTCGGGGATGATGCCGGGCTCCTCACCCTCTTCTTCTGGCGGCGGGGGTGGAGATTCCTCGCCGACGGGATCCTCCCGCGAGTCGGCGTCCGAGGGTGTCTCGCCACGATCCGCCTCCCCGGTGCCGGAGGACGACGGCACGCCGCTCGTCGAGGAGCCAATCCCCGGCGAGCCACCGGGCACGGGCATCACCGACATGAACGCTCGCCAGATGTCGGCCGGCAGCGAGCCACCGGTGACCGCGATCCCGTGGACGCTCGTCATGGGGATCTGTCCTCGTGCGTATCCGATCCACACGCACGTGGCGACCTCGCTCGTGTATCCACAGAACCATGCGTCCGCGTGGTTCTCGGCCGTACCCGTCTTGCCCGCGACCGCCACGCCGGGCAGCGCGGCCGCCGAGCCGGTGCCCCCGGCGACGACGTCGAGCAGGATGTCCGTGACCTGGTTCGCCGTGTCCTCGGGCAGCGCACGCCGTCCGCCCGTATCGAGGCGTTCCACGACCTCCCCGCGCGAGTCGGTGATCCAGCGAACGCCGGTCGGGCGACGATAGATCCCGCCGGCGGCAAGCGTTGCGTACGCCGCGGTCATGTCGAGCGGCGTGACCTCGCCCGTCCCGAGCGCGAGCGAGACAACGGCCGGCAGATCCGTGCGGATGCCCATGCTCCGCGCGAGATCCACCACCTTCTCCGGCCCGACCCGGTCGATCAGCTGCGCGTACACCGTGTTGACGGAGCTCACCGTCGCGGAACGCACGCTCAGGGAGCCGTAGGACGACCCGCCGTAGTTGCTCATGCTGTGACCGTCGATCGTGATGGCGCTCGGGGCCGCGTACACGTCGTACGCTGAGATGCCGTTCTCCAGGGCGGCGGCGAGGACGAAGGGCTTGAACGCCGATCCTGCCTGGCGCCCGGTCCCCCCCTGCCCGGTCGCGAGGTTCACCTGGGACCGACGGAAATCCCGGCCGCCTACCATCGCGAGGATGCCGCCCGTGCGGACGTCGATCGAGACGAGCGCGGCCTGCGGGTCGCCCGGCAGGTCGAGCACCCCAGCGATCGCCTGCTCCGCGGCTCGCTGCAGGTCGAGGTCGAGCGTCGTCTCGACGCGCAGGCCACCCCGGTACATGACGTCGGGGCCGTGGCGCCTGCGGATGTCGCGCGTCAGCCAGTCGACGAAGTACGCCGCCTTCGAGACCTGCGGCTGTCGCGGCGCCACCTCAACGGGGTCGGCTTTCGCCTCGGTCGCTTCCGCCGCGGTCACGAACCCGAGCGTCACCATGCGGTCGAGCACCCAGTCCCGTCGCTCGCCGGACGCCTCGGGATCGGCACGGGGGTTGTAGTGCGTTGGGCTCGCCACCAAGCCGGCGAGCGCCGCGGCATCGCCGAGCTCGAGGTCCCACACGTGCGTGCCGAAGTACTCCTGCGCGGCGGTCTCGATGCCGTAGGCGCCCTCGCCGAAGTAGATCTGGTTCAGGTACATCTCGAAGATCCGGTTCTTGGAGAAGCGGCGCTCCAGACGCAGGGCCATCACGGCCTCGCGGATCTTGCGGCCCAAGGTTCGCTCCCTTCCGACGTACGGGTCGGACGTGTTGCGCACCAGCTGCTGGGTGATGGTCGAACCTCCCTGGAAGCGTCCGCCGCTCAGATCGCTCCAGAGAGCCCGCAGGATCGCGAGCGCATCGACACCCGAGTGCTCGTAGAACCGCTGATCCTCGGCAGCGAGGAACGCCTCGCGGACCACGTCAGGCACGCGGCGGAACGGCACGAACTCGCGTCGCTCCTCCGCGTTCACCCGGGCGATCTGCCGGCCGGCCTGATCGACGAAGAACGCCGACTGCAGCGGGGACTGCGGGTCATATGGGAGCGGGGCGAGGATCGCGATGCCCGCCACCAAGACCGCCAGCGCAACCGTCAGGACGACGAATCGGTTCAGCCACCACGCGAACCCCAGCCCTCGGAGCGGCAGGCGCTCGATTCGCTCTTTCCGCATGGCGCCTCGCGGCATCCCGAGACCGTTCGACGCCATGAGACCGTCGAAGTCGCGGCGAACGCGTCGCTCCTCGCGGACCCGGTTGATCAGTCCCGGCATCCCTCACACCTCTCAAGCTGGGGGGGGTTTACCACGGACCGTGCCTTCCTTTTGGGGGAAATGTCATTCATTATCGTCACTGAGGGAGCCAGTCGTGAAACCGAACGAACCGTCGAACCCTGATGAGGGGGCGGCGCTCCACGAGGCGGAGGCGAGGTTCCGGGCCGCGTTCGAAGGAACTCCGGCCGGGATCGCGCTTCTCGACCTCGACGGGCGCTTCCTTCAGGTCAACCAGGCGATCTGTCTCATCCTGGGCAGGGAGGAGCGCGAGCTCCTCGAGATGAGCTGGCGTGACATCACGCACCCGCTCGACCTCGAAGTGCAAGAGACGTACGAGCGCGACGCCCTGGGTGGCGGGGAGAGCACGTTCGAATGGGAGAAGCGGTACGTGCGCCCCGACGGCTCGGACGTCTGGACGCTCATCAATCGGTCCCTCATCCGCGACGTTGACGGCCGACCGCTCTACTTCATCTCCCAGGTCCTCGACATCTCCGGGCGCAGGCGTGCGGAGCAAGCGCTGCGAGACCGCGAAGACGCGACGAGGCAGATCTTGGAGACCGCGCAGGATGCGTTCGTCGGGATGGACTCGGCGGGTGAGATCACGGACTGGAACCGGCAGGCGGAGGTGATCTTCGGATGGAGCAGGGACGACGCGATCGGCCGAACGCTCGCCGACACGATCATCCCCGAGCGGCTGCGGCAGGCTCACTGGAACGGGCTGCGGCGATACCTCGATACCGGCGACGGTCCGGTCCTGAATAAGCGGCTCGAGCTCTCGGCACTTCGTCGGGACGGGTCGGAGTTTCCGGTCGAGATCACGATCTGGCCGATGCCCGCCGGCGAGGTCCTTCGCTTCAACGCCCTCATCCACGACATCTCCGACCGCACCCAATCCCAGGCGGAGCTCAACCGGCAGCGAGAAGAGCTGGCGGCGCTGCACGAGACCACGGTCGATCTGATCCGGCGACTGGAGCCGACCAGCCTGCTGGGAGCGATCCTCTCGCGCGCCGCCGCCCTGATCGGCGCGGAGCACGGGTACCTGTACGTCGTCGACGAGCGCGCCGGTAACCTCGTCGTCCGCGCGGGGATCGGCCTCTTCGCCGACTATCTCGGGTACCGCATCAAGTCCGGAGAGGGCGTGGCCGGACGCGTGTGGGAGACCGGTGAGCCCCTCGCCATCGCGGACTATCACGGCTGGGAGGGCCGCGTGGAGGGGTTCGACATGATCCGCGCCCTCGTCGCGCTTCCGCTCAGGGCAGCCAACGAGATCGTCGGGGTGATCGGGCTCGTGCACGTCGAGGAAGAGAAACACTTCAGGAGCGACGAGGTCGACCTGCTGAACCGCTTCGCGCGGCTGGCCTCGGTCGCCCTCGACAACGCGAGGCTCTACTCCGCCGCGCAGGACGAGCTCCGCGATCGCCGGCGGGCGGAGAAGGAGCTGGAGCGAGCGGCCGGCGAGCTGCAGCGAGTGAACGAGGAGCTCCGCGCGGCGGACGAGCTCAAGGATCACTTCGTGGCGGTCACGAGCCACGAGCTCAGAACGCCCCTCACGTCGGTGCTGGGCTTCTCCAAGACCCTCCTCCAGCACTGGGACCGCATCCCCGACGACCAGAAGCGCGAGCAGATCGGACTGATCGAGCTTCAGTCGGAACGCCTCATGCGGCTCGTCGGAGAGCTGCTCACGCTCTCGAAGATCGAGGCCGGCGCCCTTGAGGTCGATCCCCAGCCGATCCGCCTGGCCGACAGCATCGGAGCCGTGGTGTCCTCGTTCGGAGACAGCGCACAGGGGGTAGAGATTGACGTTGCCCCGGAGCAGCGGGTCCTGGCCGACCCCGACCTCCTCCACCAGATCCTCACGAATTACGTCGCCAACGCCCTGAAGTACGGCCGGCCTCCGATCACCGTCAAGAGCGAGGAAGCCGACGGCCAGGTGGAGATACGGGTCTCCGACAACGGCGACGGTGTCCCCGAAGACTTCGTTCCCCGCCTGTTCGAGCGATTCGCTCAGGCGGGGACGGCGGACGGGGGCACCGGCCTGGGCCTGTCGATCGTTCGTGGGCTCGCCCGCGCGCAGAGCGGGGACGTCTGGTACGAGCCGTGCGAGCCGAACGGCGGCTGCTTCGTGGT
This sequence comes from uncultured Actinomycetes bacterium, assembly GCA_964551945.1. GTDB lineage: Bacteria > Actinomycetota > UBA4738 > UBA4738 > CALAEC01 > CAZKFH01. The sequence continues at coordinate 32,433 of CAZKFH010000010.1, read as the reverse complement.
CAGGTTGCCCGCTTCGTGAGCTCTTTGACACCTCCCCCTCGGCTCCTCCTTTCGACCGCTCCCTTCTTCCGCCACCCGCTCCGAGAAGCCTTCCGGCACGCGCGGGAGGCGGGCTACGACGCCGTCGAGGTCATGGTGACGTCCGATCCCGCCACGCAGGATGCTCGGAGGATTCAGGAGCTCGCGGCAGAGTTCGACCTGTCCGTCCATGCCCTGCACGCTCCCTTCCTTCTCCTCACCCGCCGCGTCTGGGGAACCGATCCGATCGCGAAGATCTACCGCGCCACGCAGGTCGCGGAGCAGGCGGGGATCCCCCTGGTCGTGGTCCACCCCCCGTACAAGTGGCAGGTTCGCTACCGCAGATGGATCGACGAGCGCATCCGCGATTTCTCCAGCCGCTCGGGAGTCATCGTCGGCGTCGAGAACATGTTCCCCGTGAAGATCCGGGGAGAGCGGGGACTCAAGTTCCACGCGAGCCAGGACTTCGAGGATCTGGACCGCTACCCCCATCTCGTCCTCGACACGAGCCATCTGGCGGTCGCCCGGTACGACGTGATCCAGGCCTTCCGGCGGTACAGGGAGAAGGTCGTCCACTTCCACCTGTCGAACAACGCGGGGAAGGGCTGGGACTCACACCTCCCCGTGGACGAGGGGATCCTTCCCCTGGGAGAGCTGCTCGAGGAGATCGCCTCGGACGGATTCGGGGGTACGATCGCACTCGAGCTCGATCTCCGGCCGTACCTTGGTGACGATCAGGCGGTCAACGAGGTGCTGGTGCGGAACCGGGAGTTCTGCGAGACACGGCTGGGGGCCAGGACATGACCGTTCGCCTCATGGTGGTCGAAGACACCGAGCACGTCAGGAAGATGCTGCTCGACATCCTCGAGCTCCACGGGTTCGAGATCGCCGGGGATGCCGACAGCGGGCCACAGGCGATCGAGCGCGTCCGTTCCGCCGATCCCGACGTCGTCATCGTCGACTACATGATGCCGGACATGGACGGGCTGGAGGTCGCCCGCCGCATCCGCGAGCAGCGTCCGGACCAGCAGATGATCCTGTACTCGGCATACGTGGACGACGAGCTGGAGCAGGGCGCCCAGGAAGCCGGGATCGCCGTGTGTGTCCCGAAGATGGCCGGAGTCGAGGAGCTCGCGCGGGAGATCACGGCCGTCGCGATGGACCTCGGCGACGGCAAGCGCTAGTCCGTGCGTCCGGGAACCCTCGCCGTGATCGTCATCCTGCTGATCGCGATGGTCGTGTTCGCGTTCTTCCTGCTGGGGAACGGCGATGGCCCTCCAACGCCGGGCGTGCTGATACCGACGCCGACGGTGATCGTCGCTACTTGACGGATCCGGTCGCGAGGGTGAGCTGGAGCGGATCCAGCGAACCCGCGTCGACGGCCCTGAAGTTCAGGACGCGGAGCGTGAACAGTCCGCAGTGAGGAACGCTCGCCGAAACCTGCTCGCTCGGCACCGACGACGGCTGAGCCGCGGCCGAGGTGTCGATGGCGGCTCCTCCCCCGTTCAGGAGCAGGAGATCCCAGTCGTTCGCGACGATCTCCCAGTCGAGAGAGGAAGCCACGTCCGCGTAGTTCTCGGCGGTCGCCGGGTACAGGTCCAGCTGGAACCGAAGGCTGCTCGTCTGCCTGGCCGGGGCGAACTGGTCGGGGGCATCGATCGCGAGGTCGAGGCCTTCGTTGGGCCCGACCTCCGTGACGCCGGCCGGGGGCTCGTTGCACACGAGGAGGGTTTCGTCGTGGTCGGCGTTCGCCGGGACCGTGCTGAGGACCAGAGGGACTGTCAGCAGCAGGAGCATCCGTCGGCGGCGCATCCGAACCCCTTTCGGCGGTTGGTCATTTGGGCTTCTGCACAAAGGTTTCGACGCTGGGGACCGATCTCCTGCTTCTCGGGACGTCCTTTTTGGGCCGATCCGAGGGGGCCCGGTCCTCCGATCCGCTAGAAGAAGACCGATCGGCGGAGCCGCAGGTTGCGATTCAGCGTCTGCTGGATCTCGTCCCGAACGCGGTCCGTGAGCTCGAACACCGTGAGGGGGTCCTGCCAGGCGTCGTCCTCCAGGTCCGAGGTGTCGATCGGGGCCCCGAACTCGATGATCCACTTCGAGGGCAGGGGGATGAGGCCCAGGGGCCCCAGCCAGGGGAAGAACGGCGTGACGGGGAAGTATGGGAAGCCGCCGATCCGGGCGATCGTCTTCGCGTTGTGGATCATCGGATAGATCTCCTCCGACCCGACGATCGAGACCGGCACGATCGGGCATCGGGCACGGAGCGCGAGCTCGATGAAGCCGCCCCGTCCGAAGCGCTGGAGCTTGTACCGCTGGCTGAAGGGCTTGCCGACCCCCTTGTAGCCCTCGGGGAACACGCCGAGCAGCTCCCCCTGATCCAGCAGTCGGTAGGCATCCTCGGTCGCCGCGAGCGTGTTCCCGGATTTGCGGGCGAGGGCTCCGATGAATGGCATGGTGAACGCGAGGTCGGCGGCCAGGAGCCGAACGTGGCGGTGCGCCGGGTGATAGTCGAGCACACCGAACTTCGTGACGACCGCATCCCACGGCACCGTGCCGGCATGGTTCGCCACGAGCAAGGCCGCGCCCTCGGATGGGACGTTCTCCATACCGATCCAGTCCACGCGCCACCACTTCTCGTGAAAGACGCGGGCCAGGGGCGCGAGGACCTGCTCCGTGAGCTCGGGGTCGAACCCGAACTCGTCGACCTCGTACTGGCCGGTCAGCCGCCGGCGAACGAACGCGAGGATGTCCTGGAGCGCATCCGCCTCCGGCGACGGGGCGGCAGCCTGCGATCGGCGATGAACCCCGCAATACCCGTCCTCCCCGGCCCGGTTCCGACACGGGGCGCCGCTCGCGGTCTTCGCGTGGCACCGCTCGGGCTCGCTGTGGCGTCCCGCGATGGGGATGACTTCGGCCATCTCAGCCTCTCCTCGTGTCCTCGAAGCGTTCCTGGTTCTTCCGCCTGAGGAAGGCGTATACGTCGCGTTCCCAGTCCGAGAGCCGCTCTTCGGAGACCAGTCGCTTGATGTCGCTCCCCCGCGCGAAGTCGAGCAACGCCTCCTTGGTGGAGAAGCGAGGCGTGTATTCGAACAGGGTCTTGAGGCGCGTCGTGTCGGCGACGCGGCCGAAGAGCAGGAAGCGAAGCTGGTCCGTCGCGAAGTCGACCACACCGAACTGGCGAAGGAGCGAGGCGATCGGCTGGACGAACGGCACCACGATGGGGATCGACGGCTTGCCGATCAGCCGGAGCGCCTGAGAGAGGAGCACCACTCCATGCCCGGCGACGTTGTAGACGCCGGGGTGCTCTTCACGGACGGCACGGTAGAGCGCCTCGACGGCGTCGTTTTCGTGGACGAACTGCAGGCGCGGGTCGTACCCCATCGCTGTGGGGACCACAGGGAAGGAGAAGTACCGGGTGAACGGCGTCTCGATCTCCGGTCCGATGAAGTTCGCGAACCGAAGCGTGGTGAGGGAGACATCCGGCCGCCGTCGCGCGAACGCTCGCGCGTAGCGCTCGATCTCGACGGCATCCTTCGCGTAGCCGTGCCGCGGCTCGGACCTGGCCGCCATGTCCTCGGTGAAGAGCGCCGGGTCGCGAGGGTTCGAGCCGTAGATGGCCGTCGTGGACTTCATGACGACCTTGCGAACCTTCTCCGCCCGCTGGCACGCGCCGAGCAGCTGCATCGTGCCGATGACGTTGATCTCCTTCATCTGGCTCCGCCCCCCCACGCCCGTGGGGGTTGCCAGGACGTGCAGGTGGACGACCGTGTCGACATCGGTCGTCTGCAGGACCTTGACGGTCAGGGGGTTGCGGATGTCCGCCCGGACGTACTCGGTCCGCTCGAGATCCACGGTGGGCTCGTCCAAGCCGACGCCGACCACGTACTCGACCTCCGGATCCTGCTCGAGGCGACGAGCGAGACGGCCGGCGATGTGGCCGGAGATCCCGGTGATGAGGACGCGTTGACCCATTTGGGCACCTTACCCGAGGAGATTCGCGGCGGCCGGAACGCCTAGGTCTTCTGGCGACGCGCCCAGCGAGTCTTCTTGAGCAGCTTCTTGTGCTTCTTCTTCCGCATCTTCTTGCGGCGCTTCTTTACGACTGACGGCATATGTGTTCCCTTCGTTTCTCAGTCGGATCCGAGGAGGTTTCGAAGGTCCACGCGCCTGGCGCGGAAGCTTTCCTCGAGCCGTACGGATCCTAGGATAAGCGCTTTCGGGGCCTCCCCGACGGGCGAGATGAGCCTCAGGCCGCCGTCCTCCTTCAGGTGCTCCAGGTAGCCAACCCCCAGGCAGGACCCCTTGCCGTCCGAGAGCCCGACCATGATCCGGTCGAGCGTGGACATGTCGAACAGCGCCGGGAGCGAGGGCACGAACACCGTGGGCTTGACCCGGAAGCGGTGGAGCGGCTCCGCGAAGTAGCTCCGCATCGACTCCTCCCGCCCCATGGATCGCTGCTCAACGGATGCGGGCACCGCGTTCCGGTGGATCTCGAGCCGAACGACCTCGCTCGCGTAGAAGCGACTGATGACCCCGAGCAACGGCTCGAGCTCCTGTCCTCGAGCGATGCCGATGACCAGGTCGGGCTGCAGCACACCGATCTTGTGGAACTTGAGGAGCTGCGCGTACACGCCCGAGACCAGCCCCGTCGTGTCCACCACGACCAGATCGGCCCCCTCGGCCTTCGCGCGGTCGAGGAGCAACCTGGTGCCCGTCACGAGGGGCAAGAGGTGACCCTGCGGAGAGATGGCGCCGACGAAGGCCATATGGTCGGCCTGGCTCAGGACCTCCGGGACCAGGTCCGCCTCGGAGCGGCACAGGCGCAGACCGACGGTCGTCGGGGGGCCGATGGTGGACTGGCCCACGTCGGCATCGAGCACACCGACGGTCAGACCCTCGGCAACCCCCGCAGCGGCGATCGCCCGTGCCAGCGTGGACTTGCCGGAGTCCATCCCGCCGAGGAGCACGTGCACTCCTCGGGTGCTCACCGCTCGCGCGATGAGCTCTTCGTATGCGTCCATCCCGGGCTCCTCGAACAGGTCGCGCCTGTTCCGAGGGCTCGAAGTCGCGCCGGTGTCTACCCTGCCTCGGTATACCTCGCTTCGAGGGAGTGGTGAGCGTTCTCCTCGGTCATGTGGACACCCGCATCAACAGTGCGACCTTGCGGTCGCGAAATGAGCCTCTCGGAATCTGGGCCATGCCGCCGCGATTGTAGTCGAGCGATGAGGCCGGCCGCCCACGAGGGTCTCGGTGCGAGAATCGGCGCGTGGCACAGCTCTTCGTCGGCACGTCGGGGTTCGCATATCCGGAATGGAAGCCCGCGTTCTATCCCGAGGACGTGAAGCAGGCGGACATGCTCACGTACTACGCGAGCAGATTCCCCTCGGTCGAGATCAACTACACGTTCCGGCGGTTCCCCGCGGCGAAGACCTTGACGCGGTGGGCGGAGCTTGCGCCGGAGGGGTTCCGGTTCTCCCTCAAGGCGAACCAGCGGATCACCCACACTCGCCGCCTCCGGAACGCCGACACCGACGTGTCCGACTTCCTCCAACTGGCGCGGCTGCTCGGGGATCACCTCGGCCCGATCCTGTTCCAGTGCCCGCCGACGCTGCAGTTCGACCGTGGGCTGCTGGAGGCGTTCCTCGGATACCTCCCGCCACTCGCCCCCTACGCGATGGAGTTCCGGCACGAGTCGTGGCGTGAAGCCCGCGACCTCTTGGCCGAGAACGGCGTGGCCTGGTGCACGGCCGAGACCGACACCGCGGAGGTCGATCGAACCTCGATCCCCTCCGAGCCGTTCGCCTACTTGCGGCTGCGCCGCGAGGAGTACGCGGAGGAGGATCTGCGCGCGTGGGCCACGGGGATCGGGAAGGTGCTCGAGGAGGGCCGTGACGTGTTCGCATACTTCAAGCACGAGGACGGCGCGGTCGCCCCGGGCTATGCCGACCGCCTTCGACAAATGCTGACATGACCAGGCGGAGGCGCTTTCGGGAGGCGCCTACTCTAGGCTGAGTCGCGCCATGCTCGGAAGGCGCGAGCAATCTCCTCTACCACTCCATCGAATTCAGGCAGCTCGCCGACCTGATGACTGAGTCGTACGTCCCAGAGATCTCTCAGCCTTTCAAGCCGAGTCAAAACATCCTTGGTGGGCGCAAATCCGTACTTCGCCGTGTGGCCCATGGCGATGTCGCTGAAAGCAACTCCCCGTCCCAACCCTGACCAAAGGTCGTATAGGTCTCGAGGCTCGTTTCGGTCTCCGAGCATGTACCACTTGTTTCCCAGAATCTCTGCGAGCGCAACGACGAGAAGAGTCGCATCCGATTCGTTGAGATCTGAATATGGCGTCAGGGGTCTCTCGCGCTTCGCTTCGAGATACACCCGCTCCCTCAGATTCACGTCGACGATCACCTCATTGCCGTCCCAGGCTACGAGCGATCGCGCCCACCCATCTCTCGCGTCCCCAAAGTCGAGGCGCAGCTCTAGGCCGGTTCGGGCAGTCGCCACCTCAACACTTTCGCTAAGCCAGGTCCGCACATCCTGAGAGGATGCAGTACATAGAAAATCCAGATCCTCAGAAAGACGGAAGTCCGGCCAATAGACCTTGGACAAAGCCGTTCCCCCTCGGAATACAAAGTTGTCCGCAGCTCGGTCCGCCGTGCTAACCAAGAGGTGCGTTAGGACGTAGTCCTTCTCGACCACCCGCTCCGACACTTCCAGCTCACGAGCTCGGTTCCGTACTTCTGTAGAGTCGATCATGTTCGGGCGGTTTCCAACAGCTGGTCAATGTCAGTGTTTACGAGGATCTCCCACCTTCGATTCCGTTCTGCACGCGCCACGGTCCTCCTTGGATCGAGCGGCACGTAATGACGGATTCGCCCAGCAATCCTCTCCAGTTCCCAAAGTAGCCGAGGATCCGGATGTCCTGCTGCTTCAAGGAGGAAACCAAGACGCTTTGTCACCGTCGGATGGCCTAACTCCACTACGTAGCGAAGCAGCCGCTCACGGTCGAGGTCGCGTTGCCGCCGCTTATAGCCTCGAAAGACTTCCTCCAATCCCCCGCAGAGTTCTGGGCGATCAACGCCATCGATGAAAGTACGTTCTAGGTCGGCAATATTCACTGGGTTGCCCTGACGGATCTGGGCCTGCTGGAAACCGAAGAACTTCCTCTGGATGAGCGTGATGAACCGAAACTCCACCTTGCCGACACGCACTCGGGGGCGCTGCTTGGTCACTGCTACGAAGACCGTCCGAAGGGGATGCTGAATCATCTGATGGAACTCCATCGCTGTGTAGTAGGCGAGGAAGTATTGGTCGGGCTTTACTAATCCGGCGGCAGCCTGATACAGGTCCACTCCGAGCGTGTTCGCATCGTCCCAATCTGCAGGCTGAAGGAGCGTGTACCTGCCATTGGTGAGCCGCCTGGCTAGGTTGCCGCGAGCCAGACGAAAGGCAAGATGCCTCGCCTGCTGCGGGGTGAGGTTCAGGAGCTGAGCAAGGTCTGCTGGGGTAAAAGCGTCCCGCCCCTCATCGGCCAAGCGGTTCACGGCCTCCAAGAGCCTAGTCCCCTGTCTCATGCGAGTAGTTTATAGGAATAATTGTCCTACTGTCAATAGATCAGGTAACTAATTCGCATGGTGCAACTTTGTTAACGAATACATTCACGATAACACAACGTATTGCTTATAGTATTCGCGCAGGTGGTACCTGGGAATCATGGGTGACCTAACCTCAGGCGGGGAAGCGCGAGGCGATGACCTGGAAGCACGGCCAGTACGACTCGGGCCGCACATTGTCGTCCATCACGACGACTCCCTGCGTGCGTCCCTGCGAGTGCGCGACGACCAGGGCCGGGTCGTTGACGTCCGCGATCGCGACCGTCTCCACACCCGCCTCGATCGCTGCGCCCGCGAGCCCGTGGTCCGCGAAGACAAGGTCGGGCTGTTCCTCGGCCAGCATGCGCTCCATCGCCTCGGGGCTGTGCGTGTGCAGCGCGGAGCCTCGAGCGGTGACCATCGCGACGCCGCCGAAATACCTGACCTCGAGTCGCCGGGCGCGCCGGTCGGTCCAGGTGGACCCCTCCAACGGACGGATCAGCGTTGCGCCGTGCCGCTCCAGGAGCCGTCCAGTCTCCTGATAGAGCAGCGGCAGGCCGGTGGGATGGCCGGTCGCGATCAGCACCCGCTCCCCTCGCTCGGCCGCGAGAGCGAAGCGCTCCGCGATCCCCTCGAACCGGGCGAGCACCCGTTCCGGATCGACCACGACCAGGCCGTGCTGAACGTCGGGGTCGGGGTCGATGCCGGCCGCATCGGCGATCAGGCCGAGCACTCGGTCGATCGAGAGGCCACTCACGCCGGTGAGGCCGAACTGCGCGTCGAGATCACCCTCGCAGAGGCGCTTGGCCTTCCACAGGACGTTCTGCCGGTCATGCGAGTTGACCCCGGCCACACCACCGTGCACGAGCGCGGCGCGCATCGCCTCGGGCTCGTACGTGGCGGGGGTCCAGAACAGATCGGGCTCTAGAGCGAGCTCCGAGTGTGCTTTGCTTGCCATCTCTTTCAATCGTACAGGGAGGTCTCGGATGCCCGGACTCGACGGCAAGGTCGCGCTCGTTACCGGAGGAAGCAAGGGGATCGGGCGTGCGATCGCCCTCGCCTTCGCGGAGGCGGGGGCGGACGTCGCGCTGGCCGCGCGCGGAGCGGAAGCGCTGGAGAAGACCGCGAAAGAGGTCGAGGAGCGAGGCCGCCGGGCGCTCTTCGTTCCGACGGACGTCGCGGATCCCGACCAGGTGACGGCCCTCGTCGAGCGCACCACCTCCGAGCTCGGGGGCCTTCACATCCTGGTGAACAACGCGGGCGCGGCGCCGTTCCTCTCGACGGTCGAGTCCATCAAGCTCTCCGGGTTCGAGAAGTACTTCCGGCTCAACTACTACTCGGCTGTGTACTGCACGCAAGCCGCGTCGAAGGCGTTGCTCGCGGGCGGCGACCAGGCGTGTGTGATCAACATGGCGTCGATCGCCGGCATGATCGCGAGCCCCGGCCTGGCGTACTACGCGAACGCGAAGGCCGCGCTGATCAACTTCACCAAGAGCGTCGCGCAGGAGTGGGCGGCATACGGGGTACGCGTGAACGCGATCGCGCCGGGATGGATCGAGACCGAGATGAACGAGCAGGGGCGCCAGGATCCGACCTGGCACGAGACCATCACGGGCATGATCCCGATGGGCCGGTGGGGCACGGCCGAGGAGGTCGCCTCGGTCGCGCTGTTCCTCGCGTCCGACGCCGCCAGGTTCATGACGGGGTCGGTGGTCGTGGTCGACGGCGGGCAGACGCTCACCGGCCTGACCGGTCAGTGAGCCGCCTCTCCGGCAAGGTCTGTGTCGTCACCGGGGCGTCGAGCGGGATCGGGGCGGCGACCGCGCGAGCCCTGTCCCGCGCCGAGGCCACCGTGGTCCTCGCCGCGAGGCGAGACGATCTGCTGGAGCAGCTCGCGGGAGAGCTCCGGGGCCGGGGCGGGACCGCCTCGTGGCTGCGCACGGACGTCACTCGGGAGGAAGACCTGCAGGCGCTCCGCGAGCACGTGATGAAGGAACACGGCCGCTGCAACGTCCTGATCAACAACGCCGGCATCCCCGGCGGGGGTACGTTCTCCGAGCTGTCCGTCGAACGCATGCGTGTCGTGACGGAGACGAACTACGTCTCGGTCCTCGTGAGCACGAAGGTGTTCCTCGATGTTCTTCTCGAGACGCACGGACACGTCGTCAACGTCGCATCGCTCGCGGGACGGTACGCGTTGCCTGGTGCGAGCGTGTACGCCGCCTCGAAACACGCGGTCGTCGCGTTCTCTGAGTCGTTGCACCATGAGCTACGGCCGCGCGGCGTCATGGTCACCGTGGTCAATCCCGGGCTCGTGGTAACCGAGGGGTTCTTCCCCAAGGGCAGCCCGATCCTGACCGACCCGCTCACGAAACCGTTCCTCATGAAGCCGGAGCGCGTCGCGCGAGCGATCGTCGACGTGGTCCGACATCGCCGCGGTCCGGAGGTGTCGGTTCCCCGCTGGCTCGCGGCGCCACAGGCCGTCCGCCTGCTCGCACCCCCGCTCTATCGCGCAGCGCTGCAGCGGCTCGTCGGAGCCCGCGCTCGCGCTGCCGAGGCGCCGGAGACCGACTAGCGCCCGGAACCGACTCGGTGGACCTTCAGCAGGTTGGCGTGGGCCTGGCCGGCCGGCGAGGAGGCAACCATCACGACGGAGTCGCCCGCCTGAACCGCGCCGGACTCGACGATGTGAGTCTCCATCGAGGTGATCATCCCGTCGAGGTCCTGGGGCGGCTCGATCAGCGCGGGCTTCACGCCGTGGATGAGCGTGAGCTGACCGACGGTCGCGGGTTCCGGGGAGAACGCGTGGATCGCGACCCCCGGCCGGGCCGCGGAGACCAGCCGAGCGGTCAACCCGCTCTGCGTGAAGCACACAACCGCCCGGGCCTTTCCCTGGCGCGCGAGAACGGCCGCGGCCTGCGCGAGCGGGGCCTCCTCCATCTCGGGATGGTCCTCGTGCCTGCGGCGCGGGACATAGGGCTCCCCCGCCGTCTCCGCGACCTCCAGCACCTTCGCTGCCGTGCGGGCGGCCTCGATTGGATAGGAGCCGATGGCGGTCTCCGCCGACAGCAGGATCGCATCCGCACCTTCGAACACGGCACCCGCCACGTCGCTCGCCTCCGCGCGCGTGGGACGCGGCGAGGCCGTCATCGACTCGAGCATCTGCGTGGCGATGATCACCGGCACCGATACGGCGCGGGCCTGCTCGACCAATCGCTTCTGGATCACGGGGATCTCCTCGATGGAGGCCTCCACGCCGAGGTCGCCTCGAGCGACCATGATCGCGTCCGCGTACCGCAGGATGGCCGATGCCTGCGCGACCGCGGGGCTCGTCTCGATCTTCGCGAGCAGCAGCGGCCGAGTGGCCGGCATCAGCGAGAGGAGCTGCTGGCAGTCCTCCGCGGCACGGACGAACGACTGGGCGATCATGTCCACGCCCGCCTCGAGCGCCCACGCGAGGTCGGCCTCATCCTTCGGCGTGACCGCCGGAAGGCTCAGCCGCTCGGACGGCACGTTCACCCCCGCCCGCGACCGCACCATCCCTCCGCGCACGACTTCCGTGACGACGTCGCTCCCGGATGTCTCGACCGCGCGCAGCTCGACCGCGCCGTCGGCGAGCAGGATCCGGTCGCCCGGTTGGAGATCGCTCGCGAGCGCCGCGTGCGTCGTACCGGCGCCGGCTGGGTCGCCCGGCTCGTTCGCGGTCCCGAGGAGCGTGAAGCGCGCTCCGCCGTGAAGCTCCATCTCGCCCGCTGCGATCTCTCCCAGGCGAACCTTCGGCCCGGACAGATCGGCGAGCACGCCGATGGGAGTGCCGGCGGCATTCGCCGCGTCGCGCACGGCGCCGAGGAGACGCTCGTGATCTGCTCTCGTCCCGTGCGAGCAGTTGATGCGCGCGACGTTCATCCCCGCGGCCACCAGCTCCGGCAGACGACCCTCGCTCGCGGGCCCGATCGTGCACAGGAGCTTCGTCGCTCTCATGACGCGGGTGGCTCCTCGGTCAGCGTGCGAGGTACGGCGCCGCCCGCCTCCGCGGTCGCCAGGTCGAGCCAGCTCTGCGGGATCTCGTCCGGCAGCGTCTTCCCCGCCATCTCCGCGAAGTAGATGGTCCAGGCCCTCGGCACCACTCGAGCCCATTGGTACCCGCCGCCCCCGGTCGCCACCCATCGTCCGCCGGCGGCATGATGCGCGAGCTCGTGGAGCTCGACCGCGGTCTCGCTGTAGGCGCGGGTTGACAGGGCAAGATGCGCGAGCGGATCGCTGTGATGCGAGTCGCACCCGAGCTGCGTGACGAGCACGTCCGGCGAGAAGCGCTGCACGGCGGTCGGGACCACCTCGCGGAACGCGCGCAGCCATCCCTCGTCCGAGGTGTTGGGGGGCAACGGGATGTTGATCGCGGTGCCCTCCGCGTCACCCGTGCCTCGCTCGTCGACGAACCCCGTGCCGGGGAACAGGTAGCGCCCCGACTCGTGGAGCGAGATCGTGAGCACGCGCGGGTCGTCGTAGAAGATCGCCTGCGGCCCGTCGCCGTGATGCACATCGACATCCACGTACGCGACCCGCTCGACGCCGTTCTCGAGCATCCAGGCGATCGCGATCGCCGGGTCGTCGTAGACGCAGAAGCCCGACGCGCGCTCGGGCATCGCGTGATGCAGGCCGCCCGCCGGGTTGAACGCGTGCGCCACGCTCCCCGACACGACGGCCTCCGCGGCGACGAGCGACGCCCCCGCCACCCGAGCGGACGCCCGGTGCATCTCGGGGAAGATCGGATTGTCACCGGGCCCGAAGCCGAACCTCGACCAGTCCCCCCGCTCGCCGTTCCCCGCACGCTTGACCACGTCCAGGTAGCGCTCGGTGTGCACGAGCGTGAGCTCCTGGTCGGAGGCGACACGCGAGGGGAGCTCCTCGACGTTCTCGAGGGCGAGCAGGCCGTACGCGGCGATGAGCTCTCGGGTAAGTCGAACCCGCACGGGCCGAAGCGGGTGCTGGGGTCCGTGGTCGTACTCGACGATCTCCGGTGAGTAGACGAGCAGCGTCCGGCCGCTCACGCGGAAGGGGCGGCCTCGGGCAGCATCGCGTCGACCTCGACCTCGACGAGCCAGCGGGGATCGAGCAGCGCGGCCACGACCACCAGCGCGGTCGCCGGCATCGCGGCCCCGAACGCCTCGCCGTGGGCCCGGCCGACCTCCTGCCAGTCGTCGGCATTGACGAGATAGGCGCGAGTGCGAACCACGTGTTCGGGCGAGGCACCGAGCTCCTTCAGCGCATCGAGCACGATCTCGAACGACCGCCTGGCTTGTCCATATGCGTCCGCCGGCGGCTCGCCGCCATCGGCCATCGTCGGCCCGGTGCCGGCGACGAAGATGTGGCGGCCGTCGCGAACCGCACGCGAGTAGCCGACGATCGGCGCGAACGACGTCAGCGCGGGCACCTTCTGGCGTTCCACTAGTCGATGCCCTGGGCCTTCTGGATCGTGCCGGAGAAGTCGACCGACACGGACTTCCACTCGGTGAACTCGTCGAGAGCGCCCGGCCCCGCCTCGCGGTGACCGTTGCCCGTGCTCTTCATCCCGCCGAACGGGAGCTGCACCTCGGCACCGATCGTGGGAGCGTTCACGTACACGAGCCCGAACTCGAGCTCCTGGACCGCCTTGAACACGTTCGTGATGTCGTGCGTGTAGATCGCGGCGGACAACCCGTACTTCGTCGAGTTCGCGATGCGGATCGCCTCGTCGATGTCGCCGGTGCGGATGATGCCGGTCACCGGGCCGAAGATCTCTTCCTGCGCGATGCGCATGTCCGGCGTCATCTCGTCGAACACCGTGGGGGTGAGGAAGTTGCCCTTGTCGTAGCCCTCGCCGGTCAGCTCCTCGCCGCCGGTGAGCACTTTGGCTCCCTCCTTCTTCCCGATCTCGATGTACTCGAGCACGCGATCCTTCTGCTTCTCGTTGATGACGGGCGCGAGCTCCACCTTCGGGTCCAGCCCGCTCCCGACCTTCATGCCCTTCACGCGCTTGAGCAGCTTGTCGGTGAACTCCGCGCGAACGTCCTCGTGCACCACCAGCCGAGAGGTCGCGGTGCAGCGCTGGCCGCTCGTCGCGAACGCGCCCCACGCCGACGCCTCGACCGCGAGGTCCAGCTCCGCGTCCGGCATGACGATCAGGACGTTCTTCGAGCCCAGCTCCAGCGAGCATCGCTTCATGAGGTGGCCACACGTCTCCGCGACGTGCTTCCCGACCTCGAGCGAGCCGGTGAAGGAGATCGCCCGGACGTCGGGGTGCTGCAGCACCGGCTCGCCCGCCTCCTCGCCGTACCCGTGCACCAGGTTCAGGACGCCCGGGGGCAACCCGACCTCCTCGAACACCTGGACGAGCAGCGTCGCGAGCAGCGGCGTGTCCTCCGCCGGCTTGAAGATGCTGGTGCACCCACTGACCACCGCCGGCGCGATCTTCCACAACGGGATCGCCATCGGGAAGTTCCACGGCGTGATGAGGCCGACGACACCGATCGGGTGGCGGACGGTCATGGAGAACTTGCTGCGGAGCTCGGACGGCATGGTGTGGCCGAAGAACCGGCGCCCCTCTCCCGCCATGTAGTACGCGAAGTCGATCCCCTCCTGCACGTCGCCACGGGACTCCTTCAGGGTCTTGCCCATCTCGCGCGTCATGAGCTCCGAGAGCTCTTCCTTGCGCTTCTCGAGGATCAGGCCGACGCGGAGCAGGTAATCCGCGCGCTCCGGTACGGGGGTGAGCATCCAGTCGCGGTAGGCGTCCTTGGCGGCCTTCGCGGCCGCGTCGACGTCCGCCGCGGCGCTGCGCGGGAACGTGCCGAGCACCTCATCTCGGTTCGCGGGGTTCCGCGACTCGAACGTCTCCCCCGACGTTGCAGGGATCCACTTTCCTCCGATGTAGTTCTTGAAATCCTCGGCCATGCCAGGTTCCCTCCTTGACCGGACGCCGTTGTCGGCGCCATCCTACTTCCGTCGGCAATCACTCTCGAAGGAGGAGGTTCGGCATGGCGAAGGACCTGACGGTGATTTTGAACAACGTTCCCGGAACGTTCGCTTCCCTCGGTGAGGCTCTCGGCACTGCGGGGATCAACATCGACGGAATCTGCGGATTCCCCTCCGGCGGCGAGGGTGTCGTCCACCTGCTCGTGGAGGACACGGTGGGCGCGAGATCGGCGCTCGAGGGTGCCGGGCACGAGGTGCGGGCCGAGCGCGAGGTGCTGGTCGTGAACGTCCAGGACAAGCCCGGCGAGGTCGGCCGCGTCTGCCGCGCGATGGCGGACGCCGGGGTGAACCTCGACCTCGTCTACCCGACGAACAAGGGCGAGCTCGTCCTCGGGCCGGACGACATCGAGAAGGCGCGCGGCGCGATCTAAGTGCGACTCGTCACCTACGACCGGGCCGGCGCGCGCAGGCTCGGCGCGCTGCACGGCGACGCGGTCGTCGACCTTCCGGACCTGGTCGGCGATCCCGCGTTTCCCGAGACGATGGAGGCGCTCGTCGAGGCCGGCAGCGCCGCGGTCGCTCGGGCGCGCGATGCGCTGGACGCTGGCCCCTCGGCCGCCGTGCTCGTGGCGAATGCACGGTTCCTCGTCCCCATCCTCCCCTCGTCCCTGCGCGACTTCCTCGCGTTCGAGGATCACGTCAAGCTCGGGGCCACGCGACGCGGGGAGCCGGTCGCCGACGCCTGGTACGAGATGCCGATCTACTACAAGGGGAACCACCGCTCGGTCTACGGGCCGGAGGAGGAGGTGCCCTACCCCCCGTTCACCTCGGAGCTCGACTACGAGCTGGAGGTCGCGTGCGTTCTCGGCGGCCGCGGGCGCGACCTGTCGCAGGAAGACGCGGCCGGGCTGATCTTCGGCTATACGCTCATGAACGATTGGTCCGCGCGGGACATCCAGCGCAAGGAGATGACGGTGCGGCTCGGGCCGGCGAAGGGCAAGGACTTCGCCACGTCGCTCGGGCCGTGCATCGTGACCGCGGACGAGCTCGAACCCTCGACGCTGCGGCTCTCGGCCCGCGTCGACGGCGAGACCTGGTCGGAGGGATCGCTCGGCGACGTGCATTGGACGTTCCCGCAGATGATCGCGCACGTGTCCAAGGGCGAGGACGTGTGGCCGGGTGACGTCTACGGCTCCGGAACGTTCGGCGGCGGCTGCGGGCTCGACCTGGGACGCTTTCTGATGCCCGGCGCGGTCGTCGAGCTCGAAGCGGCCGGCATCGGCGTGCTGCGCAACACCGTCGGCCCCAAACCCGAGTGAGCGAGCTCGAGCCGCCGAGGTAGATCTGCCGCCCACTCTCAGGAATCAGCGTTTGCGTTCATCTGCTGCTACACGCCGTGAGGGGAACCTGTTCGGGGCATGAACTTATGCGTCCATTCGTGAGAGTGGGGGCCCGCCGGGGCCCGCGGGGGCCCGCGATCTCTAGGAGAAGGCGGGGCCGAGCGGGAGGATCCCCTCGATCTCATCGAGGGTCTTCGCGTCGAGCTCGACGTCGGCGGCCTCGGCGTTCTGCCGGACGTGCTTCGGGTCGCGGCTCCCGGCGATCGCGGACGTCACTCCCGGCTGCTGGAACGTCCACGCGAGCGCGAGCTGCGCCATCGTGATGCCGAGCCGGTCCGCGATCGGGCGGAGTCCCTCGACGACCGCGAGGCTCCGCTCGAGCTTCCCGGGAGCGAACAGGTTGTCGTAGTACGACGCCCCGCCGGTGGTCCGCCAATCGCCAGGGTGGAACGTCGTGTCGGCGGTGATCGCGCCGGTCAAGAGGCCGTACGCGAGCGGTCCGTAGGGGACCACGCCGGTCCCGTTCGTAGCGCACCACTTGATCAGGTCGCGATGCTTGAGATGCAGCATCGAGAACTGCGGCTGCAGGGAGTCGACGTGACGGATCGACTCGCAGCGCTGGATCTGTTCGCGGTCGTAGTTCGACAGACCGATCCACCGCACGAGACCGTCGTCGACCAGCGCCGCCATCGCTCCCCAGGTCTCCTCCACCGGCACGCCGTCATCCGGCCAATGGAGCTGGTACAGGTCGATCCGGTCGATCCCGAGCCGCTCGAGGCTTCCCTCGCAGGCCCGCCGCACCTCCGCCGCTCGATGCCCGGTGCCTTCCGTACTGGGAGCGACCTTGGTCGCGATCAGGACATCCTCGCGACGGCCCGCGATCGCCCGCCCGACGATCCGTTCCGACGTGCCCTGGCCGTACACCTCCGCGGTGTCGATCCAGTTGATGCCGCTGTCGAGGCCCGCGTGGATGGCCTCGATCACCCGTTCCTCGGAGTCGTTGGGTCCGTACGCCTCACCCCCCGCCTCCCAGGCGCCGAAGCCGATCACCGAGAGATCCGGTCCCTGCGAGCCGAGCTTGTGTGTCTTCATGCGCCTCAGTCTTCCACGTCCGCGACGGAGAACGCTCGCGGGGCGTGCGGATGCCGCGCCTTGCACGTGAGCGGCCTCGGCTCCAGCTCGCCGACCGAGACCTCCGCCGCGTACCGCTCCCGATTCGGGCCCGAGAACTCGACGAGCTGCGAGGCCTTCTCTCGGCCGACATGACGCACGAGCAGCAGGTCATCGACACCCGTCAACCCGTGGGTGCGCCGCACACGCTCCTCCGCCGCCTGCACCGCGGGCGAGAACGCCGAGCGACCCCGGTAGTGATCGAGAGCGATCTCTCCGTTGGCGTACGACCGGGCTACCCGCTCGCCGTCCGCGGGCCCAACCCGCCCGAAGAACATCCCGTGAGGAAAGCAGACCAGGTTCCCCGCGAACCGGTCGCCGCCGATGTGTGTGCACTCCCACGCGGCGCCGTCACCGAACCCCTCGAGCGCCCGGTAGAGCGGTGCCCCCTCTCGCGCGCAGCACGCGTCGTGCTTGCCGTGCGTACACACGAGGAACAGGGGCCCATCCACCGCCTCGCCGACGTCCGCGAACCGCCGGCCGACCAGGGTGGGCAGATCCAGGTCGAGCACCTCCTCCGGCCGCTCCAGGTCCAGGGAGCGAAGCGCTCGCTCGCGCACGCCCGTGTACGCGAAATAGCAGCGGCGCGTGGCGGTCCGGCGCCCGCGCTGCTTGATCAGCAGGACGCGAACCCCGAGGTCGCGGCCGAGCACACGGAGCATCGAGCCAACCTCGATCGGGAGCCCGCTCTCCATGAGGGCCTGGTGACCCCAGGGGCCCGGTTGCTCGAGCATGATCCACAGGCGATAGCGGGAGGCCGTGCCGGTCAGCGGCTCGCCGCTGGCGACCGAGACCGACGAGCAGTCGAACCGGTCAGCTGCCGGCACCCTCGACCTCGAGGGCGCCTTCTCGCACCAGCCGCTTCACGAGGACCACCCGTGACGCGTCATCGCCGAGGCCGGGCAGGTCCGCCGCCGTGAACCAGTCCGTGCCCGCCGCCACGAACCGCAGCGCGGATCCACACTGACCGGGCATGCGCAGCTCGCGAAGACCCAGCAGCACCGTGGCCCGATCCTGGTCGCGCCCGACACGGAACACGCCTTCGGCGCGGCGACGGACACTAGTCCCCGCGTCGATCGCCTCGATCGCCTCGAGCTGCACCAGGCGCCCCGCAGCGAGCGGGCGGCGAGACCGCCAGAAGCTGTCCGCCATCTCCTGCAACGTCTCGGGGCCCACGACCTGGTCGAGCCACTCGTGCAGCTCCTTGCGCCGGACGTCGAGCTCGGAGGCCGCCATGTCCGGGTCGGCCGCGAACCCGATCGGCAGCGATTCTCGGAAGGAGGCGTGCTCGGAGGCGCGACCCAGCACCGTGCGCCACACATCGGACCACGTCGAGGACAGGATCCCCACGGTGATGTGCACGGAGACTCCCTCGAGAGCCTCCGCGTCGTGCGGGAACCCGCGCGGGATGTAGAGGACGTCGCCGGGCACCAGCTCTCGTTCGAGAACCGGCGCGCCAGAGTCGTACACGCGCCATGCCTTGCTGCCATGCGTCTGGATCACGAACACGTCGTGCGTGTCCTCGTGCACGGCGAACCCCTGCGAGCCGGGCGGGGTGACGTACGCGTTCGCCTGCACGGGGTGGGTGAGCGACAGCTCCAGGCCGCGGCAGAACCGGCCGATGGCGCCGGACTGCCGGTGGAGCGCCTGCAGGACGATCGTGGCGCCGTCCGCGAACGCATCGGCAACGCGGTCCGGCCGGACGGTTCGCTCGAGCCGCTGACCGCCGATGCGGATCGTGTGCGTGTAGGACGCCGGGTCCAGCGTCTCCCCGTCCTTCACCAGGCGGAAGGCCGGCATGCGCAGGAGCGTCTCCGTGATCAGGTGGTCGACGTCCGTCAGCTCGAGGAGCCCCGCGAACGCGTCCGGCTCACCCCGATGAAGGAGGGGTCTGCGTCCCCAGTGCTCCTCGGCGAAGCGCTGGACGTCGCCGACGCACCGTTCGAGCGCCGGCAGGGTCACGCGCGCGCTATGAGGCGTCGGTCGTGTCGGTGTCGCCGCCGCCCTCGTCGGTCGCGTCGTCGTCGGCGTCGGACTCGTCGGTGTCACCGGCATCCGTGTCGTCGACGTCGTCGGCGTCCTTCGTGTCGGGGTCTGCCTCCGCGGTCGCGGCGCTCCCGTGCACGACGGTCTCGATGTCGTCGTCCGTGAGGGTTCTCTCGTCAGGCTCGATCATGCTGGGCACCTCCTGGGGTCGGGGTGCGCAGGCTACGCCCACGGGTGACCGGGCGCAACGAAAAGCCGCCCCGCTCATGGGGTGTTCGGTCGGTCTGAACACCCGTTCCGTCCCTCAACACGCCTCCCTCGTAGATGCCCGACACGAGAGGAGACGCACGATGAGCACGATCCGACGAGTTCTCAGCACGGCCCTCGGCCTCACGCTGGCATGCCTGCTGGTCCCCACAGCGGCGTGGGCGTTGACGGCCGAGCGCACGTACCTGCCCCCGTTCGAGGCTGCCGAGGCGATCCTCTCGGGCTGCGACGCTCCGTGGTGCGAGGGAGACTCCTCCGCCGACCTGAGCGGCAGCGTGGCCGCGGAGGTGCATACGGTGGGCGCCGGCGTGGGCCGGACCGACGCCGCTCAGGCGTTCGTGACGCTCACCCATGTGGTCGAGGAGCCGGCGACCGAGATCGCGATCGACGTCCGGGTCAGCATCGACGGGGCCTACGCTTCCGCGCTCGGTGCCCCGTTCGCGAAGGGCACGGCCACCGTGGCCCTCGAGGCCTGGCCCTCGTCTGCCTCCTGGGCATACACATACGGCCAGGACGAGGTCGCGACAGCCGAATCGCCGGTCGGCGAGGTCGAGGTTGGAGCGCGCGACCTGGACATGTCCATCACGCTGGGAGACGGAAAGCGACTCATCCCGGCAGGACCGATCGCCATCACGGTGACCCTGTCCTCGGAGACCACCACGATGCCGCCTCATGCACTGAGCCTCGCGGATGCCTGCGCAGCCAGCTGCGTCGGGGCCGGCAAGGTCGACGCGGGCATCTCGGGCGTCGTGCAGAGCGTGACCGTCAGGGAATCCCGATGAGCTCGATCCCGTTCTTCTTGAGGCGCGCCCGCACCGCAGATCCCCACACGATCGAAGCCAGCGTGGTTGACGAGGCGACGCCGTCGGCGGTCACCAGTAGAAGGAGACTCGCTCTCGACGTCTTCAGATACGTCTTGCTGACTGTCGTCGGTCCCGCCGCGGCGGTGTTGGCGGTGGCGGCAGTCCTGGCCAACTAGGCTCTCGCGTTCGGCGCGCCTCGCGCTGCTTCACGACACGCGGTCGATCCCCGGGAGCCGATCGAAGGTGGTGTCAAAGCTGAGGATCCGGGTGATCTCCGCGGAGCGCATCACCGCCACGTGGATGGCGTCACGCGCAGAGAGCTTGTGGCTCCCCAGGATGATCCGCTTCGCCTCCTCCACATCAGATCCGGCCGCTCGATCGCCGTGTATCGATGCAAGATCTCCGCTCCTCCCGGGAGATCGCGTATCTACTTGGCTCTTTGCCGCATGTCGGTGGCAGCAGGTTGGATACCCCCGTGGACGCGGCCCGAGCGCTTCGGGAGGCCCGTCTGCGCGCCGGCCTGTCGCAGGCCGAGCTGGCGAGGCGCGCAGAGGTCCATCCCCAGGTCGTCAACAGGATCGAGCGGGGGCTCGTGGACCCGCGGATGAAGACCCTGGCGCGCCTTCTGGCCTCCGCGAACGCGGATCTCGCAGTGGTTCCTCGCGATGGCGCCTGGATCGATCGAGAGGGGATCCGGGAGCTCCTGTCACGGGACGCTCGGTTCCGCATCGACCCCACACACTTGGGCCCGCTCGAAGAGCTCTGCCACCGCCGGGTGCGCTTCGTGGTCCTCGGCGACGTCGCCGTCCGCCTTCACGGAGCGCCTGTGGAGGTCTCGACCGTCGAGGTTGCGATGCAAGACGACGAGCGGAACCGGTGGCACTTCCAGCGCGCAGCCCGGCTGGGAAGGGGCGCGCTCGCATGCCTCGAAGTGCAGCCCCCGGAGCTCTACGACCGCTACCGGGCGACGGCGGACCCGCTGCCGTGGCTGCGTCCGAGCGTGCGCATGTTCAACGAGTGGCGCGACGCCCCGACCGGCTTCCTTCCCGACCTGCGCGTCCTGGCGGAGGCCGACCCCGCCCGTCGAGATCTGCTCGCGGCGGTGCAGCAGGAGGTGGACGTCCTCGGGCTCGGCTATCGAATCAACTACCAGCGCGTGGGTTGGTGACACCGCCCCTCACGGGCCACCTCGGCGACGCCCACTCTCAAGAATGAACGGATAAGTGCATGCGATCGGCCGCCTAAGGGGCGATGCGCTCGCCTGGATGAATGTATCGATCCATTTCTGAGAGTGGGAAGCCGCACGACCGGTCGAAAAGCAACGGGGTGCAGTCGAGTTAGTCGATGAGGCCGAGGCCGCGGGCCCAGGACGTCGCGTAGCCCTCGATCTCGACGGTTCCCAGCGCCTCGTCGCGCTCGAGCGGCTTCTCGGTCTCGACCATGATCGCGTACTCGTCCGCGAACTCCTTCGTCTTCGACGCCTCGATCGCCGCGGCCTGTGGCCCGTGGTGGAGTCCCGCGGGATGGTGCGTGATGAAGGCCTCGCCGATGCCGGCCCGCGAGAAGAACTGGCCCTCGTGGTAGAAGAGCACCTCGTCGCGGTCGATGTTCGAGTGGAAGAACGGCACGCGCAACGCGTCCGGGTCTCCCGTCTCCGTCGGCCGGGGCGCGAACGTCCCGATCTCGAACCCGTCGCAGTCCCACGTGATGTGGACAGACGGCGGCAGGTGGTACCGAGGTGACACCACGGGGCGGAAGTCCGCGACGTTCAGCCGCATGGGGCACAGGTCGCCCTGCCACCCGACCACGTCGAGCGGATGGAACGGGTACGTCAGCGAGGTGAACTCGTGGTCCCGCTTCACCTTCACGACGAACTCGCCCTGCTCGTCGTGGGGCTCGGGCTCGGGCGTCTCCAGCACGCCGGGGTCGAAGAGCGCGTGCTTCCCGAGGATGCCCTTGTTCGGAGGACGGAACTCGCCGGCCCCCTCGATCACGTACAGGAATGTGTCGTCGCCGTCCGGGATCAGCCGGTGCGTCGTCCCCTTCGGGACGATCAGGTAGTCGCCGCGCCGGTACCGGAGGGGTCCGTAGTCGGTCTCGAGCACACCCTCGCCGCGGTGCACGAAGTAGCAGAGGTCGCCGTCCGCGTCGCGGAGGTAGTGCGGCGTGGCCTCGACCATCCGCGAGACGTAGATCGCGAGATCCTCGTTCCACAGGATCCGCTGCCACCCCTGCTCGGCCTCGGTCTGATCGGGCGTCTTCAGCCCGTTCAGGTCATACGCGCGCGGCTGGAGCGGGCCGTCCACACGGACCCACGCCGTCGGCGGATGCGAGCGATACAGGTGCGCGGCGCGGCCGTCGAATGCCTCCCGGCCGTGCTCTTCCTCGAACGTGCCCTCGGGAAGTCCGACATGCGCTTGCTTCGCGACCTTGCCTCGAGACAGCGGGAACATCTACTTCTTCGCCGCCTTCCGTTCCTTGCCTCGTGCCGCCGCCGCGCGCTTGTCGCGCTCCTTCTTCTTCCGCAAACGGTCGTGCGCCCAGCGCACCTTCGGTCGTCCTCCTCGTCCCATCAGACCTCCTCCGCGTCGCTGCCCTTGGCGAGCTCCGCGCTTCGCTGGCGGGCCGCCTCGATGGCGTTCAGGAACGCTGCGCGAACACCCGCTTGCTCCAGGTGTCGGATCGCCGCGATCGTGGTCCCGCCCGGCGACGTGACCATCTCTCGGATCTCGTACGGATGCTTGCCGGTGTCCCGCAGCATCTTCGCGGTGCCGAGCATCGTCTGCACGATCAGCTCCGTGCCGACATCGCGGGGAAGCCCCAGCAGGATGCACGCGTCGATCATGGCCTCGGTCAGCAGCGCGAAGTACGCGGGCGCGGATCCGGACGTCGCCGTCACGGCGTCCTGGTGCTTCTCGTCGAGCGTGGTGACTCGACCGACGGTGCTCAGCAGCTCCGACGCGACCGCGAGGTGCTTGTCCTCTGCGGACGCTCCCGGGCTGATGACCGACATCGCCTCGTCGACCAGGACCGGGACGTTCGACATCACGCGCACGACCGGGACGCCGGGATCCAGCCGCTTCTCGATCGTCGCGCAGCGGATCCCCGCCGCGAACGTGATCACGAGGTGACGGTCCCCGACCGCGCCCCCGATCTGCTCGAGCAGCGCGTCCATGTCCTGTGGCTTCACGGTCAGCACGAGGGTGTTCGCCCACGCAACCGCCTCGGGGTTCGAGAGGGTGGCCTGGATGCCGTAGCGCTCGTCGAGCTCGACGGCTCGCTCCTCCCGCCGAGCGGTCGCCATGATCTCTTCGG
Organism: uncultured Actinomycetes bacterium; assembly: GCA_964551945.1. GTDB lineage: Bacteria > Actinomycetota > UBA4738 > UBA4738 > CALAEC01 > CAZKFH01. The sequence goes on along the minus strand of CAZKFH010000010.1, from coordinate 8,988 downwards.
CGCTGCGCCCCTTGGAGCGGATCAGGCCGGAGATCAGGGCCTCGCCCATCTTCCCGGCTCCAAGGAACGCCACGCGACGGTCGTCTGTCATGTTTACCTCCTGGCCAGGTTGCTCGCGAAGAACCAGATGTTCGCCGGCCGCTCCGCGAGCCGCCTGGTGAGATACGGATACCACTGCTCACCGTAGGGGATATACGCCCGCACAGGGTACCCGCGTCGAGCGTACGCCTCCTGCAGGTCACGGCGGATCCCGTACAGCATCTGAAGCTCCACTCGGTCCCAGGGGATGTCGCGCCGGTCGAGGAACGCGCTCGCCCCTTCCAGCATGTTGGGATCGTGCGTCGCTACGTGGACCTGGTGGCCGCGCGAGACCAGGGTCGCGAACAGCTGTGCGAACGCCCGATCCACGTCCGCCTTGGAGCGATGCGCGACGGACGGCGACTCGAGGTACGCGCCCTTGACCAGGCGAACCGGCACGCCCTCGGGGAGGGAGAACACGTCGTCCGGCGTCCGGTAGAGATATGCCTGCAGCGCCAGGCCGACGTTCGTGTAGCGCTTCGCCAGCGTGCCGACCGTCTGGAGCGTCCCGTCCACGTACTCGTGGGCCTCCATGTCGATCATGACGAGCATGTCCCGCTCGGCCGCGGCGGATAGGACCCGGTCGGTGTTCTCGAGGCAGGCTTCGAACGAAGCATCGAGCCCGAGCTGCGTCAGCTTGATCGTGATGTTGCCGTCGAGCGCCTCCTCCTCGTGCAGGCGCTTGATGGCCAGGACGTAGGTATCCGCCGCCGCGGAGGCCTGGGCCATCGAGGTCACGTTCTCCCCCAGGTAGTCGAGCATCGTCTTGATGCCGCTTCGCGCCAGGCCATGCCCGGCCTGAAGCGCCTCGTCCAGCGTCTCCCCCGCGACGAAGCGGTGGGCGACGCGACGCCCGAGCCGCGACTGGGTCACCACCCGGCGAACGGGGGCGAGGTCGGTGAGCCACAGGATCGGCGCACGCAGGGGTGCGGTCATCAGATGACCCTGCAGCCCAGGACCTTCTCCATGTGCGTCAGGGCCCAGCGGTTGACCTCTTCGTGGTCGTGGCCCGGCGCGTCGAAGGTCTCGCAGCCGTCCTTGCGCACGACCACCGGATAGTCGCGATTCCGGAGGTCGGAGGCGGTGTGCAGCACGCAGATGTCGGTGCAGAAACCCATGAGGTGCACCTCGTCGGGCTCGAGCTCCGCCACGATCCGCTCGGCCTCGGTGTCGAAGAACGCCGAGTAGCGGCGCTTCTGGATCACCGCGGCGGCCTGGGCCTCGAAGGGCCGGAGCTCCTCGACCAGCTCGTGCTCCTCCGTCCCCACGACGCAGTGGCGAGGGAAGACCTCGAACTCGCGGTCGTTCTCGACGTGGCTGTCCTTCGTGAAGATGACGGGCGTCCCCGCGTCCAGCGCCTCCCTCACGATGCCGACGACGCGAGGGACCGCGGCCGTGCATTCGGGGCTGGCGAGATTCCCCGTGCGGGTGAATCCCTCCTGGACGTCGGTGACCATGAGGATGGGACCGGGCATGGCGGGCGAAGTATAGGGACAGCAGTAGGCCCGAGCGACCTCTGGCTCGCTGTCGGGTCTCGAGGGGCGAACCCCCCGCGACCTGACCGCCACCTCGGACCGCTCGGGCCTAGTGCTCCGAGCAACTCTTGCGGCTCCACCGGAACTCCCGGCGGTAGCCCCTTTCGTTGGGCTTTGGGGCTTTCCGAGTTACCCCGCCCGCACAGCCAGTTGGCCTTCCCGACCGTACGACCAAGTTGCACCCAGATCGCCTTACGGCTTTCCCAGGGGGCCCCACTTCGGGGCTTCGGTTCCACCGCTCCAGCTGCTCGGAGCAAGCGCAGACTACGTGCGGCATAGAACGCCGTCAACTCGCCAAAACCGCTGGAAGTGCTCTATTCCCGCAGGTCAGAGGGCCTGTTTTCTTGACGGTCTTTAGGATGCGGCGGCAGCCTCGAGCACGGGCAGCAGCTCCGCGTACACGCCGACGAGGCGGTCAACCGTCGCGTCCCAGGGGAAGCGTGCGGCGTGCCCAACCGCTCCCCGACCGAGCCGCGCGGCCAGCGGAGGTGAGTCGAGGATCGCGAGGATCCTCGATGCATACGCGCGAGGGTCCCTGCCCTCGACCAGGTAGCCGCTCGCGCCGTGACGGACCGCGGTGCGCAGCCCCCCCACACGCGACGCGATAACCGGAACGCCACACGCCTGCGCCTCCAACGCGGCCAGGCCGAACGACTCGGAGCGAGAGGGCATCAACAGCATGTCGGCCGCCGAGTAGACCCACGAGAGCTCTTCGTGCGGCACCGGGGGCGCGAACAGCAAGCGGTCGAGAACCCCCTCGTCAGCCGCGACGCGCTTCAGCCGCTGCAGGATCGAGCCTCCCTCAGTCCCACTCGGCCCGCCGACGATCAGGAGCGTCGCCTCCCGCAGCGAACCCTGCCGAACGGCCTGGGCGAACGCCCGGATCGCCAGGTCGGGACCCTTCAGCTCCTGCAGCCGGCCGACGAACAGCAACACGGGCCCGCCGCCGAGGCCCAGGCGGGACCTCGCCTCGCCACGGTCGCGAGCGAAGAACACGGTCCGATCGACACCCGGCGGAACCACCCGGACGCGCTCCGGATCTGCCCCGTAGAGCTCGATGAGCGCGCGGGCGTCCTGCCGGGTCGGAGCGAGCACCCTGTCCGCGGCCTCGATCACTCGTCGCTCCCCCACCACCCGTGCGAGGGGCTCTCGCACCCCAGCTCCGGCCGCGGCGAGGTTCTTCACCTCCGCGAGCGTATGGAACGACGCGATCAGCGGGACCTCCCAGCGCCGCGCCGCGGCGATCCCCGCCGGGCCCGACAACCAGTAGTGGGCGTGGACCAGGTCGTAGGGACCGAGCTCCGTGGCCCGGCGGACCAGGCTCTCGGCGAAATCGGGGACCAGCGCGGGCAGATCGAGCTTGTCCACCTCGGCGCATGGGCCCGCGGGAACCTGGACGACACGGGCGAGCGGTCCCACCACCTCGACCTCCGGACCGGAGCGCCCCGCGCACCGCGTGAAGATGTCCACGGCGACGCCGCGCGCCCCGAGCCGTTCGGCCAGGGCTCGGATCTCGACGTTCATCCCGCCCGAGTCCCCGGTGCCCGGCTGATCGAGCGGTGACGTGTGCAGGCTGATCACGGCAACGCGCGCCGCCGGCGTCTGCGCAGTTCTCATCGCAACCATCGTACGAGAAGGCCTCCGGGAGACCTCCGCCTCACCACCCCTCTCAGAAATCAACGAATACGTTCACGTCTCCGAGTACTCCAAAGCGTGTCCCCGGCATAACCCATGAACTCATCAGTTCATTTCTGAGAGTGCCCCGGGCACGGGAGTGATGCGGAGGCGGAGGCGGAGGCGGCAGGTCAGTGGTGCTCGAGGTCGAAGACCGGGAGCAGGTGGCCGACGGGTTCGCCGCCGCCGAGAACCGGGGGCCTGGCGAACCGCTCGAGCGAGGGCTCATCGTCGAGGACACCCAGCAGCCGGAGCGCATGGATGATCGCGGGGTCCAGAGCTCGAGAGTTGCCGTCCTCGATCTTGATCGCGACGCCGATCCCCTTGCCCGGCACCCCCGCGCAGACGAGCCCCTCGGCTCCGACCTTGACGATCACGTCCGCCGCTTCCATGAGCGCCGTGCAGACCCGGTCGCGGCCCCCGACCAGGTAGGGAGCGCTGCGCATGGCGGAGACCGCAACGCTCGCCTTCGGCAGGGCCCGGGCGGCAAGCCGAGCGAACACCGTGGCCATCGCGTGGATGGGCAGAGCGTGCACGGGCACCCCGCAGCCGTCGACGCCGATCGCGAGGGGCTCCTGTCCGGCGGCCTCCGTCACCGCGCCAATCACGGCCTGTTGCAAGGGATGCGTGGGCTCGCGGTAGCTGGGGGTCTCGAAGCCGGCCCGGACCGAGGCCAGGAGCATCCCGGCGTGCTTGCCCGAGCAGTTGTGGAGCTCCGGGCGGCGCTCGGAGGCAGCTCGAGCCGCCTCCTCGTCCAGCGGCCACGAAGGCGGAGTGCGAAGCGCACCAAAATCGAGCCCGCCACGCGAAAGCAGCGACGAGACGGCGGCGACATGCACCGGCTCTCCGTTGTGCGAGGCGCACATGACGGCAACCTCCTCGTCCGGCAGCTCGTCCTCGATGAAGCCGAGGGAGACCGTTGCCTGCAAGGGCTTCATGGAGGATCGGGCGAACGCGATCCGATCCGGGTCGCCGACCGACGCCACCAGGCGCCCGTCACCGTCGGTGACGGCAACCGACCCGAGGTGGATCGATTCCGTGAAACCGGAGCGAACGATGTGGATCAGAGGAACGGGCGGCACGCCCGTAAGGGTATCGGGTGCGGGACTAGCCGAGGATCACGGGAGGCGTCGAGAGCGACGCGTGTTCGTGCTCGTCGTGCTCGTGCGTTTCGGGCAGGAGCAGGGTCTTGTCGGCCTCCGCGAGGAGCGAGAACGCTTCCACCACCTCGGGGTCGAACTGCGTGCCCGCACATCGCTGGATCTCGGCGAGCGCGTCCTCCGGTGATTGCGCCTTCCGGTACGGCCGATCGGTCGTGATCGCGTCGAACGCGTCGACGATCGAGAAGATCCGCGCGGAGAGAGGGATGTCCGTTCCCTTGAGCCCATGGGGATAGCCGCCACCGTCGAATCGCTCGTGATGGAACCGGACGACGTCAACGGAGTCGCCCAACAGTCGGATCGGAGTGACGATCTGCGCGCCGACGAGAGGATGCGTCCGCATGACGTCCCACTCCGCGGGCGTTAAGGGCCCGGGCTTCGTGAGGATCGCCTCGGGGATGCCCACCTTGCCGATGTCGTGAAGCAGGAAGCCGTGGGCCGTCTCGGGCCTGCCGGCCAGCTCCGGATCGACGATCGCGGCGAGCGTCATCGCGAGATCGCGGGTGCGGTCCAGATGGCGCCGCGTGCCGGCGTCCTTTGCCTCGATCAGGAACGCCAGGGTCTCCATGGTCGAGAAGTACGAATCGTTCAGCTGCTCCAGCGCCTGTTCCAGCTGCTGCGTCCGTGTTCGTTCCTTGCGATACAGCTCCCGGATGTCCCGGGCAAACTTCAGCAGCTGGGCCCTCGCCCGAGTGAGCTCGTTGTTCCTCACGTGAGGATGCTTCCGTTCTTCCCGACATCCATCGCGTCGAGCAGCTCGAGAGAGGAAAAGGGCTTCCTGAGGTATGCGTCCGCACCAGCGGAGACGCCGTCCAGCTCGTCCTCCGCGGTTCCGCGACCGGTCAGCATGACGACGCGCGTGCGAGGTACTCGTTGACGGATCGACCTGCAGACCTCGAGCCCGTTCATTCCGGGGAGCACCACATCGAGAAGGACGACGTCTGGCTGCATCGATTCGGCCATGGCCAGGCCCTCCGTCCCGTCGCTCGCGGACTCGACCTCGAAGCCGTCGAATCCGAGGAGCGTCGTGAGGACGTCCCGAACCGTTGCGTCATCTTCCACGACCAAGACCTTGGTCTTCATCCGGCTCCCAACCGTCGCCAGCGCGTACCCCATCCGGCGCGGGCTGCCGGAACCGGGAGCGGCTCGATCGGCCGCGCCTCGGGAAGCACGTACCCCCCTATATCGGCAGAAACGGGGGTCAAGCCTTAGCCCCGAGGGGCCTTCACTCCTAAAGAGCGTTCGATCGGCCTTGGAGGTGCGGGTAGGGCTCAGCCCTCGTCGCCGTGCTTGGAGTGGCCCTTTCCCTTGGCCTTCTCGTGACCGAGGCCCTCGCCACTGCCCGAGCCCTCGTTCTCATCGTCTTCGTCGCCGTCACCCTCGTCGTCGGGCGGCTCGGGGGGGTCCTCTTCCTTGCCGTCTCCCTGCCCGCCACTGCCATCGCCGCCGCCGGAATTGCCGCCGCCGCCGGTGGTCGTGCCGCCTCCGCTGGTGCCACCACTGCTGTCATCGCTACCGCCACCGCCGCTACCGCCGCCACCGCCGTTGCCACCGTCGCCCTTGGACTTGCCGCCTCCGCCGTGGGTGCCACCACCCTGGTTGCTGCCCTTGGCGCCAACCTTGTTGCCGTTCTCGTCGCCGCCCGTGTTGCCTGCCGGCTCCTCGGGAGCCACCGGCGCCTCGGGCACCACGGATGCCGGCTCGTCCGAGGTCTCGAAGAGCTCCTCGTGAACAACCGCCAAGCCCTGAGCCTCCTCGAGCAGGCTCTCCACGGGCAGGCCCTCCGCTTGCGCCTGCGCGATCCGGGCGTCGAAACGGAGCAGCGCATCGTCGTAGCCGGCGAGGGCCTGTTCCACCACTGCATCGAGACCGAGCGAGAGCGCGAGCACGGCCTCGCTCAGGCGTTCCTCCGCCATGCCGAGCAGGACTTCGGCCTCGGAGGCCGCATCCCCGGCCAGGACGAGCCGAACCTCCTCGAAACCCCTCTTGACGGGGTAGAGGATCTCTCCCGGCAGGGCGTCCGCCGACGCACCCCAGGCGGCCACGGGCGCGCCGACGACAAGGGCGGCAACCAGCGCGAGCCTGGCGACCACCCTGCGTGGGCGGCCGGGGCGAGCACGAGTGGGCGCAGCGGTCGGGGCGGCGAAGGCTGCCATCGCCGCGTTCCGAACCCTGTCAGTCGCGTCGGGAGCGGGACCGTCCTGCCAGGCACCCTGGAGGAGCGCCGCCAGCTCGGCCAGCTCGCGCACGGGCTGGGAGGCCTCCACGGCCTCGCCCTTCAGCACGAGATCCAGCTCGTCGGCGGCCTTCACGACTCTTCTCCCTCCAGCACCCTGCGCAGCGCGGCCAGTCCGCGGTGCTGCAGGCTCTTCACGGCTCCGATCGGCTTGCCCGTCGCCGCTGCGGTTTCCTCGTTGGAAAGCCCCGCGGCGAACTTCAGCAGCACGACCTCTCGCTGGTCCTCCGTGAGCTTCTCCATCGCTTCTCGCACCCGAGCGGCCTCGAGCCGGTCCATGACGCGGTCGGCGAGGTCCGGGACGACCTCCAGGTCGGGCGGATCGGCCACCGGCTCGACCACCCGTCGCTTGAGCGAGCGACCACGATCGAACAGATCGTGTCGCGCGATCGTGAACAGCCAGCCGGCGAAAGCAGCTCCCCCTCCATCGAAGTCGCGCACCCGCCGGGCGGCCTCGACGAAAACCTCGGACGCCATGTCCTCTGCCTCGCTTCGGTTGCCCAGCCGCGCCAGCAGATATCTGAACACGGGTCCGTGGAAGTACTCGAAGAGACCGGCAAACGCGTCGGCGTCCCCGCCCCGCGCCCCACGGACCAGGTCATCAAGCTGCTGAGCGCCTTCATCTGGGTAAGCGCCAGCGGGCGGTACCGGATACGGCCTTCCCGGAGCGGGCTTCCGAGAGGGCGACTCGACGGGTGCCCTCTTCACGATTGGAAGTTCTCCTGTTGGGTGGTCCAGTTAGCTAACGAACCTCACTGTGGGAGGTTGCTCAGCTCCTTCTTGAGCCTGCGCTTCATCTCCTCCTGCAGGGCGTCAAGCACGGCCATGACGCTCGAGCGAGAGTCGGAGACCGTTCGCTCCTCCTCCTCGATGTGCCCGATCGCCTGTTCGAGCTTGTCGCCCTTCAGGCCGTTCATATCGGAGAGGCCGGTATCCGCAAGGAGCTTCTCGATCCGCCGGCGGGCGATCTGCATCTCGTCATCCGGCACGGCCATGCTCGGGGCTTCCCCGCGAGAAGGGCCTCGAGGGCCCTCCGAGAAGACCGAGATGACCCGCTCCATCACGTCCTGGGGCTCTGCGCCGGTCCGGCGCCGGTCCAGCTCGTCGCGAAGGATGTCCCGCCGGCCCTGGAGAAGGCGCCGGAGGAAGGAGAGGTACTCGCGCTCGGCGCGCGCCAAGTCCCTGCGGCGCCGAACCTCGTTGGTATCCAGGGAGTCGAGCTCCTCGGCGAACCCGGGCGCCATGAGCTGGTCGATGCGTCGCTTGCCGCCGGAATTGGGAGCGTCGGTCACTCCGAGATTATGGACCGCCTACGGCGTTTTGCCCAGAAAGACCCCGCCGGTCTTCAAAACCGGTGAGCGGGCGAAAGCTCGCTGGCGGGTTCGATTCCCGTCCGCCTCCGCGATGGCTCGCTATCGCGATTGCCACTGCGTGATCTCGAAAACGTTGGCCTCGCGTCCCGGAAGTGCACCACAGATTGCTCGAGCCGGACTCCTCGCCGTCGATCTCCGAGATCGGCTCGACGCCTCGGCGGATCAGCTCGGCGCGGGCGGCGCGGATGTCGTTGACGGTGAATCCGACCTGGTACCGCTCGGCGTCGTACTGCGGCAGCGGTTCGCGCCGGATCAGCTCGAAGAGTCCTCCTCCGGGAACCTCGAGATGAACCCATCCCCCCGAAGCGGCGGTATCCCTGAAGCGGCGCGCCTCTCGGTAGAACGCTCGCTGTTTCTCAAGATCCTCGGCCACAACACCGATCCAGCCGGGCCAGGCAAGCGCCATCGTCCCCTCCTTCAAATGTGCTTCAAATGTGCGGGCTCATGAGTCTAGGCATCGAAGGGACCTCGATCTGCAGCAAGGACTCCTGCCGCGGGCGCGACGGTTGCACCGATGCGCACGAAGCGGAATGATTACCGATGTCATGCCCGGCCCGGCGGACAGCCCGCGCGAGTCCCTGCCCTATTTCCTCCTCAACGAAGGTGCACGTCAGAAGCCGCGCTCGGCGAGGAAGGCCGCCAGCTCCGCTCTCGATTCGAGACCGAACCGGCGACAGAGGCGCACAAGTCTCCGCTGGACGGTCCGCACCGACATATTGAGCTCTCTGGCAATCACCGATGGGGCCCTGCCACGAGCGGCGAGCGGCAGGAGCGGCTCATCCTCCGGATCCACACCGGGAATGATGCGGTCGAGGCCGAGGGTATGTCCGAGCTCGTCGGGCAGCAGGGGTATGAGCACCATGGGGATCGCCCGGTGCGCGAGCTGCTCTGGCACATCCTGGGGTCGGCAGAGGAACAGGGGCTTGGGGCCC
>CAZKFH010000009.1:0-46790 GCA_964551945.1 uncultured Actinomycetes bacterium | reverse complement strand
GCATCGGCTCGCGTTCGCCGAGCTCGGCCATGATCTCCTCGATCTCGTCGCCGATCAGCTCCTCGCGATCGAGAAGCGCGTCGCGGATCCCTTCAACGACATGGCGCTTCTCCTTGAGCAGCGTCGTCACTTGACGGCGGCATGACTCGAGAAGCTCATCGACCTCCTTCTTCCGCTCGCCGTCGCTGAGGATGGCGCGGATCGGGTCGCCGTCGAGCATCGTGGGCGCCATGGCCCCAACGGAGCTGAGGGTCTTTCCCATGCCGAACAGCCCGACGTAGCCGGCAGCGTTCATGGTCGCGTTCACGAGGTCCGAGGATGGCCCTGTCGTCGTCTGGCCGTACCAGATGTCCTCGGCCGCGAGGCCGGCAAGCGCCACTTGGATCCGCGCGAGGATCTGCTTCTGCGTCCGGGTGAAGAGCTCCTCGACCTCCTGGCCGTGGACCAGGCCGAGGGCGGACTCGCGCTTCTGGATCGTGATGACCTGGAGCTGCATCTCGCCTCGCTCCAACGAGTAGGACGCGACCGCATGGCCGGCCTCGTGGGTGGCGACCATCTCCTTCTCGCGCTGGTTGTACTTGACCGGCTGCTTGAGCCCGATCTCCTCGACGAGCTTCGCCTGCCACAGGTCGTCCCACCGAAGAGCGTCGCGCCGGTCCGAGAGCGCGAAGATCAACGCCTCGTTGACGATGTTCTTGATCATCGCGGGGGAGTACCCCTTGGTCATCCGCGCGAGCTTCGGGATGTCGAGCGGCTCGTGACGAACCTTCGCGAGGTAGTAGCGCGCGATGTCGTCGCGACCCTCAGCGTCGGGAAGCCCGACGTGGATCTTGCGGTCGAACCGTCCCGGCCGAAGCAGCGCCGGGTCGAGCGTCGAGGCACGGTTCGTCGCTCCGATGATGAGGATGTTGTAGAAGGGAACGGTCGGCTTGCCGAGCTTGAAGATCCGGCGGACGTGGCGCCACAGGCCTCGGGGCATGATCAGCCCGTCCATCCCGACGAGGAGCTCGTTCACGATCCCCATGCCGCCTCCGCCACCCATCCCGCCCATGAAGATGCGGTGCGGCTTCGGCACGCCCTCGTCATCCGGCGAGAAACGCGTGGAGACCGCACCACGGCTCCCGCCGAGCGCGTCGAGCTCGTCGACGAAGATCACGGCGCCGCCGTACTTGTCCGACATCGAGCGAGCCTTCTTGAACATCCGTCGGACCTTCATGTTGCCGATGCCCATGAACATGCTCGCGAACCCGCTGCCGCTCGAGTAGAGGAACGGTACCTGCGCGGAGCCCGCGATGGCCTTCGCCATCAAGGTCTTGCCCGTGCCCGGCGGTCCCTCGAACAGGATCCCGTGCGGCGGATACCCGCCCATCTGCTTGAAGTCCTTGAAGCCCTGGAAGAGCTTCAGGACCTCCTTCGTCGAGCGGACCGCGGCGGGCTGGCCGCGAACGTCATCGAAGCTGTGGTCGTACTCGTTCGGGTAGATCGTGTACGTCGTCCCGCGCGCGAGGAACCAGAAGAGCGCGACGAACTGGATGACGATGAAGGACATCAGCGTGATCATTTGCAGCAGGACAGGCCGCAAATTCAGGAGCATGAATCCGGGGTCCGTCGTCGCGCGCCAGGGGTCGACGCCGACGAAGATGTACGCGATGCCCAGATAGACCAGGTAGATGATCAGGAACCGCTTTAGCCACCGGCCCCGGCGACGCCACTGGTCTTCCTCGCCGGTGAACCCGCGCCCCCTTGGCGCCCGCTCCGCCATTCACCGAGTGTACGTCGTCACCAGATTTCCGGGCCCCGGTAGGCTCAGCGAATGATCGAGCGCCAGCCCATCCTCACCGAACGCCTCCTCCTCGAGCCGATCAGCACTACGCACGTACCAGCCCTCTGGGAGGCCACGAGAGGATCACTGGAGAACCTCCAGCGGTGGATGCCCTGGGCCCAGAAAGCGAGCGCGGCCAACAGCCGGGAGTTCACCGAACGATCCGAAGTCGACTGGGAGGCCGGCACGGATTACGCCTTCGCGGTTTTGAAGGATGGCCGGTATCTCGGTGGCGCCGGTTTGCACATGGATCGCCTCGATGGGCTGGGCCAGATCGGCTATTGGATCCGCACGGAGCACGCGCGGAACGGGTACGCGACCGAAGCGGCGGGTGCGCTGCTCGTGCTCGCCTTCGAGTCGGCCGGCCTCTACCGCCTCGAGCTCCGAGCGGGTGTCGAGAACAAGGCCAGCCAACGGGTCGCCGAGAAGCTCGGCTTTGTGAAGGAGGGAGTCCTTCGCAAGGGATGTCCGCTCGGTCCCGGCAAGGCGTACGACTGCTACCTCTACGGCTTGCTCGCTCAGGACTGGCGATCGGGAGCCTGATAGCCTCCGCCGCGTGACCGAGGACCTGCGCGCGGCGACCGAGGCGGCCTGGCCGCGCGTGCGCTCCGATCTCGAGCGCCTTGTCCGCATCCCGTCCGTCTCGTTCCCCGGCTTCGACCCCGAGCCGGTGCGGCGCTCCGCCGAGGCCACCGCCGAGATCCTGGAGAGCTGCGGGCTGGGCGGCCTGCGGTTCCTCGAGATCGACGGCGCGCATCCCGCCGTATACGGAGAGCTGCCCGGGCCGAACGGCGGCCCGACGGTCCTTCTCTATGCGCACCACGACGTCCAGCCGCCGGGCGATCGGTCCGACTGGCAATCGGACCCGTTCGAGCCGACGGAGCGCGACGGCCGCCTCTTTGGCCGCGGCTCCTGCGACGACAAGGCCGGCGTGGTGCTCCACGCGTCCACGCTGCTCGCACACGGTGCCAGACCGCCGGTGGGGCTCAAGGTCTTCATCGAGGGGGAGGAGGAGGTCGGGTCACCGAACCTCGAGGCGTTCCTCGCACGCTACGGCGAGGATCTGCGTGCCGACGTGATCGTCCTCGCGGATGCCACGAACTGGCGAGCCGGCGTGCCGGGGCTGACCACGAGGCTCCGCGGGCTGGTCGACTGCGTGGTCGAGGTCCGAACCCTGGAGCACGCCGTCCACAGCGGGATGTACGGGGGGCCGTTCCCCGACGCGATCACGGCACTGTCGCGGGTGCTCGCCACGCTCCACGACGAGAAAGGGAACGTGGCGGTCGAGGGTCTCGTCTCGGGACCCGCCGACCCGCTCGACCTCACGGAGGAGGAGCTGCGCGAGCAGACGAGCGCGGTCGAGGGGGTCCGGTCGATCGGCGACGGAGCCCTCACCGAGCGCCTGTGGACACGCCCGTCCGTCTCGGTCCTCGGGATCGACGCTCCGCGCATCGAGGAGGCCGGAAACGTGCTCGTGCCCGTCGCGCGCGCGAAGGTGAGCCTGCGCATCGCTCCTGGTGACGATCCGGAGCGGGCGATGAACGCCCTGGTGCGGCACCTGGAGGCGAACCCTCCGTGGGGCGCTCAGGTCCGGGTGGAGCGAGGGGCGGGTGCCTGGCCGATCGCCGTGGACGCGGACGGCCCTGTCTTCGAGGCTGCCCGTCGAGCGTTCCGGGAGGCCTGGGGAACCGAGGCCGTCGACATCGGTGCCGGAGGGACGATCCCCTTCGTCAAGGCGTTCGCCGACGCCTACCCGGACGCGGCGATCCTGCTGACCGGCGTCGAGGATCCCGACGGCCGTGCGCACGGCGCCAACGAGAGCCTGTTGCTCGACGACTTCCGCAAGGTCTGCCTGGCCGAGGCCTTGCTCCTGCACGAGCTGGCCGGCTGACCCCGGCCGGGGGACAGAAGAACCCCCGACCGACGGATGGCTCAACGCTGAGCCCTCGGTGAGAATGCCTTCGGTCGTCCCTCCCCCCCGACCGGGGGAGGCCCGCTGCCAGGGACACAGGTTCATCCGATCAGCCCGTACATCGAGCCGAAGCCGCTCGGTGGCTTTCGGCGCATGGCCCGGCTCTCGCAACGGGACGCGCGGAGGTGGCACGGGCTCGCGGCACGCATCGAGGAAACGATCGACCCTCGCCTCAGCCCCCGGGTGCTCGCGAACCGAGGGGTCTTGCGGACCGGTCCGTCGCCGGTGGGTCCATTCTTGCGGCGCGCCCGCTCGGCTGCGCGAGAGCTCGCAGCCGGCTCCCTGGGAGTGCTGCGAACCGACGTGCGGTCCTTCTACGCCTCGGTCGCTCCGTCGGTCGCGTTTCGCTCCCTCGTCGATCTCGACGTGGAGCCGCAGGTGGCATCACGCACTGCAGACATGCTCGACGGGTGGGGGAGCGAGGGCTACGCGGGGCTGCCGATCGGACCACCGGGCTCCGCGGTGATCGCTAACGCGGTCCTCGCATCCGTGGATGCGGAGCTCGACTCCTTCATTCGCTGGGTGGACGACTACGCGATCGCGCTTCGGAACCAGCGTGACCTACCCGTGGTCCTGGAGCGACTCGACGAGTCGCTGGCACGGATCGGCCTCGACCGCTCAGAGCCGAAGACCGAGGTCGTGGGCGGCGGAGCATCCCTGGTCTGGCCCGGAACATACGAGGCTCGCTAGCCGTCAGAATGCCGTGATGCTTCTCCGATCTCTGCTTCTCGTTCTGCTCCTGGGAGCCTGCGCGGAAGAAGCCGCCCCGGGTGGGGTGACAAGCGAGCCACCAGCCGACCAGAACGCGACACTCGAGCTTCGGTCCAGTGAAGAAGCCCCCGAAGGCGTCCTCACGTGGGACGGGAAGAGCTACGACGCGGAGCTCGGCACCCACTGCTGGACCACTCAATGCGTGGACTTCGTGGGGCCGCCCGTGCCCACCACCAATGCGCCGGTCCCCGGCGACCTGGAGGTCGAGCTGACGGGCGACGGCACGGCCGGGTCCGTGACGGTCGGCCGGGCTTCCGACGAGCCGATCGGTCCCCTTCAGGACGAGCGCGAGCTCGAGGTGCGGAATGGTCGCGTCACGCTCGACCTCGAGCCGGGACGGTACATCCTCGTCGTGTTCGCAACGTGGGAGGGGCAGGGCGATGCCGTGCTCGCGTTCGGCCTCGACGTCAGTTAGGGAACGATCTTGCTGATCGGCATCTCGAGGATATCGGTCGCGCCCTCGGACTTGAGAAGCGGGAGCAGCGTGTTGACCGTGGCTTTCTCCACGACCGTCTCCACCGCATAGCCACCCTGCCCGGCGAGCGGCGAGACCGTGGGCGACTTCATCGAGGGAAGCACGCCGAGGACCTGCTCCAGTTGAGCCTCCGCGACGTTCAGCTTGATGAGCACCCGGCCTCGAGCCGACATCGCGCCGATGATCAGGGTGCGAAGATCCTCCATCTCGGCGCGCTTGCTCGGGTCGGCCGCGGCCGCTCGGTTCGCGATCAGCAGCACCTCCGACTCCATAAGTGTCTCGATGATCTTCATGCCGTGCGCGCGTAGTGTCCCTCCGGTCTCGGTAACGTCGACGATCGCGTCCACGATGTCCGGGACCTTCGCCTCCGTCGCGCCGAAGGACTCGAACACCTTCACATCCAGACCGATGTCGTCGAAATGCGCGCGGGTCAGGTTCGGATATTCCGTCGAGATGCGCGTGCCCTTCGGCAGATCGGCCGCACGTTCCGCCGGTACATCGATCGGGACGGCCAGGACGATCTTCACTGGATGACCGGGCCCACCCTTCGCGTAGAGCAGCTCCGCCAGGGTGTCCACCTGCGCGCCGGTCTCCCGCACCCAGTCGTGGCCGGTGATGCCGAGATCGAAGAACCCCTCTTCGACGTAGCGCGGGATCTCCTGCGGGCGGAGCAGCGAGACGCGCTCTATGCGCTCGTCGTCGATGTGGCCGTGGTAGTCGCGGCTCGATCCGCGACGGACACCGAGATCCGCGGCCTCGAGCAACAGCAGCGTCTGCTCCTCCAGCGAGCCCTTCGGGATCACGAGGCGCAGCGTCACGAGGCCTCCATCACGCGATAGAAGCACGTTCGCTCGCCGGTGTGACAGGCGGCGCCCTTCTGGGTGACCTTGACCAGCAGGGTGTCGCCGTCGCAGTCGTAGCGGACCTCGTGCACGTGCTGCACGTTGCCACTCGTATCGCCCTTGCGCCAGAGCTCCTTGCGCGAGCGGCTCCAGAACCAGGTGCGTCCCGATTCGAGCGTGCGCTGCACCGCCTCCTGGTTCATCCACGCGACCATCAGGACGTCGCCGTTCGCGGCATCCTGCACGACCGCGGGGATCAGTCCCTGGTCGTCGAAACGGAGCTCCTCGGCCACCTCAGACATCTTCAGAACCTCCTCACAACCGCACGGGGATGTCGTGGTCGGCCAGGTGCCGCTTCACCTGGCCGAGCGTGAGCTCACCGAAGTGGAAGCGCGACGCGGCAAGCACGGCATCGGCCCCACCCTTCGTCAGCGCGTCGACGAAGTGCTCGAGTGCGCCCGCGCCGCCCGATGCCACGAGCGGGATCGGGGCCTGATCGGCGACGGCTCGAAGCAGGTCGAGATCGTATCCCTCGCCGGTGCCGTCGCGGTCCATCGAGGTCAGCAGGATCTCGCCGGCACCGAGCTCCGCGGCGCGCGCCGCCCACTCGACCGCATCGAGCTCGGTCGGTGTCCGGCCGGCTTCGACGTACACACGCCACGAGGGACCGTCTCGCTTCGCGTCGATCGCGATGACCATGCACTGGGTGCCGAACCGCTCGGCGCAGCGCCTCAGCATCGAGGGATCCCGCACGGCGGCGGTGTTCATAGAGACCTTGTCGGCCCCCGCGCGGAGCAGGTCCCGGACGTCATCCTCCGTGCGGACGCCTCCGCCCACGGTCAGCGGGATGAACACGGACTCCGCCGTCTGCGAGATCACGTCCAGCGTCGCGCCCCGATCCTCGACCGTCGCGGAGATGTCGAGGAAGACGAGCTCGTCGGCCCCTTCCCGGTCGTAGCGGGCGGCGAGCTCCGCGGGATCTCCCGCGTCCACCAGGTCCTCGAACCGCGTGCCCTTCACGACGCGGCCTCCATCGACGTCGAGACACGGGATCAGACGGCGCGTGAGCGTCACGCGACCGCCTCGAGCGCCTCGGCGAGCGTGAGCCGTCCCTCGTAGAGGGCCCTTCCGACCACCACGGCTTCCACGCCGGTGCTCGTGAGCGCGCGCAGGTCGGCCGTGTTCCGAACGCCGCCGGAGGCGATCACGGCAGCGTTCGAATCCCGCACGAGCCGCTCGTAGAGGTTCAGGTCGGGGCCCTCGAGCGTCCCATCCCTCGACACCTGTGTGGCGAGTATGCGCTGCGTACCCGCGTCACGGACGCGGGGGAGAACCTGATCCAGAGCTCCGGCATCCTCAGTCCATCCGCCGATCCGGACACGGTCCCCGTCCACGTCGAGCGCGATGACGAGCGTCTCGCCGAGTTCGGCAACCGCGCCCTCGAGGAAGCCGCCGCCCTGAAGCGCGCCGGTGCCGAGCACGACTCGTGACGCCCCCGTGTCGACCATCTCCCTCGCCGCGTCGAGCGTCCGGATGCCACCCCCGACCTGGACCTGAACGGAGGTCGCGTCGATGACGTCACCGACGATCACCCTGTTGTCCCCGCTGCCCAGCGCCGCATCGAGATCCACGAGGTGCAACCAGGTGGCACCCGCGTCCGCGAAGGAACGCGCGGTGGTGACGGGGTCGGTGCCGTACGTCGTCTCCTCGTCCGGACGGCCGTGCCGTAGGCGCACCACGTGGCCGCCCCGCAGATCGATCGCGGGGATCACGATCACGAAGCGGCCCTCACGAGGTTCCGGTAAAGCTCGATGCCCGCGTCACCGGACTTCTCGGGATGGAACTGCGTCCCGAACACGTTGTCGCGTCCGATCGCGGCAGCGAAGCGTGTCCCGTACTCCGTCTCGCCGACCGTCACGTCCGTGTCCTCGGGAACACACGCATACGAGTGGACGAAGTAGAAGGTGCTCGAACCGTTCAGCCCGTTGGTCATCGGGTGCGCTCCGGTCCACGCCACGTCGTTCCAGCCCATGTGCGGGACCTTCACCTCGCCGGAGAGGCGGACCACGTTCCCGGGGATGAGACCGAGGCCCTCCGCGCCGCCTTCCTCCGAGCGGTCGAACAGGACCTGCATGCCAAGGCATACGCCGAGCAGCGGTCGATCGGTCTCCGCGAACTGCCGCACGCTCCGGTCGAGACCGTGCTCCTTGAGCCCCGCCATACATGCGCCGAACGCACCGACACCCGGCACGACCATCGCGTCCGCCTTCACCGCGGCGGCCGGGTCGGACGTCGTCACCGGCTCGCCTCCCGCGCGATCCACGGCCTTCGCGACCGAGCGGAGGTTGCCCATCCCGTAGTCGAGGATCGAGATCCTCGGGCGTGCGCTCACAGCGTTCCCTTGGTGGATGGGGTACCCGATCCCTCGACCCGGCAGGCATCTCTCAGTGCCCGGGCCAGCGCCTTGAACTCCGCCTCCACCACGTGATGCGGGCTGCGTCCCGCCAGCAGGCGCGCGTGCAGGGTGATCCCCGCGGCCGTCGCGAACGCGCGGATGAAGTCCTCCGTCAGCCCGGGGTCGTAGGTGCCGATCAGCTCCGCCTCGACGGGCACCTCATGAGTCACGAACGGCCGTCCCGAAAGATCGAGCGAGACATCCACGAGGGCCTCGTCGAGCGGGACCGACGCGTGGCCGAAGCGCCGGACCCCCGCCTTGTCGCCCAGAGCCTCCAGGAGCGCCTGGCCGATCGCGAGCCCGACGTCCTCGACCGTGTGGTGAGCATCGACCTCCAAGTCGCCGGCGCAGCGAACGTCGAGCGCCCAGCCACCGTGCGTTCCGAGCTGCTGCAGCATGTGATCGAAGAACGGCAGCCCCGTATCGACCGCGACGGTACCCGGCTCGTCCAGAGAGAGCCGCACCGTCACGGAGGTCTCTTTCGTCGTTCGCTCGACCGTCGCTTCGCGTGTCATGTCGCCACCTCCACGAGTGATTCCTTCAATGCCGCGAGGAACGCATCCGTCTCCTCCGGCAGGCCGGCAGTCACCCGGAGGCACCGCTCGAGCCCGGCAGCCCGCGAGACATCGCGGACCAGCACGCCGCGGTCGAGGAGCGATTGCCAGAGCGCAGCCGCATCCGCGGGGGTTCGGAACAGGACGAAGTTCGCGCTCGAGGGAAATACCTCGACCGCCGGGACCTGACCAAGCGCGTCGATCAGCCGGTCGCGCTCACCCCGGATGCGATCGATCACCTCGGCCGCGCCGTCCGCATACCGAAGCGCGACCTCGCCCGTCGCCTGGGTGAGGGAGGACAGGTGATAGGGGAGTCGAACGCGAGCGAGCTCTTCGACCACGGCGGGATCGGCCAGTCCGTACCCGATCCTGGCGGCGGCAAGCGCGAATGCCTTCGAGAACGTCCGGACGATCGCCAGGTTCCGGAATCTGTCGAGGAGCAGCGAGGAGGACACGCCGCCGAACTCCGCATAGGCCTCGTCCACGATCACGAGCCCGTCGACGGCCTCGCACAGTGTCTCCACGGTCGCGATGAGCTGAGCGTTTCCCGTGGGGTTGTTCGGCGAGCACAGGAAGGCGATCTGCGGCCGGTACCGAGTGACGGCCGCCGCCGCGGCTTCGGGGGAGAGGACGAAGTCGCGTTCCAAGCGGGCGCTCACCACCTCCATCCCGATCACGCGAGGGATCAGGGAGTGCAAGCCGTAGGTGGGCTCGAACGTCAGCGCTCGACGTCCTGCGCCCCCGTACGCGAGGCACAGGTGCTGGATCACCTCGTTCGAGCCGTTCGCGACCCAGAGCCCCTCGACGGTGTGACCGGCTTGTTCCGCCAGACCTTTCCGGAGCGCCGTCGCCTCCCGGTCCGGATACCGGTTGAAGGGGATCCGGCCCACGGCCCCGGCCAGGTCCTGCCCGAAGCCGTCCGGCAACGGGTAGGGGGACTCGTTCGTGTTGAGCCGGATCGCGGCGTCGAGCTGGGGCGCTCGATACGCCTCGACGTCCTTCAGGTCCTCGCGGATCTCCGGCGGCCGGCTCACCGGCGCACCTCGACCGCTCGAGCATGGCCCGGGAGTCCTTCCGCGCGGGCCACCGTCTCGATCTCGGGTCCGATCCGACCGACGGCCTCCGGTGAGGCCTCCACGTAGCTGCGCACCGTGACGAAGTCGGCTGCCCGCAGACCCGAGGAGAACCGAGCAGTCGACATCGTGGGGAGCACGTGGTTGGACCCGACGCCATAGTCACCGAACGAGATCGGCGTCCAGGGGCCGAGGAACGCCGCACCGAAGCTCGACACTCGTTCCAGGAAGCGCGCGGGGTCGTCGGTGACGATCTGCAGGTGCTCGGGCGCGAGGTGCTCGACGACCTTAACGGCCTCCTCCTCATCAGCGACGATCACCGCCGTCGACGCACCGAGCGAGCTCTCGACGATCTCGCGTCGGGTGGAGGCCTGCACCTCCGACTCCAGAGCTCGATCGACCTTCTCGGGCAGAGTCTCATCCAGGCACACAAGGGTCGTCCTGGCCTGCGGGTCGTGCTCGGCCTGCGCCACCAGATCCGCCGCGAGGGAGACGGGATCGGCTCCCGCGCCCGCTACGACCACCAGCTCTGTCGGGCCGGCCAACAGGTCGATCCCGACCGAGCCCGAGACCTCCCACTTCGCCGCGGTCACGTACGCGTTGCCCGGTCCAACGATCTTCTCCACGGCGGGGATCGACTCGGTGCCGTACGCCATTGCCGCGATCGCCTGGGCGCCGCCGATCCGATAGACCTCGTCCACCTTGGCCACGTGCGCCGCATAGAGGACGGCCTCGGACAGCGTCCCATCCTCGGATGGTGGCGAGCACAGGACGATCCGCCCCACACCCGCCACGTGGGCAGGCAGCGCGGTCATCAGCACGGTCGAGGGATAAGCGGCCCTGCCGCCCGGCACATAGCAGCCGACCGATCGCAGAGGCCGTACCAGCTCCCCGTAGCGGATCCCTTCCCGCTCCGCGTCCCACGGTGTCGGGAGCTGACGACCGTGGAGCTCGCGTAGGCGCTCGGCCATCGCGTCGATCGCCGAGCGGAGATCCGCCGGGGGCGAGGCGCTCGCGACCTGCTCGGGATCCACCAGGAGCCCACCGCCGATGTCGGCGCCGTCCAGCCGAGCCGTGAGGTCCACGAGGGCGCGGTCGCCGCGCTCCCGCACCTGTTCGCAGATCCGGGCGGCGGTGCTGCGAACCTCCGGGTCGAACGCGGGCTCCACCGGATCGGGCGCGATTGCTCCCGTTCGGAGGTCGAGGACTCTAAGCATGAGGAGATTGTACGGAGAGGCTCGCTCGGGGGACCGAATGGGCTGCTACGATGCGCGCCGCCCGCAAGGAGGCTCCTCTGAAGACCCTCTACCGCGCCTCACGCGTCCACACGTTCGCCCCCCAACCCGCGGGGGAGTGGGTGCTCGTCGACGAGCGCCACGTGGAGCGGGTCGGCTCGGGAGACCCGCCGCCGGCGGATCGGGTCGTCGATCTCCCCGGCGCCACGGTGATCCCGGGATTCGTCGACGCCCACGTCCATCTGTCGGGGACCGGCATGTCGATCGACGGTCCTGACCTCGCAGGGGCTTCATCGAAAGAGGCTCTCCTGAGGCTCGTCCAGGATCACGTCGGGGGATCGAGCGGCCCCACGATGCTGCACGGGTACGACGAGACTCAATGGACCGACCCGACGCTCCCGAGCAGGGAAGAGCTCGACGCCATCTCGACGGAGCCGCTGCTGATCCTGCGTGCGGACGGATATGTGAGCGTCGCGAACACACCGTTCCTCGACCGGTCCGGGAGCGTGTCGAGTGGCGGCGCAGAGAACGATGGCGTGCTGCGTGGCGGGGCCAACGCACGAGCACAGCTCTGGTACTTCGACTCGCTGAGCGACAGCGTCATCCAGGATGCCCAGCTGCGAGCCGCAGGGCTCGCGGCCTCGCGAGGGGTGACGTGCGTGCACGAGATGGCGATCCCGGACAAACGTGGCCGGCGGGACGTGGAGATCCTGCTCGGACACGCGGACGATCTTCCCGTCCAGGTCGTGACGTACATCGCGGACATGGACATCCCGTACGTCATGAACCACGGCCAGACGCGCATCGGAGGCGATCTGTTCCTCGACGGCTCGATCGGCGCGAGGACGGCCGCTCTCGTTCAGCCGTACAGCGATGCGGCGGAGACCGGCTCCTTGGCGCACGACGATGACGAGCTCGCCGAGTTCCTGCACAACGCTCACCTCGCGGGGCTGCAGACGGGCCTGCACGTGATCGGCGACGCCGCCATCGACCAGTCGCTGCGTGTGTGGGAACGCGTGTACCGCTCCCTGGACACGCGCGAGCGCCGTCACTTCCGCGCCAGACGGCACCGCCTGGAGCACTTCGAGCTCGCGTCCACGGCACAGGTGGAGCGCGCGGCGAACCTCGGCCTGGCGATCTCTGTGCAGCCGGGGTTCGACGCGCTGTGGGGACACCCGGGTCAGATGTACGAACGGAGGCTGGGGGAGGAGCGCGCGCGCACCATGAACCCGTTCCGGACGTTGATGTCCCGGGGGCTCGAAGTCGGGAGCGGCTCCGACACGCCCGTCACGCCGCTCGACCCGATGTTCGCGATCTGGGCGCTCGAGAACCACCACGATCCATTGCAACAGCTGCGTCGCGACGAAGCCCTGCGCCTGTGCACCGTCGGCGCCGCACGGCTCGCGCACCAGGAGAAGAAGGGTCGCCTGGAGCCGGGGTCGTCCGCGGACCTGGCCTGCTACGAGGCAGATCCTATGGAGATTGAGGATGTTCGGGAGCTCCGGCCGGTGCTCACGGTCTCTCGCGGGCGCGAGGTCTACGCGCGCTGAGTCGTCGCTCGCGCGTCGACGTCGGGTGGCTCCTGCTGCTCACGCCGGTGCTGTGGGGGGCCACCTTCCCCGGGGCCAAGCTCGGGATCGAGCAGATCGGTGTCTACCCGTTCATGGCGTGGACCAGATTCATCGGCTTCGTCACGATCCTGATCGCGCTGCCACTCCTCGCACGTCGCGAGGACATTCGCGGGTCGCTGCGTCACGTGCTCGCACCCGGCCTGCTGCTCGGCAGCTTCATCTTCGTGGCATACATCCTTCAGACCGAGGGCCTCGCGCGGACCACCGCAACGAACGCCGGATTCATCACGGGCCTGTACGTGGTGTTCGTGCCGATCCTGGGGCTCGCGCTCTTCCGTCAACGGGTCGGCGCTGGGATCTGGATCGCGGTCGCGCTTTCGGTCATCGGGCTCATGCTGCTTTCAGTGCCCGCGCTGGACCACCTTCGCCTCCGGCTCGGCGATCTCCTCGTACTGTTGTCCGCACTCGTGTGGGCGGCGCACGTCGTGGCCCTGGGGCGCTTCGTCGGCCGCCATCCATCCGGACCCCTGTCCCTGTCGCAGATGGGCTTCGCTGCCCTTCTGCACGTGATCGCCGTCCTGGTGCTCGGGACGGGACTCCGTGCGGGGGAGGCGGTAACGGAGACATGGCACCTCCTCATCGTCACCGGTGTCCTCGGCTCGGGCGTCGCCTACACGCTCCAGGTCATCGCCCAAACGGCGATCAGCCCGAGCCGCGCCGTGGTCATCCTGGCCGGGGAGTCTGTCGCGGCCGCGGCGTTCTCGGCCATCTGGCTCGGGGAGCGCTTGGAGGTTCACCAATGGCTCGGAGCCATGCTCGTGATCGCCGCGATGGTCGTCTCGGAGCTGCGGGCTCGCCGGGAGGACCTCCGCGCGGAGGCCGCGACCCCCGTCTGAAGTCAGTCCTCGTACGTCGCGGAGGCCGCGGCCACGCCGAGCAACAAGGATGCGACGGGCTGCAGGCCGATCAAGTGGGTCGATGCGAATTGGAGAAGCCCAAATGGGAGCCCCCCGAATCCCAGTGCGACCATCACGTTCAGCGCGGTCACGACCAGCGGTAGGAGGGCGAAGGTGATGCCGCGGCGCGGATGTCGGATCCGGAGTCGGCGGGGGAGCACCAGGGCGATCCCGACCGAGAAACCGGCCAGTACCCCGAACACCAGATAGAAGACGAGGGGCCCGGGCGCGATCTTGAACGTTTCCGAGTAGTCGCGGACCAGGATCCCGAACGATGCCTGGCCGAGGAGCAGGAGGAGGAACGCGAGCACGCTAAGCGAGAACCGCTCCCAGAGCCGCCGACCGACCGGCTCGGGATCGGGAGGCATCTCCTCGACCGCTGTCGCGACGTCAGTCACGGAGATCTCGCACGATCGCGCGCGCGGCGTTGTGTCCCGCCGCGCCCATCACGCCGCCACCGGGGTGCGAGCCGGATCCGCAGAGATAGAGCCCGCGCACCGGGGTACGGTAGGCGCCGGCCTGCGGGGCCGGGCGGAGGCTGTAGAGCTGATCGAGCGCCATCTCGCCCTGGAAGATGTTCCCGCCGAGGAGGCCGAAGCGCCGTTCCAGGTCGAGTGGCGTCAGGACCTCGCGATGCAGGACCGCACCCTTCACGTTCGGCGCGTACTCCGAGATCGTGTCGATCACCCGGTCGCCCAGCGCATCCCGCTCCTCATCCCACGAGCGACCGTCGGCGAGCTCGGGCGGCGCGTACTGCACGAACGCGGTGAGGATGTGCTTCCCCTCTGGGGCCAGCGAGGTGTCTTTCGTCGTCGGGATCACGCAATCGAGCATCGGTCGCTCGGAGGGCCGGCCATGCTTCGCGTCATCCCACGCTCGCTCGACGTACTCGATGGAGGGGCTGAGGATGAACTCGGGGTGTTGGGGGCCGAGCTCGGTACCTCGCATCGCCTCGAAGTCCGGCAGCTCCGACAGCGCGAGGTTCACCTTCGCCGAGGAGCCTCGCGTCCGGAACCGCTCGATCTCCTGAACGAGATCGGCCGGGAGGTGCTCGGCTCCGATCAGGTCGAGGAAGGTCGTACGGGGATGGATGCCGGAAGCAACGACGCGAGCGCGTATCTCCGTCCCATCCTCCAGGATCACGGCTCGCGCACGCCCTCCCACGGTCCGAATCTGCGAGACATGCGCGTCGCAACGGATCTCCGCACCCGCGGCTCGAGCGGCCGATGCGATCGCCTCCGAGAGCGCTCCCATCCCTCCGCGCACGAAACCCCAGGCGCCACGGATCCCCGCCACCTGTCCCATCCGGTGATGGAGAAGGACGTACGCCGAGCCCGGGCTCATCGGGCCGCCCCACATCCCGATGACGCCACCGGGACACAGCGCGCCCTTGATCGACTCGTCCACGAAGTAGCGGTCGAGGAAATCGGAGACGGACATCGTCATCAGGTCGACGACCTCGGACAACGTGCGTCGATGCCGGAGCACGTGTCGAGCGAGGAAGCCACCCTCGCGGAGATCCTCGAAGGAGGTCGGGGGGAGCCGGAGCGGCGTGCGAAGGAGCAGCGGGCGGACGAACGCGGCGAGCCGGTCCAGGTCCCGCGAGTACTCGAGATAGGCGCGACCGTCTCGCTCGGAGATCTTCGCGATCTCGACGGCGGCCCTGGCGGGCTCGTCCCACATCAGGAGCGAGCGTCCGTCCGGGAACGGCGTGAAGTACGCCGGATCCAGAGGAAAGACGTGATAGCCGTGCCGGCGGAGCTGGAGTTCCCGCTCGATCTTCGGCTGGAACAGGCTCACCACATAGGAGGCCGTTGAGACCCGGTAGCCGGGCCACGGCTCCTCGGTGACGGAGGCGCCCCCCAGGATCGAGCGTCGCTCCAGGACGAGTGTCCGCAGCCCGGCTCGAGCCGCGTACGCCGCGCAGACCAGGCCGTTGTGGCCCCCGCCCACAACGATGACGTCGAACATGGCGTCAGTTGTACCTCGGGGACGCACCGGGCGTGAACCCGGGAAGGTGACTAGCCGAGGTTGGGGAGGTCGGCGGCGACCGTCGCGGCGGCGGGGTCGGAGGGGTTGAAGGTGATCCCCGAGGGAACCTCATCCGTGTCCCACACGAAGAAGTCCGTGCCGGTCGTCTGAGGCTCTTCGCCGGCGAACGCATTGAACCCGACCAGGAGCTTCAGCGTGTGCTCCATCACACCGTTCCCATCCTCAAGAGCAGCTCCGCCAGTCTCGACATCCACTACGTTGCCGGAGGCGTCGGGGACCTCGTTCGCGAACCCGACATTCGTGATAGTGAACTCGAACCGATCCGTGACGCCGCTGTTCTCCCGAGTGGGCGTGACGGTGAACGAACGGCCGGCATACCCGCCTTCCTCGGGCGTCCCGCCGGGGAAGATGGGTACTCCGTCGACTTCCGCGTACACGCGGAGGCTCACCGGCACGCCCTCGGCACGATTGTTGTTCAGGATGAAGTCGTAGAGGCGAACCGTGAGATCACGCAAGTTCCCGGTGAACGTCCCCTCGAACACGGGGTCCAGGCCCTCGAAGGAAGCCCCGCCCATGTCCGCACCTCCACATCCTTCCCCAGCGGTGACGGATCCGGGGGGCGGGGAACTGTCCCACGTCGCATAGGAAGACGAACTTCCATTGGACGCCAGGTAGTTGACCTGTTGCACCGGGGTCTCGCCGGTGCAGTGGAAGTAGACGGTCTGGCTTCGGAACGTGGGGTGGATCCCTCCGTGCGTCGCGGCGGCGGAGGTGGCCAGGGTCAGCGTCAGGATCAGAGCGGGCAGCCAGCGGGCAGCTTTCATGGTGAATCTCCTCTCAGGACGCGCAAGGACGCGCGCGGCTCCTATGAGGTTCGACGCTGGAAGCGGGAGTTCCTGCTACCCGGTGATCTCGCTCTGGCAGGCCTCGACAGCGGCTGCCTGGTCGCCGGCGGTGATGTCCTCTTCCTCGCCGGGACCGTTCGCCTCCAGGTGGTCGAGCGCACACTGGCAGTACGCGGTCTGCCCGCCGCTGCTGTCGACACAGCCCTCCATGAAGCTGGCACGGAAGTCCTCCGAGTAGCCACCGCCACCGCCGCCGCATGCCGCAAGAAACGCCGCCGTGATCGCGGCCATGATCGGTCTCCGCATGATCTGCCCCCTTTGGTCGGTGGGACCCTACCGCCAAGGCGCGGTGAGGGCAAAATTTGTCACGACGAGAACGGCACGGGCGCAATCCGTCGTTCAGCCCACGGCTAGGCCAGAAGGGCCACACTGCGGCGGCGGTCGACCTTGCGAACCTCGATCTGGGCGGGGAACTGGTCCTTCACCTGTTCGGCATGCGTGATCACGAACAGCTGGTGGAAATGGCTCGACAGCCGCCCGATCGCCTGAACGAACAGGTCCTTGCGCTCGGCGTCGAGCGAGGCGAGGACCTCGTCGAGGACCATGACGCCAACGTCGGCTCCGGCCATCCGAGACAGGTGCTGGGAGATGGCAACGCGAAGCGCCAGGTTCGCGAGATCCACCTCCGAGCCCGAGAAGCGCTCGATGGGGAAGAAGGTCCCGGCGTCGGCGATGCGGATCGACAGGTCCTCCTCCTCGATCTTGAGATCCTCGTACTCGTGATTGGTCAGCTCGCGGAAGAGCGCCTCGGCCTCTCGTGACAGCTCCGGCCCGATCCTCGCGACGAGATGGTCGCGGAAGCCCCCCAGAAGCAACGACACCCTGTCGGCATAGCGGGCTTCCTCACGAGCTTCCTCGATCCTGGCGGCCAGCTCCTTCACCTGCTCGATCCCCGCCTCCAGACGCGCCACCTCCTTCTGGGAGTCCTTCAGCGCGTCGCCCGCCTCCCGCTCATCTCGACGCGCTCGCTCGAGCTCCGCAGCCGCTTCGTCTCGACCCTCGCGAAGCTTCTGGTGGGCCTTCGGGTCGAACCCGAGCCCCGTGAGCTGACTGTCGAGGTCCGTCACGCTCTTGACGACAGTGTCACGCTCCTTCGTGGTCGCGGTGAGGTCCTTCTTCGCCTGGGCGAGGTGCTTCTGCTCTGCCCGGAGCCCGGTGACCTGCCGGTCCAGCTCCTCGGCTCGCCGCACCCGCGTCGTCAGCTCCTCGAGGTCGGGGATCTCGCCATCGAGCGGCTTGCCGAGCTTCTCGACCTTGGCCCGACGATCGGTGGCCTTTCGCTCGAGCACCTCTCGCTGATCGATCGCGCGCTGCGCCTGCTTGCCGGCGGCTTCGGCAGCCGAGAACCGCTTGCTCGCGGAGACGCGCTCCGCTTCCGACTCACGGACGGCACGCGTGGCTTCGGTGATCGCCTTCTTCAGCGCGGAGACCTCTTCCTTCCGATGCGCCACGACGTCCTCATAGGCGGCGCCCAGCTCCTGGCCGCACGTGGGGCAGGGCTGAGTCGCGTCCAGCTCGCCTGCGCGCCCCAGGGCTTCCTCGGCGATCGTCAGCTGCCTCCCGAGCTGCTCGAGGGCCGACTCAGCCCGGTTCGCGGATCTCTCGGCAGCCTTGAGGCCCTTGGTGGCTTCCTCGAGTTCCTCGAGAACCGTTTCGGCATCCGGTGTCGCCAGCTGCTCCAGCTCGGACTCGGCCGCCGCCAGCTCTTCGGCTGCCTCGCCCAGCCTCCGGGCGGCGGTCAGCCGATCCGCGACCCCGGCAAGATCCGCCAGCTCCTGCTCCAGCGCGGGGAGATCCGCGAGGTCCTCGGACAGCTCCTCGATCCTGTCGGCCAGCTCTTCGTGCCGAGCCGCGAGTGTTTCCGCCTGTGCCGTGGCCTGCGAACGAAGCGCCCCCAGCTGCTCTGCTTTCTGGCGAGCCTCCTCCGAAACGCCGAACTCCGCGTCCAGCTTCTCGAACCTCGTGCCCGCGCGCTCCAGAGCCTTCGCCGCTTCTCCGGCGAGCGTGGATGCCTTGTGCTCCAGCTCCCGGGCCGTCGCCAGTACCGCTTCCTGCTCGGCGAGGTCCGGCAGCGAGCCCGCCATCTTCTCGGTGACCGACTTGCGCTCCCTCACGTCTTTGCGTGCAGCGGCGATGGCGTCGTCGACGGGCTTGATGCCGAGCAGACGAAGCACCATCTTCTTGCGGTCGCCCTTGGTGATCTCCGAGAACGCGTCGAGCTGCTTCTGCTCGGCGAACACCGAGGCACGGAAGACCTGATGATCCATGTGGAGCAGCCGGCCGATCTCGGCGCTCACCTCGCGCACGCCGACCGCAAGCTCCAGGTCACCCACCAGAAGCTCCGCCTCAGTCTGGTGATTCTTGCCCCGGATGACCCTGCGAACCTCGTACTGCTGGCCGCCGTGCTCGAACACGAGGCGCACCTCGCAGTCGGTGAGCACCCCGTGGGTCCGGATCTGATCCTTCGCGGTCCGATCGACGCCGAACAGGGCGAACAGTACCGAGCCGACGAGGGCGGATTTCCCGGATCCGTTCGGGCCGAAGACGCCGATGACGCGAGCCGGCAGCTCCAGGTCGACCTCCTCGAACACCCGGTAGTTGCGGAGGGAGAGCTCGAGCAGGCGCACGCTAGCCCTCTTCGCCCTTGGCCTCGATCAGGAACCGCTCGCCGAGCGTCAGCACTCGCTTCCGGTCGAGGCCCGCGAGATCCTGCCCCTCGACGAAGCTGGCCCATTCCTGCTCGAGGGTCCCGATGTGCGGGGCACCCTGGACCGCGAGCGATGCCAGACCGAAGTCCGGCTCCACCTGGACATGCACTGCCGCGGGCATGGCCTCCTGGAACTCCGAGTTCGGCACCTGACGGTAGGCGGCAGGGTCGACCTCGTTGAGGAACACTCGGGCCAGCGCCTTGTCGGGGACCTCGGGATTGTGTCTTCCGACCGCTTCGACCAGCTCTGCCGGACCCATCGCGGCCGCGTCGATACCGAACGTGACCAGCGCTCGCTCGCCCGGGTTGGCGACATGCTCGGCCATCCCGGTCTCGGTATCCACCACCAGCAGACCCTTCGGCCCCGCACCCTTGGGGCGGTCGGCGAACGAGAAGGAGTCGGTCGACCCCGCGTACCACGTCCGCTTCGAGATCTTCTGGGTCACGTGGTAGTGACCGAGGACCACCATGTCGAAGCTCCGGTCGAACGCGGATTCCTCGATCTCCAGCTCGTTGATGTCCTTCCATTCCCGCATCGGCAGGGAGGTCAGAGCGACGTGCGCGATCAACAGATTGGTCTTGCCGGCCTCGACCTGGCCGGCCGCCACCTCCAGCTGGGCCTTGAAGTCCTCGACGGTCAGCGTCTGTGGGACGGCGTGCACCTTCGCACCTGCCAGATCGACCGAGCGCGCCTCGAGGTTCCACGCGAACGTGACGTTGCGCGCGATCTCCTCGAGCGCCGAATACGGCGAGCCGGTTCCGCGCAGGCGCGGCGTGTCGTGATTGCCGCTGATGGCAACCCCGGAGAGCCCGGCCTCCTGCAGCCGCAACAGACCGCGGAGAACCCTGGTAAAGACCCGATAAGAGGGCTTGGCGTGATCGAACAGATCGCCGAGGAGCAGGAACCCATCCGGCTCCTGCCGCAGCGTCTCCTGCACAGCCCAGTCGAACGAGCGCAGGAAGTCCTCCTCTCGCAGGTTCCGCTGCTCCTCGTCTCGAAGATGCGCCAGGTGTGTCCTGCCGAGATGCGCGTCGCCGAACGCGACGAGGCGGGCCACTACTCCGCGAAGCCCTTGCCCGCGCCCGCGGGCCGGTCGGGGAGGGGAGCGGGGCCCTTCACGGACTTGAGGTAGTCCTCGTACAGCCACACGCGGGCCGGCAGCGCGAACGGCGCATCGAGGTTGGTGACGATCGCCTCGCCGGGCATCAACGTCTGGATCTCGGGTCCGAGGTCCTTGATGTCCTGCTTCGAGGAGGACCTCAGGATGTTCCGGTCACGCTCATCCGCCAGCCCGAGGATGAAGAAGGTGTTGAACTGGCTGGCGAGCTCGTCGTCGATCAGCTTCGGCTGCTGGCTGACGGCGCACAGCCCGACCTTGAACTTCCGGCCCTCGCGAGCGACGCGGGGGAAGACGTTCTCATCCGAACGCTTCGCGCGAGACAACACGCGTTGCGCCTCCTCCAACGCGACCAGCGTGGGCGGCAGCGCCGCGAACCGCTCGCGGTCGTCGAGGTACGCGCTCCCGTACGTTTCGAGCAGTCGCCGGGTGATCACCGACGCGACCAGGATCTCCTCGACGTCCGACAGCCCCGACGTCTCAACGAGCACCGAGTACCCGGACGAGAGCTCGTCGACGATGCGCCGTGACAGCGACTGCTGCGACGCGTCACGGCTGATGCAGGGGAGCTCGACGATGCGCCGAGCTCGCCGCTGGATCACCTGGATCGTGCTCGTCGCCGCGCCCCGGAGCTGCTCCGCCAGGTCGGCAGGGTCGGACGCGTCGTCCGCGACCTCCAGCAGCCACTCGTCCTTATACAGCCGCTGGAGCTGGTAGATCGCGTCGAGCTGCGCGGGGCTCCAGTCGTACGCCGTCTGCAGGTCGCCCATGGTGATCTCGCCGAGCGTGAGGCGGAGGGCCGTGTGGCCGCTGCCGGCCTCGCGTGTGGCGTAGACGCGCAGTCGATCGGCTGCCCAGGGGTGATCGCGAAGACCGCGCCGGGTGCCGCCGGCGCCGTCCAGGTACTCGCCGTGAGGATCGAACGCGAGGATCGCATAGCGGCCCTGCGAGGCCAGCACCTGCCCCGCGAGCACCTTCATCAGGTTCGACTTGCCCATGCCGGTCGTGGCGAAGACCCCGACGTGCGACGCGAGGGTCTCGCCGCGGATGCCCACCTCGAGGTCGATCGTGTCCTCACCCGAGCGCAGGAGCCCGATCCGCAGATCCCCCATGCGCTCCCGCAGGAACGCGAAGTCGTCCGGGGTGGGAGCCGTGATCCTCGCGAACTGCGCCGGAAGGGACTTTGGCTTGCGGAACCCGCCGCCCGCGTCGATGTAGCCGAGCGGCGCGCAGGTGGCGATCTTGTAGAGGCGCTGCTCGGGGTCGTGCAGCTTGTACTCGGCTCCGCGCGCGTCGCCCGCCATGTACGCGCCTGCCGTCCGCTCGGCCCAGTGTGGATCGGTCGAGTCCGTCCCGTACGTCACGTCGATCACGCGGAAGAGGAACCGCCGGGCTCGTTCCGCGTCCTCCGCGGCCAGCAGCTCGCCGAGGAACAGGTCGGTGCCGTGGAACGCTCGGAAGCGAGCCTCCAGAACGCTCTTGCCGAAGATGCGTCCCTTGTATTCGAGCATCATCAGCTCCGGTTCAGGACTTCATGGAAGTCCTGGAATAGCGTCTCGACGTCGTCGTCGGACATGCCGTGCCGAGCCAGGGAGTCCCGGAACGCGATGCGGAGGTCGGCCACGGCATATCCCGACACCCGAGCGGCCTGGTGAGCCCGCGCGAGTGGATACGGGTAACCGACGAACGCGGAGTCGTCGGCAGCGCCCGCGAGTCGAGAGAGAACCTCCTCCGCCGGTGCCGGGCCGCGAGCGATGTCGACGCGGAAGGCATGCGGAGCGGTCGTCGCCAGGTGAGCGACGAAGATGTCGCCGACGTACAGGCGGGCGAAGCTCGGATCGGTCGAGATGCGCGCGCCCCATATCGACGCGCCGAGCTCTCGATCTCCGCGGCGCTTCAACAGGGTGACCAGGGGAGCGTTTCGTCCCCAGAAAAGCGTCGATGCTTTCACGACGCCGACCAGGGACACGCCGCGTTCGACCGCCTCTCGATGCGTGTCGCGGACGAACGACGCCGCGATCCAAGGGCCGCCGTGGAGAGACCCGTCCACGAGCACGATGTCTCCGCTGGCAGCTTCGCGCACGGTGGCGCGAACGTGCTTCCATTCCGCGGATTCGCGAAGGAAGTCGACCGGGCGGGGGATGTCGGGCACGCGTTCGGGCACCTCGATGTCCATCGACTCGAGTCGCTCTCGGTAGATGCGTTGCATCTCATCGCGGGACAACGCCCGGACCTCGAGCGGCGGAGACTCGACCAGGTCGGTGACGCCGCCGCGGAAACGAACGCGCGCCGCCCGATAGGCCGCAACGTGGAACGATCGCCCGTCCGCCAGCATGCAGGAGCCGCCGTCCACCGCCCACATCGTGCCGGGATCCGCAGAGATGATCGGAGTCAGCTCGAATGCGTCGGGGTGCCCATCCACGACGAGGTCGTGCTCGAGGTCGAGCTGTCCTTCCATGACGCGGATCTCGGACGCCGGCGTGTCGAGCAGGTCGACGACGAACGAAGCGGCCTCGTCGAGTCCTCGACTATCCGCGAGATCTGTCCCGGCGAGCGTTTCAGCCGGGCTCTGCACGCCACTTCCCCCACATCGCCGCGAGGATAGCGCGCGGTTCCGACTCCATGACGGGAAACACCGTGACGACTCCGCGAAAGAAAGCGACAATCTTGACAGTCGCGAAGGCACGGGATTACGATTCGCGACGCCTCACCTTCGTGGGGAGGCGAAGGGCCCACAGAGGCTGAGTAGAGAACGCGGCGCCCCGGCGCTGCGGCCCCAAAGGTCTCTGTGGGCCCTTGGCGTTCCCGGGAATAGGGACCCCAGGATTTCTGTTACGAAGCGCCGAAATCCCGTGGAGCGGGCGTAGAATGCCCGCCCGGGACAGGGGCCCGGGAGGTGGATCATGCCCGAAGAACCCGAAGAAAACGTGGAACCAGACGACGAGGAGGCGGAAGCCGAGGTGGCGGAGCCCGCCGAGGCCAGCCTCGACGAGATCATCGCGAAGAAGGCCGCGGAGCCTGCTCCCGAGGAGGAGGCCGAGGAGGAGTCGATCCTCGAGACCGGCCGGGGTGGTGAGGAGCGGGTCGAGGCCCTCTCCGTAAAGGTGGTTCCTCAGCAGCCGACAGAGTTCGTCTGCAAGAGCTGCTACCTGGTGAAGCACCGGAGCCAGCTGAGCGACAAGCGGAAGATGTTTTGCCGGGACTGCGTCAGCAAGAAGCGCAGCTGAGACTCCCGCTCGCGCTCCTCGCCGCGGCGGGGAGCGGCGTCACTCTTTGGCTGGCCCTCCCGCCCGTTGATGCCGGCCCCCTCGGCTTCGTCGCCTTGGTGCCTCTTCTCTTGGCGATGCGCCGGGCACGGGCCCGACGTGGCGCATTGCTCGGGCTGGTTTTCGGCCTCGCGTTCAACGGGTTGTTGTTCACCTGGCTGATCCCGGTCAGCGTGCTCGCGTACGCCACGCTGGTGCTCGGCATGACGGGGTTCCTCGCCCTGTTCGGCGCTGTGGTCCCGGTCGTCTGGCACGAGGAGGCGCCGATCCGCACAGCCCTGGCCGTCGGTGCGGCGTGGGCGCTGGTCGAGTGGGTCCGCGGTATATGGCCGTTCGGCGGCTGGCACTGGACATGGCTCGGTTCCACGCAGCACGACGGTTTCATGCTGCCGCTCGTTTCGATCCTGGGAGTGGTCGGGCTCGGAGCCGCGCTCGCGGCCATCAACGCGCTGCTGCTTCTCGCCGTGTTGCGCGCGCCGCACTGGGGGAGGGCGGCGGTCCCCCTGGCGATCGCTACGGGCCTTGCCGTTGCACCGATCGCGGTCCCGTTCCCCAAGGCCGAAGGCCCCCCCGTGGACGTCGCCGTCATCCAGGGCAACGTGCCACTCGAGATCGGGATCGCGAGCCGGATCCTGGAGGACGCCCTGGTGGCCGAGAACCACGCGAGGCTGCACCGCACGCTCGCCTCGAACCCTCCCGATCTGATCGTCTGGCCCGAGAACGCGCTCGACCGCGATCCCACGCTCGACCCCGAGCTCGGACCACTCGTCGTCGACGCCATCCGGGAGGTGGGGGCGCCCACGCTCGTCGGCGCGATCACCCAGACGCCGGATGGCCGGCTGTTCAACGAAGATCTCTTGTACACGGCCGGGGGAGAGGTGATCGACCGCTACGCGAAGAATCACCCCCTGCCTTTCGGTGAGTTCGTCCCGTTCCGCGACGCGCTCGATTGGATCCCCGACATCCGCAGGGTGCGCGCGGATCTCACCGCCGGGACGGAGCCGGGACGCTTCGAGATCGGCGACGTTCGCTTCGCCGCGATCATCTGCTTCGAGAACGCGTTCCCCGACCTCGTTCGCGACTTCGTCACCGACGATCAGGGATTCCTGGTCGTCTCCACGAACAACTCCACGTTCGGGGTGAGCGCTGCCCCGGAGCAGCACGTCGTGCTCAGCAAGCTCCGCGCCGTCGAGTCGGGGCGCTGGGTAGTGCACGCCGCCCTCTCCGGCATCAGTGCGGTGATCTCTCCTGGGGGCGAGGTGGTCCAGCAAACCAGGCTGTTCGAGCCCGCGGTCCTTCGCGCAGCGATCCCGACGGCCTCCGGCACCACGATCTACGACACGATCGGAGGCTGGCTCCCGTTCGTCTTCCTGATCCTCCTCGGCATCGCGTATCTCGCGCCGCGCCGGGGGCTTCCGCGAACCGCGACACCCCTCGGCGATGAAGCGCGTGTGGCCGTGATCCTGCCCACCTACGACGAGCGCAACACGATCGAGGACGTGATCGAGCGCGTCCTTGCTGCCTCCGAGCGCATCGACGTGATGGTCGTGGATGACTCCTCACCCGACGGGACGGGGGAGCTCGTCCGGTCGATCGCCGATCGCCAACCACGAGTCTCTCTCGTCGAACGCCCGGAGAAAGGCGGCCTGGCCAGCGCCTACCTCGACGGCTTCGTCCTGGCGATCGCGGAAGGCTATGACCTCATCGTCGAGATGGACGCGGACCTGTCGCATCGACCCGAGGAGCTCAACCGGCTCCTCGAGGGAGCCCAAAGCCACCACCTAACGATCGGGAGCCGCTACGTGCCGGGGGGTCGCGTGCAGAACTGGAGCCTGATCCGGCGCGCACTGTCCCGTGGCGGCAACATCTACGTTCGCTTGCTGCTGGGGCTGCCCGTTCGCGACGCGACGAGCGGCTTCCGTGTCTACCGGAGAGATGCCCTCAGAGAGCTCATCACCCATCAGCTCCGCTCGGAGGGATACGCGTTCCAGATCGAGCTCGCATATCGCGCTTGGAGGCGCGGGTTCGAGGTGGGCGAGGTGCCCATCACGTTCGAGGAACGCCGACACGGCCATTCGAAGATCTCCCGGGGGATCGTGCTCGAAGCCCTGTGGCAGGTGTTCCTCTGGGCGGTCCGAGATCGCGTGTTCCGCCACCGCCCACCATCCCGGCACCGTCACCCAACCGCCTTGCCCCCTTAACGGGCGGAGGAGGCACCCCCATTTTCGGAGGCAAGGGCCAACCCCCCTCCATGTGTCAGTGGCCGGTCCTAGAGTGCCCATATGGAAAGAGAGGAGCTGGCCTGGGCAGCTGGTTTCTTCGATGGTGAAGGCTGCTTCCATTTCACCCTCCGCCGGCGGAGCGACGGAGCCCTCGATCGGTCCGCCCAGACTCGAATAAACCAGACTGACCCAGAGGTCCTCGAGCGGTTCAGACGGGCTGTCGGAGGCCTCGGAAAGGTCTACGGTCCCTATCTACGCCGTAGACCGCAAGAAAGCGCGATGTGGCAGTACGTGGCGTATGGATTCCATCAGCAACAGGCCGTCACAGCCATGCTCTGGAACTGGCTTGGGACGGTAAAACGATCGCAGGCCAGGGATGTGCTTATGGAACAGGGAAAGAATCCTCCTCGGCACCGAGGCCGACCGCTGAAAACCCGGACCCTGGAGGTTGGCGCCTAAAGTCCAGGATGTGCCTCACCTCCCAATCGCCGCTAATCATCATTATGTAATGTTGCCTTAGAAGTGGCCCCCTGCCTATGCTCCCCCTCGTGAACCGCCGCCTCGTCCCAGCCCTGATCGCCCTGCTGGGTGCGGTCCTGATCGTGCTGGCAGCCCTCATTCCCGAGTTCAATGACCGCGGCGTCGGCGTCACGCCCCTCGACCCCGAGCGACTGGGCTGGGTGGCGAGTCTCATCGGGATCCTCGTCCAGGTGGGGCTATTCCTGGTTCCTGCGGTGCTCCTGGCGCTCGGCCAGGCCCGGAGTGCGGCGGCCGGGATCCTGGTCGGCGCGGGTGTGCTGGGGCTCACCGTTCGGCTCGTCCGAATCGTTCAGCTAGGACAGACGCCCGGGTTCGACGCCGCCATCGGTTCGTTGGTCGACCTGCTGGCCGATGGAGCCGCCCTCACGGCCGGGGTCCTTGCGCTGACCGCCACAAACGAGCCCTCCGATGAAGTGGACTGGGAAGATGAGGATTCACTCGAAGCCGAGGTCGCTCCCCCACCGGGGGAGCCGGATCTCGAATGAACGGGTGCAGCCTGGCAGTCGATGGGGTATGACAACGCCGTGAGGAAGCCCGCACGCATCTTCTCTCGCTGAGCCATGGCTGAGCCCGAGCTCACGATCGGCATCGAGGAAGAGTTTCAGATCGTCGATTCCGACGGCCAGCTCAAGGCCCATATCGACGCCGTCATGGAGGCCGCGACCCCCACGCTCGGCGAGGCCGTCAAGCCCGAGATGATGCAGTCCGTCGTCGAGGTCGGCACGAAGATCTGCGCGAACGTGACCGAGGCGCGCGAGGAGATCGTGCGCCTGCGTGGCTCACTGATCGAGATCCTCGGCCGTTCCGACCTGCGCTTGGTCTCCGCGGGGACCCATCCCTTCTCGAAATGGGAGGACCAGCTCGTCACGGACAAGGACCGCTACCGGGCGCTCGAGGCAGAGATGCAGGACGTGGTCCGCGAGCTCCTCATCTTCGGCCTCCACGTGCACGTGGGGATCTCGGAGCCCGATCTGCGCATCGACATCTTCAACGAGGCCCGCTACCTCCTCCCCCACCTGCTCTGCCTGTCGACGTCGAGCCCGTTCTGGATGGGCCGTGACACGGGTCTCAAGTCGTACCGAAGCGTGCTCTGGTCGCGCTTTCCTCGAACCGGGATACCGCCCGACTTCGAATCCATGGGCGAATACGAGGACTTCCTCGAGCTTCTCGTCAAGACCAACTCGATCGAGGACGGCTCGAAGATCTGGTGGGACCTCCGGCCGCACCACCTCTACCCCACGATCGAATTCCGGATCTGCGACGCGGCGACGAGAGTCGACGAGACGATCTGCATCGCCGCGCTCACCCAGGCTTTCGTCGCGAAGCTCATCAAGCTGCGCCGCCAGAACCTCGGGTTCCGGAAGTACGCGCCCCGGCTGATCCGGGAGAACAAGTGGCGAGCCATGCGTCACGGCTTGGAGGGCAAGCTCATCGACTTCGGCAAGCAGGAGGAGATACCGGAGGCAGAGCTGATCCACGAGCTGCTCGAGTTCGTGGACGACGTCGTCGACGAGCTCGGCTCCCGCAAGGACTGCGAATACGCCCTGAAGATCATCGAGGGCGGAACCAGCGCCCACCGCCAGCTGAAGGTGTTCAAGGAGACGGGCGATCTCATGGCGGTCGTCGATAACCTCGCCGAGGAGACCGCCACCCTCAGCTAGGCCCCCTCCCTCAGGCCAGGACGACCTTCAGCAGACCGGCGAGCGCGCTCGCAAGCACGACCCAAAGGATGTTCAGCCGCAGCTTCCAAAGCGCAACGAAGCTGAACGCGGCCACGGCCAGAGCGAACAGATCCACAGAAGGGGAAGTCGGGGCCGGAAAGCTGATGCCCCCCACCTCGTACTCCCCTACCCTCTCGAAGAAGGTCTGCATGGCGAACGTCACAGCAAGATTGAGCACCACCCCCACGACCGCGGCCGTGACGGCCGAAAGCGTCGTGGTGAGCGCGCGGTTGTTCCGCAAACGCTCGATGTACGGGGCGCCCAGGAAGATCCACAGGAAGCTGGGGGCGAACGTGGCCCATGTCGCGACGGTCGCACCGAGGATCCCACCCACCAGCGGATCCAGGTCTCCCGGGAAGCGATAGCCCGCGATGAAGCCGACGAACTCCGTCACCATGATCAGCGGTCCCGGTGTGCTCTCCGCGAGCCCCAGGCCCGTGACCATCTGCCCGGGCGTGAGCCACCCGAACTGATACACCGCTGCTTGGTTCAGGTACGCCAGGACCGCGTAGGCGCCGCCGAACGTCACCATGGCGGCCTTGGAGAAGAAGATGGCCTGGTCCTCCAGGACGCCAGGCGCGCCAGGAGCGAGGGAGACCGCGAGAAGGGGAAGGAGCCACGCGCCCAACCCGATCAGTACGACGCGCGCGCTCCGAGCCAGGCTCGGCCGGGTGTGCTCCGCCTGCTCCGCGTCATCGCGGATCCCGCTCTCCCTCCCGCCATCATCCTCCGCCACCGAGGGAAACCGGTCGGGCCACCATCTACCTCCGAAGAAACCGACCAGCAATGCGCCGAGGACGATGAACGGAAAGGGAACCTGCGCCACGAAGATGACCAGGAATGCGGCAGCGGCGATCGCGACGAGTGCGGCGCTGTGGAGGGCGCGCTTCCCCAGGCGGATGAACGCCGCTGCGATGATGCCGACCACCGCGGCCTGCAGGCCAAAGAAGATGCCTGCGACCGGCGCGACGTCACCGTGGACGACATAGGTCCACGACAGCCCGAGGATCAGGAAGAACGCCGGCAGGATGAAGGCGACCCCCGCCACGAGGCCGCCCCGGACCTTGTGCAGGAGCCAGCCGATGTAGATGGCAAGCTGATGCGCCTCGGGGCCCGGCAGGAGCATGCAGAAGTTCAGGGCATGCAGGAACCTGCTGTTGCTGATCCAGTGTCTCCGCTCGACCAGCTCGTCGTGCATGATCGCGATCTGGCCGGTCGGACCACCGAAGTTGATGAAGCCGAGCTTCACCCAGAAGCGAGCGGCGTCTCGGAACGCGACACGCTGGAGGTCGTCCCTACCTCCGTCCAGGGATCCTCTGCTCACGCGGCCACGGTGGGGTCAGGTTGGCGTCAACGCTTGCGACGTACCAGAGCGTCCTCACGCTCGATGGCTTGGCTCAGATGGAACGCCTGCTCACGGATCTCGGGGATCGCGGTGGACTCCCATAGCGAGCCGGTGCGAGGCGGCCCGATCGCCAACAAAGTGCCAGATGCCACGCCCGAGGAGTCGATGATGGCGCCTTCGGGCGTGCAGTCGAAGCCGAGGCCGAGAGGATCGCGGCGCGCCTCCCCTCGCTCAAGTAGCGAGCACACGAGCGGCTCTGTCGAGCGCGCGGGGTCGATGTCCGGACCCGTGCAGTTCACGACCCGAGAGGCCGACAGCCGGACCGGTTCGCCACCCTCGCCGTGAGAAGCCACCTCCACGTCAAAACCCGCTGAATCTTTCGTGATGCGCACATCGCCACCGTGAACTGTGAGCTGACCGCTGTGACGCATGCGCTCGATGGAACGGCCGACCTCCGGTGCCATCCGGTGACGGTGGATCGACCAATGTCGCTGCAGATGTCGAAGGAAGATCCCCCGCTGCTCGAGCGAAAGCTGCATCCAGAGCCGTTGCGTCCAGGGCCGGATGGAGTTGATGACGTCCCGCCAGTCCGCACCTTCGGACTCGGCCGCCCGGACCTCGTCGCGAACCCATCGCACCAAACGCCTCATGGTAATGGGCGCATCGAGCGATGGGAGGTCCCGAAAGGAACGTATCCGCTCTGCCGGCGCGCGGTGAACCTGCGGCAGCAAGCCGTGTCGCGAAACCGCATGGATCGGCCCCTGGTGACCGGCGGCCGCCAGAGCGAGAGCAACATCGATCGCGGTGAGTCCGGTCCCGACGAGGAGCACGGAGTCATCCGTGGGGATGTCCTGAAGCGCAGACGCGGCCCAAGTATCGGCGACGTATCCCTCCCCCGCAACCGCGCTCAGGAACGAGGGCGTGCCGGGCGGCGGGTTCCCCAGCGCGAAGACGACGCGACGTGCGCGGAGCGGCTGCGCGCCGACGACATCGACAACAGCCCCATCAGAGTCGGTGCGGACGTCCGTGACGGCTCCCCGCAGCCGGACGAACGGTCGGTCCGATTCACGCTCGGCTATCTCCAGCACGGACCGGAGATACCTGCCATAGGTTGCTCTCGTCACGAACTCCTCCGCGGAGACATCGGCGCCCTCGAGCCAGTCCACGAAGTGAGTCGGCTCGTCGTGCACGGCGCTCATGCTGGCGGCAGGCACGTTCAGCAGGTGTGCAGGCTCGACCGTCGAGTACGCGACCCCCAGTCCACATGCCTCACGCCGCTCGACCAACACGACCGAGCCGTCCTCAGGCGCTCCCCTCAGCAACAGGTGGGTTGCCAGAAGGGTGCCGCTCGCGCCGCCGCCGACGATTGCGACATCGGCCGGCTCGCGGTCGTGATCCATCTCTTACTCCTCCTGGAAGGGAACAGGCGCGGCCGTCACCGTCGCGACCTCAGCGGGCGAGACCTTAGCGCACCGTCGCTGACGGCCCTCGGATCGGGCCGTACCCTTTGAGCCGTGCGAAACGACACCCCAGCGATTGTCTTCGACTGTGACGGCGTCCTCCTCGAAACGGAACCGAGATGGACCGTGGTCGAGACAGAGCTGTTCCGCAGGTACGGACGCACGTATGGGCCCGAGCACAAGCTGCAGCTGATCGGCACGGGACTCGGCGGAACGGGAACGCAGTTCGAGGCGATGCTGGATCAGCCGGGACGAGCTCAGGAGCTGCTCGACGAGCTCATCGAGCTCGCAGCCGCCGACTTCGGCCGCGGTGTGGAACCGATGCACGGGGCGCTCGAGCTGGTGGCCGAGCTCCGGGAGTCCGGGCGTCCGATGGCGGTGGCATCCAACTCATTCCACCGATTGGTCGACCTCGCGCTGAAAGGCTCGGCGCTCCGCGACGCGTTCGACATCATCGTGGCAGCCGACGACGTGCAGCACCCCAAGCCCGCGCCGGACCTGTTCCTCGAGGCCTGTGCGCGCCTCGGCATCTCTCCCGTCGATGCCGTCGCGATCGAGGACTCCCCCACCGGCGTGGCATCCGCGAAAGCCGCCGGGATGTTCGTGATCGGGATCCCCTCCATCGAGGGTCTGGATCTCAGCGAAGCGGACCTTCTCGCGCCCTCGCTCGGTGCGGCGGAGGTTCGAAGGGCGCTCGGGCTCCCCGCTACCAGCGGATCTTGAGCTTCCGAGCGGCCTGTGCTTCGTTGAGGCGGCGGACCGGAGCCGTGACCGGCGACTCGTGCAAAAGTTCGGGTTGCTCTCTCGCCTCTCGGGCGACCTGACCCATCGCATCGGCGAACGCGTCGAGGGTCTCCTTCGACTCGGTCTCCGTGGGCTCGACCATCATCGCCTCGTCCACGATCAGCGGGAAGTACACCGTCGAGGGATAGAACCCGAGGTCGATCAGTCGCTTCGCGATGTCCATCGCTCGGATCCCGTGCGCTTTGAATGGCTTTGCCGTGGAGACGAACTCGTGCATCGGGCGCCCGTCGGGAAACGCCAGGGGGTAGTCGCCCTTCACGCGCTCCGCCAGGTAGCGCGCGTTCAGCACCGCGCGCTCCCCCACCTCGCGCAACCCATCTCCGCCATTCGCGAAGACGTACGCGTACGCTCGCACGAGGACCGCGAAGTTTCCGTGGAAGCCGTGGATCCGCCCGATCGAGTCCGGGCGGTCGCGATCGAAGCGGAACGTGCCATCCGCATCGCGCTCGACGAGCGGCGACGGGAGGAACGGCACGAGTCGCTCCGTAACCGCGACGGGTCCCGCGCCCGGCCCTCCCCCGCCGTGCGGTGTCGCGAAGGTCTTGTGCGTGTTCATGTGCACGATGTCGAAACCCATGTCACCAGGGCGCACGCGTCCGAGAATCGCGTTGAGATTGGCCCCGTCGTAGTAGAGGAGCCCACCGACCTCGTGCATCGTGCGCGCGATCTCGAGGATGTCTTCCTCGAACAGTCCGAGCGTGTTCGGGTTCGTGATCATCAGGCCGGCGACGTCCTCGTCCACGAGCTTCTCGAGCGCCGAGAGGTCTACGAGCCCCCGCGCGTCGGACGGCACCGTCGCCACCTCGTACCCCGCCATACGCACGCTGGCGGGATTCGTCCCGTGCGCGGAGTCCGGGATCACGATCCTTTTGCGCTCCTCGCCGTTCTTTTCGTGGAACGCCCGCATCAGGAGCAGGCCGGTCAGCTCGCCGGAGGCGCCTGCGGCAGGCTGGAACGTCGCCCGTGCCATGCCGCTCACCTCGCAGAGCGCCTGTTCGAGGCGCCACAGGAGCTCGAGGGCGCCCTGCGCCGTCTCCTCGGGCTGCAGCGGGTGCAGTCGCGCGAAGCCCGGAAGGGCCGCGACGGTCTCCGCGATCTTCGGGTTGTATTTCATCGAACACGACCCGAGCGGATAGAACCCCGTGTCAACGCCGTAGTTGCGCTGCGCGAGGCGCGTGTAGTGGCGCACGAGATCGCGCTCCCCCACCTCGGGCAACCTCGCGGCCTCAGCACGCCGATGCTCGTCGGGGATCGTGACGGGAGGGACATCCAGGGCGGGCAACGTCGAGGAACGGCGTCCGGCCTTCGAGAGGTCCTGCAGCGTGCGTGGCAGCTGCGCGTCGCCCGTGCGAACGGGCGCGCCGATCCCCGTCGCCTGGCTCATCCCAACACCCCGCGCACCGCGTTCGCGAGCCCGTCGATCTCTTCCTTCGTCCGTCGCTCCGTACACGCCACGATCAGCGAGCCGTCGACCACCGGCCCGACCAGGTACCCGCGGTCCACCAGAGCGAGCCGAACATCGTCGGCGTCTCGGTCGTCGAAGGAGACGGCGAACTCCTTGAAGAACATCGCATCCGGATCTCGGAGCTTCACGCCGTCAACCTCGGTCAGGCGATCTGCGGCGTACCGCGCTTTCGCGGCGCACGCCTCCCCCAGCTCGACGAGCCCGTCCGGACCAAGCCACGCCAGATAGACGGAAGCGGCGATCGCCATCAAGGTCTGGTTCGTGCAGATGTTGGACGTGGCCTTCTCTCTGCGGATGTGCTGCTCCCGCGCCTGGAGCGTCAGGACGTACCCGGGGGTGCCGTCGACATCGACGGTCTCACCGGCGATCCGCCCCGGCATGCGTCGCACGTCCTGCATCCCCGCCGCGATGATCCCGAGGTACGGTCCGCCGAAGTTCAGGTGGTTCCCGAGCGACTGCCCCTCGGCCACCGCGATGTCCGCACCGAGCTCACCCGGTGGGGCGAGCACGCCTAGCGAGAGCGGGTCGAAGATCTGGACCGCACGTGCTCCGCCCGCGCGCGCTGCCGCGAACGTCTCCCGGGCCGGCTCGAGCACACCGAACACGTTCGGGTGCTGCACGATCACGCACGCGACGTCGTCCGAGACGTCCGGCACATTTCCGTTCCCCCCCACGAGCTCCGGCTGGTAGCCCAGGCCCTTCCCGTACGTCACGAGCGTCTCGACGTAGCGCGGATCGATCGAGCCGAACAGCAGCACACGCGGTCTTCCGGTGGCGCCGCGCGCCACGTTCACTGCCTCCACGAGTGCCGTCGGGCCGTCGTACAGCGATGCGTTCGACGCCTCGAGCCCCGTGAGGTCGCAGATCATCGATTGGTACTCGAACAGGGCCTGGAGGACGCCCTGCGAGAGCTCGGGCTGATACGGCGTGTACGACGTCTGCAGCTCCGAGCGGCCGGCGAGCGCCCACACGGCCGACGGCACGTAGTGGTCATACGCTCCCCCACCGGCGAAGCAGACCAGGTCGTCCGCGTGGCGGTTCCGGGCCGCCAGGCGCCGCATGTCGTCCAGGAGCTCCATCTCCGACAGCCCCTCCGGGATGTCCAGGATGTGATCGATGACGACCTCGCGGGGAACGTGCGCGTACAGATCGTCGAGGGAGGACAGGCCGAGCGAGGACAGCATCTGCTGGACGTCGGCGTCGGTGTGGGGGGCGAACTGCACGGTGGTGCGAAATCTATCGCATCGCCGGGGTTACCCGGTTTCGTGCGTCCGCTGGTCCTCGAGACCGTACTTCGTCACCAGGGACAGATAGTCGCGCTGGTAGAAGATCTTGCACTTCACATCGGGATAGAGCTCGAGGAGGCGGCGGACCTTGCGGTTCTTCTTCGTGACG
Source organism: uncultured Actinomycetes bacterium (assembly GCA_964551945.1). Taxonomy (GTDB): domain Bacteria; phylum Actinomycetota; class UBA4738; order UBA4738; family CALAEC01; genus CAZKFH01. The sequence goes on along the minus strand of CAZKFH010000009.1, from coordinate 12,124 downwards.
AGCTTCTGGCTCATCGTGGTGATCTCGATATAGAGGTCATAGGCGGGGAGGTAGAAGTCGGGTGTGAACCGCAGGGTGGCGTTGCCGTCCTCGTCGCTTTCGAGGTCGAAGGAGCGCGGCTCGTAATCCCAGTCGATCTGGTAGAAGTCGAGCAGTCGGGCGAACTGCCGTTCGCTCGCGTGGGCGAAGGGGGTCGTGTCGCTCTTGAGGGGACGGTCGGTTTCCGGCGCGGCGGCCCTCACGCGCCTCCGGCGCGGGCGACCTTCAGCGTCTGCTTCTTTATCGAGCCTTCGACGTCGCTCCATACCTTGTCCACCGCGAGGGCGAACACGCCCTGACCCCGCGCGAGGAGGTCGATGACCTCGTCGGGCGAGGACGCTGCGTACACCTTGTTGCCGTCAGAGAGCAGCGTCAAGCCCTGCGGGGGCTCATTGAGGTGGCCGCGCAGGAAGTCGATGGCCTTACGGATCCGCTGGAGGTTCACGCCGGTGTCGAGCAGGTTCTTGATGGTCTTGAGGAGCACGACGTCCTGGAAGCTGTACTCCCGCTGGGTCCCCGAGCCGCCCGCGTCCTTGACGCTGGGGCTGCAAAGCCCGGTCCGTGCCCAGTAATCGAGCTGTCGATAGGAGATGCCGACCAGCTTCGCGACATCAGGCGCTCTGAACCCCTCATCTGTCATGTGACACCTCGGTAATTACGTGGGTGGCGGTCAGCGTACCGCCGGCCCCAGAGGGTGTCAACGACCGGGATCTTCTGGCGAGCCTTCCGGGCCCTCCTCGCCCTCCTCGCCCATGAAATCCTCCGGGCGGACCTGGTCGAGGAACTCGCGGAATTTCTCGACCTCCTCTTCCTGCTGCTCCTCGTCCTCGCGGATCACGATGCTGGCCTCGGTGAGGACGTCCTCGTGGGCGAAGATCGGCACGCCGAGCCGGACAGCGAGCGCGAGCGCGTCCGAGGGCCGGGAAGAAATCTCGAGGGGAGCGGACCCGTTCCTCGCGATCTCGATGGTCGCGTAGAAGGTCCCCTCCCGCAGCTCGGTGATGAGGATCTTGCTCACGTTGATGGCGAGCTCGTCGAGGATGGTCTTCATCAGATCGTGCGTCATGGGCCGGGCCGTGACGACACCCTGGAGCGCGAACGCGATGGCCGTCGCCTCGGAGGTCCCGATCCAGATGGGCAGATAGCGCTCGCCCTCGCTCTCCTTGAGCAGAACGATGGGCTGGTTGCCGGGGAGCTCGACCCGGACGCCGACGAGCGTCATCTCGATCATGGCCGTGAGCCCAATCTATCCTCGCCCCTCGGGTCCGGCAACCGTGGCATCTCCATCTGAGAGCAGCTCCACGAGCGCGTGCGGGTCCTCGGCCAGCGCATCCATGTCGTTGACGGCGATGATGTACGGGAGGTTCCGGTACACCTCCTCGTAGTCCAGCCCGTAGCCCAACACGAACACATCCGAGCATTCGAATCCCCGGTACCGCACAGGGACCGGGGTGATCCGACGCACGGACTTGTCGAGCAACGCACAGATCTCCAGCGAGGCGGGGCCGCGTGCTCCGAGCGCCGAGAGCAGGTAGGTCGCGGTCAGGCCGGTGTCGACGATGTCCTCGACCAGGATGACGTCCCGATCGACGATGTCCTCGTCGAGGTCCTTCATGATCCGAACGACCCCGGAGGACGCGGCGCCGTACGAGGAGATCGACATGAAGTCCACGCTCGCGGCGAGGTCGACCGACCGGAGGAGATCGGCGTGGAACATCGCGGCGCCCTTGAGGACCGAGATGAGCACGGGGTGACGGTCCTGGTAGTCGGCGGTGATGGCCTCACCGAGCGCCCGGACACGCGCCTGGATCTCCTCGGCCGTGAACAGGACGCTGGCCAGCTCCACGCATCGCGATTGTAGAGGACGCTCCGGGAAGGCCCCGCGCTCAGCCTCCCAGCACCTCGAAGACCCGGCCGTAGAGCCCGGAGAGCGAGTCCCAGATCTCCTCGAGCAGCGAGTCATCGGGGGTGGCCTCGGTGGCGGGTGGTTCGACGTCCTCGGCCGCGATCAGCTCGACTTCTCCGAGCACCTCTCCTCCGGATGTCGCGACGAGCGAGCCGACCGGGCTCCCCGCTTCGATCGGCAGCGACAGGCCAAGCACCGGCTCGACGGCCGACTCCACGATCGATCCCTGTGGCACGAGAAGGGAGAGGGTGGCATCCGCCTTCGCAGGCACCTCGGTGCCGTCGACCGTCAGCGGGTCGACCGGGTCCCCAAGGCCCACGATCGTCTCGCGGTCCCACGACGCGAACCCGTGGTTCAGAACCTCCGCCGCTTCGGAGAACGCTTGCTGCGACGCGCCGAGGATCACCGTCGCAAGCCGAAGCCCATCCCGTTGCGCCGCGGCCACCAGGCAGAAACCCGCGGCGCCCGTGTAGCCGGTCTTCCCCCCGATCGCGCCCTCGTAGAGCCAGAGGAGCGCGTTGCGGTTCTGCAGCCTCCTCGGCTCGCCCTCGTCCGCCGGCACCTTCGCGAATCGCGTCGCGACGATCTCGGCGAAGGTCGGGTCGAGGAACGCCTCCGATGCGAGCCGCGAGAGATCTCGCGCCGTCGAGTGACCGGTGTCGTCGAGCCCGCTCGGGCTGCGGAACTCGGTGTCGCGCATCCGGAGCTCGAACGCGCGCTGGTTCATGCCCTCGACGAACACATCGACGGTCCCCGAGACGTGCTCGGCGAGTGCGACCGCGGCGTCGTTCGCGGACTGGAGCAGCAGGGCGATCAGGAGCTCGCGAACCGTCCGCTCCTCCCCCGGCTGCAGGCCGAGCTCGGCTCCCGCCTGTCCGGTCGCGTTCTCGCTCGCGACGACGATCTCGGTCAGCCGAGTTCGCTCGATCACGAGCAGCGCGGTCATGATCTTGGTGAGGCTCGCGATGGGTCGCGGATCGGTCGCCTCATCCTGGAACAGCAGGCGTCCCGAATCGAGGTCGGCGAGAGCCGACGCCGCCGCGTTGAGCTCGGGCGGGTCGGTGGCTGGAACCGGCGTCTCAAGCGCCGTCGGATATGGGGAGGGCGAGCCGTCGGGCGGAACCGGTGTCGGCGGAGGAACGCTTGCCGACCGCTGTGCCGCCGCGGGAAACGCGCCAAGCGTCAGCCACACGGTGACGACGGCGATCGACCGCAGCGCGCGTGAGGGCATGCTGTTCAGGATAGCTGCGGAATATGTGAGCTCAGCCGGGCAGGTACTCGCGGATGTTGGCGCGCAGGAGCGCCTGCTTCAGGCGCCGCGACGCTCGCGCCAGCTCGGAGAGGGACTCGGCCGCGAGGCGGCGCGCCTCAGGGTTCCGCTGCCGAAGCATGGGCATCACGACCTGCTGGAAGAAGACCGCTTCCCGATCCGCGAAGTGCCGGTACATCGTGAGATGTCGCGGCTCGACGCCGTAGTTGAAGAACGTCTTCACGATGCGAAGGATCACCAGGTCGTCCCCTCCGAACCGCCGCTCGCCCCCGACCTGACGCGGCTTCAGGATGGCGAAGGAGGCGAGGGACTCCACGACGTCCTGGTCCACCCCTGCCGCCGCGGCGAGCTCCTCGGCCGTCAGCTGCGCGGCCGGTGCGGGCTCGTCGAGCTCCTCGTCCCGGCCACTCTCCCCCGTCTCGGGCCGTGGCAAGGCCGTCGCGTCCTCGAGGGCAGCGATCGCCGCCTCGCTGCCGTCGAGCCGGTCCCGGATGACCTTGAGCGGAAGGTACTCGTCGCGCTGGAGCTTCAGGATCATGCGGAGCCGGTCGACATCCGGGTCGTGGAACTTCCGGTAGCCGGACGAGGTGCGCTCGGGCGAGATCAAGCCCTCGCTTTCCAGGAAGCGGATCTTGGAGATCGTGATGTCGGGGAACTCGGGCTTGAGAGACACGAGCACCTCTCCGATCGAGAGGTAGTTCCGTGCCGCCTCGGCCATCACTCCCCCTGGCCGACGAAGAACGCGAGCTTGAACTTGCCGACCTGGACCTCATCGGTGCTCGCGAGCTGCGTGTTGTCCACTCGGTTCCGCCCGACATAGGTGCCGTTGAGGCTGCCGAGGTCGTGGACGAAGAAGCTGTGATCCCTCCTCCGGATCTCGGCATGACGGCGGGAGACGGTGATGTCGTCGAGGAAGATGTCGCTCTCGGGGTGGCGCCCCAGCGTGGTGACGTCCTTCTCGATCAGGAACTGCGACCCCGCGTTCGGTCCGCGCGTCACCACGAGCAGGGCCTGGCCCTCGCGCAGGTCGTCGAGAGGCAGATCGATGATCTCGCCGGTGTCGTCCTCGATCTGCGTCGGCTCGAGGCCGATCGTGGTGTCGTCGTGCAGCGGGTGGCCGCACTTCGAGCAGAACTTGGAGTCGGGCGGGTTTCGGTGGCCGCAGCGGGTGCAGTACAACCTCGACCTCCCCTCGAGGGTTTCCCTCAGGGATCTGGGTTCGTGACTCTATACGGAAGGTTCAGGACGGTCAACGGAACGTCGCTGGTCAGGAGGCTCCCTCGGGTTCATCGAGGGTTTTCACATACGCAGCCGCGTTCATGAGGCCGTCGAGCTCCGATGGGTCGCTCATCTGGATCACGACCAGCCATCCCTGACCGTACGGCTCCTGGTTCACGAGCTCCGGAGAGTCGGAGAGCGTGACGTTGCGCTCGACAACGGTCCCCGAGACGGGGCTATAGATGTCGGAGACGGACTTGGTCGACTCCACCTCACCGAACGGCTCGCCGGCTTTCACCTCTGTCCCTTCCTCCGGGACCTCGACGTACACCACGTCGCCAAGCGCATCCTGCGCGAAGTCCGTGATGCCGACGCGGACGCGATCACCTTGCTCGAGCACCGCCCATTCGTGCTCGCTCGTGTACTTGAGTTCCTCGGGGTACTCCATTCATCCTCCTGGAGATCGGACTGACGATTCTGACACCGGCCGCGGCTCCGCGACAGCCCGCCACATCAGGATGCGGCTCGGGCGTGCTCGAACGCGGGGGTCTCCTCGGCGGCGGGAAGCATGATGGCGCTCTCCGTGCGAACCCGGACCTCGACGCCTGGTTGTGCGCCGATGACGGTCAGGGGGCCTCCCGGAAGGCTCATTGCCTGCGCCAGCTCTTCCTCCGGGCCGATCGCCGAGATCTCATAGGGAGCCGTCACGGACTCCCCTCCGATAGTGAGTCCCTCCTCCGACGGACCGAACCACGTCGAAGCGATGATGCGAGCGTCGCCGACGGCGATCGCCTCAGCGCCGGCATCTCGGAGCTCCTGGATCAGGTCGAGCATCGCGTCCCATTCGACCTCCGTCCCCGGGTCCTCGATCGAGATCTGAACCCCGGGGCCTTCGACTGGCACCACGCCGGCCAGGACCTGGAGGTCGGCGAGCGTCTCGCGAGCGTCGCGAACCGCCACCTCGTCCGTCCTGGCGGAGGACCGGTACCTGGACAGCTTCACGCGCAGCTCGCCGACCTGGCGCGTGAGCTCGTCGGCCTCCTCCCCGAGGTCCGCGAGGATCCGGGTGAGGTCCTCCGGCCGCTCGGCAGCGAGCCGGGACAGCCCGGGATCCCTCGTCGCCTGCACCGCCAGGAGGAAGCCCACGAGGACAGCAACCGCTCCGAGGGCCACACGGCTCTGGATCCTGGCGGGCGGGCGCATGGACGGGCGGCGCCCGCCGAACCAGTGCTGCTCTCGCTCGTCGATCGTCATTCTCGGAATAGGTATCGCCTGATCGCCGTCAGGCTCTGGAACATCCGCAGGCCGAACACGATGATGACGCCGATCGCCAGGTCGGGGGCTCCCAGCCGGTCGCCGAGCCACACGACGAACGCGGCAAGCAGCGAGTTGCCGAGGAACGCAACCAACAGCTCGCCCTCGTGGTAGCCCCCCTCCAGACGATCGCGGATCCCCTCGAGGACCACGTCGAGAGCGGCGACCACCACGACTGGCAGATAGGGCGCGAGTCCGGCCGGAAGATCCGGCCGGAAGACCAGTCCCACGACGATGCCCGCGATGAGCGCGCCGAGTGCGATCAACTCATCCCTCCTCGATCGGTTGCGCCCATCCGAGCGCATCAGGTGCCGGCAGTGCCGGCACGGTGAGGTCCCGCGAGCTTCGCACCGAGAACCCGAGGCCGTACACCTGCGTCCAGACGTCGAACTGCTGGCTGATCTCCGTCTCACGCAGACCCGACTCGAGGCCTTCCGCATCCCCGATCGCGGTCACTCGGAACGGTGACGCGACGGGAGCGAAGTTCACGAGGATGCGGTCGCCCGCCGACCGGATCGCGGATGTGCCCCCGATCCGGTGCCCGTTCACCGCCACCGCCTCGGCTCCCGACTGCCACAGCGCGTTCACGACAAGCCGAAGGTCGACATCCTGGATCCGGAGGTCCGTGAGCTCGCCGCGCGTCTGCGGGGATTCGCCGCTGTCGGCGAGCTCGACGACCACGCCCGGCCCGCGCGCGTCTCCCGCGGAGGCGGGCAAGCGCAAACGATCCACGTCGGCGAGGACCGCTCGCAGGCGTTCGGACTCAGCGGCGTCGGAGCGTTGCAGCGCTCGCAGGCGGGACGCGAGTGCATCCGCCTCCGCGAACAGCTCCTCGATGCCGGCTTCTCGCGTGCCGATCAGCTCCAGCAGCTCGGACGTGCGCGATGGCAGCCTCGCCTCTCGACGTCCTTCCTCGACGAGCGCGGACGTGATCAGGAATCCCATCAGCAGAAGGATCGCGGGGATGACGAGCCCTTGTGCCCGCTCCACGGCCGGCATGTCGCTATCCCCTGAGCTCCTCGATCAGCGCACCGAACTCCTGAGCCAACCGGTCAGATGCGTCCGCCCCGTCCGCCTCCGCCCACACTCTCACCAGGGGCTCTTGCGGGTGCGGGATCACCAGAGCCCAGTCGTCGCCGCGATAGGCCTTCACGCCATCGATGGTGACGACGCGCTCGCCGTTCAGCCGCTCGACGAGCCGGCGCATGACCCCACCCTTCGCCTCCCACGGCGTCGCCACGTCGAGTCGCGCGACGTGGATGGGAGGGAGACCGTCGACGACCTCCTCCAGATTGGTGTCGAGGCGGGCCAGGAGCTCCAGCAGCTTCGCCAGGCTCATGACTGCGTCGTACGCGGGAAGGAACTCCGGGAACACGTACCCGCCGCCCTCCGCGCCCGCGAAGAGGACGTCCGGCTCCTCGCTGGCTGCCGACAGCGCGGCCGGCGACACCTTCGTCCACACGACGTCTCCGCCTCGTTCCCCGACAAGCCGCTCGACCGTCCGGGTGGTCGGCACGGGAACGGCGACCCGTGGTTTCTCGGCCACGCGCGTCAGGAGCTCGACGTACGCGAGCAGAGCTTCGTCCAGACCGATGATCCTGCCCCGGCCATCGACGAGACGAATCCGTTCCCCCGTCGAGTCGATCATCGCGCCGAGGTCCGCACCGCTGGACCGAACGAGCGCCGACAGGCGCTCCATGTGCAGGTCCCCCTGCCCTTCGCTCAAGATGGCCCGCCGCTCGTCCAGGACGGCATTCACCGCCAACACGTCGGCGCCGAGCCGGCCGGACACGACGGGTCCGGTGAGGATCGCTGACCCCCATGCGTAGTCGATGACCAGCTTGGGAGCGCGGGCTCGGATCGCGTCGACGTCGACCGCATCCAGGAGGGCGCGCAGGTAGTACTCGCGGCCGCGGGGCGGGAAGTTCAGCTCCCCGAACTCGTGGTGGAACGCCCGGCGAAGGTCGTCGCGGTAGTAGGCGCGCTCGATCTTCCGTTGTGCGCCGGCACCGAGGTCGATCCCCCGCTCGTCGAAGAACTCGATGTCGACCGATTGCGCGTCGTATGGCGAGGTGCGCACCGAGATACCCCCGAGCGCTCGTTCGGATCGCGCGTAGAAGCGAGCCACCGGGACCGGCACGAGCTCCAGGTCGTGGCAGTCGACCCCCGCAGCGTTGAGACCCGCGACCATCGCGCGCTTGATCACCCGGGCCGTTCGCGTGGGATCGCGAGACGCGGTGATGACCGCACGCTTGGCCATCGTTCCTCCGTAGGCGAGCGCGAGACGCATCGCCATCTCCGGCGTCACGTCGATGTTCACGAGACCGGACACGCCACGCTCGCCGAAGAGCCCGCGGGTCCCTCGCGTCTCCCACACGATGCTCTGCGTGACGAGCGCCCCGGGCTCGACGGTCTTGAACGGATAGATCTTGACCCGAGGGTTGAGGACGGCGCCCTCGCCCACGTAGCACTCGTCCGAGACGATCACGCCTTCCTCGAGTCGAGCCCCGTGCTTAACGTCGGCGTTCTTGCCCAGGACACAGCCTCGGAGCGACGCCGAGGAACCGATGTAGGCGTTGTCGTGCACCACAGCTCGGTGGAGGAACGCGCCCCCCTTCACGACGACGCCCTTACCCAGGACGGTGTGGTCGCGGATCCGAACACTCGCCTCGACCCTCGTGTTGTCGCCGATGTATGCCGGGGCCTCGATCACGGCGCCGGGCTCGATCTCCGTGCCCTCGCCAACCCAGATACCGGGGTGCAGCTCGAACCCCATGCGCTCGACCTTGACCTTGCCGTCCAGGATGTCGCGGTGCACTTCCAGGTAGGACTCGAGATTGCCGATGTCCGCCCAGTACCCCTCCGCGACAAAGCCGTACATGGGCAGCCCCTGCGCGAGGAGCGCGGGAAAGAGGTCGGTCGCGAAATCGAACTCCTGCCCAGCGGGAACCTGTGCGAGCACCTCCGGCTCCAGGATGTAGATACCGGTGTTGATCGTGTCGCTGAACACCTCGTCCCAGCCGGGCTTCTCGAGGAACCGTTCGATCCGGCCGTCCTCGCCGGTGATGACGATCCCGAACTCGAGCGGGTCTTCGGCTTTGGCGAGGATGACGGTCGCCGCAGCCTGCTTCTCGCGATGGAACTTCACCGCTGCGGTGAGGTCCAGGTCGGTCACGTGATCGCCCGAGATGACCAGGAACGTGTCGTCCAGGAAGTGCTCGGCGTTCTTGACGCTCCCGGCCGTGCCGAGCGGCTCGTTCTCGGTCGCGTACGCGAGCGAGATCCCGAGGTCGGACCCGTCTCCGAAATAGTTGCGGATCACGCTGGCCAGGAACTGAACGGTTGCGACGACCTCGGTGATGCCGTGCTCGCGGAGCAGCAGCAGGACGTGCTCCATCATCGGCCTGCCGACGATCGGCAGCATCGGCTTCGGTTGATTGGAGGTGAGCGGGCGCAGCCTGGTGCCCTGTCCCCCCGCCATGACCACGCCCTTCATCGCGGGTGAATCGTACCGTTCGGGCGGGTTCCCCCGCTTTCAGCCTCGAGCCCGGAAGGCCCTCCGCAGATCGCCCGCGTAGAACGCGGCCGCCGCGTAGTACTCGATGGCTCCGACCGGGAACCACACCCAGCCGAGGACCCGTGCCAGGTCGTCGGCCGGAAGTCCCGCGTTCCCCCACGCGATCAGAGGCAGTCCCCACATCAGGGTGAAGGTCGCGTACTTGCCGATCGGTCGCACGTCGATCCTCGGACCTCCCGACAGCGCGAGCCAGACCGCCACGACCAGGACCACCGCGTCTCGGATCAGGATGACCAGCGCTGCCCAGAGGGGAAGCAGGTCGGTCACCACGAACGTGATCAGCGCCGCCGCCATCGCGAGGCGATCGGCGAGCGGATCGAGGAGCTTGCCCAGCTCGGTGACCTGGCCCGTCCGGCGAGCCACGTAGCCGTCAACCCAGTCGGTCGATACCACGGCAGCGAGGAGCAGGAATCCGGCGAGACGCGAGTCCGCGTCCATGATCAGCAGCACGAAGGCGGGGATGAGCAGGATCCGGATCGCGGAGAGCACGTTCGGCACGGTGAGCACCCGCCGGCCCGCGACCATGTTCCCCATGCCGCTCGAAGTCTAGCCCCGGCCCTGCCCTGCTCGGAGTCGCTCGGGGCGAAACGGGCGCCAAAGACCAAGTCTGTCAATTTCATCTCATAGGGCACCGGTGCTAGGATCGCTTGTACGAGGCGCGGCACCCATCCACCGTCCTGGTCTGCCCGGCCCGCCGAAGGATTCTCTGGGGCCCGCACCTCCAGCCCGCGATTGGCGCTACAGGAGGGAGACATGATGGCAGCAGGGAATTCCCTTCTCGAGATCACCCGCGACGGCGATGCATTCCGATTGTCGGGCGAGATCGACCTCTCGAACGTCGATCAGCTCTCAACCGCCATCTCCTCCGAGGTACGCGAAGGCCGCCGCGTGATCCTCGACTGCTCGGACCTGCGCTTCATCGACAGCACGGGCATGGCCGGCCTGCTGTCGATCTGCAAGGCGCTCGGCTCCACCGGCCGCCTGATCCTGCGGACGCTCCCCCCGCAGGTGGCGAAAGCCGCGCACATCCTCGGGCTCGACAGGGTCCCGAACCTCGAGCTCACGACGGTCCCGGCTGGCACGGCCGCCTCGGCCTGAGCCCCTGCCGCATACGCTTGTCGCGTGAACCTCGACCAGGCGATCGACGAGCTCTTCCGGCTGCCACCGGACGGATTCATCGCGGCGCGAGACGAGCTCGTCAGGACGCTCCAGGGCACGGGGGATCCGGAAGCCGCCTCGGCGGTCAAGGCGCTGCGCAAGCCCACCCTGATCGCGTGGGCACTGAACCAGCTCCCGCATCGGGAGCGAGTCGGCCTGGACGCCCTGATCGCTTCCGGGGATGAGCTCAGGAAGGCGCAGGGGAAAGCCCTCTCGGGAGTCGAGGGGACGGGTTTCCGCACCGCGATGGAAGGGCGCAGGAAGGTCGTCCGCGGATTGACCCGCCGAGCGATCCAGATCCTTCACGAAGTGGGTCGCGGAGGGCAGTCGGCCGACGAAGAGATCGCTCGAAGCCTCGAGGCCGCCTCCACGGATCCACAGGCGGCCACGGCGCTGCTCGAGGGCAGGCTGACGAAACCGATCGCCGGCGTCTCGGGATTCGAGTCGTTCTCCGGGCTAAGTCTCGTCGAAGGGGCGAGCGGCAAAGAGGCAGCCGAGCGAGCGGAGCACAAGGCCAGGGAGACCGAGCTCAAGAACGCCGAGCGCAATGCTGAGAAGGCCGAGGTCGACGCGAGACGGGCACGCGTCCGAGCGGACACCCTCGCCCACGAGCTCGAGGAGATCGGCCGGCGAGTTGAGGATGCCAGTCGGGAGGCGGAACGCCTCGAAGCGGAGCTCGAGGAAGCCCGCGCCCGGCTCGATTCCTTTCGGCAGCGGGGCTGATACGAAAGGGCCGGGGAAGGCAACGCTCCCCCGGCCCCCGCGTGAAGCTACTTTCCTGGGTTCGGACAGACCCCCGCCTTGTGTCCGGGCTTGGGGTTTCCCTGCTGACCCGGGACGCACTGCTTGTCGCCCGGCCCCGGCTTCCCGGCCAACACCGCCGCGGGGCTGAGCCCAACCACACAGATAGCGATCACCATCGCGATCGCGCCTCGTTTCGTCCTCATGCTTCACCCCCTCTCGACATCGTCGGTTGTACGTCGTTCCTACGGAGAGTGTCAAGCCGTTCACGCACCCCCGCAAAAGGGGACGACCCCGGGTCTCCCCGGGGTCGCCGCCTTGTGGTGCCTTCAGCTCAGCGGGCGCGAGGCCGCTCGCAACCCTTGAGCTTGTTCTTGCCGCCGTCCGCCCGGCAGACATCCCGGCCCCTGCCGCCGTTCAGCCGGTCCCGTCCCGAGCCCGAGCGGAGGGCATCGTTGCCCCTTCCACCGGCAACCCGGTTGTTACCGTCACCTGCCAGGACGCGGTCGCGTCCCTTACCGGCGCGGATGACGTCCCGACCGGATGCGGAAGTGACCTGGTCCTTGCCCGATCCGCTGACGATCCTGTTCGTCCCGCCCTGATCCACGATGATGTCTGACCCCTTCAGGGTCTTGATGTCGTCGTTGCCGGGACCGGTGCAGATGATGTCGCTGCCGCCGTTCCCGCGGATCACGTTGTTGCCGAGCAGGTCGAGGATCACGTCGTTGCCGGTCGTGCCCAGCACCAGGCTGTCGCCGACTCCGCCGGTGATCGTCGGGGTCGTGCAAGGAGCCGGACCCGTAGCCGCTGGAGTAACCGGGTCGTCACCGTCATCGTCTCCGTCGTCGTCGTCGTCATCCTGATGACCACAGGCCTTGCCCTGCGCCTTGTCCTTGTCGTG
>CAZKFH010000008.1:30290-49357 GCA_964551945.1 uncultured Actinomycetes bacterium | reverse complement strand
ACTTCTCGTACGAGGTTTCTCGCGCCCTGGCCGCCTGCGAAGGCGCCATCCTCCTTATCGACGCGGCCCAGGGCATCGAGGCGCAGACCCTTGCGAACCACCACCTGGCGTCACAGGCCGGCCTGGCGATCGTGCCGGCCGTCAACAAGATCGATCTGCCGCAGGCCGACGTGGAGGAGGCCATCCGGGAGATCGCCGAGCTGACCGGCGAGGACCCGGATCGCGTGCTGCGTATCTCCGCGAAGAGCGGTGTCGGTGTGACGGGGCTTCTGGAGGCGGTGATCGAGCGCGTCCCGCCACCCAGCGGTGAGAAGGACAACCCGGCACGCGCATTGATCTTCGACTCCGCGTACGACGCGTACCGCGGCGTGATCGCCTACGTGCGGGTCGTCGACGGGACACTTCGGTCGCGATCGAAGATCCGGATGATGGCAACGGGGCTGGAGGCGGAGACCGAGGAGGTCGGCGCGTTTGCGCCGGACCCGTCGCCGCTCGCTGAGCTCGGCGTCGGCGAGGTGGGCTATCTGATCGTCGGCGAGAAGGACGTGCGGAGCGCGAAGGTCGGTGACACCGTCACGCTGATCGAGCGGCCCGCGACCCAGCCGCTGCCCGGCTATCGGGAGCCGAAGCCCATGGTGTGGAGCGGCCTGTACCCGCTCGAGGGCGGGGACTATCCGGCTCTTCGCGCGGCACTCGACAAGCTTCGGTTGTCCGACGCTGCGCTGATGTTCGAGCCGGAATCCTCGCGCGCGCTCGGGTTCGGCTTTCGCTGTGGCTTCCTCGGCCTCCTGCACATGGAGATCGTGCGCGAGCGACTGGAGCGGGAGTTCGATCTGGAGCTTCTCTCGACCGCCCCGAACGTCGAGCTCCGGGTGGTGCGCGGAGACGAGATCCGGGAGGTCCACAACCCGTCCGAGATGCCGACACCCGGGACGTACGACTGGGTCGAGGAGCCGATCGTGCTGACGACGGTCATCACTCCCGCCGAATTCCTCGGCCCGATCATGGAGCTCTGCCAGGCCCGCCGCGGGACGATGGAGGAGATGAAGTACCTCGCGCCCGAGCGGGTCGAGCTGCAGTACGTGATGCCGCTCGCGGAGATCATCTTCGACTTCTTCGACCAGCTGAAGTCGCGCACCCGCGGATACGCCTCGCTCGACTACGAGCACCGCGGCTACCAGGAAGCGGATCTCGTGCGCGTCGACGTGCTGCTGCACGGCGAGCCCGTCGACGCGTTCAGCGCCGTGGTCCACAAGGAGAAGGCACCGATCTACGGACGGCACATGGTCGAGCGACTGCGCGAGCTCATCCCGCGTCAGATGTTCGACGTGGCGATCCAGGCCGCGATCGGCTCCAGGATCGTGGCGCGCGAGACGGTCAAGGCGAAGCGGAAGGACGTCTTGGCGAAGTGCTACGGGGGAGACATCACGCGGAAGCGGAAGCTGCTCGAGAAGCAAAAGGAGGGGAAGGCGAAGATGCGCCGCGTCGGCAAGGTCGACGTTCCCCACGAGGCGTTCATCGCCGCGCTTCGTGTCGATCAGAAGGGGAGTGGCAAGTGATCGAGCGCGCGGGCCTGTACGTGCACGTTCCGTTCTGCCTGACGCGGTGCGGCTACTGTGACTTCAATGCGCATGCTGGCCTCGACGAGCTGAAGACCCCGTATGTCGAGGCGCTGGAGCGCGAGGCGGACACCACCGCCACGGACTGGGGGGGCGTGCGGTTCGCGTCCATCTTCCTCGGCGGCGGGACTCCCACGACATTGCCGGCAGGCGCCATCGAGCGACTCCTCGGCCACCTCCGCGATCGATTCGACGTCGATCCCGCGGCGGAGGTGACGTGCGAGGCGAATCCCGACACGGTGGACCGGCGATCGCTCGCCGAGCTGCGGACGGCGGGCATCACTCGCCTGTCGCTCGGCGTGCAGTCGTTCGATGCGGCGACGCTGACTGCGCTCGAGAGGATCCACTCGGCCGACTCCGCCCGAGGTGCCTACGCCGACGCGCTGGCGGCGGGGTTCGAGGACGTCAACCTCGATCTCATCTACGGAGCCGACGGAGAGACCTTGGACGGCTGGCGGCGCACGCTCGATGAGGCGGTTGCGCTCGACCCCGAGCACCTCGCCTGCTACGCCCTGACGATCGAGCCCGGCACACCGCTCGGGGCAAAGGTCGCGGCCGGTGTGGTCCCGGCTCCCGATCCCGATCTCCAGGCCGAGATGTTCGAGCACACCTGCGAGCGGCTCGCGGAAGCCGGGTACCGCCACTACGAGGTCTCGAACTGGGCGGTGCCCGGGCGCGAGAGCGTTCACAACCTCGGGTACTGGGAGGGGCGCCCGTATCTCGGTCTTGGTGCCGGCGCGCACTCGTATCGAGCTCGCCGCCGCTGGTGGAATGTTCGCCCACCCGCCAGCTACATCCAGCTGGCCGGTGCGGGCCGCTCGCCCGTGGGCGGGGGGGAGCACCTGACCGAGGAGGAAGCGCGTCTCGAGCGCATCCTGCTGGGGATCCGGTCGGCCGACGGCCTGCCCTCGGCTGATGTGCCGGCCGAGGCTGCGAGGATGCTCGTGGACCGGGGCCTGGCGACGATCGATCAGGATCGGCTTGCCCTTACCGAGCGCGGGATGTTGCTCGCGAACGAGGCGGTGCTAGCACTCTCGCCCTGAGAGTGCTAATAGTAGGGAGCGATGACCATCAAGCGGACGCTCGGTGAACGTGAGGCCACAGTGCTGCGCCTCGTCGTCAGCGATTTCATCCGCACCGGCGAGCCCGTGGGAAGCGCGGCCGTGGCGAGGCGCCACCGTCTCCGGGTCAGCACGGCCACGATCCGCAACGATATGGCCGCCTTGGAAGACGCCGGCTACCTCAACCACCCTCACACGTCGGCCGGCCGCGTTCCCACCGACTCCGGATACCGGTTCTACGTCGACACGATCCCGCGCTGGCCTCGGCTGGCCGACGGGAAGCGCCGGGCAATCACGAGCTTCTTCGAGACCCCGGCACGCGACCCGGACGAAGTCGTCCGGGGAACCGCCATCCTGCTCTCCCGCCTGACGCATCACGGCGCCGTCGCGCAACCGCCGGGCTCGCCCCACGTGATCCTGGGAGGAGCCTCCAACATCGCCGGCGAGGCAGCGTTCGAGCGCCGGGAGACGGTCCGCCGCCTTCTGGAGCAGCTGGAGCAGGAGGACGAGATGCTGCGCCTGCTCGACGCGCTGTCGGAGGAGGGCGAAGTCGTGATCCGTATCGGGAGCGAGAACCCCTTTGTTGCGATGCGTGAGGCGAGCGTGATCGTCGCCCCGTACCGACTTGGGCCAGACCGCGTGGGCGCGATCGCGGTGATCGGCCCCACCCGGATGGAGTACCGAGGCGCGATGTCCGCGGTCCGCGAGGTCTCGCACGGGCTCTCGCGCACCATCCAGGCCCTTGCCGGGTAGGCCGGCGGACCCGCAACTAGACTCCGCTCGATGGCGCAGCAACGAGACCTGTACGACGTCCTCGGCATCTCACGCGAGGCGACGCAGGAGGAGATCAAGAAGGCCTATCGTCGTCTCGCCCGCGAGTTCCATCCCGACCTGAACCAGGACCCCGAAGCCGAGCGTCATTTCAAGGAGATCAACCTCGCGCACGAGACGCTCTCCGATCCCGTGAAGCGCCGCCGGTACGACATGTTCGGCGGCGAGGGATTCACGCCCGACATGTTCAACTTCGGAGACCTCAGCGGGATCTTCGAGGCGTTCTTCGGCGGCTCGCCGTTCGGTGCGACGACCCGCCGGCAGAGCCGGACCAGCAGGGGGAGCGACCAGCGGCTGATCCTCGAGATCGCGTTCGAGGAAGCGGTCTTCGGTGCGCAGAAGGAGATCGCGATCGACACCCTCGAGACCTGCGAGCGATGCGGCGGCAAGCGAAGCGAGCCCGGCACGGAGCCGTCACGCTGCTCGACGTGCGGGGGGACCGGGCAGGTTCAGGACATGCGGCAGAGCGTGTTCGGGACGGTCATGACGTCGCGGGTGTGCGGGACCTGCCGAGGGAGCGGCGAGGAGGTCGCCTCACCGTGCACGGAGTGCCGCGGACAGGGGCGGCTTTCGAAGGAGCAGGTCATCACCGTCGACATCCCGGCCGGGGTGTCGCACGGCATGGAGCTTCGTATCGAGGGCGCCGGAGACGACGGTCCCGGGGGAGGCACCGCCGGCGACCTCTACCTTGCGTTGTCCGTCGAGCCACACCCGGTGTTCGAGCGACGCGACCACAACCTGCTCTGCTCGCTCCCGCTGCCCGCAACCGCCGCGATCCTCGGCGCGGAGGTCGAGATCGACACGCTCGACGGCCAGGCCACGATCCAGGTACCCGCGGGGACACAGCCCGGCACAGTGATCAAGTTGTCGGGCAAGGGCGTGCCGAATCTGGGACGCCGTGGGCGAGGCGATCTGCTCGTGCGCGTGGACGTGGAGATCCCTCAGCGCGTGGGCCGGCGCGAGCGCCCGCTCATCGAGGAGTTCGCGGAGCGCCGCGGCGAGCAGGAGCGCCCTCTCAAGGGGCGCCTCCGGCCGCCGATGCCGTGAGCCTGCCCCACTTCTTCGCCGGCGCTCCGCAGCCGGGCGAGCCCGTCGCGCTCTCTCCGGAGGACGCTCGCCACGCGATCCGCTCGCTCCGTCTGCGGGTCGGTGACCGCTTCACCTCGGCCGACGGCACCGGGGGGGTGGCCGTGTGCCGCATCACACGCGCCGACCGGCTCCTGGTCGAGGCGGAGGTCATCGAGCGCTCCGAGCGAGAGCGTGCGCGCCCGCATCTCACGGTCCTGCTCGCCCCGCCGAAGGGCGAGCGGCTGACGTGGGCGGTGCAGAAGCTCACGGAGCTCGGCACGGACGAGATCGTTCTGCTCGAGACCTCGCGCACCGTCCGGCGCTTCACCGGCGACCGCGGGGACCGCATCTCGGTGCGGCTGGATGCGGTGGCTCGGGAGGCGGCGAAGCAAGCGCGCCGCGTGTTCCTGCCGGAGATCAGCGGGCCCGTCCCGTGGATCGAGGCGGTCGTGCCGGGCGAGCACCCCATGTTCGTGCTCTGGGAGGAGGGGAGCGAGGGTCTGTTGCCCCAGCTCCCCGAGGAGGAGCCGGAGCGCCTCGCCCTCGTGATCGGGCCGGAGGGCGGGATCCCCGAGGAGGATGCGCGACAGGCCGAGCGAGAGGGGGCCAAGCTCGCGTGGCTCGGCGAGGGTCTCCTGAAGGTCGAGACGGCAGCCGTCGCGGCGGCGGCCGTGGTGCTCGCCCGGTACGGGCGCCTCGGCTAGTAGCATCTCGACCGCGAAGGGAGGCAGGCATGGAGGAGTGCTTGTTCTGCAGGGTCGTATCCGGGGAGATGGGCACGGACCTCGTGCATTCGTCCGACCATGTGGTGGCGTTCAAAGACATCAACCCGCAGGCACCGGTGCACCTGCTGATCGTCCCGAAGGAGCACATCGAGTCCGCCAAGAGCCTGACGGACAAGCACGCCGATCTGGCCGCGGAGATCTTCGAGACGGCAGCGCATCTTGCCAAGGCGAACGAAGTCGATCGCACCGGCTGGCGCCTGCTCACCAACATCGGCCCGGACGCAGGACAGAGCGTCCACCACCTGCACTTCCACCTCCTGGGAGGCCGGCAGCTCGGGTGGCCCCCCGGCTGATCGAAGCCTGAACAGCGCCCTGGTAGAATCTGTGTCCGCGGGGTCGCGAAGGCGGCCCCGTTTCAGCACGCGAAGGAGTTTCGAGAGCCCAGTGGCCAAGGCCACCACGCAGGTCAAGATCCTCGTCCCGGGCGACCAGTCAATGGTCGCTCTCCTCGGTGAACGCGATGAGTTCCTCAGGCTCGTCGAGGGCGCGTTCGACTCGACCATCCTCGTCCGTGGCAACGAGATCACGATCACGGGTGAAGAGCCGGAGACCGAGCGGGTCGCGCAGCTGTTCGAGGAGATGCTCGAGCTGATCGAGCGGGGCCAGCAGCTCTCCGCGTCCTCGGTGGGACGGACGATCGACATGATCAAGGATGACAGCGGCGTCCGGCCGACCGAGGTCCTGACGGACGCCGTGCTGACCTCCCGAGGCAAGCGCGTCGCGCCGCAGACCCGCGGCCAGAAGGAGTACGTTGACGCGCTCCGCCGTTCGACGCTCACGTTCGCGATCGGTCCGGCCGGGACGGGAAAGACCTATCTCGCCGTGGCGACGGCGGTCAAAGCGCTCCACGCGCGCGAGGTCTCGCGGATCATCCTGACCCGCCCCGCGGTGGAAGCCGGGGAGAAGCTCGGGTTCCTCCCCGGGACCCTGTACGAGAAGATCGACCCCTACCTGCGACCGTTGTGGGACGCGCTGTACGAGATGATGGATGCGGAGGCATTTTCTCGGCTCATGGATCGCGGAACGATCGAGGTAGCGCCGCTAGCGTTCCTTCGGGGCCGAACGCTTAATGATTCGTTCATCATCCTCGACGAAGCGCAGAACACCTCGCCGGAGCAGATGAAGATGTTCCTGACACGGCTCGGCTTCGGATCGAAGGCGGTCGTGAACGGCGACGTCACCCAGATCGACCTCCCCAGCGGTCAGCGCTCCGGGCTCGTGGCGGTCCAGGAGGTCCTCAGCGACGTCGAGGGGATCGAGTTCGTGCACCTGGACGCACGCGACGTCGTGCGACACCGGCTCGTCAAGGAAATCGTGGAGGCATACCGGCGGCACTCGGAGGACCGAGCCGCGGACGATGAGCGACGACGATAAACCCAGCGTCATCATCTCGGACCGACAGTCGGTCCCTGCCGATCACGACGCCCTCGCCGACCTTGCACGGCGCACGCTCTCGCAGGAGGGAGCGGGGCCCGTCGAGCTCAGCGTGTCCCTCGTGGACATTCCGGAGATGACGCAGCTCCACGTCCAGTACGCCGGCGAGCCCGGGGCGACCGATGTCCTGTCGTTCACCATGGACGAGGAAGGGCTGCTCGGCGATGTCGTGATCTGTCCGGAGTTCGCGAAGACGCAGTCGCAGGATCTGGACGCGGAGCTCCGCCTGCTGCTCGTCCACGGGATCCTGCACCTCCTCGGCTACGACCATCAGGAAGAGGCCGAGCGCGTGGCGATGTGGCAGCGCCAGGAGCAGTACAGCGGAGTTCGTCTCTGATGTGGTTGTTCATCCTGGTTGGGTTCCTCGTGCTGTTCGGCTCCGTGCTGGCGATGGCGGAGGCCTCCCTCACTCGCATGACGCGGGTCCGCGCGATGGCGTTGGAGGAAGAGGGCCGGCGGAACGCGGAGCGTCTTGTCGCGATCGAGAGCGACCCACCCTCGTACCTCAACGCGGTCTACCTGTGGGTGATGTTGGCGCAGAACGGCTCGGCGATCCTGGTCGCGATCCTGGCCGAGCAGTACTTCGGCCGAGTGTGGATCACGGTCGTCTCGATCCTGTTCACCCTGGCGTACTTCGTCGCGGTCGAGGCCATGTCGAAGACCTACGCGATCCTGCACTCCGACCGCGTGGCGCTGGCGCTCGCGCCGGTCGTCACCGTGCTCGCGAGGATCCTGCGCTATCCCACAAGGCTCCTGATCGGCATCGCCAACGCGCTCTTACCGGGCCGTGGGCTCCGCTCCGGGCCCTTCATCTCGGAGGAGGAGATCCGCCAGATGGCGGAGGCGAGCAGCGAAGAGGGCGCGATCGAGGAAGAGGAGAAGGAGCTCATCCACTCGATCTTCGAGTTCGGCGACACGGTGGTGCGAGAGGTGATGACGCCCGAACCGGACATCGTCGCGGTCGCTTCGTCGAGCAAGCTCGACGAGGTGCTCGATCTTCTGCTGAAACATGGGTACTCGCGCATCCCGGTGTACAAGGAGACGCTCGACGAGATCGTGGGGATCGTCTACGCGAAGGACGTCCTGAAGCAGATCCACTCGGGAAGGAACGGAAAGAAGACCGTCAAGGACCTCGCGAGGAAGGCCTACTTCGTCCCCGAGTCCAAACGGGTCGCGGAGCTCCTCAAGGAGATGCAGCAGGAGAAGGTGCACGTCGCGGTCGTCGTCGACGAATACGGAGCGGTGGCCGGGCTCGTGACGCTCGAGGATCTCCTCGAAGAGATCGTGGGAGAGATCGCGGACGAGTACGACCGCGAGGAGCCGCAGGTCGAGCCGGCCGGCGACGGCCGATTCCTGGTCAACGCGCGACTCCCGGTGGACGAGCTGAACGAGCTCCTCGAGGTCGACCTGCCACAGGAAGAGTGGGACTCCGTCGGCGGGCTGATGATGGGCTCGCTCGGTCGTTTGCCCGCGAAGGGAGAGAGCGTGGAGCTCGAGGGCCTGCGCTTCACGGCCGAGCGCGTGCAGGGCAGGCGCATCAGCAAGGTCCTGGTGGAGCGCGTCGCCGACCCACCCTCCGCGGGGACACGCTCCTGACCGCACCCGGCTCCGCGCAGATCGACGCGCTGGTTGCCGAGGCGCGGAAGGCCCGGGACCACGCATACGCGCCCTACAGCCGGTTCCAGGTCGGTGCGGCGTTGCGCGGAGACAACGACCGCATCGTCCCGGGCGCGAACGTGGAGAACGCCTCGTACGGCTTATCGATGTGCGCGGAGCGGACGGCCGTCCATGCTGCGGTGGCGCAGGGTATTCGCGAGATCAGCGCGATCGCGGTCGTGGCATCGAATGAGACACCCACATGGCCGTGCGGCGCCTGCCGCCAGGTCCTCCACGAGTTCGGCCCCGACATGCTTGTCGTTTCGGAGGGATCGAGCGGCGATCGGATGGAGAAGCGGCTCAGCGAGCTGCTGCCCGACGCGTTCGGCCCCGACGACCTGCGATGACCTTCCGCAGCGGGTTCGTGGCTGTGGTCGGGCGCCCGAACGTCGGCAAGTCCACGCTCGTGAACGCCCTCGTCGGGCAGAAGGTCTCGATCGTGACCGACAAGCCGCAGACGACGCGGGCCCGGATCCGCGGCATCCGCACGACGGACGATCACCAGATCGTGTTCACCGACACGCCGGGATTCCACAAGCCCCGGACGCTCCTGGGCGAACGGCTGAACCAGCTCGTCGAGGAGAGCACAGCGGATGTCGAGGTCGTCGTGCACGTCGTGGACGCCTCGAGCGGAGTCGGTCGCGGCGATGCGTACGTGGCCGCGAAGCGCGTCAAGTCGGTGAAGGCCCTCAAGGTCTGCGCGGTCAACAAGATCGACCTGGTGAAGGAGCCGCAGCTCATGGCGCAGCTCGAGGCGGCTGCCGCGCTCGTCGAGTTCGACCACCTGGTGCCGGTGTCGGCGAAGAGTGGCCGGGGTCTCGAGGAGTTGCTGAAGGTCCTCGTCGATGCCATGCCCGGGGGACCGCGGTATTACGAGGCGCAGGAGGTCACGGACCAGCCCCTGGAGCTTCGGATCGCGGAGATCGTCAGGGAGAAAGCCCTCGCGCTCACCCGCGAGGAGATCCCGCATTCGGTCGCGACGCAGGTGGAGGAGATGGAGCGCGGCGACGCGCTCACGCGCATCACGTGCCTGATCCTGGTCGAGCGAGAGTCGCAGAAGGGGATCGTGATCGGCAAGGGCGGCTCGATGCTGAAGCGGATCGGGACGCTCGCTCGCGAGGAGCTCGAGCAGGTGCTCGGTACCAAGGTGCACCTGGAGCTGCGGGTCAAGGTACAGAAGGAGTGGCAGCGTGACGCGCGGGCGCTTACGCGCCTCGGGTACTGACTACTCGACGACCAGGGTGCCGACCATGCCCTGGGACTGGTGGAAGTCGCAGTAGAACTTGTAGACGCCGGCGGCGAGGTCGGTGCCGACCTCGTCCGTGGTGACATCCTCGCCCGGCTCGACGTCGATGTCGAAATCACCGTTCTCGACGGTGAAGTTGTGGTCGAGGTTGCCGGCGTTCGTGAGCGTGAGCGGTTGGGTGGAGGAGACCGCCACGCATGGCGGTTCGAAGAAGGTGTCGCTCATCGTGATGCCGGCGGGAGCGCCCTCGGCGGCGGACGCCTCGGAACACTCGTCGATCTCCTCGAGCGGCGTCTCGGCGACTTCGTTCTCGTCGTCGTCCTCGACCACGGTGGCGTCATCGGTGATGACGACGTCGGGTTCGTCCTGGCACGCGAAGAGCGTCAGGGCGGCGACGAGCACGAGGAGGAGTTTCTTCGGCACGAGGCTGTAGCTACCCTCCGGCCGCCTGAGCCAAACCAAGCAAGCTCAGCCCGCCTCGGTCAGGGTGATCTCGCCGCGCATGCCGTCGGCGGCGTGGTACTTGCAGATGAACTTGTGAGTCCCCGGCTCGAGGGCCCCGGCCAGCGCCTCGGTGCGAGTGGCCTCGCCGGGCCGCGTGTCGAGATCGACATCCGTTCCCTCGACCGAGAAGTTGTGCAGCGCGGTTCCACGGTTCAGGATCTCGAGACCTTGGCCCCCGAGGACGATCAAGCACTGCGGTGAGAAGGCGTTGTCGGTCTGGCGGATCCTCACTTCCACGCTGCCGGTGATGGTCTCGTCCGTGCACTCCGCCACCGGTGGAACGGTCTCTTCCGGGGCCTCGGTCTCGGTTGGGTCAACCGTTGCCTGCGGGCTGGGCGAGGGCGTCGAGGTCGGCTCGCTCCCATCTCCGCAGCCCGCGAGGAGGAGCAGCAGCGCAACAGCGATCCGAGGCATCCGCAGGAGCATACGCTCGGAACCTTCACGGCCACAGCGACGTCGAACTCCCATGAGGATCGTCGCGCTGCTCGTTACGGCCCTGCTGCTTGGTGGCTGCGGAGCCGCCTCCGACGAGAGAAGCGAGCCGTCTTTCACCGCGATCCTCGAGGATCCCGAGGAATACGACGGAGAGCGGGTCACGTTCGAAGCCGGGTACTACGGGGCTTTCGAGGTCAGCGTGTTGACATCCGGCTTCGCCGAGTCCTTCCCGCCACAGCCCGTCGAGCCGTTGGTGTGGGTCAATGCAGGACCGACCGGCCAGTGTCTCGAGCGGGAAGAGACTGTCACCTGGGCCGAGGGCGTTCGAGCTTCCGGCATCTTCCAGTACGACCCCGAGCGCGGGTTCGGCCACCTCGGTGCGTACGAGATGGCCCTCGAGGACCCGACGATCACCTGCGTCTAGCGCTGCGGCGCGGCTATTGAACCCAGAGGAACCCGTCCATCCCCGGATGGATCGTGCAGAGGAAGTAGGTGTCGCCCTCGGGTTCGGTTGCTCCCGAGACGTCGACCGTCACCTCCGCTTCGGCTTCGAGGGGCTCCTCAACCGCACCGGTGATCGTGAAGTTGTGGGGCACCTCATCGTCGTTCGTGATCGTGATCGAACCGGACGTCACGATGCAGCCCGGGTCCCATTCGTTTTCCGAGGCGGTGAGCTCGTCGGTCTCGACACACTCGGGCCCAGGAGCGGAGGGCGCAGCGGAGGTCTCCTCGGCCGCCGGCGAGGCCGAGTCGGAACCGGAGACCGTACCCGCCTCCTCTCCGCAGGCCACGAGAAGGATCGCGAACAACACCACGGCGAATCTGGTTGCTCTCATCGGCTGGCTCCTTTCGTCCGGGGGAGGATAGCTATCATCGAGCCTCTCACATGTTCGAATCCTCTCCCCGGCCGAACGCGACCACGTCGCTCGAGCTCGCCATTCGCTGCCTCGACCTCACGTCTCTGGACGGCGACGAGACCCCCGAGCAGATCGCGAAGCTCTGCGACAGGGCTCTGCGCCCCGACCCCGACAACGCGGAGATTCCCAGCGTGGCTGCGGTGGTGCTGTACCCCGCACTGGTGAACGACGCGGCGAGCCGGCTCAGGGACACGAAGGTAAGGGTCGCGAGCGTGGCGGGGTTCCCGAGTGCGGAAGGGCCGCTTGAGGACCGGCTCGCTGAGATCCGCGGAGCGGTCGAGGACGGCGCCGATGAAGTGGACATCGTCCTCAACCTCCCGCTGTTCCTTTCCGACCCTGCGGAGGCGGCCGAGGAGATACGCCGAGCGAAGGAAGCCACTGGGTCGCTGACCTTGAAGGTGATCCTCGAGACGGGCCTGCTCGAGACCCCCGAGCGGATCCGGGAGGCCGCATTGCTCGCGATGTCGGCCGGCGCCGATTTCCTCAAGAGCTCGACTGGCAAGGTCGGCCCGGGTGTCTCGCCCGAGGCGGCGATGGTGATGATGGAGACCGCGAGGGACTTTCATCGTGACAACGGGACCGCGGTGGGCATCAAGGTCTCCGGGGGAGTGCGGACCGCCGAGCAGGCACTGACCTATCTGCAGATGCTGGAGGACACGCTCGGTCCCGAGTGGCTCACGCCGGCGCGCTTCCGCATCGGCGCGTCCTCCTTGCTGGCCGAGCTCGTTACCCGCGCGCGTGCGGAGCGTCCGAGCCGATGAGCAACGGAGCCAAGGACAACCGGAGCTTCGTTGCGCGGTACGGCAAGCGCATCTTCGTCATCGTCGCGGGCTCGGCGGTGTTGATCGCCGGCGTCGCCATGCTTATCCTGCCCGGTCCGGGCCTCCTGGTGATCGTCGCGGGCCTTGCGATCCTCGCCACCGAATTTGCCTGGGCCGAGCGCTGGATGCTTCGGGTCAGGAAGCGAGCGGAGGCTGCGGCCGAGAGCGCGGGCACGTCGCTGCGCGCCGTGGTCATCGTCGGGATCCTCTTCACGGTGGCGGCGTCGGTCGCCGCGTGGTTCCTGTTCCGGTAGTCCTCCCCCCGATACCTCCGGACGCGACGTACGATTCGAGCGTGCCGCTGTACAAGGAGCAGGGGATCGTCCTGGGCGCCATCAAGCTGGCCGAGGCCGACAAGATTGTCACGATCCTTACGCAGGGCTCGGGGAAGGTCCGGGCCGTCGCGAAGGGGATCCGACGAACGACGAGCCGCTTCGGGGCACGTCTCGAGCCGTTCACCCACGTCGACCTGATGCTCTACGAGGGCCGTAACCTCGACACGATCACGCAGGCCGTGATCCTCGCCACGTTCCCCGCGATGCGGGAGGACTACGCCACCTACACGGCGGGGGAGGCGATGCTGGAGGCCGCCGACAAGGTCGCGGAAGAGCACGAAGGCAATGTCCGCCTGTTCCTCCTCCTTCTCCAGGGACTCCGGGCGCTTGAGACGCGTCCGGCCGATCCGGCCGCGACCGCCGAGGCGTTCCTGCTCCGGCTCCTGGCGCTGTCCGGCTTCGCCCCGAGCCTGAGCGCGTGCGCGGTGTGCGGCTCGACGGACGCGGCGCGGTTCTCGTCCGCGCAGGGCGGCGCCGTGTGCGACGGGTGCGCGGAGAACGAGGCACAGCGCGTGGAGCCCGCGGCGCTCGACTGGCTGGCAGGATTGCTTGTTGGCGACCTCCAGCTCGCCGGCCAGGACGAGCATCCTCCCCAGGTCCGCGCCGAAGCTCGAGCCATGCTGTACGGGTTCAGCGAGTACCACATCGACCGTCGGCTGCGAAGCCTGCCCACGTTGCTCGCCGCTTCGCGCCAGCAAGCGCGATGAGCTTCCTGCAGGATCTCGATCCCGAGCGCATCCCCCGCCATGTCGCGATCGTCATGGATGGCAACGGCCGATGGGCCGAACAGCGCGGCCTGCCGCGAACGAAGGGGCATGAGGAGGGAGAGCAGGCCCTGTACGACGTTGTCGAGGGTGGCCTGGACGCCGGACTGCGGTACCTGAGCGTGTACGCGTTCTCCACGGAGAACTGGGACCGGCCGTCCACCGAGGTGCGGTTCCTCATGAACTTCAACCGCCTCTTGATCCGCAAGCGCCGAGACGAGCTCAACGAGCGCGGCGTCCGGATCCGCTTCATGGGCCGACGCGACCGGCGGTTGCCGAAGTCGGTGCAGAAGGAGATGGAGGAGGCGGAGGCGATGACCGCCGGCAACACACGGATGACGCTTGTCATCGCGCTCAACTACGGAGGACGGGCGGAGCTCGTGGATGCGGTGCGAGCGCTGGTGGAGGATCCGCCTGGGCGGCTGGATGACCGATCGATCGCGAAGCGCCTCTACCTGCCCGATGTCCCCGATCCGGATCTGTTGATCCGCACGTCGGGGGAGATGCGCATCTCGAACTTCCTCGTATGGCAGGCGGCGTACGCGGAGCTGTGGTTCACGCCCGTCCTCTGGCCCGACTTCAGCCGCGAGCACTTGTTCGAGGCGATCCGCGACTACCAGAAGCGCGAGCGGAGGTTCGGAAAGGTCTAGCCCGCTCAGGCGGCCCAGTACGTGGAGCCGTCGCGGCCGTCCAGCACCGCAAGAGTGGTTCCGGACGATGTGAAGGCGTTGACCAGGACCTCGTCCCGGCCGTCCGCGTCGAGATCGACCGTGGCGACGAGCGTGTCGAGGATCGCTGACCCGCTAGCCACCACGGCGCTCCACACGCCGTTTCCGTTCGAGCCGTTCGTCACGGTAAGCTCGACGCCGCCGCCGGCGTGTGGCGTGACGCGGAAGAGGTCGTCGCCCACTCCCGTGATCGATGCGCGCAGGGCTTTCTCTCGATCGAGACTGCGAAGGGGCCGACCGGTGGCGCCCGAGGCGAGAACATCGGACTCTCGCCGCGGACGACCGTCGTTGAAGTTGGCGGCAAGGTGCAGGCTCCAGTCGGAAGCGCCGTCGGGCTGAACGTCGCCGACGAGCTCGACGAAGCCTTCGAGAGAGCTCGCGCCGGTCACGCCGTGGAGCTCGTGCTGCTCCGCGTAGACGGCCTGGCCGCTCGCGGGCACGCCCTCGAGCTTAATCCGGATCAGGTCATCTCCGACCTCGTACGAGACGACGCCGACGTCGGGCTTCCCGTCGCCATTCGCATCTCCGATCGCGTGCACCTCTCGTCCCTCGCGGCTCCACACGGCGGTGCCGTTGGCGCCGGAGAGAAGGAACACGCCGGGTTCTCCGGCGGCCGCGTACGTCGCAACGCCGAGGTCTGCCTTGCCGTCGCCGGTTGCATCCCCGACCGGGATCACCGACACGGCTCCGCCGAACTGCGCGACCTGCGAGCTCCACAGCTCCACGCCGTTCGAGCCCTTCGATGCGGAGATCACGGCCGGGAAGCTCATTCCGCGCTGCATGACGAAGAGCACGTCGTCGAGCCCATCACCGTCCAGGTCGGGCCCGGGGATCGCGAACGGCTCCAGGTAGTAGTCCGCGTCGGCCTGCACGCGCGTCGCGGTGCTGGCCGGGATGCCGGTTGCGCCGTCGAGGATCGTCGCCTGGATCTGGACGGGATGGTTGTTCGTGCGGCCGTTCCGGACGAAGTGCACGGTGTCCACCATCACGTCCTGCGCGGGCCCCGAGACCGCGTCGAGCAAGCCGCGGAAGATCGGGAGCGCTGCGCCGGCCGACCCGACGAAGTTCACGTTCGCCAAGGGTCCCGCGATCGTGCGGTCCCAGCTCACCGCTCCTGTTCCCGTGAGGGCGGTGAGATGCAGCGTGTACACGTAGGGATAGACGGCGCTCAGGTTGGAGAAGTTGACTTCGTACGCGGCCACGAGCACGCCGTTCCCGCCTGTGAGCCGGATCGGGTACGCGCCGAGGGCGGCGGCCTTCTCCGTGTAGGTCCAGAGCTGCGATCCATCCACGCCTCGCCGGCCGCGAATCGTGATGTCGTAACCGCGGTAAGCGCGGAGGCTGAGGTCGGGGTCAAAGTCGGCACGTGGGACGTATCGGATCGTGACGAGGTCGGGCCGCTGATCGGCGTCGAGGTCCCCGGCCGGCGTCGTGAGCTCGAGCGACCCATCGGCTGCAGGAACAATGCCCTCGGCGGCCGCCGTCGCCATCCCCAAGTTGGCCAGAGAGTCGTTCGCCATCCGCAAGTAGCGGGCTGCCATCTCGTGATCCTCGGTCCGTTCCGCTGCGCCGGCGCTCGGGGAGAATGCCGAGATCGCCATCGCGACCAGGGCGACCAGGAGCAGGGGTCGCTGATATCGGCGGGGCGTCGGGCGTCGGGCGATGAGAGAGAGTTCGCCGCGGAGGGCCGCTTTCCCTGCCGGCCGCGAGCTCGCTGCATGGATGAGCGAAAACCGGGGAGGATAGCCAGATGGAGGATCGACCCCGGCTCTACGGAGACCTCGCCTCTTGGTTCCACCTCATCACGGCGCCCGAGGAATACGCGCACGAGGCTTCGGTCTACCGCCGTCTGATCGCGGAACGCGCGGAGCGGCCGGTCGAGAGCGTCCTCGAGCTCGGAAGCGGCGGAGGCAACAACGCATCACATCTCAAGGAGCATTTCGAGATGACGCTCTCGGATCTGTCGTCCGAGATGCTTGACGTGAGCCGAAGCCTTAACCCCGAGTGCACGCACGTCGAGGGAGACATGCGCACGCTCCGCCTGGACAGGGCGTTCGATGCAGTGTTCGCGCACGACGCGATCGACTATCTGTTGAACGAGAAGGATGTGCGAGCCACGATCGAGACCGCCTTCGTGCACCTGCGGCCGGGCGGCGTGGCGCTGTTCGTCCCCGACCACGTCAAGGAGACGTTCCAGCCGAGGACGGACCAGGGGGGCAACGACGGACCCACGCGAAGCGCTCGCTATCTCGAGTGGGCGTGGGATCCGGATCCCGACGACGACATGTACGTCACCGACTTCGCGTTCTTGCTCCGCGACCAGGACGGCAGCGTGCGCGTCGAGTACGACCGCCATGTGCTCGGTGTCCACTCACGCACCCTCTGGCTCGAGCTGCTGGAAGAGATCGGATTCAAGCCGGAGAGCAGGGTCGTGGACCTTGGTGAGGACGAGCCGACCGAGGTCTTCTTGGGCCTCCGCCCGATCCCCAGGTAGAATCTCGCCCATGAGCCGTCGCCCACGGCCCGCTGCCTCGAAGGTCGCCCTCCCTCTCGCTGTCGTGATGCTGATCGCGTTCGGCCTGTCTGCCGGGACGGATCAGATCAACCTGTCGGACTGGGCGGAACGTTCCGCGGCCGGGCAGACGACCGAGGTCGCCGAGCGCAATGGGCCCGAGGATCTGTACCTCTTCCAGCGCACCATCGGGGGGTCGGCCGTGCCCTCGGCGGCGATCCGAGAGCGGGCCGGTGACCAGGCGGAGCGGATCCGCGCCCGCTCCAAGAAAGTCGCTCCCAAGTTCACCCGGAAGAAGTGGCGCCCGCTCGGTCCCACCAACATCGGCGCCCGGGTCACCGACATGGTCACCGACGTCGCCCTCGCCGACACGCTCTGGATCGCGGCCGCGACCGGTGGTGTGTGGGTCAGCCGGGACGCGGGGGTCACATTCGAGTACGCATGGAACGACCGCCTCCCGCAGTCCATCGGGGCGATCGCTCAGGCGCCGGACGGCACCCTGTATGTCGGCACCGGTGAGACCAATCCAGGTGGCGGAAGCCTGACCTACGGCGGGGACGGCATGTACCGGTCGACGGACCGCGGGAAGACCTGGAAGAACATCGGTCTCTCACGGTCGAGCACGATCGGAAGGATCGTCGTCGATCCGGGGAACTCGAACCACGTGTGGGTGGCGGTCTCCGGCGACCTGTTCGCCCCCGGAGGAGAACGAGGCCTCTACGAGACACGCGATGGTGGGCAGACATGGACCAGGATCCTCGCCCCGCCCAACGAGACCACGGGGGCCGCCGATGTGGCGGTCGACCCGAAGAACCCGAACAACATCCTGGTCGCGATGTGGGACCACGTCCGTTTGCCGGACGTCCGCTACTACACGGGTGAGGGCTCGGGCATCTGGCGATCGACGGATGGTGGCGCCACGTTCACCCGTCTCGGCGCGGCGGCGGGACTTCCGCCGGCGGCAGACAACATCGGCCGCATCGGCGTCGCCTTCGATCCGCAGGATCCCAGCCGGGCATACGCCATCTACGCCAACAACGAGGTGGGCTCGTATCAGGCCTTCTTCTCGTCGATCGACGGCGGAGCGCACTGGATCGTTCCCCCGGGAGCGGCGGGCCTGGGCGCCTCCCAGAGCGTGTACGGATGGTGGTTCGCGCGCGTGTGGGTTGACCCGGCGGACTCCGCCCACATCTTCCTCGCGGGGCTGATGCTGTACGAGTCCGTCAACGGTGCAGTGTCGTTCGTCCCGGACACGGCTCAGCACGTGGACCAACACGCCATGGCGTGGGACCCGCGCGTGCCGGGTCGCGTCTACAGCGGGAACGACGGCGGCGTGTACCGCTCCGACCAGAACGGGGCCAACGACTCCTGGGTGCTCGGCAAGTACATGCCCTGGAGCCAGTTCTTCACGCTCGACGTCAGCGAGACGAACCCGAGCCGGGTCAGCGGCGGCCTCCAGGACCAGGGCTCGGTTCGGTCGTGGGGATTCGAGCCCGAGGCGGGGCAGCCGCTTCCTCCACCTGAGGGAGCCTGGGACAGCTACTACGGAGGCGACGGGGTCAAGAACGCCATTAACCCGCAGAACGAGCAGATCGTGTTCGCCTGCTCGCAGTACGGGGCCTGTGGCCGCTCCGAGAACGGCGGTGACGACATGGCGGATATGACGAACTCGTCGGTACGGTTCGGATGGCTCTCGCCGATCGAGTTCCAGCCGGGGAATCCCTCGGTGATGTACTGGGCCGGAAGCGAGATCAACCGCTCCACGGACGCCGGGGCGAGCTGGACGAGCACCAGCCCGGACCTCGGCAAGGGCGACGCCGGCCGCGAGATCAACCCCCTGTACGCCGCCCACTACGGCAGCGTGCAGGCGGTTGGGCTCAGCGCTTCAAACCCGGAGGTCATCTATGCCGGGACGGACAACGGGTTCCTCTGGAAGAGCACGGACACCGGCGCGAGCTGGACGGAGCTGACCCCCAACGCGCAGCTCCCGAACAGTTGGGTAACGCACATCACCGTGCACCCGCGTAACCCGAACATCGTGTACCTGACCTACGGCGGGTATCACGGTGGCGACAAGACGCCGTACGTGTTCCTGTCAAAGGACGGCGGGAAGAACTGGACGAACCTGAGCGGAAACCTCCCGCAGGCGCCGGTCCAGGACCTCGTCCTGGTTCGAGGGTGGAAGTTCGTGGCCACCGACGTCGGTGTCTTCGTCTCCGGGAAGCGCAAGCCGAAGAGGTGGTTCGCGCAAGGGAAGCTGCTGCCGAACGTCCCGATCAACGACATCCGCTACGTGCCGAAGAACCGCACGCTCTACGCGGGCACCTTCGGCCACGGCATCCGCGCCATCA
>CAZKFH010000008.1:0-30190 GCA_964551945.1 uncultured Actinomycetes bacterium | reverse complement strand
CCGAAGAACCGCACGCTCTACGCGGGCACCTTCGGCCACGGCATCCGCGCCATCAGCATCCCCAAGAAGAAGAAGAAGTAGAAGTAGCTAGTCCGAGTCGAGGGCCGCCAGAGTCTCGCCCACCGTTCGGATCGAAGCCTCGGTGATCGGGCTCAGCACAAGGATCGCCTCGTCCGCACCCGCTTCGGCGATCTGCCGCAGATGGGTATCGAGGCCGTCGAGGGCCACCGGCGGGTACGCGGGATCGACCGGACGTTCGTTCGCCGAAGGGTCGACCGAGACCAGGACGCAGCAGCTGCGATCGATCTCGGCGGGGTCGCGGCCGACCTCCCTGGCGATCGTCGAGATGTGCTCGTTGCCTGCCGCAAACCCTTCGGGGGAATTGCCGATGTCGTCGAACCAGGTGTTCCAGCCGTCCACGTGCGGGAGGGTCGCGCGCAGGAGACGTTCTCCTTCGGTTCCCGTGACGAGGCGCGGACGGTGGTGCGAAGCCGGGACGAGGATCGCGTCATCGACCGAGTGGAAACGTCCTTCGTGGGTGACCCGTTCGCCGTCGAGCAGACGCCGGACGATCTCGAATGCTTCCTCGAACCGCGAGGCACGATGATCGAACGGGATCCCGAAGGCGTGGAACTCGGTGCGGTTCCAGCCGGCCCCCACCCCCAGGTTCAAGCGGCCGCCGCTTACCTCGGCGAGTGTGGCTGCTTTCTTCGCCAGGACGGCCGGGTTGTGGAAGGCGAGCGAGGCGACCAGGGGGCCAAGTCGGACTCTCTCGGTGATCGCCGCCAACGCCGAGAGCACGGTCCACGACTCCCACGGTCCTCGCTCGGGACGGCCGTCTCCGCGGTACAGGTAGTGGTCGCCCACCCAGATGGAGTCGAAGCCGGCCTCTTCCGCCGCTCGCGCCATGGAGGCGTACTCCGGCCAGCGGACCTCGCGCTCCACCTCGGGCAGCTGCACGCCGACGCGAAGGGGTCTGCTCAACCCTCGAACTCCTTCGGATAGATGATCCGGCCGGCCGGGATGCGCGCGTCGTCGCGGAGGGGGAGAGCGAAGAACGCTTTCTCGGTCCCGGGGAAGGGGTTCGTCATCCCGAACCCCGAAGCGAGCTCGAAGCCGAACCGCGGGTAGTACTCTGGGTGACCCACGAGGACGACCACCTCCTCGCCCAGTTCCTTCGCGACCTCGATCCCTCGCCGAACCATGGCGGAGCCGATGCCCTGTCGCTGCTGGTCGGGCAGGACGGCCATCGGCGCCAGCGAGATCACCCGCACGTCCGTTGGTGGATCGAGCTGTACGCGAGTGAAGAGGATGTGGCCGACGATCTGGCCTTCGTCCTCGGCGACGATTGAGAGCGCGGGGATGAAAGCATCGGACGCTCGCAGCCTGGCCACGATCTCCGCTTCGTCCGGCTGTCCGAATGCCAGACGGTTCACGTGATCGATGGCGGCGAAGTCCCCGGGCCCCTCAGATCGCAGCTTCACGCGCCGAACATAGCGAGAACGTCGTGAGGCGTGCGACTAGATCGCTTCGGCAGTTGGCTTCAGGTCAACCTCGAAGAGGACGACCTCGGCATCGGGAGACCGACGTTCGTTGTCTGCGTCCAAGGCGGTCTCGATGGCTTCGTAGCCGAGTCGGCGGGCCTCGGATTTGTCCTTGCAACCCGTACCCACTATCGACAGTGCAGGGACGGCATAACCCCACTGGCCGGTTTCCTCGTCCGGGAAGATCTCCATGGCGAGCTTCATCGCTCCATCATCCTCCTACAGAAGTCCTCGGAGCTCGGCCAGGGTGTAGCCGAACGCCCGGGCGACTCGTGCGGCTCAGTTGGTCGGGTAGCCTGCTTCGCCGGCGGCTGATAGGGGATCGCAGTTTCCGTCAACGGCATCCCGCGAGATGTCGTTGGGAAAGGGATACCCGGCAGCTACAACGCCCGCGCAGAATCCGAACGAATCTCTTATCGCAGCGGCAACGATGTAAGGATTATCTGGGCCGGGATCCCCTTTTGGATCTTGCACGTTCGCGTAGACCGAGATCGTGTCCTCATCCGGGTCGATCGCATAGCCCGCGAACTCGACGTCCGGGTAGGCGGCCGACCAGGCATCCACGATCCCGAAATGAATTTCGCCTGGATTGGTGTTCGCCTGGACAGCATCGAACGCGACAGTCGAAAGGTGATCGGCGAGGGCGATGGCGTCCTTAATGGGGGGGCTCGGGGTTCGCGCCCGGGGGACTTCCTGCATCCGCTGGCTCCGCGGCACTCGTTGGGCCACTCTGCGGCCCCACCGCGGGGGTGGGCTGGTCCTCGGCACATGCCGCCAGTCCGACGCACGCGATCGCGAACACGACGGCTCCGACTCGTGCAATCATCCCCAGCCTCCCCACGATAGAGCCACTAGCGTACGGGAGTCGGTACCATGACTCTCACGCCAGCGGCCGCATCCGGCGGTCGGGAAAGGAGGCCTCCATGGCCGACCTGATGGACACCATCACCTCCCTCGCCAAGCGCCGGGGGATCGTCTTCCAGTCCAGCGAGATCTACGGCGGGCTGCGCTCGTTCTGGGACTACGGACCGCTCGGGGTCGAGCTGAAGCGCAACGTCCGCGCCGCATGGTGGAAGTCCATGGTCCAGGAGCGCGACAATGTCGTGGGACTCGAGTCCTCGATCATGATGTCGCCGAAGGTGTGGGAGGCGAGCGGCCACCTCGAGTCGTTCACGGACCCGCTCGTCGAGTGCCTCGAATGTCACCAGCGCTTCCGCGAGGATCATCTTCCCGAAAGCGGCAACTGTCCGAACTGCGGGAACAACAAGTGGACCGACGCGCGGAACTTCAACCTGATGTTCCAGACGTACATGGGACCTGTCGCCGAGCAGGGCAACGAGGTGTTCCTTCGCCCCGAGACCGCGCAGGGCATGTTCGTCGACTTCACGACCGTGCAGGCTGCCGCCCGGAAGAAGCTGCCGTTCGGCATCGCACAGATCGGCAAGTCGTTCCGTAATGAGATCACGCCCGGCAACTTCATCTACCGCACGCGCGAGTTCGAGCAGATGGAGATGGAGTTCTTCTGCGAGCCGGGCTCCGACGAGAAGTGGCACGAGTATTGGATCGAGCAGCGGATGGATTGGTACACGGGGCTCGGGATGAAGAAGGAGAACCTCCGCATCCGCGAGCACGATAAGGACGAGCTCAGCCACTACTCGAAGCGCACGGTGGACGTGGAGTACGCGTTCCCGTTCACCGACTGGGGTGAGCTCGAGGGGATCGCGAACCGCACGGACTTCGACCTGAAGGCACACGAGAAGGTCTCGGGGCAGGACCTGACGTACTTCGACCAGGAGAAGGAGCAACGGTTCCACCCGTTCGTGATCGAGCCGGCGGCCGGTGTCGACCGGGCCACGCTCGCGTTCCTGATCGACGCCTACACGGTCGAGGAGGCCCCGAACGCGAAGGGGGAGATGGAGAAGCGCACTGTGCTGAAGCTCCACAAGGATCTCGCGCCGATCAAGATCGCGATCCTTCCCCTGTCACGCAACGAGCGCCTGGTCCCCAAGGCGCGAGAAGTGTTCGACCTGCTGAAGAGCGAGTGGATGTGCGACTACGACGACGCGGGGAGCATCGGCAGGCGCTACCGGAGACAGGACGAGGTCGGCACGCCGTTCTGTGTGACCGTCGATTTCGAGTCGCTAGATGACAATGCGGTCACCATCCGTGACCGCGACACGATGTCCCAGGATCGGATCGGGACTGACGCACTGCGGACGTACCTCGATGAACGACTGACCTGAGACCCAGGCCCGTGACAACTGAGGACGATCGCGTGCAGGCACTCGCCCTCCGGTACTCATCCGACGCTGAGGTATACAAGGAGCTCTGGGCGCCCGAGCTCCTGCCGCTCGCGCGCCGGCTGCTCGAACGAGTAGAGCTGTCCGGGGCGAGCCGGGTCCTCGACCTCGGCGCCGGGGTGGGCGCTCTGTATGCCGACGAACGGGCGGCGACGCCGGGCGCCACTATCGTCCTTGCCGATCGGGCCGAGGGAATGATCAGGCTGGCTACCGCCGAGTCACTTCGGGTCATTCTCGACGCGAGATTGGTGCCCTTCACTGACGCTTCCTTCGACTGTGTCCTTATGGCCTTCATGCTCTTCCACGTCCCCGAACCGGTACACGCGCTGAAAGGGGTGCGGCGCGTCCTCGTGCCCGGTGGCCGGTTGGGGCTTGCGACGTGGGGCGAGCAGAGACCGCGTGCCGCCATCTCGGCGTGGATCGAGGAGCTGGACGCGCATGGGGCGGAGGAGGACTCGACGATCGCGAACCACGATCTGATGGATGACGAGACGAAGGTGCGCGGTTTGCTCGAATCCGCGGGGTTCGTCGTGCAGTCCGTGGAGACCATCCGATCCGAGCGCGCGGTGACCCTCGAGGAGTTCATCCGCCTCCGGACCCGCCTCGGGACGAGCGCGCGCCGGCTCTGCTCGCTCGATGAGGAGACCCGAGCGGCGTGCCTCGAACGAGCCACGTCGCGCATCCAGGGAATGGACCCCCGAGAATTCGTTGACGACGTGGACGCCATCCTCACGGTCGCTCGGTGAGAGGGCGCGCCTCGCTAGAGCCGCTAGGGTGGCGGAATCTCATGGGCATCCATCTCGTTGAAGGTGACACTTGAGCGCGATAGCTACACCTAAGACGACAGCGGCTCGCGCGGAGGATCTGGTGAAGGTCTTCGGCGAGGGGGCGACCGCGGTCACCGCGTTGAACCACCTGTCAGTCGAGTTCCCCGGTGGCGAGTTCACCGCGATCATGGGTCCCTCAGGCTCTGGCAAGTCCACTCTTCTGCACTGCATGGCCGGGCTCGATCGCCCGACGAGTGGTCGGGTGTTCGTCGGCGACGCGGAGCTCACCGCGCTCGACGAGAAGGACCTGACCCAGCTCCGGCGCGACCAGCTCGGGTTCGTGTTCCAGGCCTACAACCTGGTACCCACGCTCACGGCCGCCGAGAACATCACGCTCCCGATGGACATCGCCGGACGTGATCAGGACCGTGCCTGGCTCGACACCGTGATCTCGACCTTGCGGCTCGAGGATCGTCTCGAGCACCGGCCATCGGAGCTCTCGGGCGGGCAGCAGCAGCGAGTCGCTGCGGCCCGCTCCCTGGCATCACGGCCGGAGATCGTGTTCGCCGACGAGCCCACCGGCAACCTCGACTCGAAGTCCAGCGCGGAGCTGCTCGCGTTCCTGCGCCGGGCCGTTGACGAGTTCGGCCAGACGATCACCATGGTCACGCACGATCCGGGCGCGGCCTCGCACGCCGACCGGGTGGTGTTCCTCACCGACGGCCGGATCCGGGAGGAGATGCGCGACCCGACAACCGACCGCATCCTCGACCTGATGAAGCGTCTCGAGGGCTGAGCCCTCATGTGGCGCACGACCCTCCGCGGCCTGCTGGCCAACAAATGGAAGCTCGTCCTCACAGCCCTGTCCATCGTCTTCAGCGTCGCCTTCGTCGCCGGTACCTACGTCCTCACGGACACGATGCAGAGGACGTTCGACGACCTGGTGACCGAGGGCGTGGGGGACATCGACGTGTTCGTGCGGTCCGAAGCGGCATTCCTCGACCTCGGCGCTCAGCCGGGAGCGGATAGAGAGCCGCTCGACGAAGAGCTTCTCGAGGTCGTCCGGGGTGTCGACGGCGTCCGCGTCGCCGGCGGCACCGTGCAGGGCTACGCGCAGCTCATCGACAAGAGCGGCGAAGCCATCGGCGCGACGGGGCCGCCGACGATCGGGATCTCCTGGCCGATCGACCCGGCCCTTTCCCCGTACACGCTCCGCGAGGGACGAGCTCCCGAGGCCGAGGACGAGGTGGTCATCGACGCACGGACCGCCGAGACGAGCGGCTTCAAGGCCGGAGACGAGGTGCAGGTCCAGTTCCTCGGCCCCTCGGAGCGGTTCGAGGTCGCGGGGATCGTCGGATACGGCGAGGCCGACAACCTTGCGGGGGCAACGCTCGCCGCGTTCGAGCTCGACACCGCGCAGCGTGTGCTCGGCAAGGAAGGCCAGCTCGACTCCATCGATGTCGACGCCGCGGAAGGTTTCTCAGCAGAGGAGCTTCGCGACCGGGTCGCGGAGGTCTTGCCGCCCGAGGTCGAGGCGATCACCGGAGCGGAGTTCAGCGAGGAGATCACCGAGGGGATCGGTGAGGTACTTGGCTTCTTCCAGACGGCTCTCCTTATCTTCGCGATCGTCTCGCTGTTCGTCGGCGGCTTCATCATCTTCAATACCTTCAACATCCTGATCACCCAGCGAACGCGCGAGCTCGCGCTGCTCCGGGCGCTGGGAGCTAGCTCGGGACAGGTGCTGCGCTCGGTCCTGGTCGAGTCGCTGATCATCGGAACCGTCGCATCGGTCGTGGGCCTGGGGGCAGGAGCCCTACTGGCCATCGGGCTGCAGGCCGCGATGAGCGGGCTCGGGTTCGACCTGCCGTCGACCGGTCTCGCGATCCTGCCGCGCACGATCTTCGTGTCCCTGATCCTCGGCATCGGGGTCACGATCGTCTCCGCGGTCATCCCGGCCCGGCGGGCGGCTCGGCTCTCGCCGATGGCGGCCCTGCGAGAGATGGACACGCTGCGGCCGACTTCTTTCCGCGCGCGCACGACCATCACGGCGATCGTCGCGCTCCTGGGGTTGTTCGCTCTGGGCGCGGGCTTGTTCGCGGGTGGAGGGATCTCGCTCGTCGGCGTCGGCGTCGCGCTGATCTTCGTCGCCGTCACCGTTGCAGGCCCGCTGCTGGCGGGCCCGGTCGCGGGATTCATCGGCGCGCCCATCGCCAGGATGCGAGGGCTTCCCGGCAAGCTCGGTCGAGAGAACGCGATGCGCAACCCACGGCGGACGGCGTCCACCTCCTCCGCGTTGATGATCGGCCTGGCCCTCGTCGGGACGTTCGCGATCCTCGGAGAGTCCGTGAAGGCGTCGATCGCGGAGACCAGCGCGGTCACGTACAAGGCAGACTTCATCCTGACGTCGTTGTCGCAGATCGCGCCGTTCAGCCCCGAGGTCGCCGATCGCCTCCGTGAGCTGGACGAGGTCGAGGTCGTCTCGGAGACGCGCATGGGGTCCTGGCGGGCGGAGGGATCCCTATCCACGAGTTTCCTGACCGCGGTCGACCCGGCGACCGTCGACCAGGTGCTGAACCTGCGCGTGACTGAGGGCGACCTCGCGGATCTCGGCTCCCGTGGCGTGGCGCTGCACCAGAACGTGGCCGAGGACCGGAACCTGGAGATCGGCGACGAGCTGCGCATGGAGTTCCCCGCGACCGGGGTGGTGCCGATGACCGTGACCGCGATCTTCGAGGAGCGAGAGTTCGGCGACTACATGATCTCGATCGCCACGCACGAGGAGCACTATCCGGACTCCGCCGACACCGACGTGCTGGTTCTGAAGGATCCCGACGTGACCGAAGCGGAGGCTCGAACGGCGATCGAGGACGCGGCCGAGGAGTTCCCCAACATCGTGGTGCGGAACCAGGCGGAGCTGCAGTCCGCGCAGGAGAACCTGGTGGACCAGCTGCTCAGCTTGATCACCACGCTGCTCGCGCTCGCCGTGTTCATCGCGCTCATCGGGATCGTGAACACGCTGGCGCTCTCGGTACTCGAGCGCACCCGAGAGCTCGGGCTGCTCCGGGCGGTGGGGATGAGCCGGAAGCAGGTCCGATCGATGATCCGGTTGGAGTCGGTGATCATCGCGCTGCTCGGCGGCGTCCTGGGCCTCGCGGTCGGGATCTTGTTCGGCTGGATCCTGGTCTCGGCACTGAAGGACGAGGGCATCACGGCCCTCGCGTTCCCCGTCGGCCAGCTCCTGCAGTTCCTGGTGTTCGCGGCAATCGCGGGCGTCCTGGCGGCGATCGGTCCGGCACGGCGCGCGGCTCGCCTCAACGTGCTCGAGGCGATCGCCCACCCGTAGGCGTTGCCTTCCCGGGGAGCCAGTATGGGGTGGATGGATGATCTCGGTGCGCTCGTCGCTTCGTGGCCGGTCGAAACGGTTTCAGCCGGCGTTACCGATGCGCGAAGCACGCTCGGCGTGGCGGGCGATGCCGATCGACTGATGCCCATCGCCTCGGTCGGGAAGCTCTTCGTGGGATTCGCGGCGCTCGTCGCGCTCGAGGAGGGCAGCCTCGACCTGGACGAGCCGGCCGGGCCGGAAGGCTCGACGGTCCGCCACCTGCTCGCTCACGCGTCGGGGCTGGCGTTCGACCAGGACCGCGTTATCGCGCCACCCGGTCGGCGACGGATCTACTCGAACGCAGGTATCGAGCGGTTCGTCGAGCACCTCGAGACGAAGACCGTGATGTCGTTCGAGGAGTACCTCCGTCTCGGAGTGCTCGAGCCTCTCGGTATGAACGCAACGGAGCTGCGGGGCTCGCCGGCGCACGCGGCCTGGGGCACTGTCGCGGATCTCCTGGCGTTGTCGCGAGAGCTCCTGGCCCCGACCCTTGTCTCTCCCGAGACGCTTGCGGACGCCACGCGTCCCCATTTCCCGGAGCTGGCGGGCGTCCTTCCGGATCTCGGGAAGTTCGACCCGAACCCATGGGGGCTCACGTTCGAGATCCGGGACGCGAAGCAGCCTCACTGGACGGGCACGCGCAACTCCCCGCGAACATTCGGGCACTTCGGGGGCTCCGGGAGCTTCTTGTGGGTGGATCCGGAAGCGGGTCTCGCCGCCGTCGCTATCGCCGACCGAGCGTTCGGGCCGTGGGCGCTCGAGACGTGGCCGGCGTTCTCGGATGCGGTCCTGGAGCGGTACGTGTCGGGGGAGCGATGAGAGGACGCGGCTTTCTCGTGGCGGCCGCGGCTCCGGCGGCCGCCATCTTCGTGTTCGGCGTGATCTACGGCAGCATCGCGCAACCGTTGATGGGTGCGACGGCGACGATGCTGAGCTCACTCCTGATCTTCTCGGGCTCGGTGCAGTTCACCGTCGTCGGACTGCTGTCCGCCGGGGCGGGGACGGCCGCGATCCTTGGCGGTGCCGCGACGCTCAATCTGCGGAACGTGGCCCTCGGCGCGGTCCTTCGTTCACGGATCGACCGTCCTCGGTGGCAGCGTGCAGGGCTCGGGTGGTTCCTCACGGACGAAGCCGTCGGCCTCGCGCTGGTCCCAGGAGCCGACGCTGCGAGGACGCTGCTCACATCCGGCGCGTTGTTCTACGTCACGTGGCAGCTCGGAACCGGGGTCGGCCTCCTCGGCGCGTCGGTTGAGGCGGTCCGCTCGGCGGCCGAAGCTGTCTTCCCCGTTCTCTTCATCGGCCTCGCTGCCCTGACGTGCACCTCGCGGTCGATCGCGACCCGCGCGGTGGTCGCTGCGGCCGCCACCGCGGGCGCGCTCCTCCTGTGGCCGGGTAGCCGTGGCATCGCCGCCGTCGTTGCCGCGATCGCCGTCGCCATCCCGGGGCGTTCGAAATGAGTATTGGGCTGATCGCGGTCATCGCGTTGCTGACCTACGGGAGCCGTGCGCTGGCGCTCGTGCTGATGCCAGACCCGCCGGCCCGCGTGCAGGCGATCCTCGACCGGATCCCCGCGCCCCTCTTCGCGGCACTCGCGGCCACATCCCTGATCGAAGAAGGCGCATTGGTCGAGAACACGACGCTGAGCGCCGCGCTGTTTGCGCTCGTCGCGTCACCGACGCGATCGCTCCTGTGGGTGCTCGTTGCCGGTGTTGCGGGATACGCGTTCGGCGCGCTGATATTCAACTGAAACGCGGATCCGTGAGGGATGGACGTGCGTGAGTACTGTTCCACCCAGAGTCCGGCTCGGCCACATCTCGGCCCATCAGCCCACCGCTCCGGGACTCGTCAGGAGAATGCATGCAGACCTTCATCGTCCATGGAAAGAATCGTTCGGGAGAGCTCGCGAAGCTCACCGGAGAGCTTGCTGCCAAGAACGTCAACGTGCTGATCTCAGCGCTCGGCGTGAACGGCCAGGGTGTTGCTTCGTTCGTCGCGAGCGACGAGACGCTGGCTCAGACCGTCCTCAAGGATGGCGGCTGGGACTTCAAGATGTTCCCCGCCCTCACGATCAGCCTGAACGACAAGCCGGGCATGGCCGCCAACGTCAGCCGCTTGCTCGGTGACCAGGGCGTCAACATGGAGTGCTTCTTCCCGATCAACTGGACCGGGGACAAGGTCACCATCGCCCTCGGCGTCGACAACATCGAGGCCGCAAAGAAGGCCCTCGACGAGCACATCGTGGAGTACACCTACAGCTAGATCCACAAGGCTTCACAGACCCGCACGAGAGGGCCGGCGTTCAGCCGGCCCTTTCGCTGTCCCGGACCCGCTCAGGAGGGGCTTCTGAGCCGGCCCCTTCATGCCGATGAGGTCGGAAACGGAGAGGATGACCTGCATGGGATCCGCGAACCCCGAGCTGTGGGAGATCGAGAACGAGAGGCTGCTCACCCTCCTTCGTGATGCGCTCCAGCCGGGCGACGGCTACCTGGATGTGGGCGCGAACGTCGGGATCTTCGCGATCCCCGTCGCGGAGCACGTCGGCCCGAGGGGAAAGGTCTACGCGTTCGAGCCCGCGCCGGATATGGCCGAGGAGCTCATGCTCCGGGCCGCGTCTGCCGGCGTCGCGGAACGCATCGATGTCCGGCAGTTGGCGCTCGGCGCCGAGCCCGCAACGCTGTCACTTCGCGTCGACCCCCAGGACCCGTCCGACGCGACGAAGCGCTCGCTGTTCGTGGAAGGTGAGGTGGTAGCCGAGGTGTCGGTCCACCCTCTGGGTGACCTCGTCGCGAGCGGCGAGCTGCTGCTCGACCCGCCGGTGCGCGCGGTGAAGATCGATGTGGAGGGTGCGGAGGTGCTGTGTCTGCGCGGCATGCGGTCGATGCTCGGTGACCACCGTCCTCGACTGGTAGTCGTCGAGACCATCGAGTCGCATCTCCATCGGGCCGGCTTCGAGCTGGCCGACATCGATGGCGAGCTCGAGCCGCTCGGGTACACGCGCCTCACGCAGGATCCGGCAACGGGACTGTGGTTCAACGCGGTGTTCGTACCTCGCGACGACCTCGCGTGAGATGCGTCGCGAGGTAGGCTCGCGCACGTGGACCACGTCATCATCCGGAGGCTCGAGCATCTGACCGGAACGGTGGATCGCCCCGATCTCGGGTACGCGATCGAAGCTCGGGAGCGGCCGGGACCGGCGTTCAAGACCGGCACGAGCCCGGACGAGGCCGTGTGGGTCCAGCTCCACGGCGGCCTGTTCGTCGCGAAGGCAAAGATCCAGATCGGGTGGGTCGCCGAGT
This sequence comes from uncultured Actinomycetes bacterium, assembly GCA_964551945.1. Taxonomy (GTDB): domain Bacteria; phylum Actinomycetota; class UBA4738; order UBA4738; family CALAEC01; genus CAZKFH01. The sequence goes on along the minus strand of CAZKFH010000008.1, from coordinate 18,901 downwards.
TCGGCGGCATCGACTCCGTTCGAGCCCGTACTCGCGGTTCTGCGATCCACGACCTGGAGGAGTTCTGGAAAGGGCGCCCTCGGCTCGGCTACGCGGTGGTGGCGAGCCTGCAGCACGAGAAATGGATCGAGCCGTTCTGGGCCGGGCCCCGGACCTACGCGTACGAGTGGGTTGTCGTGGACGACGAGAAGAAGCGCGCGTCGTGGCTCGGGCCGAAAGAGCCGCCGCGTGGCGGCGCGGGGCTCCTCGAGCAGTTCCGCTCCTGGCTCGCGCGAGCCTGATCGTGGACGAGAGTCCCGATCCACTGTCGACGCTCCTGGGCTTCGAGCTGCAGGAGACCTCGCCCGGCTACGCGAGGCTCAAGGCCACGGTCGGGCCTGAGCACCGCAACCAGCAAGGATCCGCCCATGGCGGCTTCGTCTTTGCGCTTGCGGATACGGCCCTGGCCGTGGCCGCGAACAGCCACGGCCCGGAGGCGGTCGCGATCTCCGCTTCCATCCACTACACGCGGCCGGCCCGTGTCGGTGACGTGCTCGTGGCGGAGGCCGAGGAGATCTCCCGTTCCACCCGCGTGGCCTCGTACAGGATCTCTGTACGAGCCGGGACCGAGCTCGTGGCGGCATTCATGGGCACGGTTTCCAGACGCGCCTAGTGGGTCGGCCATCCGGCCGACCGGCGAGGTCGTTGCCCCTCGCCATTCAAGTCCGAGCGCTATCCGCCGATTGTCTAAGGGATGGCAGACGAAACCCTCCCGAAACCGACCACGTACCCGATCGACGCCCATTCCTCAAAGATCCGGCGGCTGGGCCGCACCTTCATGCAACACATGCCCAAGGGCGGTGCGCTCACGGAGAAGGTGTGGGCCGCTCGGCACCGGCGTCTCCGTCAGCTTCTGGTCCTCCACGCGATCGGGATCGCTGCGTTCGCCATGGTGAAGGGCTTCGGGTTCCTCCACTCCACCTTCGAGGCCTCGATCGTTCTGTTGTTCGCGGTGGCGGCCGGCGCGCCGCGCCTCGGCCGGAAGGCCCGGGCCGCACTCGTCAGCGTGGGCCTCATGGCCGCATCGGCCATCCTCGTCCATGTCTCCGGCGGCATGATCGAGTTCCATTTCCATTTCTTCGTGATGGTCGCGCTGATCTCCCTGTATCAGGAGTGGACCCCGTTCCTGTGCGCGATCGCCTTCGTCGTCCTTCACCACGGCACGGTCGGCGTCCTCGATCCGGGCGGCGTCTACAACCATCCGGACGCGATCGCGCATCCGTGGCGATGGGCGATGGTGCACGGCACGTTCATCCTTGCGATGAGCATCGCGAGCATCGCGGCGTGGCGACTGAACGAGTTCCAGGCCCTCTACGACCCGCTGACGAGACTTCCCAACCGCGAGCTCTTCCGCGATCGCGTTGCCAGTGCGCTGGCGGGTGCGCTTCGGACGCAGCGAATGACCGCGGTGCTCCTCTTCGACCTCGACGGCTTCAAGAATGTGAACGACAGCCTCGGCCATTCCGCGGGCGACAAGCTCCTCGCCGAGATCGCGGAACGCCTGAGGCGATCCGTCCGCGCGATGGATGTCGCCGCCCGGCTGGGTGGTGACGAGTTCGCCGTGCTGATCCACGACGTCGCGGGACCGCACGATGCCGTACGGGTCGCGGAACGGATCGAGCACGCTCTCCGAGAGCCGGTCCGCATCGAGGGGCGCGAGATCATCGTTCGGGCCAGCATGGGAATCAGCGTCGTGGACGACTCGCAGAGCACGCTTACCTCGGCCGAGCAGCTGCTCCAGGAGGCGGACGTCGCGATGTATCAGGCGAAGGAGAGCCCCGAGGTGAGCTACCGGGTCTTCGACCCCGTGATGCACGCAGCGGCCGTCAACCGCTTGCACGACGAGTCCGACTTGCGGCGCGCGATCGAGAACGAGGAGCTCGTCCTGCACTTCCAGCCGATCGTCGGCCTTTCGAACGGCGCGATCGCCGGAGTGGAGGCGCTCGTGCGCTGGAACCACCCGGAGCGCGGGCTCCTGCTGCCTGCTGAGTTCATCCCGCTCGCGGAAGAAACGGGCCTCATCGTTCCGCTCGGAAGCTGGGTCCTGAAGCAGGCATGCCGCGAAGTACACGACTGGACCATCGGTCCCCAGGAGACACCGATCCGGCTCAGCGTCAACCTTTCGACGCGGCAGCTCAGGGACCCGAAGCTGTTGCGCGAGGTGGCGGCCGTCCTGGAGGAAACGGAGTTCGAGGCCGAGCGACTCATCCTCGAGATCACCGAGAACGCGATGGTCGAGAACGACAGCGTCACGATCGAGCATCTCGACTCGCTGCGCGAGCTGGGCGTGCGACTCGCGATCGACGACTTCGGAACCGGGTACTCCTCGCTTGCGTACCTGTCCAGGCTTCCGGTCGACCTGCTGAAGATCGACCGCTCGTTCGTGGTGGCACTCGCCGAAGGAGAGCCGGAAGGCTCGGTCGTTCGCGTGATCTGCCAGCTGGCGCAGGCACTGGGTCTTGTCGTCGTCGGCGAGGGCATCGAGAACCCGAAGGAGCTCGCGATGCTCCGGGCGGAAGGTTGCGGCCTCGGTCAGGGCTTCTACTTCGGACGCCCCGTGCCGGGCGATCAGGCTCGCCGCGCGATCGAGATGGAGAGCAGCTTCGTCGTCGACAACCCCGGCCTGCCCGTCTCCTGACGGTTCCGATCGTCGTTCCGAATCGCTTGGTCGCCTCAAGAGGCGCGAGCGTGCCCTCATGTTCCGGCGCGAAGCCGTATCCGGTTCGGATGGAATAGCGCGGTGAGGGAGGGGGTTACGGTTGGGGGCGCCCACCGACCGGAAGGAGTCGTCGCATGAGGATCGGGATCATCGGAACGGGAACCATGGCGAGCGGGTTCGCTCGCTTGCTCAAGGACAAGCACGAGGTGTGGCTCGGCTCTCGGGACACCGAGAAGGGCAAGCAGGCTGCCGATCGGCTCGGAGCGACGGGCGGCGGTTCGTACGCCGACGTGGTGCCAGATGCGGACGTGGTGTTCCTCGCCGTGCCGTGGATCGCGGTCGAGGAGACCCTTCCGCAGGTCGGCGACCTGTCGGGCAAGGTCGTGATCGACATCACGAACCCGTACGTGGACGGCACACTGCAGCCTCCGCAGGGAAGCTCGACCGGCGAGGAGATCCAGAAGTGGATCCCCAGCGCCAAGGTCGTCAAGGGATGGAACCACGTGTTCTCGGACGTGCTGACCACCCCCGTGGTCGACGGCGTCGCGGCGTCCGTGATGATCGCGGGCGACGACCAGGGGGCGAAGGAGACCGTCTTCGGCCTCGCGCGCGACATGGGCTTCGACCCGTTCGACGTCGGCGAGATGAAGGCGAACCGCGCGCTCGACCAGTTCCATGCCGCGGAGACCGGCTTGAACTTCTACCCGAACACGGCCATCAAGCTCTTCCGCGTCAGCTGAGGGGTCGAATCATCGAGATTCCACTACGGGGCCCGGCGGGAGAGAACGTGGACCTTCGCCGGACCCTCGCGTCGCATGGCGTCGCGAGCTTGCCGCCGATGCTCCTCGACGAGGACACGTACGAGCGGCTCGAAGTCACGATCCCCGTGAAAGGGGCGCGGCCGCGGACCGTGACCGTCGCTCCGGGGCGGAAGGGCCACGCCCGCAGCGAGATCCTCGGCCGTCCCCCGAGCGCGAGGGCCCAGGAGTCGGTGCTGGCGACGATGCGCCACGTCCTGAATCTCGACGAGGACCTCTCGCCCTTCTACGCGGTGGCCGCGCAGGATCCCGACATGCGCTGGGTAACTGCCGGGGCCGGCCGGATGGTTCGGAGCCCCACGGTCTTCGAGGAGGTCGTGAAGACCGTCTGCACGACGAACTGCTCCTGGGCGCTCACGACCAAGATGGTGACCGCGCTCGTCGAGCATCTCGGCGAGGCTGCGGTCGGCGCCCCGAAGGAGGGGTGGCGGGGGCGTGCGTTCCCGACCTCGGAGGCGATGGCCGCAACGCCCGAGAGCTTCTACCGGGAGGTCGTGCGCGCGGGGTACCGAGGCCCGTATTTACGGAACCTGGCCCGGATGGTGGCGGCCGGAGACGTGGATCTCGAACGGTTGGCGGCACCCGAGGAGCCGATGACCGACGACGAGGTCGAGATGGAGCTCGTCGCCTTGCCGGGCGTGGGCCCGTATGCGGCCGCACACATCATGCTGATGCTCGGCCGGCACTCGCGTCTGATCCTCGACTCATGGAGCCGCCCGAAGTACGCCAAGGTTCGCGGGGCGAGGCGCCCGGTCTCCGACACCGCGATCCTGCGGCGCTTCCGGCCGTACGGGGAGTACGCCGGCCTCGCGTTCTGGTGCTCCATCACGCGTGACTGGCTCGACGAGGCCGGCTGACCCGTTCGACCGTTTCGACCACCTCGAGACCCTCTGCCGATCCTGCCCTCGCGGTACAGTTGGCGAAACGAGAGGTGAGGATGCCCCAGACCCGGAAGAAGGCCGCCGCAAAGGCGAAATCGTCCACAAAGAAACCGTCCAAGACCGACACGGCGAAGACTGCCCCCGCCCCGAAGACTGCCCCCCCGAAGCGCCAGATGAAGTACGTCTACGACTTCAGCGAGGGCAACCGGGACATGAAGGATCTCCTCGGCGGGAAGGGGGCGAACCTCGCCGAGATGACGAACCTTCGGTTGCCGGTGCCGCCGGGATTCACGATCTCCACCGATGCCTGCAAGGAGTATCTGGTCGAGGGTGCGTTCCCCGGTGGACTCCTGGAAGAGGTCGCCCAGCATCTCCGCGGTCTGGAGCAGGCGATGGGCCGGCGCCTCGGCGACCTCGACCATCCCTTGCTCGTCTCGGTCCGCTCGGGAGCGAAGTACTCGATGCCGGGGATGATGGACACGGTTCTGAACCTCGGTCTGAACGACCGCTCGGTCCTCGGCCTTGCACGCCAGGCGGGTAGTGACCGTTTTGCGTTCGACTCCTATCGCCGGTTCATCCAGATGTTCGGCAAGGTCGTGATGGAGATCCCGGCGGAGGCGTTCGACGACGAGCTCGAGCGGGCGAAGGCGAGGAAAGGCCCGGACGCGAAAGACACGGATCTCACGGGCGTTGACCTCATGAACCTCGTCGAACGTTTCAAGTCGATCGTTCGTGAGCACACCGGCCGTCCGTTCCCGAGCGACCCGGGGGAGCAGCTCCGCATGGCGATCGAGGCGGTCTTCCGTTCCTGGAACAACGATCGGGCCAAGGTCTACCGCCGACAGTACGGGATCTCCGACGATCTCGGGACGGCCGTGAACGTCCAGGCGATGGTGTTCGGCAACCTCGGCGAGGACTCGGGGACCGGGGTCGCATTCACCCGCAACCCCGCCACGGGTGAAAAGGGTTACTACGGCGATTACCTGCCGAACGCGCAGGGGGAGGACGTCGTAGCGGGCATCCGCAACACCCTGCCCCTGACCGACCTCCGCCGCCTGAACCACGACGCGTTCCAAGAGCTGACGCAGATCATGCAGAAGCTCGAGCGGCACTACCACGACATGTGCGACATCGAGTTCACCATCGAGAACCGCAAGCTCTGGATGCTCCAGACACGGGTGGGCAAGAGGACCGGCGGGGCCGCGGTGAAGATGGCGGTCGACATGGAGAACGAGCGCCTGATCGACCGCAACGAGGCCGTCATGCGCGTCGAGCCCGACCAGCTCGACCAGCTCCTGCACCCACAGTTCGACCCGAAGGCGGACATCAAGGTGCTCGCGAAGGGTCTGAACGCATCACCGGGCGCCGCCGTCGGCAAGGTGGTGTTCGACGCGGACACCGCCGCCGAGATGGGGGAGAAAGGGGAAGCCGTTGTGCTGGTGCGGCGCGAGACGAATCCCGACGACCTGCACGGCATGATCGCCGCGCGAGGGATCCTCACGTCTCACGGCGGCAAGACCTCGCACGCGGCCGTCGTTGCGCGTGGGATGGGCAAGCCGGCGGTGTGTGGCGCGGAAGCGCTCAAGATCGATAGTGCGAAGCGGGTGTTCAACGTCAACGGCACGAAGGTCGAGGAGGGCGACATCATCTCGATCGACGGCACGACCGGAAACGTGGTGCTCGGCGAGGTTCCGTTGGTCGAGCCCAAGCTTTCCGCGGACTTCGAGACCCTGCTCGGCTGGGCGGATGACGTCCGCCAGCTCAAGGTGCGAGCGAACGCCGACGATGGGCCGTCCGCCGCGAAGGCGAGGACGTTCGGCGCCGAGGGGATCGGTCTCGCCCGGACGGAGCACATGTTCGGCACGCCCGGCGATCCTCGCTTGCCGATCTTCCGGCAGGTGATCCTCGCCGCTCCCGTTGCGCGCGCAGCGCAGCTCCGCCTGGAGGAGGCCGAGATAGAGGCTGGCGAGGCACGCGGGAAGGCGAAGAAGGAAGCCGACCGGTTGGTGAAGGAGGCGCGCGACGCGCTGAAGTCCTCGAAGGTGAAGCCGTACTTCGAGGGCCTGAAGAAGCTCCTGGCGGGCCAGCGGAAGGACTTCGAGTCGATCTTCAAGGCGATGGACGGGCTCCCCGTCACGATCCGACTCCTCGACCCGCCGCTCCACGAGTTCCTGCCGTCCTCGAAGGAGATCGAGCTCGCGCTCGCCAAGCCGACGATCAAGGCATCAAAGGACCTCTTCGCCGACTTCGGCGGGAAGCGCGGGACCGAGGCCGCCCTGAGGGAGATCGTGGCGCTCGAGGAGAACAACCCGATGCTCGGCCTTCGCGGCTGCCGCCTGGGGATCCTCTATCCGGACATCTACCGGGCCCAGGTGCAGGCGATCATCGAGGCGGCGTGCAACGTGAAGAAGAAGGGCGTCGATCCCGTCGTGGAGATCATGGTGCCGCTCGTCTCGACACGGGAGGAGCTCACCTCCGTCGCGAAGGATCTCCGCGAGGTGGCCACCGAGGTTCTCGAGAAGCGCGGCGTGGACCTCCCGTATCTCGTCGGCACGATGATCGAGCTCCCGCGCGCCGCGATGGTGGCCGACGACATCGCCGAGGACGCGGAGTTCTTCTCGTTTGGGACGAACGACCTCACACAGACGGCGTTCGGCTTCTCGCGCGACGACGTGGAAGGCAAGTTCATGTCTCGCTACCTGGATCAGGCGATCCTGGGCTCCAATCCGTTCGAGTCGCTGGATGAGCGAGGTGTCGGCGAGCTCGTGCAGATCGCCTGCGAGCGCGGACGCAAGACACGCGAGGACATCAAGCTCGGCATCTGTGGAGAGCACGGCGGCGACCCTGCCTCGGTCGGATTCTTCCACCGCATCGGGCTCGACTACGTGTCCTGCTCGCCGTACCGGGTGCCGCTCGCCCGCCTCGCGGCCGCGCAGGCTTCGCTCGGCGAGCGCCAGGAAGCCTCCTCGAAGTAAGCATCACCCAGCCGGGTCCTGCAAGATCACCCGGGTGGGGGATGTCCGGCTCGTGCGAGTCGTCCTATCCTTTCATCGCTGATGTAGGCATCCGGTCTCCTCTCCCACCGGACCGTTCGGGAGGGAGGTGGAGATCAGATGAGACGTCAGACCAGATATGGCTGGCGCATGGTCGTGCCCGTGACCTTCCTGGTCGGCGCCGTCATGGCACCGGCTCTGGCAAGCCACTGGCACAACGGCGGCTGGCGGGACCGCCACGAGAACTACCCGCCCAAGCCAAATGGCTACTCGGAGATCGTCAATACCTTCGGGCAGCCCTGCAACGACCGCGCCGGTGCCAACCTCATGTACTGGCGGGCGTACGACAACGGCCACCAGTACCCGGTGTACTTCCATCGGAAGCTCGGTGGTGGGTTCTCGACGAACCTCGACAACGACGTTCGGGGTCACATCGGCAACCAGCACTTGGATCAGTACGTGCGGTATGGCATCTGGGGCTACAACTGCCGGGACACGCGCGGTGGTGGCTCCCCAAGCACCCATGCGTGAGCAAGAGGCTCGGTACAGACGTGGACAACTTCCCCTAGGTGACCCCGGCTTCCTCCCTGGCCGGGGTCACCATAGTTCAACCTTCTTGCCTCAGGTACTCCTCGCAATAACCCAGCGTGTCGTTGATGAAGTCATCGATTGCAACCGAGTCGTTCACGTCCAGCGCGAGGGCAAATATCTCGACCTCCGTCTGGATGCCGGGAGCATTGCCGTTTACACCGAAGGCTTCCCCGGCAGCAATCAGGTCGCGGGTCGCTTTATCGACTTCTTCCTGCGTCGACGTCCCATCGGAGTCGATGGTCCTGAGATAACGGTCGAACCAGTAACAGAAGTCCGCCCGTGTTCGGGTCTGCAGCGGGTCCGCTGCGGAACAGGCGGAGCCTCCAACAGCGATAGCCCCAGCCATGCAGATTATTCGAAGAGCAGAGATAGACTTCATATGCAGTAGCGAACAGCATCGCGCCTTAAATGCCTGCAAGTCAATCCTGGTGATTAGCCGAGCGTCACCTCGTACGTTGAAGTCGCCCGTGCCACCTCGGTACCCGGCACCCGAATGATCTGGGGATCCGCACCGGCCACAGAGCTCACCACGCGGACGGTGCCGTCGTCGTTCCCCCACGACATCTGCCCACCCTGGGGTACGTGGAGAACTCTCCGGATCACGGCAGACAGCTCCAACGCTCTCGCCTCGGCGTCGTCCTTGAGCGCTCGCCCGTCCGTGTCACGTGTCACGTCGGCGTAGACGTCGACCTGCAACTGCGGGAACTCGGCGGTGTTCCAGGCGTTCGGGATGGCCCAAGGTCGGGGTCGAGAGAGCACGACGCCGCGCCCCCCAGTTCCCTCCACTTTCTCGCGGAGCCGCCACTGAAATACCCAGACCGGCCACGACTCGGACGCGCCGACCATCTCCACTACCTCATCGGTCGCCGCCAGCTGCCTCTGGGCGAAGGGCGTTACCTCCGGCACCTAGGCCGTGACCTCTCGCAACATCACTCGCAGGTGGAGCAGGTTCGGACGGACGGACGAGACGAGGTACGTCTGCCGGTCGATCACGATCCGGTCACCGCGCTCGATGCTAGTACCGAGGGCGAGGCGAACGCACGCGGTCACCTTCTCGTTCTGCCACAAAGGTGCTTCCTCGACATCGAGCACGGAGAACCTGCCGTACACGGCTCTGATCCCGGATTCGTAGTCCCACTCCGGGGCTCCGTCGTTGACGACTAGGGACGGCGGCTGGTTGATCACGACGCGGTCTGGTGCATTCCTCACGCCGTCCTCCGTCGATGTGCGTGCAGCGCTCCTAGCTCGGCCAGGCTGTAGCCGGTGAAACCGCCGGTCGCGCTATAGCCGTCCGCGTCCTCACGCTCGGCCTGCGACGGGTTCGTGATGAGACGGGCGGTCGCCAGGACGATCACTCCATAGATATCCGGAGCGACCATTCCATCGACGCTGAAGCCGCGGCCTCTCGTGTAGGACTTCACGAGTTCCGTCATCACGCCGACATGCGTGTCGGCTTGCTCCTGCAACCGCGCGTCGTTCTCGCGACTCAGGAACGTGCAGATGTCGCTCCCAGTGGGCGTGTGGACGTAGCCCGCTACGGGAGGGTCATGTGGCATCCTTTTCGCTCCTTACGGAGTCGCGTCCGTCAGGACCACAACGCCTTCGTTGTGAAGGGCTGCGATGTCCATCCGGGCCACAACGCGGATCGCGAGCTGGTCGAAGTCGCCGAAGGTCTGATCCAGGATACGAACGCTCGGGTTCAGGTCGCGTCCGACCGCGATCTGCGACATGTCGATCAACATCGCCTTACCGGCGGGCAACTTCGACGTCACTGTCACGGGGTAGCCGTGGAGGGTTCTCCGTCCCGACTGCGTCACGTCCGGCTGCAGCAGTGGCCGACCATCGGTCGTCTTCACCTTGGCGAAGGAGATGTAGTCGTCCGGCCGTAGGAACCAGTGGAATCGAGAGTCCTCCGTGATCTCCGCGTCGAGCATCAGTCCGACCGCGTCCAGCGTCAGGTCCACCGCGTCGGCGGCGGTCGGAGACGTGCTCCACGTTCCGGTCTGGACTCCGGTCATGTTCAGGAGGCCGATCGGGGTCCGGTTGCCGTTCCCGTCGAGCGTCCCCACGCCGTTGATGAAGGCGTCGTCGATGAGCTTCGTCACCTTGCGAACGAGCGCGGCCTGCATCGTGCTCGCGATCGAGATGACACTGTGGCGTGCAAGCTCATTGCTGAAGCGGTGCAGCACCTTGGCCGACTTCAAATTGTTCGGAAGCAAGACCACCTCGTCGGGGTCCGGGTCGGCCTCGGTGATCTGCTCGTTCTCTGCGTGCCACGCGGCCTCGTCGACGTCGTTGAACTTCGGGATGCGGAGGGGATCGCCGGTCGGCGAATCGAAGATGCGCGGGCCAGCGGCGAGTACGACGGAGGCCTGCTCCAGGGGTTCGATCAGGAAGCTGACGACCTCTTCACGGGTCAGCTCCGGGGCGGTTTTCATCGATAGGGTCATGCGTGCTCCTCAGCTCGTGTGTTGGCTTCTGGCTGAGGGGCCCCTGGCCCCGTGCAGCAGCGTGCACCTGGCCCGCTCTATGAAGTGTTATCGGCTGTTGTCGTCGTTAGCCCGCTGCTTCGCGCAGCTTCGCGGCGAAGTCGAAGACCGGAGACGGCTCGGGTCGTGGTCCCTGCCCAATGTCTCCGCTCGGACGGCGCCGAGCCAAGTGAGGCTTCTGTTCCGCTAGCTCCTTGGCGGCAGCGCGGACCTTCTCCACGTCGGGGAAACCATCGGCGTCCACCAACTCGGTGAGGCCCCGGTTCGCCCGGAGGTCGTCCTCGTCTTCGAGGATCCCCGCCGTCCCCTCCCGCACCGCTGCGTCCATCAGACGCTGCTGCAGGTCGTCGGCCCGCTTCGCCTTCACTCGATGCTCGGCGGCTTCCTTGCGCAGGCCTTCCACGTACTCACGGGAGAACTGCTCCTCCCCACCAGACCCCTCGGGCTGTCTCGAGCCGTGTGACTCGCTCTCGGCGGTCTCGACCACGGTCTCCTCTGTCATGACTCCTCCTCCAGGACGGCTTCCTGCGTGCACTCACAGTTGGGATGGCTCCGCATCCCTCGGTCAGGCGGGAACGTTTCTCCGTCGCGCGCCCACCAGACACACAGCTGACAAGCGCCGTCGTTAAGCCGCCGACGCCAGCCGGCGATCTTGGGACGGTCCTTGATGGCCTCGGTGAACGCACCGCGCCCCGCGTTCATTGTCTCCGTGCGGGCGATCCTCTCGATCCGGTTCCGCGCGGCCTCCTCGGCGCGCTCGCGGGCGGCACGTTTCCGCTCGGCCACGTCCTCCGCTGCCCACTCCTTCTCGATGGCGGCGAACACGCGCTCGGTCTTGGCCCGCTCGGCTGCCCACTCCTTCTCCTGGGCGGCTAGCTCGTCGTCGATGGCCTTCTCCTCGGCCTCCAGGACGGCGTCGAACGCGTCCTCGAGCCGGGGCAGGTCGTCGTCGGGCCTGCCGATCCCGCGCGGTAGCTCCTGCACCTCGCTCGCAACGGCAACATCTGCGAGTGCGGCGGCTTGCGTATTCGACCGGGCAGTAATGACCGCCATCGCGTCGCGCCGCTCCGGGCGTCCGCTGAACGCAGCGAGCACGGCGAGGACTTGACCGACCGTGAGCGCGGCCAGCGCACTGAGCAACCGCGCGAACGTCATCACGCCACCAGCTTCTGGAGATCAGCGACGGCGGCGTCGAGCGCGGACTGCCTCCGCATGGCGCGCATCCGTTCGATCTGCACAGGCGAGTAGCCCATGTCCTCCCACAGCTGCTGCGCGGGCACGCCGATCGCCTGCTTCTTCAGCGCGGCGTCAGCTGCCTGAGCAACGGTGGGAGTCGCGGCGTCCTTCCACACACACTCCAGCCGCTGAGCTTCGGCGGGGAGCGCCCCGTCCCTGATGAGCAGAGCTAGACGGACGACCTCTTCCCATGCCTCGCCGAACTGCCGCTGCTTGCGCTCGGCGTTCTTGACGAGGGAGGACTCGCTCGCACGCAGAGCCTCCGCGGACGCCGGATTGTCCGAGCCCTGCAGCGCCAGGACGTGAGGAGGAAGGCCAGACGCCGAGGCGATGGCTGCCGTGATCGTCTTGATCGCGTCGAGATGTCCGCGCAAATCTGTCGGACTGAAGGTTCCGAATTTGGAGTCGGGCGCTTCGCTCAACCAGACCTTGCCTGCCACGTTCGAGAACTGGTTCGCTGGTTGGGTCAGGGGCTGTCCTGTCGCCTCGTCCAGGACGGGGTCGCCCTGGGCATCAAGAACCATCTCCTCCGCGATCGTGATGCCGGTCGCGAACCTTCTCGGCATCGCTCCGAACTCGGATGCCGTCATCGTGTCGGTGCCGAGCTTGTTGCACGCATCGAACAGGCGGAGCAGCGGGGCTAGCTCCGATTCGCCTTCGGGCTTCATGATTCGCATGCGGTTCACGAGTGGGACCACGTTGACCACGCCGAGCGGGTTGTCGAGGGTCTCCTGAAGGTCCCATCCCATCCCGACCGAGGTCAGCCCCTTGCCCTTGCTGCGCCACCGCCTGATGCGATCGGGCTCGAACAGAACCGCGTGATGAACGTCGTCCTCTAGCCAAAGCTTCACCGCCCGTAGCCGCTGCCGGGTCGCAGGGTGGTGCTCGACGATCACCTGAAGCGGCGACTCCACCGTGATGAGCGGGGAGCCGTCGTCGCGAGTCCATACGACCGCGTAGGCGCGGCCAGATACCAAGGCCTCTTCGTGGGCCTGCTGACTCATGAGGTCCATCTGCGACGGCTGCCAGATGTCCGACCAGATTGTCGAGTCCGGCTCGGCGTCGTGACCCAACCGGAATCCGGTGATGTCCAGACGCTCCTCGACGGCTCCGATCACGAGCCTCGGCCACGGGAAGTTGAGATCGTCCAGCCGGTTGCCTACCGACTCGCGTACCTCCGGGGCCAAGAACGCAAGTGGCTGCGTCCCGAGGAAGTACTCGTTGTGCTTCTCGATCTCCGGGCGGCGCTCCTCCAGCCGCTGCACCAAACGCTTGAGGTCCTCGCTCATACGACGGCCAGCACCCGGTACCGCTTCGGCGGGTTCGCGAGATGGAACACGGCACGGTCGTGAGCGACGATCGCTGCGACGGCACCATCGATCTTCCTCGGAGAGCCGCGCCGGTCCTTCACCACGACGTCACCATGGGAGGTCGACTTCACGATGGCGTTACCGACGTGTCGAGCCAGGGCCTCGTTCCCGTCATGGGTAACCGCGCCGTCCATGACGGCGGCGGCCAGGCGGTCGGTCGCCGGGGCCATTCGCGGGATCGCGTTCGTCGGCCATTCCAAAACGTTCTTGTGCTTGTCGGCCCACGCTTGTTCCTCTGATTGCCAATGCCAGGGATCGCATGCCAACTCGACCACGTTGTAGGTCTCGAAGGCCCGGTCGACCTCGGCGCTCACCTCGGAGCGCGGGACACGCCAGCCGGGAGCGTCGGACTCCCACAGCCGCACCGTGAAGATGTGGTGCGGGGCGGTGACCGTGCAACCGATCAACGCGGTGCTGTCGTCGCTGATCGAGCCATCGAAACCGAGCACAACGGGCTCCTCGGGATCGATGAGCCGGGGCTCCGCGCAGGCGTCCCAGCTTCCCCACTCGAGCCAGCTGCCGACCTGACCAACGTGCTGGTTCAGCCGCAGTCGGCGGTACACCTCTGGCCGGATCGTCTTGCGGACGGCATCGAGCCCATCCGGAGACAAGAAATCTCCGTAGGCGGGGTTCGCAGCCGTGATCGATGCGAGGTCATCGAGCGGGCACTCCACGTCCGGCGCGGTGAACTCGGCGAAGAAGAACTGTTTGTCGGAGCCCGCGCGCCCGTGCTCGGTGAGCTTCCACATCACGCTGTCCTTGCTGACCGCAGCGGTGGACATCGCGAGCACCAGGCTCTTGTCGCGCTTGCCGCTCGCGGTCACCACGGCGTCCCAGACGGGCTCGGTGACGACGGCCAACTCGTCCACCAGCGCCAACGTCGGGTCGAAACCGAGGAGCGCGTCGGGCTCGGCAGGGAGCGCCGTCAGCACGGAGTCCGTGTGCGGCACGTAGATCCGGTCCTGGAAAATCTGGCATCGCTTGAAGAGCTCCGGCGACAACTCGATCATCCGTCGCGCCGTGTTGAGGAGGATTGCGGCCTGTCGCTGGTCGGAGGCGACACAGAGAATCTGCGCGCCCTCCACGCCCTCGAAGAGCCCGGCGACAGCCATGGCCGCGCAAAGGGTCGTCTTCCCGTTGCCTCTCGCGATCGAGAGCAGCCCCGACCTGACCCCGGGCTTGAGCGCGTCGTAGATGATCCGGCGCTGCCACGGCCGCACCTTGAACCGGCCGCGCGCGCCCTTCCCCTTCGGGACACGGACGTACTTCTCGATGAAGGCGACGGCGCGAGCACCCCGATGCCGGGGCATCTTGCTCAGGTCGAGCGGAGGAGCCGTTACGTCGAGCTTGGGTCCACGGCGCACTATTCGACGCCGTCTTGCTCGCGGGCTTGCTGCACCAGAGCGCGGGCCGCGAGCTGGGGCGTCCATGGGGCCTTGTCGCGCTCGTTGGCGCGGGCCTCGGCCTGGATGGCCTCCCACGCCGCGTCGAGCACGTCGGCCACGTCAGGCGCGTTGTCGGGCACGTTCATGCCCGCACCCGAGGTGAGATTGAAACAGTGCCTCCCCGCTGTGGGTCGGTGGAGCCCCCGTCATGGGCATCACCGCCAGCCTTGCCTCGGATGGCTCCACGTCTGCTGTTGCACGCACGGCAGACAACGTCCAGGTGGGACAAGTCCGTAGCTGGCCAGCGCTCGTGGTCGCCGGTCAGGTCCTTGGTGGTCAGACAGTCGGAGCACCAAGGCTGCAGCGCTCGCGCTCGCTTCGAGAGCCTGTCCCAGCGCGAGTCGTAACCTCTCTCCTTCGCGGTGCCTCGTAGATCAGGTCGACCACGACGGGACGTCCTCGCTAGCTCCTGGGCATGGGCGGTGCAGCGTGTGCTGACACTCGGGATCCCGCAGGTGATGCACGGCCGCATCATTCGTCATCGCCTCGGTAGTGCTTGAGGACCGCTGCCACGTACGCCTCCGACCAGCCAGCAGCCGTCAGGGAGTTCCAGAAGTCCGCGTGCCCTGCGTCCGGGTCCTGCTCCGCGTTGATGTAGATCTCGAACGCCGCAGCTGGGTCGTCCCAGGCGACTCCCCCGGACCACTGCTTGTCGACGGGGTTGTAGCTGGTGCTCTTGCTCCCAGACGCGCGCAACGCTCCCGTGTGCTCATGAACGTAGGACTGGGCCTGATCGAACTGTCGGTCCAAGACGTCCTCGAGGTCGCCCCGCACCCGACGCGTGTCGGTCAGCCGGGCGATCTCGTTCAGCACGGAGTCGATTCCTTCGACCTCCAGCTTGTACAAGCTCACGAGGTCACCGCCCACCGCAGGTCCGTATCCGTGATCAAAGATCCGGCGAGCCTTGTTGCTCTCTGCGGTGGGCGGAGGTGTACCGGGCGTCGGGCGTGAAGCTGACGAGGCACCAACCCAGAGAGAGGAGGTCGCCCGACACCCGGGGTCATGAGGTGTCACCGTTGCGGTGTTCAGCGATCCATGCCGCCACGTCCTTCTCGCGGTAGAAGACGGCGTTGCCGCCAGGCTTGACCCAGGCGGGACCCTTCCCCTTCTGTCGCCAGACGCGCAGCCCTGGCTCGGACATGCCGAGGAGTTGCGCAACCGCGCTGGTCGGAAGTAGGTCGTGAGCGTTCATCTACTTGAGGTATCGGCCTCGTTTCCGTTCCGCTCGGCGGTTTCGGCGAAGTTCTTGTCTCGTTTTCGGACGGCCGCAGGATCCGCACCGAGGGCGATCAGTAGCTCGCCGTCGATGAGCGGGACCGGAGACGGCGGCGGGGGCGGATGCAGGAACTTCACGCGTGCCCGGTACTTCGAGGTCTGATTCTCGTCGTGTCCCAGCCGGTCCCTCCGCGCCCTCGCCCACTTGCTCGGTGTCGACTTGATCTGAGCATCACGCGCCCAGCGGATGATGGCGAAGTACGGAAGGCCGGTCGCTTCCTGCGCTCGGCCGGGGCCTTCGCGCTCGTAGACGTCGAGCGCTTGCGCGACCTGCTCCTCGGGAATCTCGTGCTTCAGGGCCGTCGGTTTCAGGGCCGTCGGTTTCGGGGGAGCGGGCGGTCGCCGGTACGGCTCCACCCCGGCAGCCCGGCACCAGTTGCGGACGCTGTTGCGATCAGCGCCGACCTCGTGAGCCGCCGCTCCGAGCCCGACCTTGGCAGCCAGCCGGACGGCGCGCTCCCGGACCTCGTCGCTATGGGGCATCACGATCCGGCGGCGCTCTCGCGCTGGAGGCCGTTCAGGATCTGCTTCACCCTGGTGGGACTGATCCCGTACTTCCTCCCCAGCCGCTGGATCCCCATCCCTTCCAGGTAGTCCCGCGTCAGTGCCTCGTTCCTCTCCGTCATCGCGATGCCCGATCCCACTTCACCGGGCTCCCACTCCTGGGCCTGTCTCCTGCTCGCTGAACTCACCTCGTTGCCTCCTGTCACAGATATGAACGTCTTCCCTGTCTGGGTCTGCCTGTGAGCGCAACTCCACAGCTGGCGCGCCGAGCCTGACCTCTAGGTACGAGGCCGATGCCGTGGATGTCGACGGAGTGAGGCTGCAGCCGCAGACCGTCTACCTACTTACGCGGTAGATCGGCTACGCGCGAGAAAATTCTCGGGTTCGGGGAGAAGTCGGGGATCTTCTTTCGCTACCGACGATCCACGATCCACTCCGGTACACCGCGCTCGAGCAGCGTCTCGCGATCGATGAGACCGGGCTCCAGGTTTTGGGAACGGAGGCGCGGTCGGGCGCGGGCCTTCTCCAGCGCACGCAGCCTCGCCTTCGCCGTCTGCCGTTGAGCCGAACGGCGACGGGACCTCAACGGGACGATGCCCCGGTCCCGCGCCCACCTCTCGATGGTCGAGGTCGACCAGCTGGATCGGGCGGCGGCTTCCTTCGCACCTAGGCGTCGATAGAGGGCGAGCACCTTCGCCCGGTGCCGTCCTACGAAAGTACTCCGGGCCTCGCGCTCCCCGGCGGGGTCGAGGTTCCGGGTCCGCTTCCGCATCCACGACCGCACCTCGGCCGCTTCCCGTCGCAGTTCAACGAGGGCCGACCTCTCTCTATTCACTCTGTCAAGGTTCGTCGCTGCTCCCGCTCCGTCCCCTTCGCCGTCTACTAGGGCTTCGACTCGGCCCGTTCGTGCGGGTCCTCGGCTGACACAACGGTCGGCTCCGTGGGGACGTCGTTCGAGCGGCTGACCGCTCTCGGGGAACACACCCGGCGTAATGGTGGGCCTGTCGGTGTGCCCGGAGGTCTTCCAGCGAGTGAACCTCCGTGACCTGTCATCCCCTTCTCTTACGCCTTTCGGGGTAGGGGAAGATGTCAACGGTCTCTGACCAGCGCGTTTGCGCGGCCACCAAGGGCTGAACTCGTAAGGGGACCCTTGTAAAGTTCGCGCGTCAGCCGCGCCAGGTGATGTCTACGCGCTCAGAGAGAGGGCAGTAGCGGTTGCGGCCGCTGTCACGCAGAACGATCTTCTCGACCTTCACCTCGAGCGAGGCACGGAGGTCTCGGTGCCGTGGTTGTGACCTCGCTGAACGAAGGGCAGCTGTCGCGTTGATGTCGGCCCTGAGCGCGCCGTGCTCATCCACGAACTCGACGATCATGGACCGTTGCTCGAGGAGACGTTCGACCTCGGTGCGGCGCTCGACCATCGGCTCCCGACCTGCCCGAATCTCGTCCGGGCTGATGCCAGCGCCCGCGGCGTTGCGCGCCCACGCGAACATCTGATCCTCGATGGCGGCGAGTTCCTCGTGAAGCTCCTGGCTGATGTTGGGGTCCGACACCCTCGTCGTGGCGACCGTCCGCTCGGCGGCGAGGGTGGTGACGAGGGCGTCGAGATCCTCGGCCTTAGCCCGCACGCGCGGCCTCGGACAGTCGCTGCTCGCGCAGGCGTAGGAAGCCCCGTACGCCTGGCGGTGTCCGCCGAGGGGACCTCCGCATGTTCCGCAGAAGACAAGACCCGTCAGCAGGTACCGGGGCCGGGGTCCCTTCGGACCGCGAGCAGGATCGTCAAGGAGCTTGTTGATCCGCTGCCACGTACGGCGGTCGAGGATGGGGGGCCATGAGGCCTTCAACATCTCTCCGTGATGTACACGCTGACCGACGATCGCGGGGTTCTTCAAGCGCCGCCAGACCGTCCTCGTGTTCATGCCCATCCGGTCGGAAACGGAGCGAAGGGTCTCTCCGTCGAGAAGGGCGGCTGCGGCCTCGCGCAGCTTCTCCGCTTCCTTCGGGACAACCGCGAGGGAGGCCCCCGACTGCTTGTAGCCGAACGGGGGCCGTCCTCCCGGCCAGGATCCGTCCTCGGCCATCTGCGCGTGCTTCGCTAGGTGGCGCTCGCTCTTGCGACCCGACTCGAACTCGGCGACGGAGGCGAGGATCGTCATTCTCATTTTGCCCTCGGCCGTCTTCGGATCGACATCGCCGTCCTTCACCGTCACGATCTTGGTGGCGCGCTCCATCAGGTCCAGCTGGTCCCGCACCCGCCGGTACAGCCGGTCGTTGGCCCATCCGATGACGACGTCGATCTGCCCAGCGTCGAGCGCGCCGAGCATGTGCTGCCAAACGGGACGCTTCCCGGTGAACGCCGAGACATCGTTCTCGCGGAAGACCTCGGCCACCTCCCAGCCCCGCTGCTCGGCCAAGACACGACACTCCTTCTCTTGACGTTTCACCCCGGCCTCCGTGTTCAGGGGGTCGCGGCTGATGCGCACGTAGATGCCTGCTTTCACGATGCCTCCTCTGTAGGGACTGAAGGATACATCGTGCCAGACGCATGGGGCATCGCGATCGACGTGAGCTCGGCGGAGGAGTGGAACGGCAAGTGCAACA
>CAZKFH010000007.1:0-55722 GCA_964551945.1 uncultured Actinomycetes bacterium | reverse complement strand
AGGGCGGCGAGGCGCTCGGGCGGTCGCGCCTCCTCGTCCGCCACCACGGCCCTCAGCGAAGCCTCGAGCGTCAGCAGCGAAGCGGCCGAGCCGACCTCGGCCTCCGCCGCCTCCCAGTCGAGACCGATCCGCGCGGCGAATCGCGAGGGCGTGCGCGGATTGCGTGCACTGATCGAGCGGCTGGCCGTCAGCACCGTCTTCCCTCGAGCCCGCGACACCGCGAGACGGAAGAGCGCCCGCTCGGTCGCGAGTCGCTCGCGCAACCGGTCGGGCGGCGCCAGCGGCGTGACCAGGGAGTCGAGGTCGACGAGCGGCGAGCCATGCGCGAGGCTCGGGAACTCGCCCTCCAGACACCCGATCACGAACACGCGCTCGAACTCCATCCCGTGCGCGCGATGCGCGGACACGATCCGGACGGCATGCGGGCGGCGCTCCTCCGGCGGGATCCACGGGTCCGGGCCAAACTCGGCGGCGTCGAGCGTGTCGAGATAATCCTGCATCGTCGCTCCGGGGCGCCGTTCGACGAATCGTGCCAGGACCTCCGACAACGCGGCCAGGGCGTCGAGGTCCCGTGGCCGGTCCTCGGACATGACCAACCGCCGGAACCAGTCGAGCCGAGACCAGGCGTGCGAGAACAGCTCGTCCGGCGCGGCACCGGGCATCTCCTCCAGCTCCTTCACGAGATCCGCGAAGAGCTCGAGCGGACCACGGATGTCCGGATCTTGCTCGGACGCGAGGGAACCGTGCACGAGCTCCACCATGCTCACCCCGCGGAGCCGCGCATCCCGACGCAGACGCCGGAGCTGATGCGGATCGAGCCCGACGACCGGCGAGAGCAGCACGCGCTCGATCAGGCTCTCGCGCGCGTCCGGTCGAACCGCATACCGGAACAGATCGATCACCGGACGGTTCGCCGGCTCGGTCGCGACCGCGGATGCCTCTGCCACGACGACGAACGGGATCCCGTGCCGGGTCAGTGCGTGTCGGAGCGACGTGAGGTACTCGCCGTACCGGCGGACAACGATCGCCATGTCCTCCCACCCGACGTCGTCGTCGACACGAGCGCGAAGCAGCTCGTGCGCGGCGAAGTCGGCCTCCTCTCCAGGATGGTCGAACGCGTGGATCTCGAGCCCCGGATCGAGCGGTCCCTCGACCGGGCCGCCGTGATCGAGCCTCTCGATCGCTTCCGAGGTGACGCCCCGCCGGTAGATCGTCGGGAGGCGAACGCTCGCGATGCCGGGGAACGTCGCGGCAACGCGCTCGAGCGGCTCCTTGCTTCCGCCGCGGTACCCGAAAACGCTGCCAGGCGGGTCCGCCGCCACGACGATGGAGTCGGCCGCCCCCGACAGCGCGAGCAGGATCGCCTCGGTCGCGACGTTCGTGTCCTGGTAGTCATCGATCAGGAGGTGCCGGAACGCCTCCTCCTCCGAGAGGTCTCGGCGCAAGAGCTCGGCCGTCCGGAACAGCAGTCCGGCGAAGTCCACGCGGCCCGCCTCTGCGAGCGCATCCAGATATCGGCGGTAGAACCCGGCGACCTCCGTGTACTCCGATCGTCCGGAGCGGTCGACTATCGAGGTCAGCTCCTCCGGCTCCAGCAGGCGTTCCTGCGCACGCAGCATGAAGTCGGCGACCTGCTGGACGAACCTGCCGACACCGAGGAGCGCGCCGAACCCGGGCCACGCGGCGGGATCCTCCTTGGCGAGGAGCTCACGGACGATCGCGTATTGCTCCGGCGCGGACAGGACCTCCGGCGGCTCCTTGTAGCCCGCCTCCGTGAAGCGTCGGCCCAGCACGCGGAACGCGAACCCGTGCGGAGTGAAGACCGAAAGCTCCGGAAGCGAGCGAGCCAGCCGCGCCGTGATCACTTCGTGCGCGCCACGCGAGGCCCGGCGGTGGAGCACGAACAGGGCCACGTTCTCCGGACCTTCGGCCTCCGCCAGGCGCGTGAATCGCTCACGGAGCAGCGTCGTCTTACCGGTGCCGGGCGAGCCCGTGAGGATCAGGGGACCACGCGCATGCTCGAGGACGCGAGCCTGCTCGGAGTCAGGAACGAGGGGGAGATCCGACCGCACGTGGCTATCGTAGAGCGCCCCGCCGACATCTTCGGTCGGCGGCCCCTAGGAAGCTATCTCTTCGTCTCGTGCCTCTGCGCTGGGACGTCGGCGGCCGGGCCCGGCGGCGGCCCAAACTTCTTGCCTGCCGGCAGTGGCTTTCCCTTGTGTCCCTCGCGAAGACCAGTCCGCGGATCACGCGCCGTCGACTTGCCGTTATCTCCCACGATCATCTACCTCCTGCGGCTGCAACAATTCTACGAGCTCGATGGAATCTTGCGGCACGAACAGACCCGCAGTCCCCCGGATCGGCTCGACGAAGCCTCCGTTCTCGTCGAGCCTCCAGGCTTCCTCCAAGAAGAGATCGGTACTCTCCGGGTAGTCCGTGGCGAAGGAATTCTGGCTGAAGAAGCCCCCGACCCTCTCCCCGCCTCGGAGCTTCAGTCGAGCATAGAAGGGTGCTCCCTCTTTGAAGGTGAAGTCCCACGCACGAGGGGTGGGGTCGATCGTGGTGATCTTTCCAATGACCGCCCGAGCGATGCTGTTCCGACGCAGGAATTCCACGACCAGAGCGAGCGCGACCGGGGCGATGAAAAGGATGACGAAGCCCCCGATGATCGGTTCCCCGACCCAGAGGGTTTCATCGAGCAGGCGATCCGAAACGCGGAGGAGCCAGAAGCTCGCAGCCAAGTACATGAGAACGCTCAGAGACAGGGCCCGAAGGAGGCGTTCCGTCCCCTTGAGCCGACTCGGCCCGGAGAGGCGCTCGATCGTCCAGGTCGCATTCAGCCCTGGAACGAGGAAGAGGATCGCGGCCGCGATCTGCGTCGCGGGCCGTGTGAGGTCGAGCTCCATCTCGATGCGACCCTAGCGAGGACCACTTACATGCCGGAGGACGAGAGGCGAGGCTAGCAGGCGAAGGGTCTGCTCTTCGCCGTGCTCGGGAGATGCTCGACGCTCCCCACGAACTCCGCCACCAGCCGGCACCGCGAGCTCTCGGGAAGCGAAAAGGTCTTCCGGAACTTCCCTCCGCCACGGATCTGCGCTCGCCGGCTCTTGACCTCCTCCCAGCCACCATCACGCCGGAAGAGCGTCACCGTGACCTTCGACCCGCTCCCCGGTGGGGTGAGCTTGCCGGCAGCGAGCACGCGCCCTCCGGCCACCCGGCCGGACACCGTCAGACGGCTCGGCGCCGCGGGCGGTGTGACGGACAGGGTGAAGTCGCGCAGGAGCGAGGTCTGTGGATTCGCCTCGGTCTGGCTCACGTTGGTCACCACCGCGATCGGAGCGAGACACGTCCCCGGATCGAGGGAGCGCAGGAAGACCGTCTCCCCTGCCTCGGCAACGCCGGAGAACCCCGAGACGGTCACACCGGTTCCCGTGTCGCACGCGACACTGGCCCGCAGGCGACCCCCGCCGCCAACATTCCGCAGAGCCGCCTGGAGTCGGGTACCGGACGGCAAGGAGATCCAGTTCAGCGAATAGTTGTCGGGGAGCGAGCTCGAGAACGTGCCACCCATCACCACCGAACCGTGCAGCGGCGTCGCCCCGCGAGCCGCCACGTACCCTGGCCCTTCCTCCAGGCAATACGGCGCCGTGTACCCACCCCCACACGGCTTCGCGAGCTTCACCGCGATCGCGTGCGCGTGGTACGCAGAGCTCAGCGAAGTTCCCTCCGGCTCCAGCGCCCGGTCGAGCGCTTCCAGGCTGTCGCCCTGATTTTTGCTCGTGAGCTCCCAGAACCGCTGCATGACGTCCTCGCCGCCGCCGGCAACCCCTGTTCCGAAGCGCTCGGTGATCCCGCGCCACGTGATCCAGTAGTCGTACGGAGAGCGGGTCGCCGATCCCGTGTAGTCCCCCATGTCGTCCTCGAACACCGGCCAGAGGTAGTTGTAGTTGTCGTTGGCGTCGTCGAAGACCTCGTCCTCCATCCAGGTCGCACCGCCCTCGAAGAAGACGGGATCGGGGACGTTCCCTCCGCTCAGCACTCCCCAGCCGAACTGGATCGAGTGGTTGAACTCGTGCGCCGCCGTCGCCTGCAGCGCCGCAAGCGGCGGCCCCGGGAAGGGATCGAAGTTCGCGTTGACCACCATGCAGGATGCCTGCGCGTCCCCTTCGTTCCATCCCGTCGCGGGGTTGTTGACGACAGGACCCGCGTGCGTGCCGTTGTTGGAGACGTATCCGTAGATCGCGGGTCCCAAGGTGTCGATGCGCACCGGGTACTTGTTGTTGGGCGCCGGGCTCGGCGGGTACGAGGGGGGGGCCGCCCAGCCGAACTCGTCGACCTCCTTCGACCAGGTCTGCTCCAACGCCGCGATGTAGTCATCTATCGTCAGCCCGCCGCCGAACGCGACCGCGTTGTACTCGATATAGAAATGCGCGCTCTCGGTGGTGTGAGGGAGCGGCGTGGTCGAGAGGTCGCATCGATCCGTTCCGACGGGCGTTGGGTGCATCAAGTCACGGAAGCTCCGGCGTTCCGGCCCCGCAGGGAGGCGCTCCAGCCGGTTCCGGAGCTCCAGCAGCTCGAGGGTCGCGTGAAACGGCGTGTCGCTGCCGAACGCCTCCGGCACCGGCTCCCCGCGGAGAGCCGCGACGAGGTACCGGTCCGCCGTGAGCCGATCGAGCTCGCCGCGAGCGATCGCCCGCTCGAGGAGCACCGGCAATGCAGGCTCCGGATTGCTCGGCACTGTCGCAGCCGCGGACGGCACGGCGAACGGCACCAACGCGACCGCAACGAGTCGAGCCGCGACGGCACGGGGGAAGGCGTTCACCTCTCGAGGGTATCCCGGTATCGGATCAGGGCCGGACGCACCAGTGCAGCTCGGTGACATACGGCAGGTCGAACTCGGTCCGCCCCGCAAGATCGGGGTGCTCCACCGTCAGCGAGCGGATGCGGGCGAGCACGTCGAGGCGCTCGGCTTCCGGCAACACGGCGACGTAGCTCGCCGACGCGTAGCGCTCGACCAGCCCCGGCCCGTCGAGCGGCTGCGCGTGCGGGAACCGCGCCTCCCTGAGCGGGCCGAACCGGTCGCTCGCGGCCTCGAACGAACGGCGCCACTCCCCCGACGTCTCCTGCGGGACACGCTCCTGGTACGGGCGGAGGATATCGCCGAGCTCCCCCACCCACGGCACCGACTCGTCCTTCACGTTCCAGAGCAGCGCCAGGCCGCCGCCGGATCGCAGGACACGGTGGATCTCCCCGAGCGCTCGCTCACCGTCGAACCAATGGAACGCCTGCGCGCATACGACCGAGCCGAAGGAGGCGTCCGCGAACGGCAGCTCCTCGGCAAGTCCCGCAACGAGAGGCGCCTCCCGTAGGACCCGCGCAAAGTGCTCCCGCATGGAGGCGATGGGCTCCACGGCCACCACCCGCTGTCCCGCGAGCATCCGCGTGAGCTTGCCGGTGCCGGCGCCCAGGTCCAGCCAGCAGCCGTGATCGCCGCCGAGCTCCTGCGTCAGGCGCTCGACTGCGGCACGTGGATAGTCGGGGCGAGCGCGCTCGTACTCGTCCGCGACGGCGCCGAACCCACTGGCCGCCGTTTCGTGAACGCTACCGCTCACGCGGCAGCTCGGGCTTGCTCCCCGCCCATCCGTACGACTGGGGATCGAGCGCGGGGTCCCAACCACCGGGAAGGTCCGTCACGAATCGCACGCCGAGCCCGGCTGCCGCACCGCGAACGAGCGCGGCCGTCCGGAACCACTCGAGCGTGCCGGGCTGGATCACGGCCTGCCCGCGCGCCCCCGGGGGCCTGGCAGACGGGTCGTCCGTCCGGACGGCGGAGACGCGGAAGATACGTTCCAGCGCTCTCCGAGCGTCGTCACCGCCCGCGCTCACGACGGCCCGCCGGCCGTCCCACTCGGCAGTGCCGATCACCAGGTCGGGCTCATCGACTCGGGAGAACTCAGCGCGCATCGCGGCCGAGGATACTCACTCGGTTCGAGCGCCGGGCGGCGGGCCTTCCTGCAACGCCGCGAGGCCGCACCGGCTGCAGAACTTCGAGCCCGGCAGCGCTGGACGCCCGCATCGTGTGCACGCGCGATCCCCGGCCAGCACGAACCGCTCGTCCTTGGCCCGACCCGTTCTGGCGACGCGACCCTCGCGCTCGAGCTTCAACAGATGCGCCAGAACCGAGCGTGCGGCCACGGGGAACATGGTGTCGTCGACCTGCCCTCCGTAGATCCCGGGGACCATCTCCGAGGGCGTGCGCTTGCCCGACGCGAGCGCGGCGAGCACTTGCTCCTCTCGTTGCTCGCGATGCCGGATGTAGTAGTCGAGCCTGCCGATCGGCGTCAGGATCGGCGGGCCGTGTCCGGGGTAGACGCCGGATGGCTCCAGCTCCCGCAGCTTGTGGAGCGACCGCATGTACGCGCCCATGTCGCCGTCGGGGGGATCGACCACGCTCGTGCCCTGCCCCAGCACGGTGTCGCCGCTGAACAGCACGCGCTCCGGCTCCAAGAAGAAGCAGAGGTGGTCGGAGGTGTGGCCCGGCGTGTGCACCGCGCGGATGCGTGTGGAGCCGACCTCCACGACCGCGCCGTCCGTCATCCCGAGCTCGTCGCGCTCGGGTGCGAACGCATGGACCGGCACACCGGAGGCGTCGGCGAGCCGAGCGGCACCGGGCGCGTGATCGGGATGACGGTGGGTCAGGAGGATGGCGCCGATCGGCTCGGCCTCGTCCAGCACGCGCAGGATGTGGCCCGGATCGTCCGGGCCGGGATCGATGACCACGGACGGGCCCTCGCCGACCACCCACGTGTTCGTCCCGTCAAGCGTGAATGGCCCGGGGTTCGGCGCCAGCACCCTTCGGATGCGCTCGCTCATCGGGCCGCATCCGGGTGTGGGATCTGCTCGACGCGCAGCGCCAGCACGTCGGCCACATCTCGGCACTCGGCCAGGGCCCCGAGCATGACGCGCGTGGGCCACATGACCTCGGTCTCCCCTCGGTCCGCCGCGTCCAGCACGGCCTGTGCCCCGGTCCAGCGAGCGTCGACGATCTCGTCGCCGTCGGCGAGAGGCTCAACCCCCTCGGGCGCGCTCATCGCGAAGAACCGGGCATCGAACCGAGTCTCCAAGAACTCGGGAGCGATCCATCGAGCGATCTCGACCAGGCGGTGGGCACGCGGGGGGTCGAACGCGATCGAGGCCAAGGGACGCGCCGGGACGCCGGCGAGGGGTCTGCGGGAGGTCAGCAGGATGCCCGCTTCCTCGTAGAGCTCCCGCAGCGCGCAGGCCCGAGCGCTCTGCGAAGGGTCCCCGAACAGCCTCGCGGCCAGCTCTTCATCGGTCGGATCGATCGAGCCGCCGGGGAACACGGCGAACCCCGGCAGGAACGGGCTTCCCTCGCCCCGCTTCAGGACGAGGAACTCCACACCCTGGTTGCCGGGCCTGGCAAGCACGATCGTGGCTGCGGGGCGTGGCTCCATGAGCCGCATTCTCGCAGGCGGTGCCCACGGTGCGCCTCAGGTAGCGACGTTGTGAGGGCGCAGCGCATCCCCGGTAGCGATCCCTACCAGCATGGTCGCAATCCTTACCAAGGGGAACACCAGGCCATCCCCCGGTGAGAAGCGCTTGTCGTCTCTAAAGGACGATCCGGCAGGCGTAGCCGAACTGGCGACTCGGCGCGGAGCCCGGGGTCCCGGTGATCCACTCGGCCCGGACGGGCGCGACGACGGTCGGCTCATACGATTCGCTCGACGCCACCGAGGAACCAGAGCTCGACCCGCCCTGCCGTCTGTTCCTGCATGCCTTCCGAGCCTTCTTCGTCCTCTTCGCCTTGCACGGCTTTTTCTTTGGCTCCGAGGAAGTCACAGTCGTGGCGGTGGTGGCCTGGGAGGAGCTGCCGTTGTCCCCGGAAACTGCCTGGCCCGAGCTGCCCGAACCCTGCTGTTGCTGCTGCTGCTGATCCTCGGCAGGAGGCGTTTGGGTCGGAGGGGCTTCACCTGGGTCTCCGGCCGTGGGATCGATGGGTGTGGGACTCGGCACCGGTGGAGCCGGCATCGCGAGCGGTCCATCGACGGGCCGGTCGTACTCGGCAACGACCACGCCGAGCGACGCATCGAGCAGGTAGAAAACGCGTCCCTCGGGGTCGGTGGGCGCAAAGTACGCGGCCCACGACTCGCCGTTGGGCGGGATGAAGTAGCCGATCTGACGAACCTCCGCCGGGTCGCTCACGTCCAGGAGACGGAGGCCTTGCTCGTACCAGGCCTGTGCGACCACGTTCTGCTTGATGTCGAAGTAGTGCGCCGAGCACATCGCCGTCGGCTGCGGCCGTCCGGATGGATTGTCGGCACCGTCGGTCAGAAGCTCCGTCTGCCACTTGTCGATCGGAGTCATGGGCTCCCCGGTGATGACTCTCTTGATGGTGCCGTCCGGCTGAATCTCGTCGACCATCGGGAGGCTCCACGTCTCGAAGGATCCGGCCCCCGCGCACCCTGGCCGGTTGTAATCCTCCTCGGTCACATACACAACGTCCGAGTCCTCCAGACGACGCGAGTTGTGAAGGATGAAGTCGTTGTAGGTCCCGCCGTCGTCAACACCGAATGTCGTCCCGTACCCGCTCTTACCGCTGTCGTCGGTGTTCGTGACCAGCAAGCTCTTGTGGTAGTCGTTGACGGCGGGGCCGCCCGCAGTGGCTGCGGCCGTGACGGCCTCAGCGTAATCAGCCGGGATGCGGTAGCCCGCCACGCCGCCGTAGCCCGAGATCCAGGCGATCGAGTTCTCGTCCATCTGGACGTCGTGCGTGATGCCGAGGTCACCGGCGGCAGGCGTGCTGAAGTTGCCGAGGCGCGTGGGAGTCACAGGGGTCCGGAGGTCGATGACACGCATACCGCCCGCGTCCGTCACCCAGGCGAACGAGCACTCCAAGATGCAGGACGCGGTGTGACCCGGATTCCCCTGCGGCTCCTCGATCCCGAAGATGTCCACGATCGGGCTGGCCGGGTTCCCACCCATCTGATGCGTCGTCAGGAGCGTCGGCGCTGCCGGATCGGTGATGTCGATGACGTGCAGCAAGCCGTAGGACTCGGCCGCGTCGTTGCTGATCAGGAGGATGTTGCCGCCAAGATCCACGTCTTCGTTCTCGAAATGCGGGAGAGGGAGGCGACCCACTTCCGCGGGAATTCTCGGGTCGGAGACGTCGTAGATCACGAGCCCAGTTGAGGTGGTCAGGTACATGAAATCGCCGCGGAATCGAGCCCCGATGGCCGCGGGCCCGGGAAGGGTCGTGTGGACCTGAATGTTGTCGGAAGCCAGAAAGCCCGTGGGGTCCTCGATCGGGTCGGTTTGAGCTGCCGAGAGCCCCGAGGGGACGAGAAGCGCGAGCGTCGTGAGGAGAACGGTGAGGGATCGCTTTGTGCACATGCACAAAGACTTCGACGCCAGAGGGGGTATGTCCTGCCTGTTAGGGTCGATTTTCGGGAGCAACCAAGGGGACGAATCTGGACGAACCCACCCTCCTCGGCCGACTCCGTCACCGGATCCGGCGCCAGGGGCCCATCACGTTCGCCGCGTTCATGGAGGTCGCGCTCTACGACCCCGACCACGGCTTCTACGCGCGGGCGCCGATCGGCCGCGACGGACACTTCGTCACCAGCCCACACGTCTCCACCGCGTTCGCCGACCTGCTCGCTCGCCAGCTGGCCGAGTGCTGGGAGCTCCTCGACCGACCCGACCCATTCACGGTCGTGGAGCTGGGCGCCGGCGACGGCACCCTGGCGCGCCGGATCCTCCAGGCGGTGAGGTTGGTCCCGGAGCTCGCGTCCTCGCTCCGTTACGTCGCGACGGAGCGCACGCCCGGCCAAGCGGCCGCGCTCCACACCGGCGGGCTGGAGGTGATCCCGTCTCTGGCACGCGCGGCGCCGATCACAGGATGCGTGATCGCGAACGAGCTCCTCGACAACGTCCCCTTCCACCGTCTGCGCGGCGGGCCAGACGGCCGCGTGGTCGAGGTGATGGTCGGAGTCGACGGCGATCGACTGATCGAGGTCGAAGCCGAGCCCGAGACGGAGACCCTGGCAGCGTTGACGCGCCCACTCGCCGAGGGCGAAGAGCGACCGGTGTCAATGCAGGGGTTGCAGGTGATCCGCGACATCGCTGGCAGCCTTGAGCGTGGCTACACCTTCCTGTTCGACTACGGGTTCGTGGACGGTGAGACACCGGGCCCGGTTCACGCCTACCGCGGTCACCGAGTGCTCGCGGATGTCCTGGAGGGCCCCGGTAGTCGCGACGTGACCGCCGCGGTTGACTTGGAAACGGTCGCTCGCGCCGCAAGGGATGCCGGCCTGCAGGTCTGGGGCCCGGTCACGCAGCGCGATGCGCTTCTGGCGCTCGGATATCGCCTGTGGGAGGAGGGAGTCCGGAGCCGTCAGGTGCAGGTCGAGGCGAGACATGCCACGCGTCTGTACGAGGAGCGAAGCCGCGCGTCGATCCTGATCGATCCTGCGAAGCTCGGCGGCCTCTACCTGCTCGCGCTGGGAACGAAGGAACAGCCACCCCCGGCAGCCGTTCTCGCCGACCGCTAAGCGGCGGGCGGCGGCGTGTACGTGTAACGCGCGGTCATCTCGAACGTCGTGTCGTACGCCGACACGTGTGCCGAGTTGTAGGCCGGAGTCGCCCCGAGGTAGAGAACGCGTTCGGCGGAGGGCAGGGTGAGACGCAGCTCGTCCCCGGTACCCGCCTCGCTGCACGGGAAATCCCCCACGCTGGGGATGGTGAACCGGGTCGTGTAGTTCGGAAGCGGCGACACCGCGTCCCAGTCGAGGTCGAGCGCTACGCTGCGCACCTCGTCGGTGAGCGGCAACGGCTCCCAGGCACCGGGACATGTCGCGGTCACCGGGATCCTGTTCGAAAGGTTATGCATGAACCTCCACCGCATCGTCCGAAGGGTCCTCTCGCCCCGAACCTCCAGCACGTGTAGCGAGAACGGGGTGCTCCGCCCCGCGTCGGTGTCGGCGAACTCGACGGACATATCCAGCGGGCCCGGAGCCAGGTCCAGGACGGAGAGCGACTCGGTACCGATGCCGCCCGACGCCGTCCCGACGCCGCTGTGGTCAATCTCCTCGCCATCCCGCGACAGCGTGATGGAGGCGCCTTGGAGGAGGTTCTTTGGGTCCGGGGATCCGGAACGAATGCTCTGGACGAACGAGGAGTCGATGACCTCGACCCACGCGAGAAACACTTCGGCCTTGGTCGGCAGGTCGAAGGAGAAGGTACGGAGGTCGCCGGTCTGCCCCGTAAAGCTCTGCACGGCCCAGCTCCGGTCGTTGAACCCGAACGTGCGCGTCGCGGTCTGGAACGAGCTCGGCTCTGGCCGGTGCGTGTCCGCACGGCCGAGGTCGGGCACACCCTGCATCGCGAACGGCCTCGGCAGCTCGAGGTACGAGCGGCCGCCCAGCCGAAGCTCGATGGTCGCGAGCGGCGCCTGCGTGGTGACGCGGACGCCCAGGATGTTCACTTCATCGATGTTCAGTGGGCTCCCGGCGGGGACCTGACCCTCCCAGACCCCAGGTGTGGTCTGTGTCGCCGGCTGGGAGAGCGTCAGGCCCGTGGACTTCTGGACCACCAGCCGGACCGTATACGGGGCGCCGAAGGTGTTCACGGTCCCTTCCAGGTGGAACCGAAGCGGCGTTGCGCTCGTCCACGCGATCTTCTCGTCGAGCGCGGTGCCGGGGAGGAAGAACAGGTTGTACGACCGGGTCGCCGTCGCGACATCGGTTCCGATCAGGCAGGGCTTGGCATCCGGCATCGCGTAGTTGAGCCCGCAGACGCGGCTGAGGGTCCCGACCCCAAGCTCCGGATCGGCGGGATCGGCGCTCCAGTACAGGTAGTCGCTGTCCGAGGAGAGCAGGTAGAGACGCTCGGACTGCGGCGCGGGAAGCGCCGAGGAGGGTTGGCCCGAGAGGAGGAGCGCGGGCAGTACCACGATCAGCGCAACGAATCTCGGCGGGCGACGCATCCGTGTTCTCCTCCTCTCGGTCCAGAGAAGAACTACGCCGAACGATGCCCTGAAGCCTTTGGGCGGATAGACAAAAAGGTCCTACTTGTCGACGTCGCCGACCAAGAAGAACACGGAACCGAGGATCGCGATCAGGTCCGGCAAAAGCTGGTCGCGAAGCATCCAGGAGAGCACGGAGACGTTCGAGAAGGACGCGGTCCGCATCTTCAGCCGGTACGGGTGCTCCGAGTTCGTCCCCACCAGGTAGTAGCCCATGATGCCGAGCGGGTTCTCCGTGCGGACGTAGACCTCGCCCTCGGGGATCTTCGTCGGGACCTTCTTCGCGATGTACTCGCCGGCCGGGAGCCGGTCCATGCACTGCTCGATGATCTTGCAGGACTGGTGCATCCGCTGGAACAGGACCCACAGGCGGTCGTAGCAGTCGCCGGTCTTGCCAACGGGCACGTCGAACTCCACCTCGTCGTATTTCTCGTAGGGTTCGTCCACGCGAGGATCCATCGGGACCCCCGAGGCGTGCAGCACCGGCCCGGACGTTCCGTACGCGACGGCGACGTCGGCCGGCAGCACACCGACGCCCTTCGTCCGGGCGTGGATGATCTCATTGCCCATGATCAGGTTCTCGTAGTCGCGCAGCCTCTTGCGCATCACCTTCAATGTCTCGGCAGCCTCCTTCAGGAACCCTCGCGGGAGATCGTCCTTGAGACCACCAACGCGACAGAAGGAGTGGTGCATCCGTGCGCCGGTCGCGGACTCCATCAGGTCCTGGATCATCTCGCGCTCGCGGAACACGTAGAACATCGGCGTCATCGCGCCGAGCTCGAGTGGGTAGGAGCCCATGAACATCAGGTGGTTCAGGAGCCGGTTCCACTCCGCCATCATCGTGCGGATCCAGCTGGCCCTCTCCGGGATCTCGATCCCGCCCAGCTTCTCCACGGCCAGGCACCAGCCGAGCTCGTTGTTGAACGCCGAGAGCCAGTCGTGGCGATTCATCAGGACGAGCGTCTGGCGGTGGTCACGTACCTCGGCGAGCTTCTCCGCCCCTCGGTGCATGTAGCCGATCACGGGCTCCGCGTGACGGATCTTCTCGCCGTCCAGCTCGATGACCAGTCGCAGCACGCCGTGCGTCGAGGGGTGCTGTGGGCCGATGTTGAGGACCATCTCCTCCGTGGAGAGCTCTCGGCCCTCGACGGGGATGATGTCAACCCCTCCGCCTCGGAGGAGCTCGTCGCCCATGCGGGCAAACGCGGACGGCTCGTCGCGTGTGTCGACCATCGGAGCGGTCAGGGTATCAGGGGCGAGGCGGGACCGGTCAGCGCGAGGTGTCGCAGCGGCTTTGGTGTTAATGCCAGGTGGGGTCGGGGGGCGCGGCGTCTTCCGGCGGGGGCTCGTCCCAATCCGACGGCGGGACTTCCTCCTCCAGCGTGAACAGCGCGTCGCCAGTCTCGGCGGTTGGCTCCGCCACAACCGCAGGAGCTGGCGGCGGGGAGGGTTCAGGTGCCTCCTCCGGCTCCGCGGGCCCCGGATCCGGGAGCTTGCGGAGGGACAGCTCCAGGGCTTCGGTCGTGGCCCGCAGCCGCGCCATCGTCAGCTCCAGATTGACCGCCCGCTTGTCGAGCATCGCGAGCTCGGCACCCATCCGCTCCCCCAATCGCCGCAGCGATTCCAGGGTCCGCGCCGACCCCTCCTGCACCTGACCCTCCAGGGCCTCGAAACGGGCCGCCAAGCGCTGAGCGAATTGCTCGAGCCGTTGGACGGTGTCGGATCCTACGGCGGTCCCCCCACTCGACGGCTGCGGAGCCCCCTGCTGGGTCGGTGGCGAAGGAGCGGCAGCGGGGGGAGGTTGCGGCGAGGGATCCTCCAGGACGATCGGCTCCGTGAAGAAGTTTTCGAGCTGCGCGTACGGGTCGTCCGGCTCGCCCACGGGTGGGGCGGGCTCGACAGCGGGTGAATCGGTTTCGGTCACCGGTGCCTCGACGGCCGGCGGCGCGGATGTAGTCGCTGGCTCCGGCCGTTCCGGACGCTCTTCCGGTGGCTCGGGGTCAGAAGGGTCGCGCCGCCTCCACATTGACGGCAATTCTAGCCCCGGCCACCCGAGGCCAGCCTATGGGGCCTGGCTGTCGATCCAGGACTGCAGCTCAGGGCCGGACTCGAAGGACGCGATCAGTGCGTAACGCGGCTCGCTGTAGGTACCCGAGTTGTGCCACACGGCATGCCACAGCCGCTCAGAGTCGAGCACCATCTGCGCTCCGGCCGGCAATGCGATGCGGTGCTCGGTCGAGGCGTCCTCCTTGTCCTCGCGAAGCACCATGTACGACTCCGGATTGTCGGTAAGTTGCAGCCACGCGCGCACGACCCAGCCGGTCCCTTCCTTCGTGACCCGGTTGTTGTCATCGGGGTGCAAGTTGCGAAGAGTCTCCTCTTCCGTGTTCGGCTCGAGCTTGATGATCCGCACGCGGCCGTAGTTGGCGCCGACCGACTCGACCCACTTCTTGATGGTGGGGCTGCTCTCGATGTTGTTGGTCCAGACACCGTCCTTGTCGGGCTTCCCGTGCTCCCAGAACCCTCGGGGGTCATGCTCGCCGTTTGCGGAGGCGAGGATCGCGAAATTGGTGTCTCCACCGGACTTCCATTCCACGTATTCGAGTCCCTCCCACTCCGAGGGGGACGGCATCTGATCCTCGTACTTCTTGAGCTCGACCCAGCCGGTCCGCTCCATCACCGGCAGCGTCACGTACTTCGCTTTGTCCTTTGACTGGCTCGGGGTTTCCATCAGCGCGTTACCTCCTTGATTCGGTGCCGCATCATAAGCAGTGCACCGGGTCGGCGACGAACATGCTCCCGCTCGCGCGGAAATGAGGGGCCCAGACACAAAATCTCGGCCCGAGGTCGTGACAATCTCGACATTCCCCCTCCCGCGTCGAAACGTTACCGGGGCCAGGACGTCAGAATGGGTAAGGAGAGCAGGAGAGGAGCTGCCCCTCCAGTTCTGACCCCCATCTGGCCGATAAAGCGGAGGGAGACATGGGCGACCCGCCGGACGAGCAGAACGGAACCCTCACCTTGCGTCCGCCCGAGTTCGAGGACGACGTCCTGGCCGGCCTGCGGGACTACTGGGATATCTACGAGCGGCACTTCGACGAGATCCGGCTGGTCCTGACGGCGGAGCTCTCCGCCGACGAGGAAGTTGGGCGGCTCATCCGGACCACGGATCCCGCGGTCATGGAGGAAAGCTCCAAGGTGTCTCGGGAGCTCACCCGCCGCGCGATCGTGGACGGTGACTGGGAGCCGTACCTGGAGAACCTCAAGACGCAGGGCTCCATGTACGCGCAAGGTGACCTGAGCTTCGCCTCCTGGTTCCGCATCACGAGCGCGTTCCGTCCGCACATGGTGCGCTACATGCTCGCCGCGTTCGGCGCGGACACGCAGCGACTGGTCCGAGCGATCGACGCCCTCGATCGCCTGTTGGACCTCGTGATGTCGGTGATCGGCGAGTCGTACCTCGAGCGCAAGGAGCAGATCATCGCTCGGCAGCGCGAGGCCATCGGCGAGAGTCGCGTTCGCTCACGCTATGCGGTCGTGCTCTCGAGCATCGCCGACGGCGTGGTGACGACCGACCCGTACGGAAACGTCATGACCGCCAACCCGGCGATGGAGCGCATCAGCGGCGTCCCGGAGGAAGAGGCCATCGGTCAGCCGTACCACCGCGTCTACCCGGCCAAGAGAGACGGCCGCCTCCTGACACAGGAAGAGCGCTTCCTTTCGCGGGCGATCCGCGAGAACACGACCGTACTGAGCGAGGGCGTTGACGTGGACCTGGTCTGCCGGGAAGGCCGCGAGGTTCCCGTGAGCATCACCGCGGCACCGATCGTCGAGGACGACCGTGTGGTCGGCGGAGTCGCCGTGATCCGCGAGCTCCCCGCAAGCTCCGCCTGAACCAGCCCCTCTTCGTTCTCGAGGTCTCGGCTTTAGCCGCGAGCGCCCGCGAGCATCTCTGTCATCGCCGAACGACCCAGGGCTTCTTCGGGACCGACCTCCGCGGCGAGGCGTCTCCAGTCCGGCCGGGAGAGCAGGCCCAGGATGGCTTCCGCCGCGGTGTCCCCCTCCGCGCCGTTGAGCGCCGTCGCTCGCTTGGCGTCGAGGACAAGGCCCCGGAGGAACTCCTTCAGCGGCTTACAGGGAACCGGGCCGCTCTCGAGCGAGCCGCGAACGGGACGACACTCCACCAGGACGGCCAGCTCCTTCCGCTGCCGCAGGACCTCCGCCAGGGCTCCGAAAGCTCTCAGCAGCCGCGCCCGCGGCTCCTCAACGTCCGCGACCGCCTCGGAGACCTCGCCGACCAGCCTCTCGGCCGCCCACTCGAGGGCGGAGTCGATCAAGTGCTCCTTGCCGGGGAAGTCGAGGTAGATGGTGCCCTTGGCGACACCCACCCGGCCGGCCACCTCATCGACCCGAAATCCGGCGTAGCCCACCTCGGAAAGCCTCAAGTTCTCTCGGCCGATTTGCCGAGAGAACTTATATGACCCACTCGTCAATACCTGACTCGCCTGCGCATCCGGGACCATCCCGGGCGCCCACGGTCGCGTTCGCCGCAGGGCTGGGAACCGTGGCCGTCGGACTGACGGTCATGGCGGGCTGGATCCTGGACATCGATGGCCTTCGGAGGTTCCTTCCCGGCGTCACGAACCCGATGGTCGGCACGACCGCGGCCTGTTTCGTGCTGCTCGGCTCGGCGCTCCTGTTGCTGCGCGCGTCCGATCCCTCGATCGGGAGACGGCGCGCGGCCCGAGCTCTCGCCCTCGTGGCCATCGCGGTGGGTCTGCTCGTGTTGAGCGAGTACGTCTTCGGCTGGGACAGCGGTCAGGCCCAGTTCCTGTACCGCTCGTCTGCGCTGCCGTTCACCGGCGCGATGGCGGTTCCCACGGCGATCACCTTCGTCATGCTCGGAAGCGCCCTGATCGCGATGGCGTCGAGGCACCGGAGGGGCCCGCTGGTCGCCCAGACCCTGACGCTGGTCGGGGTCGTCGCTCCTCTCCTCGGCCTCGTCGGCCGCGCCTACGGCGTGCAGTCGCTTTCGAGCTACCTCGTGGGCACCGTCGTCATGGCCCTGCACACCGCGCTGACCTTCGTCACCCTGGGGGTGGGGATCCTCGCGGCTCGTCCTCACCACGGAGTGGTGCGCACGTTCACAGACCGTCAGCCGGGCGGCTGGCTCCTCCGCACCCTCCTTATCCCCGCGTGGGGCGTCGTGTTCTTCGTGGGGATGTTCAGGCTCCTCGGCGAGCACGCCGGCTTCTACGGGACGGAATTCGGAACGTCGCTCTTCACGATGGCCACCATCCTCCTGCTGGGCGTCCTGATGCTGGTCGGCGCCCGCTCATTGAACCGAAGCGAGGCCCGCCGTCTCTTGACGGAGGGAAAGCTCCTGGAGTCCGAGCATCGGGGGCAGAGCGTGCTCGCCAGCCTCGGCGAAGGGGTCGTGACCGTGGACGCGAGCGGGGTGATCACGTCCGTCAACCCGGCGGTCGAGCGCATGACCGGCTGGGCTCCGGACGAGGTCATCGGCCGTCACTACGAGAAAGCATTCCCGCTCAGCGATCGAGCAGGGAACCCCCAGCCACAGGAGGAGCAGCTTCTGGACCGGGCGATGGCAACCCGGGAGCTGGCGGTCAGTCGCGGATACGACACCACGCTGACGACCAAGAGCGGGGAGCACGTCCCGGTGGCGATCACCGCGTCGCCGATCTTCGACGAGCACGGCCGAGTCATCGGCGGCGTGGACGTGCTCCGCGACGTCTCCCATGAGCGCGAGGTCGACATCATGAAGTCGTCGTTGATCTCGACCGTCTCCCACGAGCTGCGAACGCCCCTCACGATGATCACGGGATTCTCCGAGCTGCTACTCAACCGCCCCCTCGATCCCGGGCGCGCGAAGGAGGCCGCCGGCCAGATCCACGAGTCCGCGCTCCGGCTCGACCGTCTGGTCGAGGACCTCCTGTCAGTCTCCCGGATCGACTCGGGCAGCCTCGTGGTGCGGCGAGAGCACCTGGATCTGCCGGAGCTCGTCCAGGAGCTGGCGGCCACGTTCACCTCCGAGCGACCCATCGAGCTCGAGCTCGACACCGACGCTGCCGTGATCGCCGACCGGGACATGGTGCACCGGATCCTGACGAACCTGGTCTCGAACGCCGTGAAGTACTCGCCCGGCGGAGGACCGGTCAGGATCGCCGTGAGCCAGGGCGGCGCATCCGCCGTGATCTCCGTGACCGACTCCGGGATCGGGATGTCGGCCGATGAGCGATCCCGCCTGTTCGAGAAGTTCTTCCGTGCCGACCGCCCCGAGGTGCGCAACGCGCGGGGAACCGGGCTCGGCCTGTACATCACACGCAACCTCGTCGAGCTCCAGGGCGGCACGATCGCCGTCGACAGCACGCCGGGCGAGGGCACCACGTTCACCTTCACGCTCCCGATGGCCAAAGAAAGGGTTACGACATGAGGAAGCTACTAATCGCCGACGATGAGGACGGGGTGCGATCCCTGGTTCGGATGACGCTCGAGGCGGATTCGTACGAGATCCTCGAGGCACGGAACTCCGAGGAGGCGCTCGAGCTCGCCAGAGAGCATCACCCGGATCTGATGTTCCTCGACGTGATGATGCCGGGGGTGTCGGGCTTCGACGTGTGCCGGACGCTCAAGGGCGACCCGGCGACCGCGGACATCACGATCATCATGCTGACCGCCCAAGCACAGGAGCGGGACCGGGAGGTGGGGGTAGCGGCGGGCGCCGACGACTACTTCACCAAGCCCTTCTCCCCGGTCGGCCTCCTGTACAAGGTCGAAGAGGTCCTCGCCGGGAGCGAGGCGTCATGAGCGTCGTGCTGCTGGTGGACGACGAGCCCGCCATGGGCTCCCTGGTGGATCACTGGCTGGTCGAGCTGGGAGCCCGGGTGGTTCAGGTCGGGACGCTCGCCCAGGCGATCGCCACGGCCCGCCAGGAGCGGGTCAACGCGGTGCTCCTCGACATCTCGCTGGACGGCGCCGACGGTCTCGACCTCCTCCCGTTGCTGAAGGAGGAGCGCTCGCTGACGAACACGCCGGTGATCGCGTTCAGCATCCACGACAGCCGCCGCCAGGAGGCGCTCAGCAAGGGCGCCGCCGGGTTCGTGAGGAAGCCGTTCAAGTCCGAGGAGCTCCACGACGCACTGAGGGGGTACCTGTCATGACTGAAGCACTCCGGGATCCGGATCTGTCGTACCAGCAAGCACTGATCTATGCTGAGGAGCTCGGCGAGCTGTATCGCCGCAACCGGGCAGGTGCCGCCGAGCTGCAGGCCTCGCATGAGGCCGAGGAGAGGATCCGCCTCGCGCTCCAGGGTGGAATCCTCAACATGGTCTTCCAGCCCATCCTCAACCTCGAGGACGACACCATCGCCGGGTACGAGGCGCTGGCTCGCTTCAACACCACGCCATATCGCCCGCCGAACGAGTGGTTCGACGAAGCCGAGCAGGTTGGGTTGCAGCAGGACCTTGAGCTGACCGCGGCGTTCCTCGCGCTGGGTCATCTCGACGGGGCGATCCCTCAGGACGCGTACCTCTCGATCAACGTGTCGCCCACAACGGTCATGAGCCCGATCTTCCGAGACATCTTCGCGAGACACTCGATGGAGCGAGTCATCCTTGAGGTGACCGAGCACGCGGCCGTGCTCGACTACGACCTCCTGCGGCAGTCGCTCCGGTGGTTCCGCGCGGCGGGTGGCCGCCTGGCGGTGGACGACGCCGGCGCCGGCTTCGCCAGTCTCCGGCACATCCTCTCCCTGGAGCCGGACTTCATCAAGATCGACATCAGCCTCACGCGCGACATCCATCTCGATCATGCGCGCCGGGCGCTCTCTCGAGCGCTGATCACCTTCGCCGCCGACATCGCTGCCACCATCGTGGCCGAGGGCATCGAGACCGAGCGCGAGAAGGGGGCACTGTACGACATCGGCGTGCGCTACGGGCAGGGGTACCTCCTCGGCCGCCCCGCGCCTCTTGAGTCGATCGCTGCCGTCACGGGCGAGCCGACGGAGTCCTTGCCCAACGGAAGGACCCGAGAGGCCTAATACCCGTCAGTCTGACGTCTTGCGTCGGCGGGCACCGTAGAGCGCAGCTTGCGTTCGATGCTTCATGCCGAGCTTCGTGAACAGGTTGGACACGTAGTTCCGAACAGTCTTCTCTGCGAGGTGCATGCGCTCGGCCATCTCTCGGTTCGTCAAGCCCGCTCATCGGGACGAACATCGATCAGCTCGTGCCCTCGGACAAGCGCGAGCGCCACGCCGCGGGCATGACGCAGGTCGCGACGACCCACCAACACGAGATACTGGGGAAACGTGTCGAGCTATCCGGTCTGCGGGCCGACGGCACCGTCTTCCCCGTCGAGCTGGAGATCACACGGCTCGGTGACGCATCCGATCCGGTCTACGCGGCGCACGTCCGGGACCTCACCGAGACGCGTCGAGCAGAAGCCGAGCAGTCGAACACCGAGGAGGACCTCCGCAAGAGCGTCGTCGCGCTCCAACGCTCCGACGACGAACGAAAGCGGCTCCTCGACCGCATGTTCGCGGTGCAGGAAGAGGAGCGGCACAGGATCGCCGGGGAAATCCACGACGACAGCGTGCAGGTCATGGCCGCCGCGGCCCTTCGCCTGGACATGCTCCGCCAGAAGGTGGAGGACCCCGAGCAGCTCACGATGATCGACCGGGTAACGCTGACCGTCCGGACCTCGATCGATCGCCTGCGCCGCCTAATGTTCGAGCTTCGACCTCCCGGCCTGGAGGTCGAAGGGCTGGCCGCCGCGGTCCGGACCTATCTGGGCCGGGTCGAGGAAGAGAGCGAGATCGACACGCAGCTTGAGGACCTGCTGACCCGGGAGCCGCCGGAGCAGATCCGCCTCGTCCTGTACCGAGTCGTCCAGGAGGCGATGACCAACGCTCGCAAGCACAGCGAGGCGACACTGGCCAAGGTCCGCCTGGAAGAGATTGAGCAGACCGTCATCGCGACCATCACCGAC
Source organism: uncultured Actinomycetes bacterium (assembly GCA_964551945.1). Lineage (GTDB taxonomy): Bacteria > Actinomycetota > UBA4738 > UBA4738 > CALAEC01 > CAZKFH01. Next base: position 34,673 of record CAZKFH010000007.1, on the reverse strand, counting down.
GACGGCCGTGGCTTCGAGATGGGTGACTCATTGGAATCTCCACCGGGCCACCTCGGCATCTCGTCGATGCGGGAACGAACGACCCAGGCGGGTGGCCAGCTCAGCCTGCGGACCGCACCCGGCGAGGGCACGACGGTCGAGGTCCGGCTCCCTCTGCCTGCGGTGATGGAGACGCCCCCGCACGCTGCCTGAACAATCCCGACCAGCGCGGCCCATTGTGACTAGTTCGAAAGAACTAGTGAAAAAGGACTAGACATTTTCCACGCACAGGAGTAACTTTCGATTTTGGCGAGCTCCGCCCTGGAGCACCGCCGGGGAGCCGCCCTAGCTCCCCCGCTTCACCGCCCGCAGCAAGCCCGCACGTAGAACAGGTGTGTCCGAAAGATTGGGCGGGCCCAGCGTGGGGCCCCTGAGGGCGGAGGGATTGGGTGCGGGAGCTCTCGGACGTACGGTCGAGGCTGGCCGTCCTGATCCTCCCCCCATTGACCGCAGCGGGCCTCGCCCTCCACTTCTTCGCGCTCGAGACTCGTCAGACCCTCTTGGCCCAGCCGCCCGGGCCGCAGCCCGGTTCCGGGAACGCCCTGCTGGGCCAAGAGCTCCTCGTGCTGATCCTCATGGGGGCGCTCGCCGCCCTGAGCGTATGGATCGCGCCGAGGTTCCTCGTGGACCGCGGAAAGCTCCTGAGCGCCGCGGAGCCCGTTGCCGCAACGCGATCCCGGCCCTCGGACCGGGATCGCGGCGGTGAGGCCATCCAATTGTTCTCCTCCGTCACGCACGACCTGCGCACGCCGCTGACCTCCATCAAGGCGGCCTCCACGCTCATGCTCGACCACGAGCGTGCCATCCATACGAACGATCGGCGTGAGCTCCTGGAGACCATCCGCGACAGCGCGGACGTCCTCGACCGCTTGATCACGAACGCCGTGCAGCTCTCTCGCAGCCGCGACGGCGGCCTGCGGCCGGAGAAGATCCACGCGGCCGTGGACGAGGTGGCGTCCAGAACGCTCGACCGCATGCGCCACAACCTGCGGGATCACCGCGTGGTCCTGGTCATCCCCGAGGTCCTCCCGGAGATCCCCGTCGACGTGATGCAGCTCGAGCACGCGCTCACGAACGTGCTGGAGAACGCGGCGAGGTTCAGTCCCGTCGGATCCGAGATCGCGCTGATCCTGTCGCATCGCGAGGGTTCCGTGCTGATCCGCGTCGAGGACCGGGGCACCGGGATCCCTCAGGAAGAGCGGGAGCACGTGATCGAGCCATTCGTCAAGCTGAAAGGTGGAGCGGGGGCCGGGCTGGGACTCTCGATCGCCCGGGCCATCACCGAAGCGCACGGAGGTCGCCTGCGCATCGAGGATCAGCCGGGCGGCGGGACGGCCGTGGTGCTGGAGCTGCCGGTGAATCCTTTGGTCGCGGTGACGGTCCCCGACCTCTCCGCGGAGGGCCTGGCGTGAGGCGGAGGGTCCTGGTCGTGGACGACGACCCGCAGATCCTGCGGGCTCTGCGAGCGGGCCTGGCCGTCGAGGGATACGACGTGGTGACCGCGGGCAACGGCGAGACGGCACTCGACGTGGCCGCGGCGTCGCGGGTCGACCTGGTGGTGCTGGATCTGGAGTTGCCGGGGATCGATGGGGTGGAGGTCGTCGGTCGGCTCCGGGGTTGGACCGAGGTCCCGGTCCTGGTGCTCTCTGCTCACGAGGCGCTCAACGACCGGGTCCGAGCGCTCGACGCCGGAGCCGACGACTACGTCTCCAAGCCCTTCGCCATGGAGGAGCTCGGAGCCCGACTGCGCGCGGTGATGCGGCGGTCGCGCGACGACGAGGAGGTGGGCGACGCCCGGCTCCGCTTCGGCGAGCTGCTCGTGGACCTCGGCCGCCAGCAGGTGAAGCTCGGCGGCGAGGAGCTTCGGCTGACCCCCACCGAGTACCGCCTGCTGGAGGCGATGGCCTCCAACGCCGGCAAGCTCCTGACGCACTCCTGGCTCCTTTCCAAGGTCTGGGGGCCCGGGTACGGTCCGGAGTCCCACCATTACCTCCGTGTCTTCGTCCGCCAGCTGCGACGCAAGCTCGGAGATGATTCCGCCGCGCCCATCTGGATCGGCACGGAGCCCGGTCTCGGCTACCGCTGGAAGGTGGAGCCGGATCTTCAGGAGGTCGACCAACGGACCGGCTGAGCGTGTCCCAGGCATCGGCGCCCAACCCCCTCCGGGCGCCGGTGCCCTGGGCCGACCCACAGGCCTCTTCACGGGTTCTTTACGACCCGGAGGAGGTTCCCTATCCCTCCCATATACCCGAGGACCGAGACTCTTTCTTATGGGAAGCGCTCTCTGCAGTCTCGAAGGAACCATCCGAGACGCCGACGTTCCCTTCTCACTCCTCCACGGATTTCAGCCTGATGAGCTCATGGGTAGGTCCGTGGCGGGCCTGATCGCACCCCACTGCAGGGGGGAGCTCACACTGCACCTGTTGATCGCCTGCTCTCGCGGCAGTCACGTGTTCCCCAGCGTGCACCGAAGCCGGGACGGAGCCGAGTTTCCGGTCGAGGTATCGCTCGTGCTGGACGCGGGCACCGTCCTCTACGACGTACGGGGAGCGGCGTGATCGAACCGTCACCCGCCGAACCTCGCCCATCGGGCGGCAACCTGTGGGAGTCCCGGCAGCGGCTCCACGGCATGTTCCTCAGCCCCTCGCACATCGAGATCGTCTTCCAACCGATCGTGAACCTGTCCAGCGAGCGACCGGTGGGATTGGAGGCTCTCGGCAGGATCGCGTCCGCGGAGATCTCGGTACCGGGCTGGCTGCAGGGGGCCCAGGCGGCGGGGATCGGAACGGAACTCGAGATGCTCCTGGTTCGCGTGGCGCTCGGAAGGCTCTCGGAGCTGCCATCGGGACTGTTCATGTCCGTGAACATCTCACCGGAGTCGTTCGTCTCGTCGGCGTTCTCCGCCTGTGTGGCCGAACACGACGTCTCGCGCGTCGTGTTCGAGCTCACCGAGCACACCCCGTTCCCGGAGGCGAAAGCATTGGCGCGTCAGCTGGCGAACGTGCGGGAGCGCGGCGGCCGGATCGCGCTGGACGACGTGGGGTCCGGATACACCAGCATCCGCCACGTGCTGGCTCTTGCCCCCGAGTTCATCAAGCTCGACCAGACTCTGGTGGAGCTTGCCGAGCACGAGTCGCACCACCGGGCGATGGTGCGGGCCCTGTCCGCGTTCGGGGCGGAGACGGGCTCCCAGGTCGTCGCAGAGGGCGTGGAGACCGAGCAGCAGCTCGAGATGCTCCGTGAGCTGGAGGTCGGTCTCGGGCAGGGGTTCCTATGGGCTCGACCGGGACCGCTCGCTGGGGACGCGAGGGCGCACCCCCAGAGCATGCCGGAGGCGACGGTGAACCTGTCGGTTACGCCGGCGCCAGCGTTGCGGCGCTCGCACCGCTGAGTCGAGCCGCTCGTTCCGAGCAGCCGACCTGCAGAAGACTCTCCATCTGCTCCGCGCCGAGCGCCTTGGCGAAGAGGAAACCCTGTCCCTGCGTGCATTCGATCAACCGAAGGTAGTCGAGCTGGACCTCGGTCTCGATCCCTTCCGCGACGACGCGGAGCCCGAGGGTCTCCCCGAGGTTGACGAGCGCTCGGACGAGCTCCGACCGTTGATCCATTGCGCCGAGGTCCGATACGAACGAACGGTCGATCTTGATGACATCGATCGGGAAGTCCAGCAGGCGGCTCAACGACGAGAACCCTGTTCCGAAGTCGTCAAGCGCGATCTGGACCTTCATCGACTTCAGCTCCCTGAGCTCTTTAACGGCCGTGTCACGGTCGTGCACGAGTGAGGTCTCGGTGATCTCCAGGGTCAGGTGTTCGGGCGCGAGACCCGAGCGCTGCAGCGCCTCTCTGACCTCTCCGGCGAGGCCCGGACGCTGAAGGTGCCTGCCCGAGATGTTGACGTTCAGCGACAGGTTCTTCGCCTCCGGAACCTCGCTCTGCCAGGTGCGCACTTGCCTGCACGCCTCCCGCAGCACGGATCGGTCGATCGCGACGACGTGCCCTGCGTCCTCCGCTTCCTGCAGGAACTCTGCCGGGAGGAGCATCCCGCGGGTGGGATGGTTCCACCTGACGAGTGCCTCGGCGCTGACGATCGCTCCCGAGTCGAGCTGCACGATCGGCTGGAAGTGCACGACGAACTCGGACCGGTCGATGGCTCGTTGCAGCTCGGCCCGCAAGGTCTGCGATGCCTGCACGTCGCTGCCGGGACCGGCCCCGAAGACCTGCCATCTGGCCTTTCCCTCGGCCTTCGCCGCGTACATCGCGGCGTCGGCCTGCCGCAGGAGCTCGTCGAGCTCCTGGCCCTTTCCGAGGGTCGCGATCCCGATGCTGGCAGTGACCACGTCTCCGCCAGCGTTCTCGCTCTCTTCCTTGAACGTCGCCATGATTCGTTCGGCGGCCCGGATGGCTCCGGTACGATCCTCCTCCAGGAGGACCGCGAACTCGTCCCCGCCCAGCCGGGCCACCGCATCTTCGGCTCGCAGCGACCGCTTGAGATGCGAGGCAACGGCGACCAGCACGTCATCGCCCGCCTCGTGACCGCGCGTGTCGTTGACCGCCTTGAACCCGTCGAGGTCGAGGTACAGGACCGACATCGGGGTCCCCCGCCGCGCAGCTCGCGCGATCGCGTGGTGCATCCGGTCCATGAACAGGGTCCGGTTCGGGAGCCCGGTGAGCGGGTCGTGCAGGGCCTGGTAATGGAGCTCGTCCCGTGTTTCCTGGACCTTGCCCGCCATCGAGTTGAACGCCTCGCTCACGCGCGCCAGCTCGTCATCGCCCGTCACGGAGATCCGGTGGGACAGGTCGTCGTCCCCGACACGCGACGCCGCTCGCTGCAGGGAAAGAAGTGGGGTCATGATCGATCGGCGAAGCCTTCGAGCCAACAGGTACGCGACGATCGTGCTGATGAGGAGGGTCGCCAGGAACGCGAGCAGCTGAAGGCTCTCCCGCTCCTCGAGGGACGAGATCTCGTCCGACACCTGACTCAGGTTGATCGCGTACAGATCGGCGACGGTGGCGGCCGCCTCGTCGATGCGGTCGTGGAACGTGTCCAACCGGGTATCGGTGGAGCCCCGGGGGAAGGCGATCGCGATCTCGATCTCCTGGGTTGCCTGGAGCCATAGCTGCCTGGCGTATAGCGCCGGCGCGTCCTGCTCGGACGATGCCAACGCCTCCAGCTCGTTGAACCCTCGACCAATGCGGACCGAGAGCGCGTCGAAGCGAACGCCCTCCACCGGATCCTGGGTCTCTACGTAGCTCTCCCCGAGATCGTCCGCTTCGACCAACATGTCTGTGATGCTTTCGATCAGCACGCCTTCGTCGACGGTCTCGCTGCGGAACGTGTGGAGGCCGCCCACGGACGCACGGAACCCCGCGACACCGATCGTGGCGACCGCCGCGACGGGGATCAGCATCACGGCCAGCGCGAGGAACAGGCGTCGGCCGAGGGAGCGGCTGCGCGAAGGGATCCGGGCGTCAGCCCGTTGGACGCTCATGCTCATAAGGTCGGCCCCGCTGGGTTCCGGGACTAGAGGCAGATGTCACAACTCAACATGCTCGGGTGGGCGTGCATCCTCGTGTCGCTCTCCGCGTAGGCTCAATGGCCGATGCCGGATCCCCGTAGGGCCATTCCATCCGTCGACACGCTGCTTCGCTCGGCACCGGGACGTCGCGCCGCCGAGCGGTTCGGCCGGCCCGTGGTTCGGCGGGCCATCCAGCTGGTGCTCGAGGGCGCCCGCGCCTCACCGAGGGCTCCGGATCAGGAGGTCCTGATGGCAACCGCCGTGCGGCTGGCCGCCACGATGAGCTTCGGCCTGTCACGCGTCGTCAACGCCACCGGGGTGGTGCTCCACACGAACCTCGGACGGGCTCGTCTGCCGAAGAAAGCGGCGCACGCCGCCGCGCGAGCCGGCACCTCAGCGACGGACCTGGAGGTGGACCGGGGCTCCGGCAAGCGTGGGAAGCGCACGGCACGGGCGGAGCTATTGCTGACCGCGCTGACCGGCGCCGAGGACGCGCTCGTCGTGAACAACAACGCCGCGGCCCTGGTGCTGACGCTCACCGCCCTGGCGCGGCGTCGGGAGGTGATCGTTTCCCGCGGTGAGCTGATCGAGATCGGGGGCGAGTTCCGCCTCCCCGACATACTGTCGGCCTCCGGCGCGAAGCTCGTCGAGGTCGGGACGACGAACCGCACACGAGTGCAGGACTACCGCCAGGCGCTTTCGGCGCGGACGGCCCTGCTGCTGAAGGTGCACCCGAGCAACTACCGCGTGACCGGGTTCGCGGAGACCCCGGGCGTGGAGTCGCTCGGCCGTCTCGCGCGCGGCGCGGGGGTGCCGCTCCTGTACGACATCGGGAGCGGCTTGCTCGATGCCCGTCGTGGCGTGCCTCCCGACGAGCCGACCGCGGTCGAGGCCTTGCGGGGCGCGGACCTCGTCTGCTTCTCCGGCGACAAGCTGCTCGGCGGGCCGCAAGCAGGCGTGCTCCTCGGGCGCTCCGAGCTGGTGGAGAAGCTCCGCCGTCACCCGATGGCGCGAGCGGTACGGGTCGACAAGATGACCATCGCGGCCCTGGAGGTGGTGCTGGGGATGTACGCGCGCGGCGAGGAAGCCCAGCTCCCGATCTGGCGAGCCCTCGAGGAGCGGCCCGCGGTCCTGCGGGCCCGCGCGCTCGCGCTCGCCGAGACGCTCCCCGACGCGTCCGTGGTCAAGGCGGAGACCGTCGCCGGCGGCGGGTCGTTGCCGGGATACAGCGTGCCCTCTTACGCGGTGAAGCTCTCCGCCGACCGTCCCGAGGATCTCGCCGCACGGCTCCGCGTCGGCAACCCGCCGGTCTTCTGCCGTGTGGAGGATCACGCGCTCCTGTTCGATCTCCGAACCGTCGAGCCGGACGAGGATCCCCTGCTGGCTCGCGCGGTCGGGTACGCGCTCAGCCAGGACTAGCCGATGTCGCTGCAGGTCGTCGCGACCGCCGGACACGTCGACCACGGCAAGTCGTCCCTGATCGTGCGGCTCACGGGCATCGATCCCGACCGCTGGAGCGAGGAGAAACGCCGCGGCCTGACCATCGACCTCGGCTTCGCGTGGACGAGGCTCCCCTCCGGGCGAGAGGTCGGCTTCGTCGACGTCCCGGGTCACGAGCGGTTCATCCGGAACATGCTCGCGGGTGTCGGTCCCGTGCGCGTCGTGTTGTTCGTCGTCGCTGCGGACGAGGGATGGAAGCCGCAATCGGAGGAGCACCTCGCGATCGTGGATGTTCTCGGCGCCTCTGGCGGGATCGTCGCGCTCACCAAGTCGGACCTCGCGAACGAGGAGCAGCTCGCCGCACGGCGGGAGGAGATCCGCGAGCGCGTGGACGGGACGGTGCTGGCCTCCGCCCCGGTGGTCGCATGCTCGGCCCACTCGGGTGACGGCATCGATGCGCTCATCGCCGCGATCGACCGGGTCGTGGAGGCCGCTCCGCCGACGGATGGCGGGGGGCGAGCCCGGATCCACATCGATCGCTCGTTCACGATGAAGGGCTCGGGCACGGTCGTCACCGGCACGCTGACCGGAGGCGAGCTGGTGGTGGGTGAGGAGGTCGCGATCCTCCCGTCGGGCGCGCGGTCACGCATCCGTTCCCTGCAGACACACCGTCGGTCGGTGGAGGTGGCACTGCCGGTGTCGCGGGTCGCGGCGAACCTGGCGGGCATCCCACAGGAGGGCGCGGAACGAGGCGACGTTCTGGTGCGACCCGGTCAGTGGAGGCCCACCACCACGGTGGACGTGCTGCTCCGCCCGGTCCGCTCCGTGACCCATCCGCTCACCGCCCGGGGGGCCTACAAGGTCCATGTCGGATCCGCGGAGCGAGACGCGCGGCTGCGCTTCCACGGCGGCACCGCCCTCGAGCCGGGTGGGGAGGCGTTCGCCCGCCTGCGGCTCTCCTCTCCCGTCGTGGTCGGCTTCGGCGACCGGTTCGTGCTTCGGGAGGCCGGACGGCGAGCCACGGTCGGCGGCGGTGTGGTCCTCGACGCGCACCCTCAGGCCAGCGCTCCGGTCGTCTCGCGGCTCGAGCGACGCGTTCGGGCCTCCGCGGGCGACCTGCCGTCCCTACTCGTCGAGGAGCGGGGGGCGGTCAGGGTCGCGGAGATGCTCCCGCTCGGTGGGTCGGCACCGGACGAGATCCCCGCCGCCGCGTTGCTGGACGGATGGTGGATCTCCGACGGCGTCGCACGCGAGATGGAGCGGTCGCTCCTCACCTACCTGGACGCCTTCCATCGCTCGAGCCCGCTCCTTCCCGGCCTCCAGCTGGCGGATCTTCGAGCATCGGCTGCCACGGCCGCGATCTCCGAGGACGTCGTCACGGCCGTGCTCACTCGCTTGGAGCGCAACGGAGCGATCGAGCGTCGCGGAACGCTCGTGTCCCGGGCCGGACACCGGGTCACGCTCGGGGATCGGGAGCCCGAGGCCGCGCGACTCGTCGAGGAGGTGGCGACGGGCGAGCCAACCCCGCCGACCCAAAGGGACCTCGAAGGGAGCGGGTTCGCCCGGGAACTCATCGACGCCTGTGTCGCGACGGGCCGGCTCGCGCGAGTGTCTCGCGACATCCTTGTGACGCCGGGCTTCCTCGACGCGGCGGAGCGGGTCGCTCGGGAGCAGGCCGGCTCGCCCGGCGGACTGACCGTCGGCGGGTTCCGGGAGCGGCTCGGAACGACCCGCAAGTACGCGCTGCCGATCCTCGGCTCCTTCGACGAGCGCGGCATCACCCGCCGCGACGGCGACAACCGTCGCCTCCGGGATTGAGCATGCCGGGTCGCGGGAACAACAGCGGCACCATGGCCACCGCGACCGTCTCCGCAGGACCGAGCCCGGTCCCGGGCCTCCGCTATGTCAGCGACGAGATCCCGGGGATCCGGCGCCGCCGGTCGGGGAAGGGCTTCACGTACACGGACACGAAGGGGAAGCGCGTGGCCGATCCGGAGACCCTGGTGCGGATCCGGGCGCTGACGATCCCGCCCGCCTGGTCCGATGTCTGGATCTGCGCGACGTCGAACGGTCACCTCCAGGCAACGGGCAGGGACGCCAGGGGCAGGAAGCAGTACCGCTATCACGACCGTTGGCGCCAGGTTCGCGACGAGACGAAGTTCGAGCGTCTCGCCGAGTTCGGGCGCGACCTCACGTCCATCCGCAAGGGGGTGCAACGAGACCTCTCGCTGGAGGGACTCCCTCGGGAGAAGGTGCTCGCGACCGTCGTGAGGCTCATGGATACGGCGTACGCGCGCATCGGCAACCCGGCGTATGCGAAGGAGAACAAGTCGTTCGGCCTCACGACCTTGCGCGACAAGCACGTCGAGATCAAGGGCTCGAGCGTCCGCTTCCAGTTCACCGGGAAGGGCGGGAAGGATCACGAGTTCGGCGTCGACGACCCGCGACTCGCGAAGATCGTGAAGCGGTGCCGCGACCTTCCCGGCTACGACCTGTTCCAGTACGTGGAGGCAGATGGAATGCGTCGCACCATCGGCTCCGGCGACGTCAACGACTACCTGCGCGAGATCAGCGACGGCGAGTTCACCGCCAAGTACTTCCGAACGTGGGTGGGGACGCTCGTCGCAGCGAAGACCCTGGCCGCCATGCCGCTTCCGAAGAGCGAGCGCGGGGGGAAGCGGAGCGTCACGCGGGCCGTCGACGCCGTGGCCGCCAGCCTCGGGAACACCGCGGCTATCGCTCGCAAGGCGTACATCGACCCGCTCGTGATCGACTCGTACCTGAGCGGAACGCTCGCCCAGGAATGGGACCGTCCGCTTCCGAAGCGCGCCCCACGGTTCGCGACAAAGCTGCGAAGCGATGAGCAGCGCCTCCTGCGTCTGCTGAAGCAGCGAGCGCAGGTCGCTCGCCAGGCCGGCTAGCGCCCGACCCTGTTGTCAGGAGACTCTCATCTGGATGACGCCTTCCCGCACGGCTGTCGTCACGGCCTCGAGACGCGAATGCGCGTTGAGCTTTCCGATGATCCGTTGGATGTGATTGCGGACCGTGTGGAGGCTGAGAACGAGCCGCTCCGCGATCTCTTCCGTCGTAAGGCCCTCCGCCAACAGCTGCAGGACCTCGCGCTCCCGGTCCGAGATCGTGTTGCCGAGCCCGCGGCGTGTCGGCGTGACCCGCTTGAGCAGGCCGGGCAGCTTCTCGCGAGGCACGATTGATTCGCCCGCGTGTACCGCCCGGATCGCCTCGACGACCTCGAGGAGTGACTTCCCCTTCTGCAGGTAGCCGGCACAGCCGGCCTGGATGGCTTCGGAGAGCGTGGCCGGATCGTCCGACCCCGTGAGCCAGACGACCTTGGCCGAGGGACGCTCGGCCTTGATCAGGCTCGTCGTCTCCACCGCCGTCCTGTCCGGGAGGGCCGAGTCGATGACGACGACCTCCGGCCGCAGCTCCCGCGTGATCCGCGTGGCATCATCGATCGTGGACGCCGTTCCGACCACGAGGATGTCGTCTCTCCCCGCAAGGACGTTGATCAGCGCCTCGGCGAACATCTGCTCGCCGCCAACCAGGAGAAGGCGGATGCGCGTCTCTTCCTCGTCCGGATGCTCGTCGAGAACCACCACGATCTCGTCGATGGAGTCCCGCAAGGCGTCGACCACGTCCCCGTCGAACTGCTTTCCTCGTTGCGCATCGAGCTCTTCGAGTGCCTCCTCGATGGGCCATGCCAGGCGATACACGCGACGATGGGTCATCGCGTCGAAGGCATCCACGACCGAGGTGATCCGCGCCTCGATCGGCGTTTCCGCTCCCCTCAGCCCGCGCGGATACCCGCCGCCGTCCCATCGCTCATGATGCGAGAGCGCGATCATGGCCCCGAGCGAGAGGACCGCCGAGCGAGAGCCGGAGAGCATGCGGTACCCGATCTCGGCATGCTTTTGCACGAGGACCCGTTCCTCAGGGGTCAGCGGGCCGGGCTTCAGCAACAGGAGGTCGGGAACACCGATCTTCCCCACGTCGTGCAGCACGGCTGCCATGCCCAGAGCCTCGGCCTCGTTAGCGGGGAGGGCCATGCGTTCGGCCACGCGCTGTGCGATCCACCCAACGCGCTCGATGTGCTTTCCGGTCTCGTCGTCTCGGAGCGAGACGGCGGCCTGCAGCCGTTGCCACGTCTCCCGCTCCGCGAGCAGGCTCTTCCCCTTTGCTCGTGCGAGCTCGATCGAGACCTGGCGCACCGCGATCGCCCGGTCGGACACCTTCTCTTGGAGCTCGAGGCGGAACGCCTCTCGCTCGCGTTCCAGGTCACGCCGCTCGAGGGCGTTGAAAACTGCGATCTCGATCTCGTTCTCCCCGAACGGCTTGACGACGAACCCATAGGTTCCCTTCCGGAGCAAGGTGGTGCTCTCCGCCTCGTCGTCGCCCGAAACGACCACGACGGCGGCATCAGGGGCATCCGCCGCCACGATCTGGAGGATCTCCAGCCCGGCCTCGTCCGGCATGTCCAGGTCGACCAGGATCAGGTCGAACTCCGAAGTCGCCAGGGCTCCCTTTGCATTCTCTGAAGTATCGGCAGTGATGCAACTATGGCCGGAGTCGTCACAGAGATGCTCCAACAGGCTGCGAACACTCTGGTCACTATCGACGATCAGAAGCCGAGCCATTCGTCAGCTCACCTCGGAGGGTAGGCAGAGCCAGCCCCCTGCAACGGGAGAGTGGGCACAGCGACTGCCCCCCCTGGCGAGTATTTCGGCGGGCGGCCGCGATGGAGCTGGACGCTCACGCGATCGCATAAACACTCCGGATGTCAGCCCCTACGATAGACCCGGGCCGCGAGGAGTGCCAATACTCTCCGTGTATCAGCCGAGAAGTGACGCTTCTTGGTTCAGACGCCCGCCCGCAGGCTCTCCCCGAGCTCGAGGAAGGCGGGCACGAGAGGGGAGATATGCGGCTCGTACCACCCGATCCCGTACTCGATGCTGGGTGGCGGTTCCTCGAAGGGCCGGATCACCACGCCCGCCACGATCTCCGTCAACGCGAGGATCACCACGCCGACCTCTTGGCCGGCGGCAACGCGGGGCAGTCGACGCGACTCGACGAACTCCGCCACCTCGATACGGTTCGGATGGACCTCCGACCCGAACAACGCGGCGTGCAGGTGGTCATACAGGGCCGGATTGCCACTTCGCGACCAATCGAGGAATGGTTCCTTCAGGACCTCGGCGCCGGGCACGCGAGCGAGACTCGCCAAGCGGTGGTCTTCGGGAAGGGCGACCAGCGGCTCGATGGTCCCCAGTCGTAGGAAGCGCGGGGGCGGTTGCGCGACATAGGGGCGGAGCAGGATCGCCACATCGAGAGCGCGCTTGGACAGGCCTTCGACGAGCTGGGGCACGAATCCCGGGTGGATCTCCACCTCCGCCTCCGGGTGCCTCCTGGAGAACTCGTCCAAGAGCGCCTCGGCCACCGGAGGAAGGCCCGCCGCTCTCGATCCCACCTTCAAGAGGGCGCTCTTCCCCCGGTCGGGAAGCGCGACGCTGGCGATGGCGCGGTCCGCGAACTCGACCGCGAGCCGGGCCTGGGGGAGGAACGCGGTGCCCGCTTCCGTGAGATCGGCGCCCCGGCTGTGCCGGATAAGCAGCTGCGTATCGAGCGTGCGCTCCAGGGCCTTGATCTGCTGGGAGAGTCCCGGCTGCGCGATCCCGAGGCGTTCGGCAGCCCGGCCGAAATGACGCTCCTCGGCCACTGCGATGAAGTACCGGAACTGTCGTAGTTCCATCGGCGCCATCGGCGCCATAACGGTACCCAATCGCTCTGGTACGCGTGCACTAGGCTCGTCCCGTGAAGTGGAAGCGAGGCTACAAGAGCCGGACGGGGTTCAACTCCGGGGACGCGGACTCCTGTGACAACTTCACCGTGCTGACCTGATCCTGCGCAGAATCAGTCCGAGACTTCGGCGATCAGGTCGACCTCGACGGGCACGCCGAGGGGCAAGGATGACACGCCGACCGCGGCACGGGCGTGCTTGCCCGCGTCGCCGAACACCTCCCCGAGCAGGTCGCTGGCGCCGTTCGCGACCTTCGGCTGCTCGGTGAAGTCCTCGGTGCAGGCAACGAACACGCCCACCTTCACGATCCTGGTCACGCGATCGAGCGAGCCCAGCTCGGCCCGGAGCACCGAGAGGATCTGCAGCGCGCATCGGCGGGCCCAACCGGCCCCGTCGTCCGTGGTGATCTCGTCGCCGAGCCGTCCCGTCACCAAGGGCTTTCCGCCCTCGATGGGGACCTGTCCGGCGACGAACGCGAGACCTCGCGAGACGACTACGGGGATATAGGAGGCAACCGGGGGGGTCGCCACGGGAAGCTCGACGCCAAGCTCGGCGAGACGGGCTTCTGCGCTCAGGGTTTCAGCCCGCGCGGCGAGCAGAGCGCTCGCGCTCGCGGATCATCGCCTTGCGCTCGACCTCGTTCAGGCCGCCCCAGATGCCGTGGGGCTCGCGGTTGCGAAGCGCGTAGTCGAGGCACTCATCGAGGACCGGGCACCGAGCGCAGATCGCCTTGGCCTTGGCCTCGCGAGCGTCCTTCTCTTCCTTGCGCTCGAAGTAGTTCGGGGCGAAGAAGAGGTCGGAGTCCTCACCGCGACAGGCCGAGTCGTACTGCCAGCCGATGTCCCAGTCGTAGTACATCATCTCTTCGGCCACTCGACTCTTCGCCTCCTCCTACCACCTACTACGTCGCGCCCTGCTGCGGGGTTCCTCGCGGGTCCACCGCCGGAAGGGCCATTCACGGTATCAGTGGGCTTGTGCATTTGTAAAGACCTGGAAAAGCCGTAATTCGGTCATCTCGACCCTCAAATGGGCTGACCAGTGACTCACGGTCACTCCCCGGGTGTCGCCGGCGAACCGGGAGGCGGCAGCTATCTCTTCTTGCCGGGTCCCACCTGATCCATCGCCTCGATGAACGGCCTGAAAAGCTCAACGGGGATCGGCAGCACGAGCGTCGAGTTCTTCTCGGCCGCGACCTCCGTCATGGTCTGGAGGAGCCGGAGCTGGAACGCGATCGGGTGCTGTGAGATCACATCCGCTGCTTCCCCGAGCTTCTGTGATGCCTGGAACTCACCCTCGGCGTTGATCACCTTGGCGCGGCGGTTCCGCTCGGCCTCGGCCTGCCGAGCCATGGCCCGCTGCATCGTCTCGGGCAGGTCGACGTCCTTGATCTCGACGTGGGTGACCTTCACGCCCCACGGCTCCGTGAGCTCGTCGATAACGATCTGCAGCTGATCGTTCAGCTCCTCCCGCCGGGAAAGGAGCTCGTCCAGCTCGGCTTTGCCGAGGATCGAGCGCAGCGTGGTCTGCGCGATCTGCGAGGTGCCCAGCAGGTAGTTCTGGATCTCGATCGTGGCTCGCACGGGATCGACGACGTGGAAGTAGATGACCGCGTCGACACGGACGGTCACGTTGTCACGCGTGATGATGTCTTGCGGCGGAACGTTCATCGTCACCGTCTGCAGGTTCACCTTCTGCATCCGGTCGATGAACGGGATGATGAAGAACAGGCCCGGTCCCTTCGGAGATGCCAGGACCCGCCCCAGACGGAAGATCACGCCCCGCTCGTACTCCTGCACGATCCGGATAGCGTTCAGCACGAAGATCAACAACAGGAACCCCGCCACGCCAAGGATGATCAGCGTTTGCATCTACTCCCCCTCCTTCTCTTCCTGCTCCTCTTGCACGATCAGCATCAACCCGTCGATCCGGCGAACGCGGATGCGCTTCCCCGACTCGATCGGTCCGTTCAGGGCCCGGGCTCGCCACAGCGCACCCTTCACCCAGGCCTGCCCCTCCGGCGCCAAGTCCGAGCGCGCCTCTCCACCGAGCCCCACCATCCCCTCGGATCCCGTGAGCGCGACCCGCTTTCGAGCGCGCATCGCTACGGTCATCGCGAAGCCGAAGAACAGCACGCTCCCGACGACCACCATCCCGATGACCCACGGTGAGACCTCGATCGCGGGCGCGACGCCGCCGAACAGCAGGACCGATCCCGCGAGCAGCGCGATGGTGCCACCCACGGTAAAGACACCGAGCCCTGCCGTGAACACGTCGATCGTGAAGAACACGAGCCCGAGGATCACGAGCAGCAGACCCGCGAGGCTCACGGGGAGCACGGCGAGCGCGTAGAACGCGAGGACCATCGACACGACACCGGTCGCACCCGCGACGCCGATACCGGGCTGGCTCAGCTCGAACACGAGCGCCCAGAACCCGAGGATCAGCAACAGGTACGCGAGGGTCGGGTCCGTGATCGCGTGCAGGATCCTGGTCAGCAGGCCCGGCTCGTGGAAGCGGATCGTCACGTCGTCGCCGCTCGTCGCCAGCGTCGTCGGGCCCGACGCCGTCTCGACCTGGCGGCCGTGCAACGAGCCCAGGAGCGCGGAGATCGAATGGGTGGTCTCGGGGTCCATGTCGATGACGCCCTGCTCGAATGCCTCCTCCGCTCCGAGCGCGACGCTGTCCCGAACGGCCGCGTCGGCGAACTCGACGCTCCTGCCCCGTTCCGTCGCCAGCTCCCGCAACAGCGCCGCAGCGTCCTCCACCGCCTTGGTCTCCGAGTCGTCGGCCAGCTCGCCCCCGAGGTCGACCGGGTGCGCCGCGCCGAGGTTCGTCCCGGGCGCCATGGCGGCCACATGAGAGGCGTAGACGAGGAAGACACCGGCGGAGGCTGCACGCGCTCCGGGGGGACCGACCCACACCACGACGGGCACCGGCGAGCGGAGGATCCGCTGGACCATGTCGCGCATCGAGATGTCGAGGCCACCGGGCGTGTCGAGCTGGATCACGACGACCTCCGACCCGTCGTCGGCGGCCGCGTCGAGCTTCGACTCCAGGTAGCCGGCCGTCGTGGGGTCGATCACGCCCTCGAGCTCCACGATGTCCACCACGTGGCTCTCCTGGGAGAGGGCGGGCCCGCTGAGCGCGAGCCCGAAGAGGAGCGTCGCCGCGCCGAGGCGGGCGAGCGCGAAGCGTTTCACTTCGGGGGGATTCTAGCCACAGCGCGAAGCTATCCTTGCTTCCGATGGCACGACCGATCCGGCTGGTCCTTCTCCTCCTCGTCATGGGACTCGGCGCGGCCATCTTCGCGCTGGCGCTGCTCCCGTCCGTCGGAGCAGCGGGGCAGGCGATCGGCACGTTCTCCGACGAGTTCGAGGAGATCGGCGCCGATGTGGACCTGGCATTCCCGCGGATCCCCGAGCGCTCCACGATCTTCGCCGCCGACGGCTCCGTGCTCTCGACCCTGTATCTCGACGAGAACCGCAAGATCATCCGCCTGAACCAGGTCAACCAGGTCACGATCGACGCCGTGCTCGCGATCGAGGACGACCGCTTCTACGAGCACCCCGGTCTCGACGTGCTGGGCATCGTGCGCGCGCTCGTCGCGAACGTTCGCACCGGTGACATCGAGCAGGGCGCGTCCACGATCACGCAGCAGCTCGCGCGCAACGTGTTCAGCGCGATCGGCACCGAGCAGACGCTCGTCCGCAAGATCCAGGAGGCCCGCGTGGCGATGCGGCTGGAAGAGGTGTACTCGAAGGACCAGATCCTGGAGCTGTACCTCAACGAGGTCTACTTCGGGCGCGGCGTGTACGGGATCGGCACCGCGGCCGAGTACTACTTCGGAGCGAAGCCGCACAAGCTCACCCTCCCCGAGGCCGCGATGCTCGCCGGCCTGATCTCTTCACCCGAGACGTACTCCCCCGTCAACGACAAGGAAGCCGCGCTCAACCGCCGCAACGTCGTGATCACGCGGATGCAGCAAGCGGGGAAGATCACCCCGGAGCAGGCGACGGGAGCGCTCGCCGCACCGCTCGGCGTGCACATCACCGAGATCGGGAACGAGCAGGCACGCTTCCCGTTCTTCGTCGAGCACCTGAAGCGCCAGATCCTGAACGATCCGCGCTTCGGCAAGACGAAGGAAGCGCGCATCAAGACGCTCTTCCAGGGTGGGTTGGATATCCACACGACGCTCCGGCCCGACCTGCAGCGCCGCGGCGAGCAGATCGTGCGCAGCAAGTTCGGGATCGACGACAAGGGACCGACCAGCGCGATCGGCGCGGTGGACGCGGAGACCGGCGCCGTGCTCGCGCTCGTCAGCGGGACCGACTTCCGTCAGTCACAGGTCAACCTCGCGACGGGCCAGGGCGGGACCGGGCGGCAGTCTGGCTCAGCGTTCAAGCCGTTCACGCTCGTCGCCGCGCTCGAGAGCGGCATCCCGATCGGCAAGGTGTACAAGGCGAACAGCGGGCAGATCGTGGACTGCACGCCGTACGGCCCGGCGAACTACCCGGCGGTGAACGCTGGGGACGGCGGCGGAAGCGGCTACGTCGACATGCTGACGGCCACCGCACAGTCGATCAATGCGTACTTCGTGAACCTCGCGATCGAGGTGACGCCGCCGAAGATCGTCGAGGCCGCACACCGGATGGGCATAGAGAGTCCCCTCGACCCCTTCTGCACGATCACGCTCGGGGTGGAGGAGGTCACGCCGCTCGAGATGGCCAACGCGTTCGCGACGCTCGCGAATGAGGGCGTGCACTGCCAGCCGTTCGTCATCACGAAGGTGAGCACGCCCAGCGGGAAAGTGCTGCTGCGCCAGAAGAAGGGCCAGTGCGAGCAGGCCATCAGCAAGGACGTCGCCGACCGTGTCGCCGGCATGCTGGAGCTCGTCGTCACGCAAGGGACCGGCACGGCCGCCAACCTCGGCCGGTGGCCGGTCTTCGGCAAGACGGGGACGACGAACGACTCGGCCGACGTGTGGTTCTCGGGGTGCACGCGGCAGATCTGTGCCGCGACGTGGGTCGGCCATCCCTCCGCTCGTATCGCGATGCCCGGCGCGTACGGCGGAACGGTCGCCGCCCCGATCTGGCACGACTTCATGCTCGTCGCCATGGAGGGCCTGCCGGCCCAGCCCTTGCCGCCGGTCCCCCAGCCCGAGACCGCGCGCGTGCCCGACGTGGTTGGGATGACGAAGCAGCAGGCGACGGAGGTTCTGGTCAAGGCACACTTCACGCCGACGCTCGAGACCGTGCCCTCCGCGGATCCCATCAACCAGGTCGTGGGACAGGACCCGCCCGGCGGCTCGACGGCAACGGCCGGCAGCCCGGTCACGATCCGCGTAAGCAACGGGAAGATCCCCACGGTGAAAGTCCCGAACGTGGTGGGGTTGCCGCAACGTGTCGCCGCGGCTCGCCTGCGTTCGGAGGGGTTCCAGGTTGAGGTGGCGTACCAGGAGACATCGATCCGTCGGGAAGCCGGGAAGGTTCTCTCCCAGGCCCCCGGTGCCGGCGCGAAGCTGGCGGAGAGCTATCCGGTGGCGATCATCGTCGGCCGCTATGCGCCCGGCCCGCCTGAGGAGCCCGGCCCCCCGTCGCCGTCGCCGTCCCCGGAGGATGGAAAGAACAAGTAAGGACTAGCCGAGCCGCTCGCGCGCGATCCGGCTGACGGTCGCGCCGTCGACCTGGCCCTTGTGGCTCAACATCACATGTGCCATCACCTTGCCGATCTCCTTCTGATCCGAGGCACCCGTGGCCGTGATGGCCTCCTCGACGATCCGCCTGACCTCGTCTTCTGAGAGCTGCTCGGGCATGTAGGCCTCCAGGATGATCTGCTCGGCGCGCTCGCGCTCCTCCAGCTCGGGCCGGGTCGCGTTCTTGTAGGCCTCGGCCGCCTCCTTCCGGCGCTTCACCTCTCGGCCCACGACCTCGACGAACTCTTCCTGGGTGAGCTCGTGCCCGAGCTCGACCTCCCGGTTCTTCACCGAGGCCGAGAGCATGCGCACGGTTCCGAGCCGCGTCTTGTCGCCGGACTTCATCGCTTCCTTGATCTGCGTGGACAGGGTATCCGCGATCTCCCCCATTACACTCGCCCCCGTGCTCCTCTGGATCGCTCTTTCGGTCGTCGCTCTCGGTGCCCTTGCGATCGCCTACGGTGTCTTCGTCGAGCGACGCTGGTACCGCGTTGGACGGTACCGTCTCGACATCCTACCGGCGGGCACCTCGTCGCTCAGCGTCCTGCACCTGTCGGACCTGCACATGCTGCACGACGACGAGCGCGCCTCCCGCTTCATCGCGTCGCTCCCGAAGGCGGATATCGCGATCGTCACCGGGGACATCGTCGGAGAGCCGGAAGCGGTCGAGTTCACCGTGGAGGCGCTCCGCGCTTCCCGCGGGCGCCTCGCATCCCTGTTCGTCCTCGGCTCCAACGACCTCTACGTGCCGCGGCGACTGAACTGGTTCCGCTACTTCCGTCAGAGCGTTCGCCACAAGGGGCACGCCCGCCGATCGGGCCGGTCCGCCGACCTCGTCCGTCTGCTCGAAGGCGACGGCTGGGTCCATCTCAAGAACCGCACGCTCAAGCAAGCCTCGAACGGCCTCCGCATGGAGATCGTGGGGCTCGACGACCCACACATCCACCGGGCCGACATCCGGGTGGCGACCCGCATGGACCCGGAGGCATTCGGCCTCGCGGTCGTCCACTCGCCGGATCCGGCCCCCGAGCTCGCGGCGCTCGGGTACGACCTGATCGTGGCCGGGCACACCCACGGCGGTCAGGTCCGACTGCCTCTCGCCGGCGCCCTCGTGACGAACTCCTCCTTCCCGACCCGCCTGGCCAGCGGGCTGATGCGCTTCGGCGGTACCTACCTCCACATCTCCCCGGGCATGGGCACCAGCAAATACGCACCCTTTCGGTTCCTGTGCCGGCCGGAGGCGACCCTGCTCCAACTGCGTGCCCCCGCCTGACCGTGGACTCGTAGCCCGAATGGGGGACTTTTCAGGGGGTCGGACAATCCCTACAATTGTGCCGTTATGGAGAACGCTTCGCCTCTGCGCTGCGCGTCCTGTTCGTCGGACGTCGTCGTCGACGTGACGTCCCACGACGTCGTTACGCTCGAGGGTGAGCACATCCCGTTCCGCAGGCACACGGATTACGTCGTCTGTTCGTGTCTGTCGAGCTACCGGGTCACCGACCTACGCGAGGTCGTCGCTCACGTCGAGGCCAGGATGCGCTCGAACACATTCTCGTAGCCGCTCACCATCGCCGCCGCAGAGAAGTGTTCTTCGACATGTCTGCGGCACGCTATCGGGTCGATCTCGCCCACGCGCTGTAGCGCCGTCGCCGCCGCGTCCGGGTAGTCGTCCACGGGGACGATGAATCCGGTCTCCCCGTCAACCACCACCTCCGGCACGGCACCTCTCGGCGTCGCGATCACCGGCGTCCCGCACGCCATCGCCTCCGTCATCACGAGACCGAAGGGCTCTTCCCAGTCGATCGGAAACAGGACGGCTCGAGCTCTGCCCAAGAGATCCACCTTCTGTTCGTGCGGGATCTCTGACAGCACGACCGTGCCGTCCGGCAGGATCGGCTTCACATCCTGCTCCCAGTGCTCGCGCTCGACCCGCTCCGCGACCTTGACCGCCATCACCAGGGGCAGGCCCGCGGCCCTCGCCGCCTTGATCGCTCGCACCGGTCCCTTGTCGGGGTTCGTGCGCCCGAGGAAGAGGAGGAAATCCTCCTTCTCCTCACGTAACGGATAGAGGCTCAGGTCGATGCCGTTGTGCACGACGCCCGCATACCGGAGCTCCGGCATCAGCTTGCGCTGGTTCTCGCTGATCGCCACGAACCACATGCGGTCCGCGACCAGCTCGTAGATCGCCCGCATCTCCGGGGTGAAGTCGCGGTGCAGCGTGTGCACGACCGGGACGCTCGTCGCCTGCGCCGCGAGCAGGCCGGACCAGTACATGTGCTGGTGGATCAGGTCGAAACGAGAGGTGTCCTGGTGGGCGAAGAGCTGGTGCACGGTGTCGTGCCAGATCGAGTTGATGTAATTCGGCCCGGGTGCCTGCTCGAAGACGTACTCGAGATTGGCCTTCGTGCGCGAGTCGCCCGTCGCGAACAGCGTGACGTCGTGTCCTCGCTCGGTGAGCCCGTCGGCCAGCAGGGACACGACCCACTCGATCCCGCCGTACCCGCTTGGCGGGACGGCGACCCATGGTGGAGCTACTTGAGAGATCCTCATATCGGTGGCTCGGGCGCGGGTATCCTACCCATGTTCGTGCCCACACCTTCTGCGAGCGACGACCCCCTCCCCGCACACGCTCGCCAGCGCATCGAGGAGATCGGCTCCGCCGACATCGTGGTCGGCATCCCCTCCTTCAACAACGCCGAGACCGTCGGCGGTGTCACAATCGCGGCCGAGGTCGGCCTACGGAAGCTCTTCCCCGACCTGCGCGCCGTGGTGTGCGTCTCCGACGGGGGCTCCCACGACGGGACCCGCGACTCCGCCGCGGTCGCTCGCGTCGGCGCTCGCGCGGAGTCCTTGCTCGTTCCTCCGGACACACCGGAGCCCGAGAAGGTGGTCTTCGAGTACGGAGGCCCGCCCGGCAAGGGCAGCGCGCTCCGTGCGGTCTTCGAGGTTGCCAAGCTGCTGAACGCGCGTGCCTGCGCGGTCATGGACGCCGACCTACGCAGCCTCACCCCGTACTGGATCGACCGTCTCCTCAGCCCCGTCGTGCACCACGGCTACGAGTTCGTCGCCCCGCTCTACGTGCGCCATAAGCACGACGGAACCATCACGAATGCCGTCGCGTACCCGCTGACGGCCGCCCTCTACGGGCTCCGGATCCGCCAGCCGATCGGCGGCGACTTCTGTGTCTCGGGCGATGTCGCGACCGGATACGCGGACGCCGAATGGGAGGAGGACGTCTGTCGGTTCGGCGTGGACGTGTGGATGACGACGTCGGCGCTGGTGCAGGGCCGGCGAGTCTGCCAGACCTTCCTCGGGGCCAAGGTGCACGACCCGAAGGAACCCGGCGCCGATCTCGGCCCGATGTTCCGCCAGGTTGTCGGCACGTTGTTCGGCCTGGCGGGGCGGCATCACACGGAGTGGGACCGGGTCGACGGCGTCGTCACGCCCCCGACGTTCGGCTTCCTCTCGGAGGCGATGGCCGAGCCGATCAACGTCTCGGTCGACATCCTGCGCGCGGCATTCGAGGACGGCCGCGATCAGTGGGAGCCCGTGTGGAAGCGGGTGCTGAGCTCCAACGCTTTGCATGCGGCACAGCGAGGCGAGCCCGACGAGCGAAGCTGGATCACCCTGCTCTACGACTACCTCGGCGCGTTCGCCGCGGGCGCGGAGGACCAACGAGAGCTGCTCGACTCGCTGATCCCGCTGTACTTCGCTCGCACCGCCACGTTCGTCGAGGAGACCAAGGACGCGCCGGCCGCCCGGGCCGAGCTCCTGATCGAGTCCATGGTCGATGCCGCCGTCGAGCTGAAGCCGTACCTCCGAGAACGTTGGGCCGACGTGCCCGCCTGAGGGAACCCTCCGCCACCCCAACCCGTCGAACCGAAGACTCGTCCATCAGGGGCGGCAAGGAGGTGTCCGATGCGAAGGACCATTCTCGGGCTGGCAACGACAATGCTCGTCGCGATCGCCGCGCCCGCGTGGGCGTGCGGCGGGCTGATCGCACCCAACGGCGCGGTAGGCCTCGTGAAGACATCGACGCTCGCGGCCTACCACGACGGTGTGGAGCACTACGTGACGCAGTTCGAGTTCGCCGGGGCAAAGGGCGAGTTCGGCTCGATCGTCCCCCTCCCGGGCGTCCCGACGAAGGTGCGCAAGGGCGGCGACTGGACGCTCGACCGCCTCGCGATCGAGGTGCAGCCTCCCGTGGCGCTCGCGGCGGAGTCGGGCGCTGTCGCCGACTCGGCGCAGCGCTCTGCCGAAGTCCTGATCGAGAAGCAGATCGGCGCGCTCGACGTCACGATCCTGCGCGGTGGCGGGTTCGCCGTGGGCGAATGGGCGAAGGACAACGGGTTCGACCTGCCGCCCGACTCCCCCGGGGTCCTGGACTTCTACGCGAACCGCAGCCCGATCTTCATGGCGGCGAAGTTCGACGCCACCGAGGCGGCGCGGCGCGGCCTGCAGATCGGTGAGGGCACCTCCATCCACCTGTCGATCCCGACCGACGACCCGTGGGTCCCCCTCCGCATCCTGTCGCTCGGCCAGACCGGCGACGCGATCATCGAGGCCGACGTCTTCCTCCTGACGCCGACCCGGCCCGAGCTTCTGCCCGGCCCGGTTGGGTCGGACACGGGCGTGGTCAGCGACGGCATGCAGCTCCTTCGCGACGAGCAGGCTTCCCCCTCCCTGCTCGCGGATCTCCGCGGCGACCGTGGCATGCACTGGCTGCCGGCCTCCGACGTGTGGTTCAGCTACCTGACGCTGCGCGAGGAAGCGAGCGACCTCACGTACGACCTGGCGATGAACGTCTCGGGCGGCCAGCCGTCCCCGATCGACGCCGGACTCGGGAGCGTCGTGATCCCGGAGCCGGGTGCCTCGGCGTGGCCCGCGATGGCGATCCTCGGCGGCGTGGGACTCGTTCTGGGGATCGTGTACCTCCGCCGACGGCCCGCCGCGATCTGACGACAGGAAGGTCCCGCCACCGCATGACGCTTCTCCGGGTGGCGGGACCTCTCGCCTCATCCTCGTCGCCTGAGCCGCGCGCGACCCGCTATCCTGAGCGCATCGGGACGTAGCGCAGCTTGGCAGCGCGCCACGTTCGGGACGTGGAGGTCGCGGGTTCAAATCCCGCCGTCCCGACCAGACAAGAGGAGAGATCGCGGTGCGGCTCGCGGAGTTCCAGGACCTGATGCGGCGCACGTACCTCGAGCGTGACGAGCTCCGGGGGTCTGACGCATCCTTCCGCAGGCTCGTCGAGGAGGTCGGCGAGCTCGCGCGGACCCTTCGACACGACGACGCCACGGCTCGAGACGAGGAGTTCGGCGACGTGCTCGCGTGGCTTGCCTCCCTCGCGAACCAGTCGGGCGTGGACCTGGAGAGGGCGGCGGCCCGCTATCAAAACGGATGCCCGAAGTGCGGCAAGATTCCCTGCGTGTGCCCGTTCGGCCCGTGACCCCGTGAGACGTCTCGCCGCGCTCGCGCTGATCACCGTGGTATCTGCCGGATGCGGCGCGGCCGACCTGGGTGCCGACGGCAGCCTCCCCGCCTGCAACGCGCGGCCGGTCGAACCGGCGGACTACGAACCGATCGCCACCGAGAGGATCGAGGGGGAGACCCGGAGCGGATACCGATATGCCTATCGCGGCCCGGCGGGAGAAGAGGTCGCCTTTTACTTCGGCGTCAGCACCGATGCCGGAGCAGACCTGCCGAAGGTGACCCAACTCCCGCTCGCCACCCTTGGCGGCGGCCAGCTTTCGGGCCAGGGCTCCGAATGGACGTTAACGTGGAACGACCAGTTCCCGTGCGACCGCATGCGTGTCGTCGGGAACCAGATCACCAAGAAGGAATTCGTGCGGGTGCTCTCACTTGCACGCGTGATCCCATCCGAGGAGGAGGAAGGCGAGGCCGGCGCCCCTCCGGGAGTGGTGGAGGCAGAGGAGGAGCTGGAAGGAGAGATCGAAGGGCTCCCAACCGGACCAGCGCTCGAGTTCGTCGGGGTGCTCGCTACTGCTCTCGAGCCGGGGGGGCTCCGTCCCACCCCTCCAAGGCTCGAGAGACTCGTCGGTGACAACGCCTGGTCGGGCGCCGTCCACTGTTGGCGTGGCCTCGCCCGCTCGCTTGGAGTGGCGAAGGACGACTGGATGGTCGCGGTCGTGGCGAGAACAGGCAACGAGCTCGACTTCGTCCTGGAGCAACACGAGCTCACGACGATCTTCTACGGGCAGCTGAAGGTAGCGCGCGGCTGCACCCCACAGGACTGACTCCAGAACCGCTTTGGTAGGCTGACGCTCCGTGAGCCGCGCCTCCGTACTGACCACCTCGAGCGGCACACGTTCCGAGGCGTTCGGGACCTCCGAGTGGAGCCTCCTGGCTGCGATCGCCGCGATGTGGGGCTCCTCGTTCCTGCTCATGGACGTCGCGCTCGACTCCATGCGCCCCGCGCTCATCGCTCTGATCAGGATCGCGACGGGTGCCCTGGCGATCGGCCTCGTCCGACGGAGTCGGTCACGGGTCGATCGCGAGGACCTTCCTCGGATCATGGTGCTCGGCATCGTCTGGATGGCCATCCCGCTCCTGCTGTTCCCGATCGCCCTCGACCTCGGCGTCGCCACCTCGACCGCGGGGATGATCAACGGCGCGATGCCTCTGTTCGCCGCGACGTTCGCGGCACTGCTGCTGCGCCGTCCCCCCGCCGCGCGACAGATCGGCGGCCTGATCGTCGGCTTCGCCGGTGTGGTGCTGATCTTCCTCCCCGCCGCACGCGTTCCCGAGACGGCGCTCGGCGCGGCACTCGCGCTCCTCGCAACCGTTCTCTACGGGCTTGCAGCTAACATCGCCGTCCCCCTGCAGCAGCGCTACGGCGCGCTGCCCGTCGTGTTCCGGGCACAGCTCGTGGCGCTGCTCGTCGTGCTGCCGTTCGGGCTGCTGGCGCTGGGGGATTCGAGCCCGACCGCGCCGGGGCTGGCCGCGAACGCGGCGCTCGGGCTATTCGGCACGGGACTCGCGTTCATCGCGATGGCAACGCTGATCGGCCGCGCCGGTGCCACGCGCGGCGCAGTCGCGATCTATTTCGTTCCGGTCGTCGCCCTGATCCTCGGCGTGACGCTCCGGAGCGAGACCGTTGACGGGCTCGCGCTCGGGGGGATCGGGCTGGTTCTGGTGGGCGCATGGCTCACGAGTCGAAGGGAGATCTCACGATGAAGCACGCGTTGATTGCCGCGGTCCTGCTCGCGCTCGCCGTACCCGTTTCGGCGGCGCCGACGGAGTGCTTGGGGAAGAAGGCCACGATCACTGGAACGAACGGCAAGGACGAGCTCATCGGTACGGACGGCGACGATGTGATCGCCGCGGGCGGCGGGAACGACGTCATCGAGGCAGGCGCGGGCGACGACCTGATCTGTGGGGAGGACGGCAACGACCAGCTTCACGGCGGGACGGGTGACGACACGCTCGACGGCGGGCGCGCACGCGACCTGCTCGACGGCGGGCCGGACACGGACACGGTCTCGTACGCGGACCGCACTGGCCCGATCATCGCCGAGATCGACAAGGACGAGGGCGACGACGGCGACCCGACGTTGCGCGCGGGACAGGGCGAGGGCGACACGATCACGATGTCGGTCGAGAACGTCATCGGCGGCGCAGGCTCGGACAGCGTCGTCGGAGACAAGGACGCCAACGTGTTCCGCGGGGGCGCGGGGATCGACTCGTTCGCCGGCGGCGGCGGTGACGACGTCGCGAGCGGCGGAGGCGCGCAGGACTCGCTCCGAGGTGACGAGGGGAACGACCGCCTGCTCGGTGGCCCGGGGTCGATGGACCTGCTCGCCGGAGACGAGGGCAACGACACCCTGATCGGTGGCGGCGGGGAAAAGGATCGGGCCGACGGCGGGCCCGGCACCGATGTTTGCGAGGCGGAGAAGAAGATCGATTGCGAGGGCCCGAAGGTCGAGCCTCCGCCGCCGAGCCCGGAGCCGACGCCTACGGCTTCAGGCGCTCGGCGATCTGTACGGCGTTGAGGGCCGCACCCTTGCGCAGGTTGTCGCCACAGGCGAATAGCAGCAGCGCAGTCGGCCGGTCTGCCTGACGGATCCTGCCGACCAGGACCTCATCTCGTCCCGCCGCATCGAGCGGTGTCGGGAACCGGTCGGTGTACGGATCGTCGACCACTTCGACGCCCTCGGCGGAGCGGAGCGCCCTGCGTGCGTCGTCCGGCGACACCTCATCGGAGAACTCGGCGAGGATCGAGACCGAATGCCCCGTGAAGACGGGCACTCGAACGACGGTCGCGGCGACGTCCAGCTTCGGGAGCGCCAGGATCTTCTTGCTCTCCGCCACGAGCTTCGTCTCCTCGGTCGTCCAGCCGTCCGGATCGAACGAGCCGCCACGCGGAAGCACGTTGTACGCGATCGTCTTCCCGAAGATGTCTCCGCTCGGAAGGGACTCGGCGTCCGGCGCCAGGAGCTCGCGCTCACGGCCGGACAGCTTCTCGACCTGCTCGATGAGCTCGTCGACGCCTCGGGCGCCCATGCCGGATACCGACTGGTACGAGGAGATGACCAGGCGGTCCAGACCGGCGAGCGCGCGGAGCGGAGCGACCGCCATCAGCGCGGTGATGGCCGTGCAGTTCGGGTTCGCGATGATCCCCTTGTGCCGCTGGATCTCGTCGCCATTGATCTCGGGGATGACGAGCGGCACCTCGAAGTCCATCCGGAACGCGGAGGAGTTGTCCACGACCACCGCGCCGGCCTCGACCGCGCGCGGGGCCCATTGGCGGGATACCGTCGCGCCCGGCGAGAACAAGGCCACGTCGACTCCCTCAAACGCCTTGTCGCCGACGGCCTGAACCGTCACCTCGTCGCCGGCGAACGGCAAACGGACTCCTTCGGACCGCTCGGAGGCCAGCGGAACGAGCTCGTCCACCGGGAAGCTCCGGCGCTCGAGCGTGCGCAGCATCTCGCGGCCGACGACACCGCTCGCTCCGAGGATCGCGACCTTCATGCTTTCCAGCTCCACGACACGAGCAGCGTCTCGAACTGGAGGCGGGCGTTCTCGTATGCCTCGTCCGTGGCGACGAGCTGGATCCGCCAGGCTCCCTCTCCTCTGACCAGGATGACCTCGCGGATGCGCAAGGAGCTCTCCGGAGGCTCCGTCGGGATGGTGTAGGTCCATGCCAGCGCTTGCTCCCCATCGAGCATCACGGAGTCGATCTCACTGAGCTGGCGCCCGGTCGCCTCCTGGCTGGTCCGATACTGCTGCACGTACTGCGGGGTTCCCACGGTCGGATCGATCAGCGACGAGACCCGGATGGTGGCCTGGGCGGTCCCGTCCAGCTCCTGCGGCTCGAACCGATCCTCGTACGTGTCGCCCACGGCACGCAGCCCGCCGACCCATCCCTCCGGGATGTCGGCGCAGTAGGGGAACAGAGCGCTTGGGTACTTCCCGGTGCACGGGTTCGGCTTGAGCGTAGAGAACAGGCCCCACCCGAGCAGCCCGAGCCCGACGACCAGCACTCCGATGATGAGCGGCAGCGCGCTCGGACTCCGCGGTTGCCAGAGCTCGAGCTGAGATTCGGACCCCGTCTCCGTGGAGCGATCGAGTCGCCGCAGCGGGCTCCCGACGGCCTCCAGCGAGGTCCCGCAGTGCCGGCAGACGCCAGCATCCTCCTGGTTCTCGCTCCGGCAGCTCGGACAGACGAGCACGTCAGTGCTCCCGGACGACGGTCTCGTCGGACAGGGCGAACTTCGCGTGCAGCGCTCGCACGGCTCCCTCGACATCGTCCGCCCGAATCACGCAGGAGATCCGGATCGGGGACGTCGAGATCATCTCGATGTTGATATCGGCCTCGGCGAGCGCGGAGAACATGTCTGCGGCAACGCCCGGGTGTGTCTTCATGCCGGCGCCGACGAGCGAGACCTTCGCGATCCCCTCGTCGGTCGTGAATCGGGCGGCGCCGACCTCCTTCACCACGCCCTGCATGACCTGGGAGGAGTGCGCGAGGTCGGACTTCGGGACGGTGAAGGAGATGTCCGTCGAGCCATCCTTGGAGACGTTCTGCACGATCGTGTCGACGTTGATGGCCTCCTCGGCGACCGCGCGGAACACGGACGCCGCGATGCCGGGGCGGTCCGGCACCTCCTCCAGCGTGATCTTCGCCTCGCTCACGTCGTGAACGACGCCCGAGATGATCGCTTGCTCCATCCGTTCGTCCGCCTCTCCGATCCAGGTCCCCTCGTCCTGTCCGAACGAGGTGCGAACATGCAGCGTCACGCCCGCGTTCCGAGCGTACTCCACGGCTCGGAGTTGAAGGACGCGAGCGCCCGCCGCCGCCATCTCCAACATCTCCTCGTACGACACGGCGTGCAGCTGACGAGCGTCGGGAACGATGCGAGGGTCGGCCGTGAACACCCCGTTGACGTCCGTGTAGATCTCGCAGACCTCGGCGCCGAGCGCCGCAGCAAGCGCGACCGCCGTCGTGTCCGAGCCACCCCGACCGAGCGTGGTCACGTCGTAGGCGGTCGAGACGCCCTGGAAGCCGGCGACGATGACGACGGCCCCCCGCTCGAGGGCCTCGCTGATGCGGCCCGGGCGGATGTCGATGATCTTCGCCTTGCCATGGCGGGTGTCCGTGATGATCCCCGCCTGCGAGCCCGTGTAGGAGACCGCGGCCACCCCGCTTGCGTTGATGGCGATCGCCAGGAGCGACATGGCGATCCGCTCACCGGCAGTCAGGAGGAGGTCGAGCTCGCGAGCGTTGGGGATCGGGGTGAGCTCGTGGGCCATGGCGAGGAGCTCGTCCGTGCTCGCGCCCATCGCCGAGACCACCACGACCACGTCGTGGCCGTCCTTCTTGGCCCTCAGAACGCGCTCGGAGACCGCCCGGATGCGCTCGGCATCTGCGACGGAGGTCCCTCCGTACTTCTGAACGATGATCGACACGCTTCGAGGCTACATGTCGCGACGGCCCTCGAGGGCTTGGCCGAGCGTGACCTCGTCCGCGTACTCGAGATCGCCGCCGACCGGGAGCCCGCTCGCGAGCCGGGTCACGCGTACCCCGAGAGGCTTCAGCAGGCCGGCAACGTACATCGCCGTTGCGTTCCCCTCGAGGTTCGGGTTCATCGCCAGGATCACCTCGGTGACGCCATTGCGCTGCGTGCGATCGATGAG
The DNA here is from genome assembly GCA_964551945.1 of uncultured Actinomycetes bacterium. Taxonomy (GTDB): domain Bacteria; phylum Actinomycetota; class UBA4738; order UBA4738; family CALAEC01; genus CAZKFH01. The sequence continues at coordinate 5,014 of CAZKFH010000007.1, read as the reverse complement.
CTCGCGCACGCGAAGATCGTCGGGCCCGATCCCCTGCATCGGTGAGATCGCGCCGCCCAGGACGTGGTAGCGACCGTGGATCCCCCCGCTTCGCTCGAGCACCGAGACGTCCTTGGGCTCCTCCACCACACAGATCGTGTCCGCATCTCGCGACGGATCGGCGCAGAGCTTGCAGAGCTCGCCCTCGGAGACGCCGAAGCATTCGCGGCAGAAGCGGATCCGCTCCTTCGCCTGCACGATCGCGTCTGCGAGCCGCCCGGCGTCCTCGCCCGCCGACTTGACGATGTGGAACGCGAGACGTTGCGCGGACTTCGGGCCGATGCCCGGAAGGCGGTTCAGCTCGTCGACCAGGTCCTGGATCGGGCCCTCGTACACCTACGACTGCTCCTCGACGACCTCGGCACCGAACTGGGCCTTGAGCAGGGCCTCGGCATCTTCGGCCGTGGCCGGTGGCTCCTCCGCGTCCGGCTCCAGCGCCATTCCTTGGCGCACCGTGCACGTGATCTTCGGGCGGATCCCGAACAGCTCCTCCAGGACGGCAATGAGCTGGAGGGACTTCTCCTCGACCTTTCGCGCCGCGAAGTCTTTCCCCGGCGGGAGGACCAGCTCCAGCGTCGCGCCGTCGTAGGAGCCGACGGTGGCGAGCTCGGCCGTCGCTTGGAGCTGCATGTGGCGCCTTGCCTTGAGCTGCTCGAGCACGTCTCGCCAGCTCCGCCGCAGCATCTCCGTATCGACCGCGCCCGGCGACGGAACGGCCTTGGGTGGGTCCTCGGGGACGGCTTCAGCCTTGGAGTCCGGAGGGCTTGACGAAGAATCATCGGCAACGGACTCGATGGTCACCGAAGGATCGGGAGACTGGCGCGCTTCGGCAGGGGACTCAGCGTCCGCGGATGGGCGACTCTCGGCGGCCGGTGACGTCTTGGAAGTCGAAGGGTCGTCGGCGACGGAGGAGCCCGCAGCGGGCGCCGAGGCCCCACCAGGTGCAGGAGATTCTGCCGAAGGCTCTGGCGACTGGCCGATGCCGGAGAGCCGCTCGAGACGTTGGATGCGGGAGATCAGGGCGGCGGGCTGAGGGTCCGTCTCGGGAAGCGCGGCACGGATCAGCGCGAGCTCCAGTGTCAGGCGTGGCGAGGTGGTCCAGCGCATGTCCGTCTGGGCCTGGAGCAGCAGGGACAGGATCCGGTTGAGCTCCGCAGGAGAAAACTTCCCCGATTGCGCAAGGAGTCGAGGGTGCGCCTCCGCGGGGATGTCGACGATCTCGACGTCCTCCGGCGCGGAGAGCGCCAGCAGGAGGTTCCGGAAATGCGTGGTGATCTGGGTCGTGGCGTGACGGAGGTCGTGGCCCGCCTCCACCAGCCCGTGGACGATGCCGAATACCTCCCGCCCATCCCCGACGGCCACCGAGTCCGCGAGCGCGAAGTGGACATCCAGGTCGGGCGTGCCGATCAGCCGCGAGACCTCGTCGACGCCCACTTTGCCCCCACCCAGCACAGCGGCCTGCTCCAGTAAGGAGAGGGCATCACGCACCGCCCCGTCCGATTGGCGCGCGATCGCGTCCGCCGCGTCGGGGTGAAGCTCGATGTTCTCGGCGACAGCCACCTTGCCGAGGTGCGCGGCGATCACGTCCGCCGGCACGCGACGAAACTCGAACCTCTGGCAACGCCCGACGATCGTCGCGGGCATCTTGTGAGGCTCGGTAGTAGCCAGCACGAATCGGACGCCGGGCGGAGGCTCCTCCAGAAGCTTCAGCAGCGCGTCGAAGGCCTCTCGAGACAGCCGCTGAGCCTCATCGATGATGTAGACCTTCTCCCGGCCCTCGGCCGGGGCCGTGGGAGCTCGCTCACGGAGCTCCCGGGCGCTGTCGACGCTCCCGTGGCTCGCGGCGTCAATCTCCCAGACGTCGAGATGGCTCCCGTTCTCGATCCGCTTGCACTGACCGCAGATGCCGCACGGCTCCGCGGTGGGACCCTTCTCGCAGTTGACCATCTTCGCGAGGATCCGAGCCGAGGAGGTCTTGCCGGTGCCCCGAGGGCCCGAGAACAGGAACGCGTGCGCGAGACGGCCCTCGCGGACGGCGCCGGCCAGCCCGCGGACGACGTGATCCTGGCCCAGCACCTGATCGGGCGCCTGGGGCCGGTACTTGCGGTACAGGGACCGGTACTCCTCCGGGGGGATGGCCTCCCGTCCTTTCTAGGGAAGTGCTCGGCAGCCTAAGAGTGACCGTGCGGTCCGCCTTCGAGCCAGGCGACCCGGGCGCGTGCCAGCCCGATGGCTCCGGTCAGGCGCCCCCGCGGCACCCGCCGAGGACCGTTTACCGCTGCTCCCTTCCGGGTCTGACGGGGTTCGCGGCTCGACGTCGCGCGGGACCCGACCTTCATCACCACCGAGCCGGAGCAGCTCCAGACCGTCCGGACCTCGGGCGGATGTTCGGCCCCGCTAGAGCGGATTGCGGGTGCAGGGCACCGCTAACTCCCCGCCTAGCACGGTCACCGCGGCCAGTATAGACCCGCCTCAGGACACGGCAGATCCGCCCGAATCGCCCACAGGCCCAGGCAGGACATTCATGGCCGGATGGCGAAGTTCTTCCCCTGGAGCCGTCATCCCGAAGGAGGAGCCCCTTGAAGCTTCGCGCCCTGCTTGCCGCCGCGATCGTTGTCGGCGCATTCCCCGCCATCTCGGCCATCGCCGACCCGCCGGTCTGCCCGATCGTGAAAGCTCCCGAACTCGCGTTCGACGACCCTCTCTTCATCGATCGCCAGCGAGCGGGTGGCGAGCCGGTTAGCGTCGTCGCTCAGGACGGATCCATCATCGTCGGGGCCCACGCGGGCACGACCCACATCTACAAGAACCCGAATGCAGCCGCGGGGTCCCGCGACTTCCTGGTGGGGTACACGAACCAGACACTCCACTGGCGCTCGGTTGACGGCGGCGAGACCTGGGAGTACATCGGCCTCCACGGTCAGCGTGAGGGACCCCACACCGTTACCTCCACCGGTTTCTCCGACCCCGATCTCACCATCGACGCCGGTGGTCGCATCTACGACACCGAGATCGATCTGGCGAACGTAGCAGTGTTCTCCAGCACGGACGACGGCCAGTCGTTCCCCTTCGGGACTCCTCTCGCGGCCAGTGGCGACCGCCCCTGGCTGACCGGCCAGGAGGCGGACGAGGTCTACCTGTACGTCAACCTGCCGAAGACCTTCTGGCGGTCTACGAACGGGGGACTCGCGTTTACCCCGCTGCCTTCACCGCCCATCACGAGCAAGGCGTACGTTGACCCGCTCAATCCGACGCAGGGTCTCATCGGACCCGTTGGCGCGGGCCGATTCGCCATCTCCGCAAATGACGGCCAGAGCTGGGAGACGAAGGACCTCGGCCCGCTCGGGCCCACCGTCGACTTCTTCGACTCGATCGGGGTCGACCGAGCCGGGAACGTCTACCAAGCTGCGGCCGGTGGCTACAGTGGTGCGAACGACACGTCGGCCAGCGGGAAGGTCACCTTCACCTATTACGAGCGGGCCACGGGCGACACGAACGAGACCGACCTCGAGGGAAGCAAGCTGATCGACATCCCCATCCCGCCCGGCGATGCGTTGTGGCCGTGGCTGGCGGCGGGTGACGACGGCCGGGTAGCGGTGACCTGGTACCAGAACCTCGCCGGGAAGCCCAACGAGTTCTACATGTTCGTCGCATACACGCACAACGCATACGGCACGAACGTGACCTGCTCCGATGGCTCGACGAAGTTCGTCCCGCCGCAGTTCACCGTTGTGAACGCGTCGCAACGACCGATCCACCTCGGCAAGATCTGCCTCTCCGGGACGAACTGCAACGCGAACCCGGACTTCGAGGGTGGGGATCGGCGGCTCGGCGACTTCTTCACGATCAACTTCGATCTCAACGGTGATCTGTTCGTCGTCGGCACCGACACGACCCTCAAGAACCCTCTCGGAGGAGCGAAGCCGGTCGGCAACCCCATCTTCGTCAAGCAGTCCAGCGGCGACCCGATATTGGCGAGCCCGATCACACCTCGGAAGTCTCGCTGCCTCTGGCCCCTTCCGAGCTGCTGAGCTGAGCACATGAGGATGCGGACGATCGCACTCCTCGTTGCGGTCGCGACTCTCGCCGGGCTGGGCAGCCTCGGCCTGATCGCGGGAGATCCGCGCGGGCTCGGAGACCTGGGGAGCGTCGTGCGCGCACCCAACCCGCAGCTCGACTGGAGCTTCCCAGATGGGACGGAGGACGCGCCCGCGATCCAGGATCACGACATGGCACCGGGCCTTCCCGCGACGATCCAGGCCGTCTCGTTCACCAAGACCCTGCGCCCGTACCGCACGGACGACGCGACGGGCACGCAGATCGGCACGACGACGTGGCGGGTGGTCCGCGGCACGGGCAACTGCTGCGAGAACCACCTGGGAGCCACGTCGACCGGACGGCTCCTGGACTACGGCGGGGCCTACATCAACTTCTCCGACAACCAGGGCGTCACGTGGCAGCAGGTGAGGCCGGCCGAGCCGCTGCTCGGGCCCGAGGGCACGATCGTGAACGCGCCCGGTGGCGACATCGTCGGCATCACCTGGGACCCGTACACCGGCGATCGCGTCCTCGCATTCAAGATGGACGGAGCGACGAAAACCTGGTCGTACATGTACACCCCGCTCCACACGCCGTTCTACGATCGCGAGTGGATCAGCACGATCCCCGGACCCCTCACGATCGGTGGCCAGACGGTCCCCTACATCACGGTCATCCGAGGCGGCTGGCCGGCGAAGGATGTCTGGTACTACAGCCTCGACGGGCTCCACTACACGTTCGCCTCCAACAAGATCCTCACGCAATTGGCCGGTGGGGAGGGAGTAACGGAGTGGCTGCCCACCACGCCCAACCCGGACGCCGACTGGACGCAGCCGATCAGCGAGATGGGCATGGCGCCCCTGAACACCGGAGGCGCGCTGGCGTGGCGAGTCGACACGACCGATTCCTTCGGAGGCGCGAGCTGGTGGACGGTTGA
>CAZKFH010000006.1:0-57643 GCA_964551945.1 uncultured Actinomycetes bacterium | reverse complement strand
GTGCTGAGCCAGGGCAAGTTCTACTGGGACCTGGCCAAGGCGCGCGAGGACAAGCCGATGGCACTGGTGCGAGTCGAGCAGCCCTACCCGTTCCCGGCGGAGGAGCTACAGGGCGCCCTCGGGAAGTGGAAGGACGCCGAGGTGGTCTGGGCCCAGGAGGAGCCCGAGAACATGGGCAGCTGGCCGTTCATGGAACGAGAGCTCCGCAAGCTCGGCTTCGAACCGAAAGCCGTGACCCGCGAGGAAAGCGCCAGTCCCGCCACCGGCAGCTTGACCCTGCATGGGAATGAGCACGAACACCTGACCGCACGTGCACTCGCTCCCTGACAACCAGGCGTATGCGGTGAAGCGATGAGTTTCAGGTGACGGACGAGCCGAACCAGCAGTCGGACTTCATTCGCGACTACGTCTTCCCTATTGCTGCGGTCACCCAGAGCGGGCCAGGTGAGCGCAGATTCGAACGGTTGCTGGGTACCGGCTTCCTAATCGGCCGTCGCGGGTTTGCACTGACTGCCACGCATGTGCTGAACCTCCAAGCTAATGAAATCTCAGCTGGGATGTTCGTGCAGGATGGAAAGTGGCGCGCGCATGATCTGACGGACTTGGCTGTTCATCCGACCGAAGACGTTGCTCTAATCAAGCTCGAAGGTCGGGACTTCGGTTCAATCTGTCGTCTAGGTGGCACTTGGGAGGGGCAAAGCGCAAGGTACATGTCGTGGGGTTACCCCGAGGACGTTCTCCACGAGGTCGTTCGCGAAGGCCACGCCGCCGCGCGTCCCGATCTCGTCTATTCCGAGGGATACATCCGTCGCAGACTCAGCGATACCAGCCTGCCTCTAATCAAGGGATCGCAATTCTTTGAACTGAGCGACCAAGCTGGCGGCGGCTGTTCGGGAAGCCCACTGCTAAAACGAGTGAATCAAGAAACTTGGCCTTTGATAGGAATCTACTTGGGTGAGCGGACTAATGATTCTGGAGTTCGCGTTGGGTATGCCGTCAGGGAAGAGGCTTTCCGTGACTGGTCGCCTGACTTGCTCGGCCAAACAGTAATGGCCGAATCCGAAGTCTGAGGGTGAGGGTGCGGAAATCGTAGGAGACCGGACGAGAGCTATCCACCGCTCTGATTCGACCTAATTGTCCGCGAGAGTCTATTCCTACCATCTGCCTACCAGACCAACGGTTCGGGACGCATGGCCCAAGGCCACCCGTTCGAGGGATTGCTCGATCGGATTGATTCGTGCGGGGGACTTTGGAATCACGTAGAAGGCCACACTAGGTTCAGTGATGTAGGCGACCGGACTTGCCAGACGGGTTGCGATCTCCCCCGCCCTCGTATTCCAGAAACCCTTTTGCCGCACCCAATACTGGAAGACGACCGCGACGGACTCATCGTCCAGTCGATCGTAGACACCGGCCAGCTCATCGAAGGACAGGTGTTTCTTCGTAGGTGCATCGTGCAACCCAACATCCGGGTCGAAGAACACCAGAGCATGGCGCAGGTGATCGTCTCGGATAGTGCCGAAATAGTCATAGCGCTTCCCCGCGGGAAAATAGGGCGGCTCGTCACCCCAAGGGATGTACTCGAGACCCTGACCCCCGAAGTAGTCCCGCATGTGGCGTACGCGACGGTCCTCGGCGTCCAGATGACCGCGCAAGAATGCTGTGAGAGTTGGGAGTTCTGAATTCTCAACGAACCTCACATTTCCTTCGCGCGACTCGTCGGGGGGCGTCAGCATCCACAAGCACAGCAAGCGCTGCAGGCCCTGCACATTGCCCATCAGCTCTTCAAGCAGGTGGTACTTGAAGTAGTCGCGAGCGTCGCCGAAGTACTGGTCTTTCATAATCGACAGATGCTACTTCCAAGGCCCGATAGCGGTGTGGCTCCGGTCGTCCAAGAGGATCGCTTACAGAGCCACCGTCGAATGAATAACCTGCCCCGATGAGTCTTAGCGACCTGGCTTCCGAGCTTGATCTCGAAGCCGCTTTGGCTGTTGCGTCCCGAGGAAGTGATCTTCTGCCACAGCGCCCTGACGAGGGAGTCGGTGGCGAAGTCGCACAGCGGTTTCATGAGTCCCTACGGTACCGACTTGCCGGAGGGAGTTACTCAGCGAGTCCCTCGTACATTCTCTCCGTACCCAAACCCGGGTACACGACTCGACCGGCTGCGGTTCTGACCCTTGAAGACCGGACCGTCTATGAGGCGGTGGTTTCCCGGCTAAGCGAGCGGATCGAGAGACACCTCCTCTCGAGGGAGGTTGTTTACGCCCACCGCGCGATCGGCCCCAGACGTCCGTGGCGCGAGTTCGAACAAGCTCCTCTAACGGGAGAGAGCTCGCACGTTGTGCGCGCAGATGTGTTCGGCTATTACGAGACCATCCAGCACGATGTCCTGGTGCAGCGACTCATTGAAGTCACCGGAGATCGCTTATCCGCGGTAGCGATCGGACAATTGCTGGGCGAGTTCTCTCGTTCTCCTCGAGGACTGCCACAGGGCACACGAGCTTCAGACGCACTCGCGACCATCTACTTTGATCCCGTCGATCGAGAGATGCTCCGCAGTGGTTACGCCTATTTCCGTTACGGAGACGACGTACGAATTGCAGTGGACTCTTTCGACGCGGGGAGAGAGGCGATCGCCGTACTCGAGTCCAGCGTGCGTGAGCTGGGTCTATCACTCAACGGATCAAAAACGCGGGTACTCCGCCTGGAGACATACCAGAAACAGATCAAAGACTCGGATGCTGCCCGAGATGAATTACAACAGCGCATGCATGAGGCAAGAATCAGCGCCCTGGAGACCACCGTGGAAGAAGCAGAGCAGCTGGAACAGCTCGAGGGGCTCTTGACGGATGACATGTTGTGGGGTTTGTACGCTGGCGAGGTATCCATCGCAGACATCGTGGAAGAAATGAAGCCCCTACTGGAACCCAACGTTGTCGAGGTTGCCGAACAACTGTTTCTCGACACGATGGAGAAAGCTCCCTGGACAGACAACTCCCTGCGGCGGGAGGCATTCCACGTGCGGTTCGTCCGTGCGTTGGCCCTCCTCAGAGCGGGAGAGTCTCTCGTCCCTCTGGAGCACGTGGAGCGTCTCTTTTATCGCCTTCCAGACGAGACGGAGGAACTCGCGCATTACCTGGGCGCAATTGCGAGCGAACACCCGCAGCAGGTGAGGAGAACCGTCAGGCGATTCCTCCTTAGCCCGGCATTCAGGCACGAATGGCAGGAGGTTTGGCTTCATAAGGTGCTGGCGAAATGTCTTCCGCTCGGCAATCCACTTTTGGCTCACCTGGAGAAGGTGGCATCTGACGAAGAATCCGGCTGGTTCGTCAGGGTGTCAGCGCTGAATCTCCTTGCAATGGCGGGTGGAGGCGACCGCGCGCTTGCTTCTCGAATGTGGGAGTTGTGTCCAGCTCCCTTCCGCGCAGAGCTTATTGCCGCTGCCGCGTGGCGTGAACAAGACCCGGATTGGGAGCGGCTACTCGAGGGCTGCAGAGGAGATCCTGTACACGAGGTTGTGATCTCACACGTGAGACAAGCGAGAGAAACACTCGACTCAGACAGCACGAGTTCATAGCAATGCAATATTCTCACTGTGCTTATGTCAGAGGAACTTGGTGAGTACCACACGACCGGGCCCGTCGAGGGGGAGGATCAACATTGCGTTCGTTGCGGCGCGTCGATCCCCGGGTCCGACGGTCAGCGTTTCCCGGAGGGTAGCAATGTCCGGGAGTACGAGGACATCCTTGGAGGGCAAATCCACAAGACGGAGTGGCGCCCTGTTTCGGCAGACGACGTGAGTAGCGGTGCCTTCGTAGCCTGCGAACCGAGTAAGAGCCAGTAAGAAAACATCCTGCTCACACGATTTTCCAGAACGCTCCCTCCGCGTTCTTCTTTCCATCCTCATCGCAACGAACAATCTTTCGAAGTTCGTCTGGTAGGACAAGTTTGAGCCACGAACGCGGATGGTCGCCCAATTTCATCCACAGTGGCCACCCCGAAACATCGATGTTGGCGGGCATCTTAGGTGACGCAAGAACAAAGTGAGGTTCAACGGTTGGCCACTTGTGGGCGACGTCGCGAGTTCCGAAGATCTGCCCCAGTCTCTCGGCCTTTTTTCGAAGCTGCTTGTTCTTCCAGCCAGTCACCCCCTTAGCTTCAATCATCAGGAGCTGAGTCTTGTCCCGCTCCTGGTATGCAATCAGAAGATCTACATCGTCGTTACTCTTGTTGACATCGCCCGTCACCAGCATTGAGTAACTTACCTGCTCTCCTTTAGTCAGCCACAGACACCCGATGATCCAATCGAGCGGAAAATCCATCGCACAGAAAGCAACCGCAGGAACCTGAACTCCCCTATCTTTTTCCAGTTGCTCTCGAAAGGAGTCGCCCAGCTTGAAGAGAGGATTATCGAGCGCCCAGCCAACCACAAAGAATCTCTCTCTTCGGTTGAACGCCCTCAGGTTCTCTATCAGCGTCTGCAAGGCCGTCAGGTATCTCGCCGCAACGCGAGCGCTGCCTCGAGCACATCCAGGTCTCGTCTAACGCCCGTCGGCGTCTTCGTCATGCGAATCAGCTTGCGAGCCTCCTCCCGTGTGGCCCATCGCACGTTCGCGGTTTCATCGTCCGACTTGCCGACTTATCTCCTCCAGCGTCTCTCGCAGAGCGGTTTCCTCCGGCATCTCACTGCCTTCGGGCCCGCCCTTGGGAAACGTCCAGACGTAGCCACCGTAGTGTCCGGAGGGCTCGCGGAGAAGAACCCGACCTTCGGTGTCGAAGACCACTCCCCCATAGTGGAGCTCCTTCGAAGTCAATCGCGAGCCTCTGACGTCAGCCTGTGAAGGAGTCCCCAAATCTCGTCGTACACATGGGCACGATCGCTTCCCTGCTGCGCGGCCACCTCGGCTTTGAAGTTCGAGTAGTCGATGGATTCAGTCATTTTCGCGATGGCAATGCCCAAGCTCTCCGGAGAGACGCTGGCGCGATACTGGTAGTCAGTCCCACCAGGGGCACGTATGGGGCCCATGGTGGGAAGGAAACCCCTTTCTAACGCCTCTAGATCTCCTCGAACGCGGGCGCGCACCGTCAGGTCGGTCTCCCCCGGCTTGCGCACGATGCTGAAGAACCCGACAGTCGTCATCAACCACATTCGGAGAAGTCTACCGTTCAAGTTTGAACGGCCCGAAGGGAGCTGGGATGAAGGTTGCGGTGTGGAACATGGAACACAAGCCTGAGAACTGGGGCGTCCTTGCAGACTCCAGCGAGCTTGCTGACGCGGATATTGCTCTGCTGTGTGAGGCTCCCAAACCTCCCGACGGCGGTGTCAATGCACTTGGCCACTGGAGCACTAAAGGCCTTGACTGCCGTTGTCCGGGCCCCCGGTGTCTCAAGAAAGAGTGGTCTACCGCCGTGCGGTCTCCCCACTCCATGGACCCAGTCGAGGATGCGCGGAAGGACCGCTACTACAGGAAACCCCTCCCCTTCGGCCCGTCACGACCGGGGACATGGACAGCTGTACGCGTCCAGGTCGCTGGTGTTGCGGTTACCGCCGTTTCCCTCTACGGACTGATGGACGAGAGGTCCGACGCTTCCGTACACCGATCCCTATCGGAGCTATCACCGATCTTCGACCACGAGGAGTATGGGCGGCTGCTCGTGCTAGGTGGAGACCTGAACATCCTTGCTGGTCGCCCACGACGAGCGGACCCCGACAGGAGCGATGTAGTGCTGGCGCGCCTCAAGGCCTACGGACTCGTGGACTGCTTGGCAGAGATGCGCCCGCCTGGCCCTCTCAAAGGCTGCCAGTGCCGCCTCGGAGATAACTGCACTCACACATGGACGTACCGGTCGCGGCAGCTGAGCCGATCGCACATCCCCTACCAAGATGACTATCTGTTCGCATCACGTGCCCTGACGAGCATTGGTCGTCTGACAAGCTGCTACGCAATGGAGTTCACCGACGACTCGCCGAGCGACCACGCCCCGATCATCGCAAGCTTCCAAGTGAGCGGCTTGCGGTCTTAGGCCACTCTTGGGCTATTGTCACGACTACCCGCTGAGCAGAGGAATATCTCAGCGACAGAAAGCAGACCCGCTTGGATGACGCCTCCATAACCGGTCGGACATGAGCACCATAGGGACGCTGCCCGAACGTCTACCTACACCCGGCGAACTGGTGCAGGTGCGTTCGCGTAGGTGGCTTGTTGAGGAAGTCGTCGAGCCGAGCACGCCGGGGCAGTCACCCCTCGTACGGCTCTCGTGCGCTGACGACGACGCCCAAGGTCAGTCCCTCGATCTGTTCTGGGACTACGAGCTTGATCGCTTGATCCTTGAGGAGGAGGGCTGGGGCGATCTCGCTTCCAAGGGCTTCGACCCGCCGCATCGGTTCGCGGCTTTCCTGCACACGCTGCGATGGAACTGCGTCACCGCCACTGATCCCAATCTCTTCCAGGCGCCGTTCCGTGCCGGCATCAAGATCGACGCTTACCAGATGGAACCTCTGCGCAAGGCCCTTCGCCTTCCGCGGGTCAACCTATTCATCGCGGACGACACCGGACTCGGCAAGACCATCGAGGCTGGGCTGATTGCTCGTGAGCTTCTCCTGCGCAAGAAGGCGAAGACCATCGTCGTTGCCACGCCGCCATCGGTCCTCGAGCAGTGGAAGGCAGAGCTTGAGGAACGCTTCGGTCTTATTTTCGAGGTCCTCGACCGTTCCTACCTGACCCGCATGCGGCGCGAGCGTGGTTTCGGCGTCAACCCCTGGCGCACACACAGCCGTTTTCTGGTCTCACACAACCTCCTGACTGATCCGACCTACGCCGACCCCTTGCGCGAGTGGCTCGGCCCGCTCCTGCCCGGAAGCCTGCTCATCCTCGACGAGGCACACCACGCCGCCCCGGCAAGCGGCGGGCGCTACGGCATCGAGACGAAGTTCACTCGCGCCGTTCGAGACCTGGCCGGTCGCTTCGAACATCGCCTCTTCCTGTCGGCGACTCCGCATAACGGCCACTCGAATAGCTTCTCTACCCTCCTCGAGCTCCTCGACCCTTACAGATTCACGCGAGGAGTAAAGGTGCAGGGTAAGAAGGCGCTCGAAGAAGTGATGGTGCGACGCCTTAAAGAAGACATCCGGTCTGTCCAAGGCGGGTTCCCCGAACGGAAGGTCGTCCGCATCGTGATCGATGGGCTGCCGGATGACGCACCGGAACTCTCCCTGTCAGATCTCCTCGACCAGTACCGCAAGGCGCGCGAGGAACGCTTTGCAAGCACGACAAACCGGGTCCAGGCGGCCGCAGGGCTCCTCGTGGTCGGTCTACAGCAGCGTCTCTTGTCCTCCATCGAAGCGTTTGCGCGCAGCCTGAGGGTGCATCGAGCGACTGCTGAGAGGCAGTGGGAGAAGAGCCAGACAGCTGCCGCCGAAGCTGCCAAAGCCTCCAGCCAGGAAGCTGACCTGTTCACCACCGCGCCCGACGCTGACGATGAGCGCGGTGAGTGGACTCCCGAACAGGAGGAGGCCGACGAGGCGGCTTCAATTCGGGCGGTTACAGCTCGCGCCGAGGTCGAATCGCCTCGGGATGCGAAAGCTGAGGCGCTCTGGCGGAGGGAGCAGGATCTGCTCGACCAGATGCAGGAAATCGCTGAGGAGACACGCTACCTGCCCGAAGCGAAAACCAGAAGGCTAATCGACTGGATCCGAGAGAACCTCTGCCCCGAGCTTCCACCCTTCGGTAAGCAGCCAACCGGCTCGCCCCCAGAATGGAACAACCGTCGGGTTCTGATTTTCACCGAGAACCGAGAGGGCACGAAGCGCCACATCAAGACCATCCTGGAACAGGCCATCGAGGCCACCGACCGCGCGGAGGAGCGCATCGAAGTGATCGATGGCCTCAGTAGCGGGGCCCGACGTAAGGAGATCCAGCGGAGGTTCAATACGGACCCGGCGAAAGACCCTCTACGGATCCTGCTCGCAACAGACGCTGCCCGCGAGGGTTTGAACTTCCAGGCCCACTGCGCCGACCTGTTTCACTTTGACCTGCCTTGGAATCCAGGGCGCATCGAGCAACGCAACGGTCGGATCGACCGCAAGCTCCAGCCAGCACCTGAGGTCCGTTGCCACTATTTCGTGTTGCCCCAGCGCGCCGAAGATCGAGTGCTGGAAGTCCTCATCCGAAAGACGGAGACCATCAAGCGAGAGCTCGGAAGTCTCTCCAAAGTGATCGATGACGATATCGAGCGCCAGCTTGAGCAAGGCATCCGCCACAGCGACGCCGAGGGCCTCGCGCGCCGAATCGAGGAGGCGGACCTCGACGCTGAGAGGAAACGCATTACGGAGGAGGAGCTCGAAGCCGCGCGAGACCGCCAGGATGACCTGATGGCTCAGATCGAGCGCTGCCAGAATCTACTGGAGACCTCGCGCGCTTGGACGGGCTTCCGGGCGGAGCCATTCCGAGAGGCCCTCTCAAGTTCCCTGGAGATCCTTGGCGCCGATCCGCTCGATGAGACCACTGACGACGAAGGTCGGCGCGTGTGGATCTTTCCACCGCTGGATCGCCGCGCACAGGCCGATGCGACCTGGGCCGCAACTCTAGACACCTTGAGAACACCTCGTAAGCAGGACCAAAAACTCGCCGACTGGCGGCGAGAGGCACCCATCCGGCCAGTAGTTTTCGAGGACGCTGGCGTCCTCACGGAGGAAACCGTTCATCTGCATCTAGACCAACGCGTGGCCCAGCGTCTCCTGGCCCGCTTCCGTTCTCAGGGTTTCATCCACCATGACCTCTCCCGCGCCTGCCTCGCACAAACAGCCGACTCGATCCCGCGCGTGATCCTGTTAGGCCGCCTCTCCCTATACGGCAAGGGCGCGGAGCGGCTGCATGAGGAGCTCGTACCAATCACTGCACGTTGGATCGAACCATCGCGGCGCAAGGACCCGCTTCAGACCTACGCACGTGACGCGGAACTGAAGACACTCGAACTGCTCGAGCGCTCTCTCGGCGTACCGGGGGAACCGAGGCCCGGTGAAGCCATCCAGCGAAGGCTCCTAGACTCGGCTCCTCGCGATATAGCGGAGCTTCTGCCCCAACTTGAGCCGCGAGCTCAGGAGATGGCGAGCCTGGCTATCGACAAACTTCGCGAGCGCGGCGAGCACGAGGAGAAGGACCTTCGCGACACCCTCGAGCGCCAGCGACAGCGCGTCCAGGACGAGCTCGCCAGACACGAAGGCGATTTCAAGCAGCTCACGCTGGACTTCGACGAGGAGGAGCGACGACAGCTCGAAGCCAACATGCGGTCCTGGGGAAATCGCCTCGAGCAATTCGACCGCGATCTTGAGCGCGAGCCCCAGCGGGTCAGGGAGTTCTACGAGGTCCGCGCGACGCGCATCGAACCAGTTGGGCTTGTCTACCTCTGGCCGGAGACGAACTGATGGCCCGGGCCAAACTCGACCCGGAGATCCTGGCGCACCTTGAGTGGCTCGGTTTCATCCGACCAACGGGCCTAGTCGTGTCGGCTCCGGCGCTCGTCCGCGTCGGCGCAATCCTCGATCGGCGCGACGCTGAAGGGCAGCGGCTTCTACATGGATGTGTCGAAGAGCGGACGTTCGACGCTCAGGAGGGTCCGGTCCCCTACCTCCCGGACTTCCGCCCATTCGCGGAAGCAGTCCTCGGGTGGACCTTCTCCCCAAAGGGCTACGCAGGCACAACTGAATCCCCAATCCCGGCCGAGCTCGAGGTGCCACTCCCGGACTACGGTGAGACGTTACGGCCCGACTTCGCCGTGCGCGAGATGGAAGCCAAAGACGGCCAGTTTCCATGGCAACTCCTCGTTCTGATCCTCGACCCTGACGAGGAGTTCGATGATGTCGTGCACGGCCGTGGCAAGCTGGAGGCCTCAGCCCACGGCCGGATGGAGCGCCTGCTGCGCCAAACCGGCGTGCCGGCCGGTCTTCTTTTCAACGGGCGAGCACTGCGACTCCTCTCTGCGCCGCGCGGCGAGAGCTCGGGCTGGGTCGACTTCAGCGTCAAAGACATGGCGCAGACTGCCGGCCGGCCAATTTCGACCGCGTTACGCCTGCTCCTCAGCCAAGCGCGGCTCCTGTCCATGCCGAGTGGGCAGCGTCTGGCTGCTCTACTTGAGGACAGCCGCAAGTACCAGAACGAGGTCAGCGAGCGCCTGGCTGAGCAAGTGCTGCACACTCTCTACGAGCTCTTGCGAGGCTTTCAGGCCGCGCACGATGCGTCGGGGGCCGAACTCCTACGCCAACCACTCGGAGAGCATCCCGACGAGGTCTACCGCGCGCTCCTAACCGTCATCCTTCGGCTCGTGTTCCTGCTTTACGCAGAGGAGCGTGACATGCTCCCCGAGGACGAGACCTTTCTACGCCACTACTCTTTGGCCGCTCTCTACGAGCGCCTACGTGAGGATGCCGCGCTCTTCCCCGACACGATGGACCAGCGCTACAGCGCCTGGGCTCAGCTCCTGGTCCTGTTTCGCATGATTCACGACGGCGCCGAGGTGGAGGTTCTGCGACTGCCGCAGCGACACGGCGCGCTCTTCGATCCCGACCGCTTTCCTTTCCTCGAAGGCCGGGCTCCCGGTAGCGCGCGGCAGGTCCACGAACGGATCGAGGCCCCCCTCGTACCCGATGGCACGATCTACCGCGCCCTCGACAACCTTCTCGTACTCGACGGTGAGCGGATCTCCTATCGTGCGCTGGACGTTGAGCAAATCGGTTCGGTCTACGAGACAATGATGGGGTTCCGCCTCGAAACCGCGACTGGTCGCTCTGCTGCGGTCAGGGCACACAAAAGCCACGGTGCTCCTACAACGGTCGATCTTGAGGCCCTGCTCGCTGAGCCTCAAGGAAATCGCGAGAAATGGCTAAAGGACAGCGCCGACCGGAAGCTTCCCGACAGAGTCAAGAAGTCGGTCAAGGAGGCGACGACCCTCGAGGATCTGCACTCGGCCTTATTGCCTGTGATCGATCAGGCAGCCACGCCGGACCTTGTACCCCGAGGCGCTATGGTTCTTCAGCCGAGCGAAGAACGGCGCCGCTCGGGCTCGCACTACACCCCACGTGCCCTTACCGAACCGATCGTACGCACAACGCTGGAACCGATCCTCGCGCGCCTGCGAGGGGCCGATGAAAGGCCGCCGAGACCGGATGAGATTCTCGACCTAAAGATCTGCGACCCAGCGATGGGCTCGGGCGCCTTTCTGGTGGAAGCCTGTCGCCAGCTGGGCGACGCCCTGATTGAAGCTTGGCATGCACATGACAAGGCGCCAGTTATCCCGCCTGACGAGGACGAGGTTATCTTCGCGCGCCGGCTCGTCGCCCAGCGCTGTCTCTTCGGCGTGGACCGCAACCCCGTGGCAGTAGACCTCGCCAAGGTGTCATTGTGGCTTGTAACGCTGGCGAAGGACCATGCCCTTACCTTCGTGGACCACGCGCTGCGACATGGAGACTCACTGATAGGTCTATCGCGAAGTCAGATCGAGGCCTTCCATTGGGCGGGAGATGCACCAAAGTTTCAGTTCGGGACGGAGTCGACGCGTGTGGAAGACCATATGACAAGAGTCACCGAGCTGCGCCAGCGCATCCGCGACGCTGACGAGACCACCTTGGACTGGGAGCGCCGTCACCTCTGGGACGAGGCGCGCTCGGAGCTTGGGAAGGTACGCCTCTTCGGTGACCTCGTCCTCGCTGCGTACTTCGAGGGGGAGAGCCGGAAGGCCCGGGAGACGAAGCGCATCAAGTATGCCGATGCGGTCACTGCCGGCGACCACGAGCGATACCGCCCATGGCTCGAGGCGTGGAGACACGCCGACCCGCCTCTGGCTCCATTCCACTGGGAGATCGAGTTCCCGGAGGTGTTTGAGCGAGAGAACGCGGGCTTCGATGGGATCGTGGGGAACCCGCCGTTCCTAGGGGCGAAAGAACTAGGTGTGATTACACCGGCCCCCCATCTCGAGTACCTGAAGCAAAGCATGGGCCAGATCTCAGGCAAGACTGATCTCATTGCTTACTTCCTTCGACGGGCGTGGGAACTGATTCGTGTTTCAGGTGGATTCGGCCTGATTGCGACCAACACCGCGGCCCAAGGGGACACCCATGCGAGTGGACTGCTCGTGATTCATCGAGAAGGCGGCGTTATCTACTCCGCAACCAAGAGGCTGAACTGGCCGGGCACAGCAGCTGTTGTTGTGAGCGTCATACATGTCTCCAAAGGAGATCGTGTTGGCGCGCGCTACCTGAATGGCACACGCGTATCTAGGATTTCCACCTACCTCTTCGAGTCAGGTCCTGATGAACCGCCATTGCGTCTAGCAGCGAATGCCGGCCTGGCCGGCAAAGGGATAATCCATTCTGGAGAAGGGTTTACCTTCGAAGGCCAAGGAGGCGACGGTCGCTGGCCACTGGAGCTCGTGTCCGAGTTGCGAAAAGATCCGATCCAGGCGGAGGTCATAAAGCCGTTTTGGGGCGCAAAAGAGATCAACACATCGCCGGATTTCGTTCCCGAGCGGTATGTGATTGATCTGGATGATCTGTCAGAGGAGGAGGTAAAGCGTAGATACCCGAATCTCTACGCAATGCTTCTCAAGGGCGTGCGTCCGGAGCGCATGAAGCTCACTACCCAGTCTGGTGCTAAGCAGGCTCGCGAGAAATGGTGGCAGTTCACATATCGCGCCGAAGCCCTAATAGAGAGGATTCTTCGTCGCTCCGCCATGCTTGCAGTCGGCCGTCACACTCACTGGCTCTCGATTTGCAGACTTCCGAGCAGTGCCGTTCCGTCTGAAGCCATTGTTGCGTTCGCTTTCGATACCCAAGCCGCCTTCTGCGCCCTGCAGTCTCGCCCGCACGAAGTCTGGGCACGTTTCTTCGGCTCCTCTATGAAGGACGACCTCCGCTACACACCGTCCGACTGCTTCGAGACCTTTCCCTTCCCCGAGGACTGGGTTACCGACCCCTCGCTCGAAGCCGTAGGGGGGGAGTACTACGAGTTCCGCGCCAACCTCATGATTAACAACGGAGAGGGACTGACCCAGACCTACAACCGTTTTCACGATCCCGACGAGCGCAACAACGACATTGAGAACCTACGAGCTCTACACGCAGCCATGGACCGCGCTTTCCTCGACGCCTACGGATGGACCGAGATCCCGACGGAGTGTGAATTCCTCCTCGACTATGAGGTCGAACAAGAGGAATGGGGCAACAAGAAGAAGCCCTGGCGCTACCGTTGGCCCGACAAGGTCCGCGACGAAGTCCTCGGTCGCCTCCTCGAGCTCAACGCCGAGCGCGCCCGTGAGGAAGACCTCTCTGGCGTGGCCGCTGAGAATAGACAAGGCAAGACGCAAGCGAAGCGCACTGTCCCTGGACCCCAAACGGAGGACCTCTTCTCATGACCGAGCAAACTGAGAGGCCTCCCCCCACCAACTCTCTGGAAGTGCGCGAAAAGCTAGTCGAGGCCCTGAAGCTCGATCTGGTGGGACCCTGGGTGGGACACGCACTGAACAGGGAAAAGCTTCCGGGCTGGGTACGCCCGTCGAACTGGTACCTGACGGGCTTCCTTATTCCTTCGGGGACACCACCTGAACAAAGCTCCGACGCAGACGAAGACGATGACCTCGGCCTAGTCCCGGAGTCGGCAGGTCTGGCCGAAGAGTCCAATGAAGAGCGCAAGGCTGCGAAGAAAGGGTTCTTCCCCTCCTCGATGGGCTTGAGTTTCCTCGTACCGAAGCAAACCGACGCCCTGACAGTGACGTTGCGCTGGGGCGACTACGCACCGAGAGAAGTTGCCGGGGAAAACGAGCCTGTATCGGTCTGGCAGCGAGAACCGCGTGAGGAGAGCGTTCGTGTACCTCTCGCAGGACTTACTGATCCGAAGGTGCACGATGTGCCAGCATCAGGCGGCCTCCAGCTTCATGTCGTCGAACGACGTATCTCGGGGGAGCATCTCGCGGAACGGATACCCGATGGAACTCGGTCGGTCTCGGTTTTCCTCGTGAACCACCGAGCTCCGGACACCGCCGACCCCGACGTCGCCTACGCATTCCAACCTGAGATTGAGGTGCGCGGCGAGGCGTCTTTCGTACCCCGGCCGGACCTGCGGGGGGCGCAGGCCGCAGATTGGGATGAACAGGTGGCCGATCTCCACTTCGCCGACACACCCGAGTACGCGACGGGCCATGGCGTCTCAGCCGAGTGGGAGGTCGTAGATGGTGTCTGCCATCTCTTGCGCACGGCCTGGATCCCGAGCGCCGAGGTCGAGAAGACGGCGACGGTAGATGTGCCGGGCGTCGAGCTGTCCATGGAGGCGCTGGGTGGGCTTACTGATGGCGCTGCCGCCGAGTCAGCTATGCGACCACTTGTGATCCTGTATCGGGATTGGATCGATGCCAAGCGAACCGACATCGCGAAACTCGAGGGAGAGCGGCGCGACACAGCGGAGGAACTATTGCGCTCCGCGGGAATTGCCGCCGACCGCATGGAGCGCGGCATCGACGCTCTCATTGCAGACTCGGATGCACTCGATGCCTTCCGCCTTGCCAATCGCGCAGTGTCCCGAGCGCTGCGGAAAAGGCTCGGGATCGAAAAGCCGCGGTGGCGCGCGTTCCAGCTTGCTTTCCTGCTACTGAACCTGCCAGGCCTCTCCGACCCTCGAGACCCACATCGTTCGACGGTGGATCTTCTTTTCTTCCCGACAGGGGGCGGCAAGACGGAGGCCTACCTCGGTCTCGCGGCCTTCGCAATGGTCCTACGGAGGTTGCGCCATCCCGGCGAGAATGGGCTCGCAGCCGCAGGCGTGACTGTGATCATGCGGTACACGCTACGGCTGCTCACTCTGGATCAACTCGCGCGTGCTGCCGGGCTTGTGTGCGCACTGGAGCTTGAGCGCGAGGCAGATACAGAGCGCTACGGCTTGTGGCCCTTCGAGATTGGACTCTGGGTAGGCAAGGCGGCGACACCGAACATCCTGGGTCGCAAGGGGGACAGTCGCTCGGATTCAGCACGCATCAAGGTGCGCCAGTTCAAGGCGGACCCAAAAGGCAAGCCCTCACCGATCCCGCTCGAGAATTGCCCGTGGTGCGACGCGCGCTTCGACTCCGGCTCCTTCACACTCCTGCCAAATGACGACGAGCCGCGCGAGTTGCGAATCGTCTGCACGAACTTCGAATGCGACTTCACACGGGATCGGCCGCTCCCCATCGTCGCCGTCGACGAACCCTTGTACCGGAGACTGCCCGCCTTCCTTATCGCGACCGTTGACAAGTTCGCGTCCCTGCCGTGGGTCGGGCAGGCCGGAGCGCTTCTAGGTGGGGCGGAACGACATGACTCGACCGGCTTCTATGGAGCAGCGGATCCCGGCAAAGGCACGCGGCTCGCGGCGCCGCTCCCGCCTCCTGATCTTGTGATCCAGGACGAGCTGCACTTGATCTCCGGGCCCCTTGGGACGATGGCCGGTCTCTACGAGGCGGCCATCGAGGCTCTGTGCGTGCGACAGATCGACGGCCGTGCGGTTGGGCCCAAGATCGTCGCCTCAACCGCCACCGTGCGGCGCGCGCAGGACCAGATCCAAGCGCTCTTCGGGCGACCACTGACCCAGGTGTTCCCGCCGCCCGGCCCGAACCGAAGAGATTCGTTCTTCGCGCTAACGGTACCGGCTGCGAACGTTCCCGCCCGTCTTTACCTGGGGATCGCCTCTCAGGGTCGGAACCCGAAGGTGCTGATGCGAAGGGTGTGGCTTGCGCTGATGGGTGCGGCCGAACTTGCGTATAGGGACGCCGGCGGACACAAGAACACCAACAACCCGGCCGACCCGTACATGACCGTGCTCGGCTACTTCAACAGTCTCCGGGAGTTGGGTGGGGCCCGACGCATCCTGGAGGAGGAGATCCAGAACACGATAAAGGCCTATGGAGCACGCAAGCGCGTCGGTGAGGAGCGTGGACTCTTCCAGGACCGCAAGACCTTTTCCGAAGTACTCGAGCTCACCTCCCGCGTATCCACGGACAAGGTTGCCGAGGCGCGTCGGCGACTCGAAGCGCCGTTTCACGAGATCGAACAGCGAGTTGACTGCGCCATCGCCACCAACATGATCTCGGTCGGCCTCGACATCCCTCGGCTTGGTCTTATGGGCGTCCTGGGTCAGCCAAAGACTCACGCTGAATACATCCAGGCCACCAGCCGCGTGGGACGAACCGAAGACCGGCCGGGGCTCGTCGTAACATTGCTCAACGTTCACAAGCCACGGGACCGCTCCCATTACGAACGATTTCGCCACTACCACGAGACCTTCTACCGCTCTGTCGAAGTAGGAAGCGTCACACCTTTCTCGGCCCGCGCTCTGGACCGGGGTTTCGCCGGCGCGCTCGTGGGGCTGGCCCGTCATGTACAGCCGGAGTTGACGCCCCCCCAGGGTGTCGAACGGATCGAAGATGTCCGAGCTGTACTGGAGCGCCGGCTCCTCGACGACTTGCTCGAGCGCGTACGTCAGCAGCCTTTCGTGGACGCCGCCGAACAAGAGGATCGTCTGCGCAGCGTTCAGAACCGAGTGGTCGACCTCCTTGATTCCTGGCGCAAGATCTTCGAGGATTACCAGGCCGCCGGGGTCAACATGCAGTACCAGAAGTACGAGTTGAAGGGACCTCAGCCCCTCCTTCGAGAGATGCTGGATACGGACTTTGAGTCCGAGCACCACCGAAAGTTTCGCGCCAACCGGTCGCTGCGGGATGTAGAGCCCGAGGTGAACCTGTTCCTGAAGGACTTGAGCGGCATACAGGTCGAGGACGGCGCATGAGACGCAAGGCGCATGGGCAGGTCCGGCAAGGCCAAGTCATCACCACCTACGGGCCTGGCGCGCTTATCGACCTTCCCCGACACTCGGCGATCGTCGGCGGCCTCGAGACGTGGCCGAAGACCAGCGATTTGGAGGAGATCCTCGAGCCCCGCCTCGCAGGGAAGCTTCGGATCATGACTGGCGTGGTGGCACCCAGGCTCTTCGCTCCGCCCGCGGATACGAATGATCCTCGGGAGACCGCTAAGGGAATCGGCGTATGGCAGTTCCCGGAGTGGTTCGTGGTCCAAGAGGCCAGTGGCGGCGAAGAGCGCGAGAGATCCCGTCGCCTCGTCCACCGGAAGGCGCTCGATAACAAGAGGCGCTTCGACGGGCGGCAGGTGGTGGCCACTCGCTTCGTGCGGGCTTGTCCCAAGGGCCATGTGGACGATCTCAACTGGTGGCGCTTCGTGCACGGCCTCGAGGACAACTGTCGACGGCAACTTTGGCTCGACGAGCGGGGTACGAGCGGCGATCTGGCCGATCTAGTTGTTCGTTGCGAGTGCGGAAAGCCTCGCAGCATGTACGAGGCCACATTGATCGAGATGAATCCCCTCGGTACATGCCGCGGCTCGCGGCCCTGGCTCGGGCGGAACTCGGAGGAAGACTGCAAGCTGCCAAGCCGTCTCCTGATCCGGACGGCATCCAATGCGTACTTCTCCCAGGTGGTGAGCGTCTTGTCGCTTCCCGACCGGGGAAACGCCGTCGAGCTAGCCGTTGCAGAACTTTGGGACGATCTCCAGATCGTCGACACCGCCTCTGATCTTGCCTTCCTGAAGAAGAAGCCAAGGATCGCTGAAAGACTTCATTCGTTCGAGGATAAGGAAGTACTTGCGGCCATTCGCGATGCAAAGGGTGGCACGGGGGAAGAAAGGCCTGTCAAGCAGGTGGAGCTGGAGGCCCTGCTTGCAGTTCCGGAAGGCTTCGGCGAAGACGTGCCCGTCGACCCAAACTTCCACGCACGCCGCCTCCCTGAAAAGGCCTGGCGCCATTCCAAGCGCTTTGACGATATCGAGGCCGTGATCCAGCTGCACCGCTTGCGGGAGGTCTTGGCCCTGGTCGGTTTCACGCGCCTCGAGGCCGAGACGCCAGACATCAATGGCGAGTACGAGACGGACGTGGAGCGTGCACAGATCGCTTTGGAGCCCCAGTGGTTCCCGGCAGTGGAGAATAGAGGAGAAGGCGTGTTCGTCCAGCTCCGCGCGGACGCTGTGAAGGACTGGCTCGACCAGTCAGGTGTCAAGGAGCGTCTCGACGCTCTCGCCCACGGACACCAGCAGTGGATGAAGGACCGAAAGAGCCAGCGTCCGTTCCCAGGCGGGCCGTACGTGCTCCTGCACACGCTCTCGCATGTCTTGATGCAGTCGCTCGCCATGCGCTGTGGTTATCCGGCCAGCTCAATAGACGAACGTGTCTATGCGGATGGCGAAGCTGGGCGCTTCGGAATCCTCCTGTACACGGCTAGTCCCGACGCGGAGGGCACGTTAGGTGGTCTTGTTCAGCAGGCACGGCACGTTGAAGATCACCTTGGGCAAGCCCTACGGATGAGCGCCCTTTGCTCCAACGACCCGATCTGCGCTGAGCACGAGCCCGGCAAGAGCATGGAGGAGCGCTGGTTACACGGCGCGGCATGCCACGGTTGCACACTGGTAGCCGAGACCTCGTGCGAGATGCGCAACGACTACCTCGACCGAGCGCTTGTCGTGCCAGTGTTAGGCGTTCCAGATGCTGCGTTCTTCCAGGCGTCCCCATAATGGATGCCCTGCTCGATCTCCCATCTAATGTTCGTCAGCGACTCGCTAGTGCCCTGGAGTCTGGACTTCTGGAGGCCCCTCCTTCCGACGCTTCGCTGCATTCGGTGCTGGGGATCCGAGGGGAGGGCGACGCGGTGCGCAAGTTCTTGCTCGAACTGGAGCAACTGGGGATCGCCGGTCCAGCCGCCGCCATCTGGATCCGCACGGTCGAGCGTGCAATGGGTCGAACACCGAAGCCAGACCTCGTGTGGTCTGGTCCCGAGGTACCAGGGCTCCACGCCAGGGATACACGTCGTGTCTATGAGGAGCTGCTCAGCGCGGCGGAGCGCTCGGTCTGGGCAAGCACCTATGCCTTTTTTGACGGCCCCAAAGCGTTCGCGGTTCTGGCCAAGCACATGGATGCAACGCCGGGACTTCTCGTTACCTTGCTGCTGAACGTCCCTCGCAAACGCGGCGACACCACAGCTACGGACCAACTGGTTCGGAAGTTCGCCGATCGTTTTTGGAAGATTGACTGGCCTGGATCGTCGCGGCCTAGAGTCTTCTACGACCCCAGGGCACTTGATATGGACTTTCCCAGCGGTGTTCTCCACGCCAAGGCGATCGTGACAGACGACGAAGCTGTATTCGTAACCTCGGCCAACCTCACTGAGGCTGCTCTAGACCGCAACATCGAATTGGGACTGCTCGTGCGAGACCGCGCGCTCGCAGCGAGCGTCTCCAGCTACTTTCAAGGATTGATCGACCAAGGGCTGCTCTCCCCCCTGCCCGAGCGTTAATGCGAGCAGACACTCTCGCGGAGACCAGAGGGAGAGGTCACTAGGGAAGCCGATGGGTCTGGCGCATCCCCGTCACATTTCTCGCGCGTGCACGCATGGCTTTGACACGCTAAGTTGAATGAAGACCACCATGGCGCCCTTACTTTGGATCGGGAGGTTGTGATTTGAAGGCCGATACGCTCTCCTTGATCAACCTGTTCAACAAGCCCGTCAGCTACATCGTGCCCCTCTTCCAGCGTCCATACGTCTGGAACAAGGACGAGCATTGGCAGCCGCTGTGGGAGGACTTCCGCCTCGTAATTGAGCGATTGATTGCCGCCCGTGTAAACGCATCGGAAGATGCTCTTGAACGCGGAGGCCCTGAGCAGCACACAGCCTCACACTTTCTTGGCGCTGTCGTCGTCGAGCAGCTCCCCACTGGCGCCGGCATGATCGAGCAGCGGACAGTTATCGACGGACAACAACGCCTGACAACACTTCAGTTGTTCCTCGATGCTGCCCACGATGTGGCGGCCGAATACGGCGACGAGAGCGCCAAGCTCTTCGCCAAGCTGACCGACAACGATCCCGATCTTGTAAGGGGCCCTATCGACCGGTACAAAGTGTGGCCCACCAACATCGACCAGCTTGCATTCCGACTGACGATGGGTAAGGACGAACTTTCGGAGGAGGGACTCCCGGATGTGACGAGAACGTCAATCTGGGAGGCACACGAGTACTTCTCTGAAGCGCTGAGGGAATGGCTGGACGAGGACCACCACGCCTCTGTTTCCTCTCGACTCGATGCACTCCGAACGGTGCTGTGGTCGCTAGTGCGACTTGTTGTTATTGATCTTGACTCGGATGATAACGCGCAGGTGATTTTCGAAACGCTCAATGCTCGGGGGACTCCGCTACTCGCCTCCGATCTGATCAAGAACTCCCTTTTTCAGCAAGCGGCCGAGCATCACCTGCAGATCGCGCAGCTGTACGAGACCGGATGGAAATCACTTGATTCAGAGTGGTGGCGAGAGGAGATCACCCAGGGACGTCTCTTTCGACCGCGCCTCGACGTCTTCTTCTTCCACTGGCTCACCATGCGACGTGGCACTGAGTTTGGCGTCCACGAACTCTTCTCCCAGTTCAAACGATACTCAGCCGAGCAAGGGAACCCCGAAGAAGTTCTTGGCGACATTGCTCATCACGCCAAGGTCTTTCGAAGCTTCGAGTCCTACCCCTCGAACACCCCGGAGGAGACGTTCTTCTACCGTTTGCGGGTAACTGAGACTGCAACAGCTACCCCGGTCCTGCTGTACGTCATGGGCCAGCCGGAAACCGAAGTGCCTCCTGAACAGAAGAGCAGGTTGATGCACGCTGTGGAGAGTTGGCTGATCCGCCGGATGCTCTGTCGGCTTACGACCAAGCACTACAACATCGTGTTCATGAACATGCTGGAGAGTGTCCTCAAGGATCCTGGACAGGCAGGGGATGTCGCTATCAACTTTCTCTCTCAACTGGGGGGAGAAAGCCAGGAATGGCCTTCGGACCAACAGCTTCGAGAGGCCCTCTTGTCACTCCCTCTCTATCGCATCGTTGGTCGCGGACGACTGCGGATGGTGCTTGAGGCTCTGGAAGACGCCTTGCGTCCCGGTGGAACAGTCGAGGAGTCCCACGGGCCCCGGGGCCTGACCATTGAACACGTGCTTCCTCAGGCCTGGAAGGTGCATTGGCCCCTCCCCCCGGCAGAAGCCTCCGTCGAGGCCGAGATGCATCGGGAAACACTAAAGCACTCGATCGGTAACCTCACTCTGGTGACAAACAAACTGAATCCAAAGTTATCTAACGCTCCCTGGGATGAGAAACGGGTAACCCTGAGCGATCACACCGTCCTTTTCTTAAACAAAGACATTGTTAACGACCATCCGGACCGCTGGGATGAGACCACGATCCTCGAACGAAGCCAACAACTTGCGGACCTCGCAGTCAAGATTTGGCCTGGCCCAACCATGAGCGATCGGCCAGCGCCCGCGCAAATCAGTCCTTCGATTCCTGCGACGCCCGAAAGGAGCGAACCAGAGGTGCCTGCGGGCGTCGTCGCGATTGATGTCGACGTCGCGTCGCAGGACGACGATGGCAAGACCTGGCCTCACGACAGAATTAGGAGTCGATCCGCCACACCTTTCCTACAGAACGTTGTGGATGAGATCGAAGAGTGGCTCCAGTCCTCTGGCGTGCGCGTCCAACACAACCGAGGAAGCGATCACGCGCTCTACTTCGGAAAGAGACGGATAGGCGGCTATTACTTCGCAAAGCGCTGGATTCACTTCGTACTCAGAGGGCGTGACTCTTCAGACACCGCCTTCGAGGGTTTGAGTCACCCTGTGAGCCTCGGCATTACTGATCAGCGGGTCACCGGCAACATACTCACACCCGGGGACCTTGAACTGTTCAAGCAAGGAGTGCAGGCTCGCGTCGGGTCCTGACTTGAGGTGGGAGGATAGGAAGGCAAACTTCTCGCGGGTGCTACGCGAGGCGGCAAGCTAGGTACTCTCCCAGAGGTCTCGTGCGACGGCCTCGGAACGATCTTTCTTGACGGCCCGGAGCCCTTCTTCGGCCTGTGCCAGGGACTGGGCTCGCGCTGAGTATTGCTCCAGCACCGCGTTCATTTGCGCGGAGGCAGGGATGTAGAAGCCATCGTGGGGCGTCCCGGGATGAAACTCGTACGTCTTGAACACGTCGTGGAGAGGGCCAACGGACTTCTGAAGAGCCGTCATGATGGCCTTCCGCATGTTCCCCTCGGCGTCGTAACCGTGGCCGCTGGCTGCGAAGTAACCGCCAGGCGGCAGTGTATCCGGGCCACGCTGATACCACAAGCGATCGTCGTTAAGGTTCTCTTCCACCATCTGGGAAATACGCTCCTTCGCCTTCTCCAGACCGCGCCTGAAGTTCTCCATACCCTCCTTACCGAGCTTCTCCGTTCGGGCGCTCTGGTCCAAGACAACCTCCTTGGCCCGAACATCGAAGTACCTGGTCAACGTGTCTTCCGCCGCAGAGCGGAGCTGCTCGACATTCGTCTCCATCTGGGCTTTCAAATCCTCAATCTGCTTTTCGTAGCCCTGGATCTGCTCGTCGAAACTGGAGGTATCCATGCCTCAAAGTCTAGAGATCCCTACTGACACGCTCAATCGGCCCATACACAGTTTTGAGCAGGTCGGGCCCCCGCTACTGATTCAAGTGGCCAAGCGCCCCCTCAAGATCGATCGAGCGCTGGCCCTCGCTTTCCAGGTCCTTGGCCCGGTCGACGAGCTGCAGGTACCATCGGAGTCGATCACGCCCACGTCGCCTTATCGAGGAGCCTTCAGAATGGGGAGATTGGCGAGAGCTGTTAGCGCCAGAGCGGACCCCGCCTGGACTGACACCTGTGCATCCACCTCGGCGACTCCACCGTAAATACCGATTGGCAGATTCGTCCAGATGTCAGTTGGGGTTCGCCTCCCAATCAGCTCCAATGAGCGGAGCGTAAGCGGCATGCTAGACAGGTGACCGTGCAGAGGCGCCGGCACGCCCGCCGACGCGACAAAGCGCCACCTCCCCCCGCTAAGTTTCCAGCGAAGCAGAGACATTTTCCACCCGGCGATCTCGTTAAGGCGGACAAGAGCCGCCGCTAGTGAGGTCCCAGTCTGCCTGGAGAGCTGACGAATCGTTGACAGGCTCCGCGGTTTGTTCGCGTAATGCGCCTCAACCCAGGCTCGAGGCATAAGCACCGCAGCCGCAAGTTGGTCACAGAAACGTTCTTCCGTCCCGGCCACAGGAAGCGCTCGCCGTGCCACCAGATCCATGCTCTTGTCCGCCAGCAAGAGGTGGGCTAGTTCGTGGGCAATTGTGAACCGGCGTCGGCTGCTACCCAGTCCGCGGCGAACAACTATGCGCACTTCCTCGCTGCTGATCTCCAGCCGTCCATCCTCAATGAGATCAGCATCGCTGATGCCTCTTACTCCCATCTGCAAGGCGAGTTGTACGACGTCCACCGGTGGGACAGGTCGAACGCGCCAGCGCTCCAGGAGACGCGTCGCGAGACCATCAGCGGAGCCAGTCACAGCTGCCTCGAAACTCTGAATGTGGCCCAATCCTCAGGTGAACCAAACGCGAGTCTCCGATGTCCCCCCTTGGCCATCTCGATTCTGGCTGCCTGGAGTAGATCGAGCGTCTCTGAGGCGTCCCATTCATACTCGGTAGAGGCGGTCCGAAGAGCACCCAACTGACGCGAATCCAGGTCCGGCAGCGAGGCTGCAGCCAACCAACGTCCCAGGCTCGTGCCCAACGCACCAGCGAGAGCCGTCACCTCATCCAGCGACGCTCCAGCTAGCGCGACTGGATCGCCGACCAGTTCCCCAATCCTACGTTTGTGCAATCGCGCTTCGGCCGCCACCAGGCTCTGTTTGTCGGGAGGAGTTTGCTCCCATTCCACACGCAGGGCCTCACCAAGCGGCCGGAACAGTGTGATTCGGTTCTCGCGACGACGATGATTGTCCTCTATCACCCTCCTGTTCGTACGTATGAACTGTCTCACGATTTCTTCAAGTTCCTCAGAGCTTGAATACTCGTGAATCTGTACGTCGGCTGGCGTGCCCTCAATTTGTCGGCTCATCTTCTGTTCCGAAAGCTTCAAAAAGAGGATTGGCATCCGCAAAGAAGTCGCCCAAGCGAATTCCTGGCCCGCTCCAAGACTCCCTCCCTGATAGCCAATCACTACCAGCGCGTCCGCCTCCTCTCGGACCTTTTTGGAGTTCATCGAGTAGATCTCGTCGGGCTCGCCTGGCGATCCCGGAGCCGACCATGTGACTGGCAGGTGAACTCGACAAGCCCAAGGTTGAGTTGCGTCACGGACTGCGTCCGTTACCCCTGCCTGAATGATGTGACACCAGGCATCGACTAGTAGGTGACCCTGTTCGTCAAGATGAGTGAGCGCGCTAGCCACATAGACGAGCGGCGTCCTTGATTCCGGTTCTTCATCGGAGGGAAGCTCGAGTTGCCGAGTCTTAGGTGCCATTCGCTTGAGGCTCCTTGATTCGATCTCGAATCCACGCAGCCAGTTCTTCCTCGGTCAGGTTCCCGGCCGCTACGTCTTCCATGACGTGAACAGTCTCGTCTCCATCGGGATCATCGCCCGCAGGTGGTGTCCACTCAAACCCATTGCGCTCGACGAACTCAATCGTCGAGATGTAAGCCACGCGCTTGTTGCCGTCTGGCAAAGCGTGGTTCCGAGCCAGTCGTGTGCAGAGCACGGCTGCCTTCTCGGCGAAGTCCGGGTAGAACTCCACCCCGCCGAATTCAGCGGCCGGAGCGTCCAGCGCCGATGCGGCGAGGTGAAGTTGAGCGATCCGAGCCAACTGCTCTGCCCTAATGCCGAGCACCGATTCGGCAATCACCAGATAGTCAGGGAGATCGAGGTATACCCACCCCCGCTCAGCCGGAGAGCTTGTCAAGGATCTTGCGGTTCCTCTCGATCGAAGCACGGAGGCGCGCTTGGAACTCCTCGTCATTTCGGCGCGTCTCGATGTGCTCTGTAACCGCCTGTCGGATTGCCTCAGAGATGGGAACGCCGTCCACTTGAGCAACGGCCTCTAGCTCGGCCGCCTGCTCGGCGTCCATCCTCACCGTCATTGCCTTGGGGTCCACCCTCCGCACCTCCCTTCCTAGGTTCGGTCGACCTACGTGGAGCTACCTTAGCACCAGACCTGCGGGGTTGCAAGTTGACATGGTGCCTGCCACTATGGTATCGTGCCACCCAGGTTGTACCTTTAGCTGAGGAGGTGGGAAAGATGGCCGAATTCATAGTTCTCAAGGTGATCACCACCGGCGAGGACCTGGAGGAACGCTTCAACGCCCAACAGCCGCTGGAGGTGGTCTTCAACAGGGCTCTCAAGTCGGTCGGAGGGGGTGCCAACCGGGACCAGTTCACTCTGGAGTATCAGGACCAGCCTCTAGAGCTTGACAGCCGCATCGGCGAGTACATCTCGCAGTTCGGCTGGCAGGACGGGGCCGTCCTGGAGCTGGTGCCTCGACCCGAAGTGATCTGATCCTTTGTCAGACGAGACTTGGCGAGAGCGCGCCCTGGCCGAGATCGCGGCGATCAAGCCTGCCTGGGAGAAGCGCTACCGCTGGGCCCCCGATGTCCGTGAGGGTGACGGCCTCATCGACCTGTTTGTTCGATTCTCAAGTCGCGGCGCCTCGCCAAATGAAGAAGAGAAGCAATTCGTGGTCCGCCTCCGCTACGAGAGTGACTTCGAGACGGCAGGAAGACGGGAAGTTTTCGTCAACCCTGAGAACTACGAGGAGGAAGGGATTGAGTACTGGCCTCAAGGGGTTCAGGGAATCAACCCGGGAAACAATCCGCCAGCCATCTGCTTGGAGGGAACTTGGGGTTTCCACTCCGTACTGCACCGCGATCGCGACGGCCGTTCCGCCAACCTGAATCGGCTTCTAATTGAGATACAGAGGTGTCTCAACCCGTGAGCCGCCGTCGCATTCCCTACCCAGGGGCCGGTGCCTCGGTCGTGGTGCCAGACGAGATCTGGGCGCGCGGCTTGGAGGTCGTGAGGTCGTATGCACCTCTCAGATCCGAGGCTCTTGTGTTTTGGAGCGGCCTTGTGGCTGGGGACAGCTTGCAGGTGACAGGTTTGCTGCTACCCCATCATCGGCCACAGGGAGGGTGTGTGCGCCTAACGGATGTGGAATCCCGCTGGGTTCTCCGAACGCTCCATGAGCGAGACGAGAAACTCATCGCCCAAGTGCACTCACATCCGGGTGACGCCTTTCACTCGTGGGGGGATGATCAAGGGGCAGCCAGCTTTCACCCTGGTTACTTGTCCGTCGTGGTTCCTCGGCTCGGGCGGGGGGTCACTGCTCTCGAGGAGTGCGAGGTCTTGGAGTTCGAGGATGGGAAGTTCATACCACTGAGTAAGGTCGACATTGCGCGTCGCTTTCGAATCTCTCCTCTCGTCGAAGAGCGACCTGACCCCACAGACACCGTGAGGAAGAAGGGAACATGGCTGACTTCGATCGCATCGAGCCTGAGACGGAAACTCATCGGACGGAAAAGGCTCTAAGGGAGATAGTCCGCGAAGCCCGGCTCCCCCTGAGGCAAGGAACCGTCGAGGTGCGGATCGGCGACGCTGAGATACGAACGCAGGTTGGCCAGCAATTGTTGGCGCTGCTCACTCACCTGCTCGCACGCATGAAGGGAATCGTTTCTCGAGTCGTGGTCCGGGGAAGAGTTGATGAATCGAGGCTGCCCGGCGTCCCTCTCTCCGACGGCGATGTTGAGTCCGGTCTGACCAGCCTCTTAGCTGGTTTGTCGGGTCCGGAGTCTGAGCACACATGCGAGATTGAGTTCGCGCCTGCTGCCAGCAAAGCGGACGTCCGTCTGGGGATCGGCCCCCAAGACGACGTGGACTTGGTTATGGCGGCCGATGCATGGCGTGCTCTGACTGGCAAGTTCGCCTCGCAGGCCCGTTGGGACGACCGTTGTCCGTTCGGCGCCCAAATGGCTGCGGTCATAGGCGCAGCCGAGGCCTTTAAGAGGCTGCTCCACCTAAACCTGGACGTCACGGAAGGCACCCTCGTAGACGACCTCGCTCTTTCCCTATTCGACTACGGAGTTGACGATGGAGCCAGCCCAGGCCCAGACATTCCCTCGATCCGACTCAAGGGTGTCGCCGTGGCGGGAGCGGGGGCTGGGGGGACGGCCGCGCTCTACGCTCTCGCTTCATTCCCCGAAGTTGCCGGCGAAATCGTGGCAGTCGAACCTGGTCCACTCAAAGCATCGAGCCTCGGTCGCTACCTGATGAGCGATTACAGGCAAGTGCATGAAGGGATGCACAAGCTCGACTCCGTGCGTGCCTTCTTGGCAGCTCACGCACCCGACGTTCAGCTCGTTCCTGAGCCCAGTTATTGGCATGAAGTTGATCGCCAATGGGAGATCGTGTTGTGCACGGTTGATACTCCTGAGGCTCGGCGGGATGTTCAACGCTCAAGTCCCAGCACTGTTTTGGATGCTGGGGTCGTCGGGATGATCTACACGGTGCTGAGACTAGTGCCAGGCGGCTGGTGTCTCGAATGCAAGCACCCCCCAGATCCCGATGTCACCTGGAAGCGGCGCGCATCCATGTGGGGTGTAGCAACTGAAGAGATGCGGCAGCGTTTCCGGGACAGAACGATCATTGCCGAGGGTGACATCGAACGTCTGGCCCTCGTTCAAGGACGTCCAGCAGCAGACTTCCTTCCCTTGGTGGGCCAGCGGTTCGACGAAGTGCCAAGCATCACAGAGTGCGGTGAAACCCCGCTCTCCTTGGTCGTACCAAGCCAGGCACCGGTACTGCCACTCACCACCACGGCAGCAGGGCTCGTTCTAGCTGCTGAGGTCGCGAAGGAACTGACCGGGATCGGACCTCCTATTCGGAATCATTTTGCTCACGACCTCAGGCATCGCCCAAGGGAGAGTGGCCTTCGGTTCAGACCGCGGCGACCCGACTGTCCGGGCTGCAAGCCGATTCCAACTACAGCCGCTTCGGCTTAACACCAACCCGCAGACCCTCCCAGGCGGTGCCGCCGGCTCCACCTATTACGCGATCGGCAGCGTGTAGTCCTCGAATTGGGCGCGGAGCTCCTTCTTCGAGAACTTGCCGACGCTCATCTTCGGGATCTCCTCGAGGAACACCACGTCATCGGGGAGCCACCACTTGGCCACCTTGTCCTGGAGGAACTCCAGGACCTCCTCCTTCGAGAGCTCCTCGCCGGGCTTGGTCACCACACACGCGAGCGGGCGCTCCTGCCACTTCGGATGCGCCACACCGATGACGGCGGCCTCGAGGACCTTGGGGTGGCCCATGATCGCCCCCTCGAGGTCCACCGAGCTGATCCACTCCCCGCCCGACTTCACCAGGTCCTTGGCCCGGTCGACGAGCTGCAGGTACCCCTCGGAGTCGATCACGCCCACGTCGCCGGTCTTCAGCCACCCGTCGTGCCACTGCGCGCCGGGTTGCTCGTCCTTGTAGTACTCCGTCGCCACCCACGGCCCGCGGATCTGGACCTCGCCCATCGCCTTGCCGTCCCAGGGCTGCTCGGTGCCGTCGTCGCCGATCAGCCGCAGCTCGATCAGCGGCATCGCGAGCCCCTGCTTGGCGCGCAGGCGGGCGCGCTCGTTCTCCGGCAGCCCGGCGAGGTCGCCCTTCACCCACGACAGCGAGCCCACCGGCCCGGTCTCGGTCATCCCCCAGCCCTCACCACTCCTGACCTGCGACGACGCGTCCATGTCAGTGGGGGTGGCTAGGGTCACGCCGCCATGATGAAACCTTTACACCTCGCCTCGCAAGGCGCCGGCCTGCTCGGCCGGGGGCTTCGCGAGCTCGCCAACTCCTTGGCGGCCGGGTTCGAGCTCCTCGGGCTGGCGCTGTACTGGCTCTGCCTGCATCTGGTCCTGGGAGCGTTGCTGACCACCAAGCTCATCATGCTGGCCCTGAATCGCGGCCGGATTTCCAGACACCGACGGCCGCCAGAGGATGGAACCGGTGCCTGAGACGTTCCAAGCCCTTGGTGTCTTCATCCTGGCACTGCTCCCAGGAGCGCTTTACGTCTGGTCGTTCGAGCGCCTTGCTGGTGCCTGGGGCACCCGGTTCGCAGATCGATTGGTCCGATTCGTCGGCGTGTCCGCCGTCTTCCACGCTCTTATCGCTCCCGTGACCTATCGCCTATGGATCGAGTTCGTCATCTCCGGACGACTCGCTCGAGAAGACGTTCCTCTCTGGCTCTGGCCCGCCGCGCTTCTCTACATCGCGGTACCGATCCTCGCTGGGACTCTCATCGGCTTCGGGACGCGAAGAGGCTGGCGGTGGACCAAGATCTTCACAGGACCGGAGCCGGCCCCTAGAGCTTGGGATCATCTCTTCGCTCGCAGACCGGACGGATGGATCCTTCTGCACCTCAAATCCGGGGTGTGGCTCGGTGGCGCTTATGCAGCTGACGCCACGGGAGGCCAGAAATCGTACGCGGCCGGGTACCCCGACGAACAGGACCTGTATCTCGCCGAGGCAGCTGAGGTCGATCCCATCACCGGCCAGTTCGTGTATGGAGCCGACGGTCGGCCAAAGAGGACGGGCTCCGGTATCCTGATTAGGTGGTCGGAAGTTGAGCACCTCGAGTTCACCGAGGCTTAGGAGTGACGATGGCTGACAAGTCGAAGGGAAATGGGATCACCAAGCGAGGCGGCTACGAGTCCGGCCCCAAGAAGGTGACCGAGCTCACGCCGCCGCCGAAGCGACCGGGATTGGGAGCCACGCCCTCTGGCGGATCCGGTAAGGACTCGACCAACAAGTAATGGCATGAAGGTTGAACTGCTTCCTCCGCCTGTACCCGGAGGAACCGGCCACATCCAGAGCCTCGGCCGGTGGATCGACAACCTTATGGGCGCCGCGCGAGATCATCGCAAGGTCGAGGAAGAGATGGCACCGCTTCTCATGAGTGAAGACGACATGGGCCCCGACCCAGAACCGCTGGAGCCACCGCCACTCGTACCGGGTGGGACGGGGAGCTAGACCCTAAGTACGATCCACTTAGTCATTCAGCGTTGGTAGCTTGTAGTTCTCGAACTGGGCGCGGAGCTCCTTCTTCGAGAACTTGCCGACGCTCGTCTTCGGGATCTCCTCGAGGAACACCACGTCGTCGGGGAGCCACCACTTGGCCACCTTGTCCTCCAGGAACGAGAGCACTTCCTCCTTCGTCAGCTCCTCGCCGGGCTTCACCACCACGCACGCGAGCGGCCTCTCCTGCCACTTCGGATGGGCCACACCGATGACGGCGGCCTCGAGGACCTTGGGGTGGCCCATGATCGCCCCCTCGAGGTCCACCGAGCTGATCCACTCCCCGCCCGACTTCACCAGGTCCTTGGCCCGGTCGACGAGCTGCAGGTACCCCTCGGAGTCGATCACGCCCACGTCGCCGGTCTTCAGCCACCCGTCGTGCCACTGCGCGCCGGGTTGCTCGTCCTTGTAGTACTCCGTCGCCACCCACGGCCCGCGGATCTGGACCTCGCCCATCGCCTTGCCGTCCCAGGGCTGCTCGGTGCCGTCGTCGCCGATCAGCCGCAGCTCGATCAGCGGCATCGCGAGCCCCTGCTTGGCGCGCAGGCGGGCGCGCTCGTTCTCCGGCAGCCCGGCGAGGTCGCCCTTCACCCACGACAGCGAGCCCACCGGCCCGGTCTCGGTCATCCCCCAGCCCTGGATGATCGGGATGCCGAGCCCGTCGAACGCCTCGATCATCGAGACCGGCAGCGCCGAGCCGCCCGACGTGATCAGCCGCAGCGAGGACAGGTCGTGGTTGTGCTCCTTCTGGTCCTGGAGCAGGCCGATCCAGATCGTCGGCACACCGCTCGAGAACGTGACCTTCTGCTCCTCGACCATCGACGCGAGGCTGTGCGGGTCCATGAACGGCCCGGGGAAGATCTGCGTGGCGCCGAGCATCGTGGCGCCGAACGGCAGGCTCCACGCGTTGGCGTGGAACATCGGGACGATCGTGAGCATCCTGTCTCTCTCGCTTAGCGCGAGGCCGTCGGTCCCGCCGACCGCGATGCTGTGCAGCACCAGCGAGCGGTGCGAGTACAGGACACCTTTGGGGTGGCCGGTGGTCCCGCTCGTGTAGCAGAGGATGCACGCGGTCTTCTCGTCGAGCTCGGGGAAGGTGAAGTCGGGGTCGTGCTTCTCGAGGAGCGCCTCGTAGGACTCGACCGGCTTGTCGAGGCCCTGGTTGTCGGGCTGCTCGGCTGACTCGCTCATGACGATGAAGCGCTCGACCGTCTTGAAGTGCGGCGCGAGCTTCGAGAGCGGCTCGAACAGCGTGTCGTCGACGAACATCACCTTGTCCTCGGCGTGGTTGACGATGTACGCGATCTGCTCGGGGAACAGGCGGATGTTCACGGTGTGCAGCACCGCCCCGATGGCCGGCACCGCGAAGTACAGCTCGAGGTGGCGGTGGCTGTTCCAGGCGAAGCTCGCCACCCGGTCGCCCTCCTTGATGCCCATCTCGGTGAGCGCGTTAGCCAGGCGCTGGACCCGCTCGTAGAAGTCCTCGTAGGTGTAGGCGAAGTAGCCGTCCTTCGTCTTGGTGAGGATCTTCTTGTGGGGGAAGTACTTGCGGGCCCGCTCGAGCAGCTTGGTCAGGATGAGCGGGGAGTCGTCCATCATCAGCCCTTGCATTTGGG
Organism: uncultured Actinomycetes bacterium; assembly: GCA_964551945.1. GTDB lineage: Bacteria > Actinomycetota > UBA4738 > UBA4738 > CALAEC01 > CAZKFH01. Next base: position 26,043 of record CAZKFH010000006.1, on the reverse strand, counting down.
CACCTCCTGGGCGTGTGGGGGCCTCATTCTGCTCCGGTTGGGCCCGCGCCGCATCCTCGCGTGACCGCTATCCCGGCCACGGTGGGGAGCCAACCCTTCTCCCCGACGTGACCGCTATCCCGGCCACCTCCCGTTCGTGTCGGTGGGGCCATCTAGGTTTCGTCCCGTGAGGCCCGCCAGCATCCGATCACTCGCTCCTATCCTGGCCACGGTGAGGAGCGAACGAGAAGCACAACTCCGGCACTTCGATGCTCTCGACACAAAGGCCGGAGTAATCCTCGGGTTTGCGGGGGCTCTCGTTGCCCTGGCTCCGAGCGGGAACTTGATCGTGGAGGGTGGCCGCGCCTTCTCCTTAGCAAGTGGCTTGCTCGCACTCTGGACCTTCTGGCCCCGGAGCTATCCCGTGCTGGAGCTCCGGAGTCTCCGCGAGCTGTACCTGTCAGCCGAACCCGAGTTCACGGAGCTGCACCTCCTGGATGCTCAGGTGAGGATGGCCGAGAAGGGAGCCATATCGCTGTCTCGAAAGGCCTGGCGATTGAGGTACGGGATGACTGCGCTCGCCATTGGCGCCGTGCTCACCGCCGTGGGACTCGGCGTAGACTGATTGTGATGGAACGCGAACCTGATCCTAAGGATCAACGCGCGAAGAATGCTGAGCGACCAGAGCCGCCTCCGTTCGATCCAGATCCTCGGCTTATCACTGAGTTGGAACGCGGTAGGCGCCGCATCGAGAAGGACCGGGCTCGGGCGCTCCTCGATCGCGAGGACCCCGCCGCCGACGGCGACGCATGAGCACTTACTCCTCAGGCGGCATGCCCTTCATAGGCCGGAAATGCCGGCCCATTGGAGGGCATCATGCGGAAGCGGTACCGCAAGAAGCGCCGCGCATGCGGCTTGTGCAAGCCGAATAGGCGCGGGTTCGCACCTCGCTGGAACGAGCGGGAGCTTGTCCGCCTCCGCGACTGGGAGCGTTCGCGCGAGCGGAATCTCGGCCGGCCCATTGGCGGAGATAGCTGAGGACTTCAGATAAGCATGTCAGTGGGGGGCGCTAGGCTCCGCGCTCCATGATCGGACCGGTTCGCAGGAAGCTGATGGTCACCGCTCTCCGCGAGCGGCAGTTCTGGCTTCTTCTCGGCCGCCTCTCTCGTCGTAGACGAGACCCCGTCCATGTCGGTGGGGACGGATAGCGTGGCGCGCACAGCCTCCCCTTCGGCTGCCCAACCGAACGAGGGAGGCTACAGTGCTGTCATGGACGTGGACCTCGAGGCCCAGCGGCCCCGTCACCGATTCACCGTCACGGAGTACTACCAGCTGGGCGAGTTCAGCATCCTCAATCCGGACGCCCGGGTCGAACTAATCGAGGGAGACATCATCGAGATGCCTCCGATCGGCCCGCCTCACGCCAGCATCGTTTCTCACTTGTCAAAGGTTCTGGTGCAGGCGGTTGCAAATACTGCCGAGGTTCGCATCCAGTCTCCGATTCACCTGAGCGATAGGGATGAGCCCCAGCCTGATCTCTGCCTCGTCCAACCTGCCGACTCCTACTACCAGCGCCATCCAGAACCGGCAGACGTTTTGCTTGCGATCGAGGTGGCCGACTCATCGGTGACCTATGACCGAGTGGAAAAAGGACGTCTCTACTCTCGCTCGTCGATCCCCGAGTACTGGCTGGTCGACATCCCCGCGGCGCGGATCGAGATCTATCGGTCGCCGGGGCCCGAGGGTTACTCCAATAAGCAGGAGCTGACGCGAGGCGACACGGTCGCTCCGTTGGCGATACCGGACCTGCTTCTGGACGTAGCCGACATCCTCGGCCCGCGCTGACCCTCCGGCTCCCCATTGTCCGATGAGCGATCTGATTCCGATCTACCTCGAGGTCACCCCGACAAGCGGGCGTTCGCGGTCTCGCTCGACTGGCCGGGATGGTGTCGAGCTGGCAAGACACCCGACGCTGCGATCGAGACCCTGCTCGAGGCGGGGCCTCGGTACAAGCGCACGCTCGGCTCGGCCGCGCGCGGGCTGAAGCCCCCGAAGGACCCGGCGGACCTCGAGATCCTGCAGCGCGTCAAGGGCGACGCGACGACCGAGTTCGGCGCTCCCTCGAAGGGCAGCCGCAAGGACTCCGAGCCGATCGAGCCGGCTGAGACTCGCGGGCTCGAGCGGATCCTCCGCGCGTGCTGGTCCGCGTTCGATCGCGCGGCCGCTGACGCTGTGGGCGCCGCGCTCCGGAAGGGACCGCGCGGAGGCGGCCGCGAGTTGGACGCGATCGTCGCGCATGTCTTCGACGCGGACACCGGCTATCTCTTCGAGCTCGGCGGGCGCGGCCCGAAACGAGCGGATGATCAGGGCCCCCGTGAGCTCATGGACGAGCTGCGAGCGACGATCGTCTCTACGTTCCGGTCACGCGCGCGCGGGGAACCGCCCGAGCGCGTCCGACGCTCCGGGGAGTTCTGGACTCCGAGGTACTTCGTGCGGCGCTCGGCGTGGCACGCGATCGACCACGTCTGGGAGATCGAGGACCGCTCTACTTAGCGGCGGTGCTTCTTGCGGCGGCGCGCCCCTGCTCCCATGCCGCCGAGAGAGATCATGAGGCCGAGGAAGAACCCGAAGTCGTACCAATTCCCATCGTTGGCGACCTCGTACACGGTCACGTTGTCGTTGAACAGCGAGATAACGAACGTGAAGAAGACGATGATCCCGTGCCAGAGGCCCATCAAGAAGCCCGGGGAGTCCTCGCCGGTTCCCACGGCAGGATTCGGACCGGCGGCGCAGGAGGACAAGAGCACGACGGCCCCGAGCACCGCAACGAGAGCGGCCACTCGTCGAAGCTTCATTCCGTCTCCTTCGTGTCCTTCGCCATCGCTTGCTGGACGTCCAGGAGCAGATTCTAGGGAGATACGCGGCGGACGGACAGGTCGCCGGGATCTGGCGCAGATGGTGGCCGGACGGGAGCTCGAAACGATCCGGGGCGACGAATCCCTCGGGGAGCCAGACCGTTCCGCGGCCAATGACTTCCTAGGACGTCTGGATCTCGAGCGTCACGTCGACGGCTCGCTTGGTAGCGTCGCAGACGGGACAGCGTCCGGCGCCGGTCTCGAGGATCTGTCGGAGCCGCCCGTCATCCACCCCGTCTGCCTTAGCCCGAACCTGGATCCGCGTCGAGAGCGGACCGGGGGGCACCGACTCGTCGATGCCGAGGATCCCACGATCGTCGGACTCGCTGTCGACCTCGACCTCTAGGGAGGAGAGCTCGATGCCCTCCCGAGCGGCCTCCATCCCGATCGTCGACGCAACACACGATGCGATGCCGGCGCGGAACAGCCACCCCGGTGAAGGATGCTCGCCCTGCCCACCGATGCTGCCGGGCATGTCCGTGACCATGCGCTCGCCGTTCGGACCCTGGATCTCAACCCGAAGCGATTCGCCGAGCGTCGCAGTCGCGAACGAGTCCGTGGCTTTGGCGTCGGCCGGATTCTCAGTGAGGTACCGGACCGCCTTCTCGATGGAGTCCCTGACGTCGGCCACCACGCCTCCTTGTGTTTGGGGGAGCAATCCTAGCGAGAGGACCCCATGCCGCGTCCGCTATCCCGGCCACACCGGAGAGAAGACCCTTCTATTGGTCGTGACCGCTATCCCGGACAGGGACTAGAAGTAGCGGGCGCCCGCCATCGCGATGACGGCGATGCCAAGAAGCACCAGGTTGAGGGTGCTGATGTTGCGCAGCTTTCGCTGAAGCGCGCCGAACTCCTGGACCTGCTCCGGGGACGGCGAGCCCGACGCCATCGCGCCGGCCATCGAGCCCATGCGCACGACCATGGGTCGCACCACACCGAGGCCCAAGAAGAACGCGATGATCGCCACGATGCCCCCAACGCCGAACCCGATGCCGGCAGAGGTCGTGACCAGGTCCGGGTCGAATCCGTCGGTGTCGCGCCAGTACAGGATGATCCCGGCCACAACCGTCAGCACGGCAGAGATCGCGATCACAACCGGCACCTTTCGCTTCTCGACCAAGTGGGTCATGAACGCGCCGCCCTGCGGACCGAGGGCGTGCATGGTGGGCTCGATGAAGAAGTGCAGAAACGCCGCGCTTCCCACCCAGACGATGCCCGCGCCGATGTGCACGACACGAAGAACCACGTGAAGTAGATCCATCGAGCCTCCTCAAGGGCAGGATAGACAGAGGGAGTGGGTCGGTCAAAGACCTTCTATGGATCTCGAGCGTGCTTGAGTAGTTGCCGGGGGCGGCCTACGCTGAACTCGTCCATCGACAAGGAGGTCGCATGACGACGCAGCCAGCGCCCCAAACCGCTCCCGCCGCAAACACCAACTCGACCGCGATGATCCTCGGCGTGCTCGCGGGCGTGTTGATGGTCGCCGGAGCAATGTTCTTCGACTGGCTTTCCGGCGTCGACAGCAAGGGTACCGACAGTGGCGTCTCCATCTTCTGGAGCACCGATCCAGCTGGCGAGCCCATGTTCTTCGCCTCGGCCGGCTTCGTCGTTCTGATCATGGCGGCCATCACGCTGATCGGTGCCGCGATGAAGCGGTACGGGTGGGTGCTCTACGGCGGCGTCCTCGGCGTGCTCGGCTACGTGCTCGTGATGATCAGCTTCTACCGGTTCGAGGGCACAGACCTCGGGATCGGCGACGCGGGCCTCGGTCTGTGGATGATCCTCGGGGGTGGCGTGCTCGCGATCGTGTCCGGAGTGATGGGCAGGCGACCGGCCGTCTGACACCGGTAACCCTCCGCGACATCACGCTGGACGATCTGCCTCTGTACGAGGCCATCCACTGCGACCCCGTGATGATGGAACACCTCGGTGGTCCGCTCCCCCGAGCGGGCCTCGACGAGAAGCTCGCGCGCGACGTGGCCTCCAACGCGGCGGATGAGAGCTGGATCCTGGTGATCGCGCCGGAGGACGACCCCGATGCCGCGGCCGGAACCGTGACCATCTGGCCACACGAGATCCAGGGCGAGGAGCTCATCGAGATCGGCTGGATGGTGCTGCCCCAGTATCAGGGGCACGGGGTCGGCAAGGCGGCCGTGCGAACCGCACTCGATCGCGCTCGCGCGGAGAAGCGGTGGGATGTGGTCAACGCGTTCCCACCCGTCACGAACGAACCGTCGAACGGGATGTGTCGCAGCCTCGGATTCGAGCTCCTTGGCGCACGCGACTTCATGTTTCGAGACCGGCCCCTGCGCTGCAATCATTGGCGACTCGACCTCGGGAAGGAGCAGCAATGACGCAGCCACTTCAGTCCGCATCCGTCATGGGGCGGAACCCGGTCACCGCCGTCCTCGGCCTCATCGCCGGGGTGGTGATCATCGTCGGAGGGACGCTGCTCGATTGGCTCTCGGGCTCTCCCAGCAAGGCGCTGGATATCGGCATCGAGATCTTCTGGAGCGTCACGTCGGCGACGGACCCGTCCTTCTTCGCCTCCGCCGGGTTCGCGGTCCTGGCGATCGGCGCGATCACGCTGATCGGCGCCGGCACGGCGCGGGGAGGATTGGTCGTGTTCGGCGGGATGCTCGCCGTGACCGCGTTCGTGCTCGTGATCGTCAGCTTCTACCGGGTCGAGGTGGCGAACCTCGGGATCGGGGACGCCGGGCTCGGATTGTGGGCGATCCTGGCAGGCGGCGTCCTGGCCTTCACGGCGGGTGCGATGTCCCGCCGGACCCTCGGCTAAATCACTCGCAGCCGGGACACGCGTCGACCGCGTAGAGGCCGAGCCCCGCGCCGACGACCGCACCCTTGACGCCGCCACGGAAGCGGACAGACACGGCCCCATGGGACTCCCCTTCCATCGGAGTCGAGCCCAGCGTCTGGCCGTCCATGCCGAGCACGAAGATCTGCGCGCGTTTGCGATGCGTTCCGTGTTGCGCCGCGATCAGCATCGCGTCCCGTCCCCGCTGCGGCGGCACGTAGACGAGGGGCCCCGCCTGGTGTCGCTGCACGAACTCGAGATCGGCGGGCTCGAGCCGCGTGACCCACAGCTCCTCGCCCGTCGAGCCATCCAGGAGATGGACGGCTCCCTCGTCTCCGCTGGCGGCCACCTCATGGACGCCGTCCCCGGTCTGATCGGGGATGCGGGTGCCGAAGCGAGAGGCGCTCCCGTAGTCGTCGTCCGGCGCGAACGCGGTGCTCCACAGCACGTCTCCCGCGGCGGTGCGACGCGTGACGTTCCCTCGAGAGGAAAACCCGAACCCGCCGTGGACGACTCCGCCCGTGGTCCCCTCGACCCAGAACACCTGCTCCGCGATCCCGAGGTTCCACAGGATGCCTCCGTCACCCGACAGGAGCGCCAGGTGGGGCTGAACCCCCAAGGTCCGGGTTCCGTAGACGATCTCGGCGGCGTCATCGCCGGTGACGTCGGCGGCGTCGATCTCCGGGATGAGGCACCGCGAGACCTCGGTACGCCACAGCCTCGCACCGGATAGCGAATCGAAGGCGCTCACGAAACACGGGCCGTCGAGCCCGTTCGACTCCGCGGCGATCACCTCCTGCACACCGTCGGAGTCAAGGTCGGCGACCTCGACCTCCTCGGCCCATCCGGGCAAGGGTGACGACCACCGCACGCTGCCGTCGGCGTCGATGAGCTCGACAACACCGCCTTCGGTGTCGTTGCCGAATCGCATCCCGCTCACGGCGACCTCACCGGAGCCATCACGATCAACGTCCGCGATCTCCACGCCGCTGATCTCCCCGTCGTTGCTGACGTCGGCGCGATGAGACCAGAGCTCGACTCCATCGGCGTCGGACAACGACACCACACCTTCGTCGTCTCCGGCCGCCACCTCGTCGACCTGATCCCCGTCGATGTCTCCGCTGGCAGTCGCGTACACATATCCGCCCGTGGCATACGTCCAGACGCTCTGTCCGCTCGAGGAGTCAACGCCTCGCAGCTGGCCGTCGCCACCGGAGAGCGCCGTGATGCTGCGGCCGTCCTGGATCACTGTCTCCGAGTCCAGGACCGCGTTGTGTGTGACGACACGCCACCGCTCGCGCTGCGCGCTGACGATGTCCGTCTCCAGCGCGACCGCAGCCCCGGTGTTGTTCGACGCGATGAGCGTGCCTCCGCCGACGACCACCTCGAGCTGCGCATCCGAATCCAGCTGAGAGGGCTCGATCGACGTGATGGCCTCGCCGACGATGTGGCGCCAGAGCGGAGCGCCGCCGGGCCCGAGCGCCACCACTTCCGGCGGCCGGTCGTCGGGAAGGTTGGTCGTGAAGCCGACGAAAACCTCGTCCTTGCCGTCCCCGTCGGCGTCGGCCGCGGCCAACGCGGTCGCGACACCGCCCGGAGGCGATACCCAGCGAGGAAGTCCGTCCGCTCCGACCGCGTACACCGGGCCGTTCACGGTGCCCACGATGGCCTCATCGATGCCGTCACCGTCGATGTCCGCCGCGGCGACCGAATCGACGCCGACACCGGCCCGCCACTCGAAGATCTTCTGGCCGGACGAGGAGAAACCGTAGACGTTCGGAGTATTCAGACCGCCGCCGATCGCCACGATGATGTCGCGGCCCGGCTGGCCGTTGAGCTCGGCAGTCGCGACCCGGCGCGCCTCGTCGGGCAGATTGGTCTCCCAAAGCTTCTGACCAGTCGCTCCGGAGATCGGCGCGGTGCCCCCCGTCGGGAACAGGTCGGCGATCCCGTCCGTGTCCGCGTCCATGAGCGCGATTCCGAAGCTCAGCCACGAGCCGGTCAGCGCGTTGTGCCACACCTTCTCCCCCGTTTCGCCATCGATCAGGTACGCGTCGCTGTCGCTGGACGCTGCGTAGATGTCGGGCGTGCCGTCACCGGTGGCATCCGCGATGGCCATCCCGGTCGTCCAGGAGTTGTCGCCGCCGTCCAAGACGTTGTCGACGGGCACATGGTTCCACTTCACCGACCACCGGGGCCGGCGAGTCTGAAAAGAGCCGCTGTCGAGCGCCGCGATCCCCCGGCCCCCGTAGATCAGCTCGGCGGATCCATCTCCATCAAGGTCCGCGGACTCGAGCGCACGCCCTTCCGCGTAGCCATGGCGAACCCACCGGGTGCGCAGGCCCCCGTCATCCTTGAGATGGGTAGCTTGGGCGGTAGCCGGCAGCGCGAAGGCAGCCAGCGCGATCGAGAGCAGAATCGCGGCACGTCGGATGGTGGTGGAGGACCTTCGGCAGCTCCATGCGGCGGTCACGGACATTCCCTTCTTCGGTTGCTTGTGCCTGGTAGTTCCGTTTCGAGGACCCCACCCCCTCTGTGCAACTGAACAAAAGGGAGGATTCGGTCGCCCGATGTCGAACCCCTAGGCGATGAGGTCTCGCCCAGCCCGCCGATCGCTCAGATTTGCCGCGTCCGTCGCAGCCCTGCTCGGCGTCCTCCCCCCGGCGGGAGCGAGCTCTCCACCCCTTCCGCAGCCCGATCCACCGAGGATCGTTCCCTGCGCGGAGGACCAAGTTGCACCTCAACTACGGCGGGACCTGACACTCTCGTGCCTGGCCGCACCCGGCGGCGCGACCGGTCAGGGACCGGTCGACTCGGATGCGGCCACCTCGGGCGCGTGGTCCGAGGCACAGCGTGACTACCCCATCCGGCGGAACGCCGCGACGCTGATACACGACGAGGCTCGCGGCACCACGATCCTCTTCGGCGGCTACGCGTGCCCCGGAGTGGCGTGCGCAGGGCTAAACGACACGTGGACGTTGGACGGCGAGCGATGGACGCGACTGTCCCCTCAGACCTCCCCCTCCCCTCGGTACGCCAGCGGCGCGGCGTACGACGCCGAACGCGAGGAGATCGTCCTGTACGGCGGAAGCTCCTGCGATCAGCTCGGCTGCAGACCGGGCGGCGAGACGTGGACCTGGAACGGGACCACATGGAGGCAGGAGAGTCCCGCACACGCACCGCCACCGCTCTATGCACCCGCCATGGCGTATGACGTCGCGAACAAGGAGGTCGTGCTGTTCGGCGGATGCGCGGCGGCCTGCCCGACACCGACAGCGACATGGACGTGGGACGGGACGGACTGGACACCACACGTGGAGCCACACGTGGGCGTCAACGCACCGGCGCCACGTTACGGCTCCGGCATGGCGTACGACGCAGCCCGGCAGCGAACGATCCTGTTCGGGGGATCGGATCCGATCGGGAACTCCGTGGGCGACACCTGGGCATGGGACGGGTCGTCGTGGTCGGAACTGCATCCCGCTACCTCGCCCGGCACGCGCCTGCTTCCCGCGATGGCCTACGACCCTCGATCTTCCCGGATCGTCCTCTTCGGCGGCTCCGCCCGCACGTGTACCGGGACCTGCGTCGACACCTTCAAGAACGAGACCTGGACATTCGACGGCACGACCTGGTCACAGGTCGCGACCGCCGCCGCACCGCCCCCGTCGAACTTCGGAGCGATGGCGTTCGACGCCGCGACCGGAAACCTGACCTTGGCGGGCGGGCAAGGGAGGACCAACCCCGACATTCCCGTGGTGGGATCGCTGCGGTCCACCTACACGTTTGACGGGAGCAACTGGGTCGAACGTCCTTCAACGATCCCAGAGGAGCGCAAGGATGCCTCGCTGGTCCACGATCCGGTGTCGCAGCTCACGCTCATGGTCGGCGGGACTTGCATCTACGATCCAACCTGCGGCGTCTGGGCATGGGACGGCGAAGCGTGGAGCCATCTGTCCAACGACCCCAGAGGGTGGTACGCGCCGGCTGCGTATCACGCGAACACAAGAAAGGTGGTCTTCTACGGCGGTCCACACACCTGGATATGGGACGGTGCCTGTCGGACCTGGAAGAAGGTGGTCCCGCCGCAGTCCCCGCCGCCGAGGTACGGGTGGACAGCCTCACCGGACCGTGACGGGAACGTGGTGCTGTTCGGAGGCTCTACCGGGGCGAACTACCTGGACGACACATGGGTATGGGACGGAGCAACGTGGCAACGAGAGACCTCGAGCCCGCATCCGCCAGCCCGCGCGTTCGGAACGTCCGCGTACGACGCCGTTCGGCAAGAGACCATCCTGTTCGGAGGATTGACCGCGGGGGGAACGACCTACTACGACGACACGTGGGTCTGGGACGGCTCCTCCTGGACCCAGCGAACTCCGACCACGAAGCCCTCGACCCGCGCATGGAGCACGATGGCCGCCGATCCCGCGTCGGGCTCGGTGATCCTCGTCGGCGGTATCGCGGGGGCGACCACGACCACGGGCAACACGCTCCTGGCCGACGTGTGGTTCTGGGATGGATCCGTATGGATCGAGTCGACCAGCCAGGGAGCGCCCGTTCCCCGATTCGGCGCGGGGATGGCAGAGCACCCACCATCTCATTCCGTCGTGCTCTTCGGCGGTCAGGACGCGAATCCCGGACGAATGATGAGCGACACTCGCATCTGGCGAGGCACCGGGACTGAGGCGCCGCCGGCGGCCGATCCCCCCGCCTGTTGAAAACGTAGAGGCCTCCGCGGAGTGGACAAAACCCCGCCTTCTATCCTACGCTTGCGTAAGTTACGGTGGCGTAGGTTCCCCTGCCACCACCCTTGAGAGGAGAGCGCCCTTGCAGACCCTGACGAGATCGCCCGAAGCGCCTGTCCAAGATCCCATCCGTGGCGTCGTACGACTCACCGCGAAAGACCTTCGCTTCCAGCGCCGGCTGACGCTCATTTTCACCGTCGCGCCGCTGATCGGGGTCGTGTTCGCGATATGGAGCCTCTGGGGCACCGGCATCAGCGGCCTCGACTTCAGCCTGTTCATCGCCTTCTATTCCCTGACCGGGATCGGGATCACCGTCGGGTACCACCGACTGTTCACCCATCGCTCCTTCCATGCGGTGAAGCCCGTTCGCGTGGCACTCGCAGCACTCGGATCCATGGCTGTCGAGGGCTCCGTGATCGACTGGAGCGCGACCCACCGCCGCCATCACGCGTACGCCGACCAGTACGGCGACCCGCACTCCCCGCATCTGGCAACCTCCGCCGGCATCAAGGGCGTGATCGCGGGCCTGTGGCACGCGCACATGGGGTGGCTCGGTTCCGCCGTGGCGTCCGACAACAACGAGTGGACGCCAGACCTCGTCGCGGACTCCGCGGTGGCCCGTGTGCATCGGGCGTTCCCGTGGCTCACGGTCGCGACGTTCCTGCTGCCCCCGATGATCGGCTTCGCCGTGACCCGCACGTGGCAGGGCGCGCTCAGTGCGTTCCTGTGGGGCTCGCTCGTGCGGATCTTCCTGCTGCACCACGTCACGTGGAGCATCAACTCGATCTGCCACTTCTACGGCAAGGAGGCCTACCGCGCGCGTGACGAGAGCAAGAACGTGTGGCCACTGTCGGTGATCAGCTTCGGCGAGTCGTGGCACAACAACCACCACGCCTTCCCCTGGTCCGCGAGACTCGGACTGAAGAAGTGGGAGCTCGACCCGGGCTGGTACACGATCAAGCTCCTCAAGGCCGCGCGGCTGATCAGTCGCGTCAAGGTACCCACCCGCGAGCAGATGGCTGCGAGACTCCTGCGCCGAAAGAACACCTCCGAAGCGACCCGGGCGTAATGGCCTCGCGCGCCGAGGGCGCGCGGTCCCGAGTACGGATGACGGGACCGGAGCGCCGAGAGCAGCTCATTGCTGTGGCTCGCTCCGTGTTCGCGGAGCGCGGGTTCGCGATGACCTCGGTCGAGGAGATCGCGGATCGTGCGGAGGTCAGCAAGCCCATCGTGTACGAGCACTTCGGCGGCAAGGATGGTCTGTACGCGGAGATCATCGGTCGCGAGATCGGCCACCTCATCGATCGCATCACCCGATCGCTGGATGCTCCTGGACCCCGGCAGGCGGTCGAGCAAGCCGCGGAAGCGTTCCTCGGCTACATCGAGGACGAGCGTGAGGGCTTCACGGTGCTGGTTCGCGACGCACCACAGGGCGGCACTCGTGGCTCGATGTCCGGCGTGATCGCGGACATCGCCGCGCGGGTCGAAGGGCTGCTGGCGAAGGAGCTCGGCAGCCGCGGCTACGACAGGAGCATGGCTCCCGTCATGGCTCGCGCGCTCGTCGGGATGGTGGCCATGACCGGTGAGTGGTGGCTGGACGTCGGACGGCCGTCACGGAAAGCCGTTGCCGCGCAGCTCGTCAACCTCGCGTGGAACGGTCTGAAGGGACTCGACAAGGATCCAGTGACGGCCGCGTCGCGGTCCTGATGCAGGAGGGGAGCTGTTCGCATGCTGCAGATCAGTGAGGCCGCCGAGAACGCCATCCGGATGCTCCGAGCGGGCAGCGAGCTCCCCGAGTCCACCGCGCTCCGGATCGCGACGATCCCTGGCACGGACGGACACATCGAGATCGCGTACGCATTCACCGAGGGTCCCGATGAGGGCGACCTCAGGATCTCCGAGAAGGACGACTTCCTGGTCTACCTGGCGCCCGACCTGATCGAGCCCTTCGAGCACGCCGCGCTCGAAGCGACCGCGGACGAGGAAGGCGTCTCGCTCGAGCTGAAGACCCAGGCCGACCTGCACCAGAACGGCAGCCATCTGGGCTAACGACCTACCCGCGATGGCCTGAAAACATGACCCTTCCCTGGAAGCGGTTCGTGGCCGTCGGCGACAGCCTCACCGAGGGCGTCGGCGATCCTGTGCGCGGAGGAGGTCTCCGCGGTTGGGCGGACCGGCTCGCGCACGCGATGCGCGGCGTGGAGCCGGACCTCATCTACGTCAATCTTGCGCGCCGGGGCTTGCGCACAGCCGACGTCCGGCGCGCTCAGCTCCAAGCCGCCCTCGAGGCCGAGCCCGATCTCGCATCCGCCCTGAGCGGGATGAACGACCTGCTCGACCCCGCTTTCGATCCCGCGCGGTACGAGGAGGAGCTCGAGGCGATCGTTCGACCCCTTACGGAGACCGGCGCGCTCGTGCTGACCGCAACGTTCGCCGACCTCACCGCCTTCGCGCCGATCCCCACCCGGCTCAAGTCCCGCGTCCGCGAGCGGCTGGAGGAAGCGAGCGAGGTCGTCCGCACCGTCTCCAAGCGGTACGACACCGTGTGCGTCGATGCCGACGAGTTTCCCGACAAGCTCGAGCGAGCGATCGTCAGCCTCGACCGGCTCCACCCCAGCCCGCAGGGCCACATCCTCCTCGCCGAGCTGTTCGCGAGGCTGCTCGAGGTTCGCTCCGGCACGACCATTCCGATGCCCGACCCGCCAGAGATGGCGGGCAAGCTGCTGCAGGCCCGATGGCTCATCCGCCAGCTCGATCCCATCGAGGTAGCTCGGCACGTGTGGCGCTTCTCCGTCGCCCCGCGGCGTCGAGCGAGCCCGTAGCGTGGCGCTTCTCCGCCTGCTCGGAACGCTGCTGCTCCTGTCGCTCACCCCCGTGCACGCAACCGCCCAGCAGCCGGACGCCCTGCACGGGCGGATCCTGGCGGAGCTGCGGGAGTTCACCGACTGGCTCGAGCGCTACGACGTGCAGGGCTACATCGGCGAGGTCGGTTGGCCAGACGATCAGCGGGGTGACGCGGACGAGTGGAACGCGCTCGCGGAGGCCTGGTTCGACGACGCCGATGCCGCCGAGTTGTGGGTGACGTACTGGGCGACTGGCGAGTGGTGGGGCGAGGACTATCTCTTGGCGGCGTACGAGGATCCCGACTCCTTTGGAGGCGTGGAACGCGCGAACACGCAGACGCCGATCCTCGAGAACCACCTCGGTCCCGGACGAGGGATCGTCGATGCGGGTGGAGAGTTCGGGCACGCGCCGACAACCGAGCGAACCAGCGAGTTCTCGAACCGCAATCCAGGAAGGTACGACCGCGCGTACCACTACGACACCTCGGCGACATTCGAGTTCCTCGCTTCCCGCGGGATCGAGCTGGTCAAGATCCCATTCCGGTGGGAGCGGCTGCAGCCGAAGCTCGGCGGGCGCCTCGATCGTGACGAGCTTCGTCGGCTCCGCGCGGTCACCGCACGAGCAGGGGCAGCGGGGCTCGACGTCATCCTCGACATGCACAACTTCGGCGCGTACTACGTCGCCCGTGGCGGACAGGGCGTGCGCTGCGCGATCGGACAGCGCCGCTGCACGATCCGGGACTTTGCCGACAGTTGGGAGCGGATCGCGAAAGCCTTCAAGACCACGGAGAGGGTGGTGGCGTACACCCTCATGACCGAGCCCGTCGCGATGAAGCCGGTCGGCAACCGCTCCGCAGCGGAAGTATGGCGCCGTGCGTCGCAGGCTGCCGTGACGACGATCCGCCGAGCCGGCGAGCGGGACGCGACGCTGTTCGTGTCCGGCTACCACTGGTCCGGCGCCTACGACTGGACCCGCTGGAACCCCGAGCCCTGGATCACGGACCCTTCGGGCGCCACCCGGTACGAGGCTCACCACTACTGGGACCAGGACCACTCCGGCCGGTACCGGAACACCTACGCCGAGGAGCTCGCTGAGGCCTCGTAGGGCACATCCCTCCTCTGGCCTTCAAGTTCCCACCCCCACGCGGCCGATAAGACTGTAGGGAAGGCAACGGACCTTCTCGACAAAGGCGAACCCGTCGTGAGGCGGGGGCGCAAAGCCAGGGGCCTCGAGAGAGGCAGCCCAGCTGCCGAAAGGGGGATCCACCTTGAAACACTCCACCACCCGCCTTGCCGCGCGTGTCTGCGCGGCCCTCGTCGCGGTGCTGTTGCTGGTCGGACCGGCGTATGCCAAGCCCGGCGCCCATGGGAAACACGGTTCCAAGGGCTCCAAGGCCGAGGCCCATCGGAAGAACGACCGCGACAAGATGCCGAACGGCTGGGAGAAGAAGCACGGGCTCGACCGTCAGAAGAACGACGCTCAGGAAGATCCAGACGGCGACCTGCTCGTCAACATCGAGGAATACCAGAACGATTCCGACCCACAGAACGCCGACACCGACGGTGACGGGTTCACCGACGGCCAAGAGGTCCTCGTCGACGACACCGACCCGACCGATCCCGAGGACAACCTGGACGCCTACGAAGAGCTCGAAGGCGAAGAGGGCCTCGAAGACGAAGAGGGGCTTGAGGAAGAGGAGCTCGAGGAGGAGTAGCGGTTACCGGTTGCAGGACCGAGCCAGGGGGCCCGGCGCCTGGCCGTTGACAAAACACTCGCGATCGACCGGGGGAGCATCGATCATCAACGCCCACAACCTATCGAACGCCGTCTGCATCACGATGTGGGTCGTGCTCTTCTCCGACGCGTGGCCGGACAGTGGCGACGTGTAGTCCTTGTTGATGCGGCTGATGACGTGACCCGACGCGGTGGTCTCACGCTCCGAGTCCTCGTCCTTCCGACCGATCGTGATCATCTCGGTGGGGATCCCGGCTTCACGCATCAGGCCCGTGATCTCTCGCGACTGGTTGTAGGGGACGAGACCGTCGTCCATGCCGTGGATGACGATCGCGCCGGTAATCCCTGAGGCTTTCACGTCGTCCACACGAGCAACGACCGTGCGCTTGCGATACTCCTCCGGCTTCTGCTCGAAGGTGCCCCCGGTCTCCGCCTCGATATCCGTCTGCGCATTCTTCGCGTAGGCGTCGGCACCTGAAGCACCGCGCGCCAACGCGTACGTCTCGAGCAGGTTCGTTGCGCCTTCCACGTTGACCCAGTAATCGAACAGCGGGCTGCCGTCGGCTCTCCTGATGTTGCGCTCACCTGCGAGCGCCAACGCAAGCCCGGACATGTTTCCGCCCATGCTCACTCCGAGGAGCGTGACGGTCTCGACCTTGCAGAGCGACTGGTAGAAAAGCGCCGCAGCGATCAGGTCCTCGGCGCCGGTCATCGCGTTCCACCCACGCGAGCTCGGCAGCCCGTCGCCGTTGTCGTCGGGGAACACCTGCAGCCCTCGGTAGTCCATCGTCACGGCGATCAGGCCGTGACGGGCAGCTTCGCGCATGTGGTTCACCCACGACACGGACGTGTGGCCATAGCCATGACCGAACACGGCGAGCCCGGTCGGCCTCTTCCGGGGGAACGCAACGTGCCCGGTGGCCGATGATCCCTGGACGTTGAGCACCAGGGGGTAGGCCTTGTCGCGCTTGTCACGACACCGGTGCCACGCAGGGGCGTAGCTGGCCTCTGCGCCTGGCGCAGGCAGGAACGCAAGCACCGCCGCGAGAGTGACAGCCACGCTCAGGATCCGCTTCGCTTTCATGGGTACCCAGAGAGTTCGCCATCGGGAGCACGAAACCCTTCCGGGAGGGGATCGGCCGTCAGGCGGGTTACATATCCTTGTCATGGCGATGACCTCCAGACTGCCGACGGGAACCGTCACCTTCCTGTTTACCGATATCCAGGGCTCGACGCGGCTGCTCCAGGACCTGGGGGACGCCTACCCGAGGGTGTTGAAGGAGCACGGCGAGCTCATCCGTGACCACCTCGACCGGGAAGGCGGGGTCGAGGTCGGGACCGAGGGCGACTCCTTCTTCGCGGCGTTCGCCTCCCCCGCTTCCGCGGTCCGCGCCGTCATCGGGATGCAGCGTGCGCTGGCGGAGCACCCGTGGCCCGACGGTGGGGCCGTGCAGGTCCGCATGGGCCTGCACACCGGGGAGGGAGCGGTGAGCGACGGCGGATACGTGGGTCTCGATGTCCATCGCGCGTCACGCATCGGGGACGCGGGGCACGGTGGGCAGATCCTTCTCTCGGAGGCGACGGAAACCATGATCCAGCACTCGCTCCCCGACGGAGCGGAGCTGATCGACCTGGGCGCGCACCGCCTGAAGGACCTGCCGCATCCCGAGCGGCTGTTCCAGCTCTCCATTCACGGACTTGCGAACGAGTTCCCCGCGCTCCGGTCCCTCGACGCGAGGCCGAACAACCTGCCGCCCCAGATGAGCAGCTTCATCGGGCGCGAAGAAGCGATCAACGAGGTGCTGGGTGCCCTGGAGAGCACGCGGCTGCTTACGCTCACCGGCCCGGGCGGCACGGGCAAGACGCGGCTCGCGCTGGAGGTCGCACAACGAGAGCTTCCAGCCTTCCTCGACGGCGTCTGGTTCGTGGACCTCTCGACGATCACCGACCCCTCGGTGGTCCCCTCGGAGATCGCGGTCGCGCTCGACGTCACCCGGGACCCGGGCGCCTCGGTCCTCGAATGCCTCGAGGAGTACCTGCACGATCGCGCTCTGTTGCTGGTGCTCGACAATTTCGAGCAGGTCCTGGACGCGTCGCTCGCCGTCGAGCATCTGCTCGCACACGCACCGGGCCTGAAGGTCATCGTCACAAGCCGCTCTGTCCTCTCGGTCTACGGCGAGCGGGAGTATCCCGTCCCTCCGCTCGAGCTCCCCGGGGCCACATCGGCCCTCGAAAACCTCGGCGAGTTCGAGGCCGTGTCGCTATTCGTGGACCGAGCCCGAGCGGTGAGGCCGGACTTCGAGCTCACCGAGCAGAACGCGGAGGCGGTCGCGGGCATCTGTGCCCGGCTCGATGGGCTTCCGCTCGCGATCGAGCTCGCCGCAGTTCGCGTGAAGGTACTCACTCCCCAAGCGATCCTGCCGAGGCTCGACGAGCGACTCGCGCTCCTCACGAGCGGTCCTCGCAGCCTTCCGGAACGTCAGCGGACGCTCCGCGGCGCGATCGACTGGAGCCACCGGCTGCTCGAGGAACCCGAGCGAAGGTTGTTCGCGCGACTCGCCACATTCCAGGGCGGCGGCACGCTGGAGGCGATCGAGGCCGTCTGCAAAGAGGACTCCGGCGTCCCGGTTCTCGACCTGCTCGGCGGGCTCGTCGACGACAGCCTCCTCCGTCGGACAGAGACTCCGGACGGCGAGATGCGCTTCCAGATGCTCGAGACGATCCGCGAGTACGCGCTCGAACGGCTCGAGGCCGAGACCGATGTCGCGGAGATCCGGGCACGCCACGCGCGACATTTCCTCGCGCTTGCCACCGAGGCCGAGCCGCACCTCGTCGGGGCGGACCAGAAGCGGTGGCTGGATCGGTGCGACCGCGAGCACGGCAACATCCGGGCCGCGCTCGGTTGGTCGATCCGGGGCGGAGAAGTCGAGGCGGGACAGCAGGCCGCCGGATCCTTGTGGCGGTTCTGGCACCAGCGGGGACATCTCACCGAGGGCCGTCGCAAGCTCGAGCATCTCTTGGAGGTTCCCGAGGGCGCCGCCCACACGCCGGCGCGGCTCAAAGCCCTGACGGGGGCGGGCGGGCTGGCTTACTGGCAGAACGACTACCCGGCCGCCGGACGCTTCTACAGCGAGGCCATGGATGTCGCGCGGACACTCGACGATCCGCGGGGCATCTCCGAGAGCCTCTACAACCAGTCGTACACCGATCGCATCGCAGGCGACGAAGCAGGCGGGATGGCGAAGCTGCGCGAGGCGCTCGAGCTCGCCCGATCGATCGGAGACCGGAAGCTCGCGGCCGACTGCCTGGGCATCCTTGGCAATTACGAGCTGCGGCAGGGCCAGCCCGAGATCGCCGTGCCCATGGTCGAGGAGGCCCTCGAGACCTATCGGGACCTCGGCAACGTGTTTGCGGTTGCGGACACGCTGGCCGGCATCGGTTCCGTCTACCGGATCGTCGGTGATGGGGATGCGGCCTGCGACGCCCACCGCCAGGCTCTGCGGATCTTCTCGGACGTCGGCAACCCGACCGGAGTGGCGCAGGTGCTCGAGGAGATGGCCATGGTCGAGACCATGGACGGTCGGCACGAGCGAGCGCTGCGGCTCGCGGGCGCGGCTTCTGCGCTCAAGGAGCAGATCGGTGGTGGCGCGCCGGAGGAGCTGATGAAGTCCGAGGAAGGCCTGAGAGACTCACGGCGGAGCCTCGAGCCGGACGCGGCGGATCGCGCCTGGAGGGAGGGTCGGGAGATGGGCACCGACAAGGCGATCGCGTACGCCTTGGCGGGAAACGAGGAGTAGCCGGGCCGAGTGGGGCTACGGCGAAGGAGTCGGCGTCGGAGTGGGGGTTGGCGTGGGCTCCGGTGGAGCGTTCTTCCAGCACCGAGCCTCGGTCTCCGTTGAGCCCGTGATCTCGTCGCCCTCGTCGGCCTGATAGCTGTCGTGGCCGATCATTCCCTTGAGGACGTCACCACCCTCGCCGTCGATCGCATAGAAGCAGTCGTCCCCGGAGGAGCCGATGAACTCGTCCTTGCCCGGGCCACCAACGATCAGGTCGTTGCCCAGCTCACCATTCAGAAGGTCATCGCCCTCTTCGCCGTAGAGCTGGTCCTTCAGCTCCCAGCCACGGAGCTGGTCGTCGCCGGGGCCGCCGAACAGCTTGTCCACGCCGGGGCCACCGAACAGCCAGTCGTTGCCGCCCTTGCCGTAAACGACGTCGTTGCCCTCGTCCGCGCAGATGACGTCCCGCTTCTTCGTGCCGCGGATCGTGTTGGGTCCGTCGTTTCCTACGATGGTGCAGTTGGGGTACCCCGGGGCGGGCGGCTTGCCGACCTCAGGGGCCCACGCGGGGACCGCCAAGACCAGCATCGATCCGGCGAGGCCGATCGCGGTAGCAAAAGCCCGGAAGCCGAGACGCATCCTCACAACATCATGGTATCGGCTTCCGGGCCTTTTGTTCTGAAGGGATGCTTTCTAGACGTCTCCAGGCAGGACACGGCCCTTCATCTCGTCGGGATGGATTTCGCAGTAGTAGCGGAAGACCCCCGTGTCGAGGAACTTGTAGGAGAACTTCTCCCCCGGCGCGAGCTCGCCGGAGTCGAAATCTCCGTTCCTGGCGGTCACCGTGTGGGTCTCGTCACCCTTGTTCAGCCAGAGCACCCTCGACCCCTGCGGGATCTCGAGCCTCTTCGGCTTGAACGCGAAGTCGACGATCCTGGCCCTCGTCGTGAAGGCCGCCGCCGGCTGGGCACCACCCAGCACCGCGGCCAACGTGAGCGCGAGTGCTCCGCTCACCATCCTCTTGCTCATGTGTCCTCCCCTCGTCATGTGGTCGTTCCATCGATCCTACGGTGCCCCGAGAACTAGGATGCCTCCCGTGCGCCACCAGGAGATCCCGTGTCGAAGCTGGCGACCGGCTCTTGGTCATCACCGATTCCGACCCGCCGCCGCGACTCCCGACCCGAGTCGGCAGTGAACGTCTTTCGTCACGCCGTCGCGAGCGGCGATCCGCTCGCGGACCGTGTCGTGCTCTGGACCCGAGTGACCGCGGACGCGGCGGGCCCGGTCAACGTGACCTGGAGGCTCGCGCGCGACCCCGAGCTTCGCGACGTCGTGGCCGAAGGCAACGCCTCAGCGGATGAAGAACGCGACCGATGCGTGCACATCGACGTTTCGGGCCTCGAGCCGGCCACGACGTACTTCTATGGCTTCGAGGCCATCGATGAACGCTCCCCTATCGCCCGCACGCGAACGCTGCCGGGCCCGGATGCGGACCATCTCCGGATCGCCATGGTGTCGTGCGCGAAGTACAACGCCGGCTACTTCAACGCGTACGCGAGGATCGCGGAGCGAGAGCTCGACTTCGTGCTTCACCTCGGCGACTACATCTACGAGGCCGCGCAGAACCCCCCCGCGAGCCAGACACCTGCCGCCGACATCGGTCGCGTCGTCGATCCGCTTCACGAGTGCGTGACCCTCGAGGACTATCGGACGAGGTACGCGCACTACCGGCTGGATCCCCATGTGCAGGCTCTCCACCTCTCGCACCCGCTGATCGCAGCGCTCGACTGCCACGAGCTCGCCGACGGCGCGTGGCGCGGGGGATCGGTTGAGCACCGCGACGAAAGGGACGGGCCCTGGGCTGACCGCGTATCGGCCGCGTTCCGCGCGCGGTGGGAGTGGATGCCGTACCGGATGCCCGACCCCGCCGATGCCTCGCGGGCCTGGCGGAGCGTGCCTGTCGGCGGGCTCGCCGACCTGTTCATCCTCGACACGCGATCGCGGCGCGACGAGCCTGCCGGCGGCGAAGCCATGCTGGCTCCACACCGCTCACAGCTGGGCCCGAGCAGCGAGCGTGGCTGCTCGAAGGCCTCGAGGCATCCACCGCGGCGTGGCGTCTGCTGGGGAACAGCTCGGTCATGGGTCAGATCTGGGATCCCCGGCTGACGACCGAGACGATGCCGGCGCTATTGAAGCTCAAGATGATCGAGCCGAACGGCCGCGGCCCCGACCCCGATCAGTGGGACGGCTACCCGGTCGAACGAGACGCGATCCTTCGTGCGCTTCGCGACCGCGACGCGCTGGTCCTCTCCGGCGACGTCCACATCGGTCTCGCGCTCGAGCTGAAGCTCGATCCCACGACCGACGAGGAGCCGGTCGCCGCTGAGTTCGTCACGACGAGCCTCACCTCGCAGAACGTGGACGACAAGATGGGCTGGGCCCCGCGCACGAAGTCGATCCCGTTCGAGGAGGGGCTCGTGCGCGAGGTCCCGCACATCAAGTGGTGCGAGTTCGACAGCCATGGATACGTGGTCGTCGATGTCACGCCCGAGCGGGTACGCGGCGAGTGGTGGTTCGTCGACACCGTCATGGAGCCCAGCGATGGCGAGTCTCTCGGAGCGGCGTGGGAAGTGCATCGAGGGCGGGCCCGGCTCGTCGCCGGCTGATTCACAGGCAACAACGCCCTCATGGAATAAGCACAAATCGGGCACCGAGGGCAGCGAACGCCGAGCCGGGGTAGAAAAGAACCATTGCGGCCGGCGACGGGGCCGGCCTCGAGCCCGCAAGGGGGGATGAACGTGAAGCGATCCATCAAGGCCATCCTGGCCACGGCGAGCATGATCATCGGCATCCTGCCTGTCCTTCCGGCCGGCGCCGACGTGATCAAGGAGAACATGAACCGCATCGCCGGCTTCAACACCACGAGCGGCGGGCACATCTCGTTTGAGAGTGGCCGAGCCTATCTCGGGATGTACGGCGCCGGTTTTCGCATCTTCGACGTTGCCGATCCGAAGGCGCCCAAGCTCCTCGGGGCCTATCAGCCCGGTCCGCGAGCGGACGCTGTGCCGGATGCGGCCGTGTGGGAGGGCAGGCATATCGTGGCGTTCGGCGGAACGAGCCGCGTCGGTGGGCCTGTCCAGCAGGTGAACACGCAGAAGTCAGAGTTCCTCGACGTGACGAACCCCGCCACCCCGGTCCTGCTGCACACCTTCTTCGGAGCGGCCGATGGAGAGGCGCACAACTCCGACATCTACGATGCGAAGCGCTTGTGGTTCCCTTCGGGCGCCAGCGGAGACAACGGGTTGCGGATCTACGACATGCAGCCTCTGCTTGATCATCCGGCCGATCCCCTGAACGTGAATCCGGCGAACGATCCCATTCGACTGTGGCCGCCGGACAGCTGTCGCACCGACGCGGCGGTCCTGTGCGACCCGACGACGCTTTGGCAGAACTCACCCTTCCGAGGCGACCAGCCCGTCGGCAAGGCGTTCACGCATACGCATGACGTCACGCTGTACCCGAATCACCCCGTCGTCCAGGCGGACGGCTCGACACAGCAGCGTGACATCCTGCTGCTCGCCGAAGGTGGCGCGTACGCGGACGCGAACGGGAACACCGGCAGCGTGTTCGTCATCGACGTCACGAACCCGACGAGCCCCGTGGTTCGCTACCGGTTCCTCCACGAGACCGGTCCGGATCACCACCCGATCCGGTACCACCACGAGGCGATCTTCATCGAGGGCAAGCCGAACCTCATGGTCATCTCGGACGAGGATCTGCACAACGGCTGCGGCGGGGCCGGGGGCCTCGTCGCCGTCCAGCTCAGCCCGGAGCTGTTGAGCGGCGTCGAGCAAAGCGAGTGGTTCATCCCGGCAGGCACGCCCGCCGGGGTCTGCTCGGCCCATGTCTTCAGCACCCGCGGCAACCTGCTGTTCATGGGCGCGTACAACGCCGGAACGCAGGTGATCGACTACTCCGACCCCGCCAACCCGAAGCGTGCCGGGTACTACATCGGTGACGGGACCAGCGCCTGGGGCGCCTACTACTACGAGGGCTACATCTACCAGGGCGACATGAGCCGCGGCCTCGACGTGCTCGAGTTCCTTGGCCCGATCCCCGGCCTGCAGGGCGGAACGGGGCGAACGTGCCCCGGCCGCTCGAGCTCGCCGCAGCCTCAGCTGGTCGGAAGCGATAACGCCGACGTTCTGGTCGGGACCAACAAGGCCGAGATCATCTGCGGCATGGGCGGCAAGGACGTCATCAAGGGCGGCGGCGGCCGCGACGTCATCATCGCGGGCAAGGGCAAGGATCGGCTCAACGGTGGCAAGGGGAACGACCTCCTGAAAGGCCAGGGCGGAAACGACCGCCTACGGGGTGGCCCCGGCCGCGACAAGTGCGTTGGCGGCCCCGGCCGCGACAAGGGAAGGTGCGAGAAGGGGAAGGTCTAGATCAGCTCACTCGTCATCACGCCGCTCGAGGAGAGCGCCTTCGCCGTCGAGGTTCGCGGCGAGGGCTCCCCCTCGACGCATCACCGGGTCACGGTGCCGGAGGGCATGCTCGAGGAGCTCGACATCGCGGACCTGGATCAGGAGCAGATCGTGCGCGAGTCCTTCGAGTTCCTGCTGGAGCGCGAACCATCGACCTCGATCCTGCCGGAGTTCTCTCTGGAGGAGATCGGTCGCTACTTCCCCGAGTACTTCCAGGAGCTTCCCACTCGGCTGACCCGCTGAGGCTCAGGACTCTCCGGCCGAGCCCGCCTGGAAGGTTCCTCCCCTCCCGCCAGGGGTACATACAGGTCGACATGACAGCGCTCTCCAGCTCCGAGGCCGCAAAGAGGACCGGGAAAGGCCTCCCCGACGATGTCCGCCTGTACCTGGAGGTGGCCGCTCGCGAGCCCCTGCTCGACAAGGAGCAGGAGGTCGAGCTCGCCATGGCCGTCGAACGCGGCAAGGAAGCCGAGGAGAAGCTCCAGCTCGGCAATTTCAAGACCTCGAAGACTCGCCGTAAGGCCCAGGAGATCGTGGCCGAGGGCGAACGGGCACGGCAGGGCTTCATCCTGGCGAACCTGCGGCTGGTCGTGTCCGTGGCCCGGAAGTACCAGGGGCAGGGGCTCTCGCTGCTGGACCTGATCCAGGAGGGGAACATCGGCCTCATGCGCGGCGTCGAGCTCTTCGACTGGCGGCGCGGGTTCAAGTTCTCCACCTATGCAACCTGGTGGATCCGCCAGGCCATCACCCGCGGGATCGCGGATCGGGGCAAGACCATCCGCCTCCCGGTGCACGTCGGTGAGCGCGTGCGAAAGCTCAAGGCAACCGCATGGCGGATCAGCCAGTCCGAGGGAGTCGAGCCCACTCCGGAGCGCCTGGCGAAGGAGCTCGAACTGACCCCCGATGAGGTCAAGGCACTGCTGGAGCTGGACGAGCGCCAGCCGGTCTCGATCCATACCCCGATCGGCGAGGACAACGAGCTGCTCGACCTGATCTCACAGACGGGCGCCGAGGCGCCGCTGCACGAAGTCGAGGACGAGCTGATCCGACAAGAGATCGGTCAGACCATGGATGCGCTTCTCAACGAGCAGGAGCGTCGCGTGCTCGGACTTCGGTACGGACTCGGGAACGGACAGCCGCTCTCGCTTCGGGAAGCCGGAAAGCTCATGAACCTCTCGGCCGAACGCGTGCGTCAGATCGAGCGCGAGGCATTCGGCAAGCTCCGCGACTCCGAGGTCATCGCGGCCGCCGCCGCCTTCTAGGCGACCGGGTCGGGCGTAGAAGCCATCGCTCACCCGGTGGGAGCTCCCATGAGCTGTGCGAAGCGAACGGCCAGGGACGGGTCGGCCATCATGCGCTCGCCCCAGCTCCCAGAGACCAGGGCGAACGTCTGGAGGTTGAGGCCGAACTCGGGGAGGAGCTGCTCGAGTGGCATCTCCTTGCCGCGTCGCAGGATCTCCGCGTACTGCTCGAGCGTGATGTCCGGTGCCACCACCCCCGCCTCCTTCATGCCCTCCTGATAGAGCGCGTTGTACCGATGGACCATCTCGGGGTGCGCCGTCATGCGCCGACTCCATTCCTCGCCGATCGCCTGCAGGCGGCCGGCGGGCAAACCATGGGCCACCGCAACCCCTTCCGCCTCGGCCTCGCTGAGGCCGAAGATCGCTACGGTGACCTTCGTGTACTGCTCGAGGGAGACGCCCTCGACGGGCTCGTAGGGGTCGGAGCTGCTCTCTTCGGTCACGATCACGATCCTCCTGTGCGCCGGAAGGGACTCGAACCCCCAACCTTCTGATCCGAAGTCAGACGCTCTATCCAAATTGAGCTACCGGCGCTACGCGAGAAGTAAAACACCGACGGACCTACTCGGGAACCGAGACCGCAACGCGGGCGGCGCCCCAGCGGCTTTCTAGCCGCCGGTCAAAGAGAAATGCTGGTAATCCTTCGATCCGCTCCAGAGGCCGCCCCACTCCCATCCGATAGCAGCAAAGGCCCGAGTGACCTCATCCCCCTGGTGGATCATCGCGGGATGCTTCCTGCTCCTATCGGCAAATCGTGTCCCCCTGGCCGGAGATACCTCACCGGACTCCTGCACATACGGATTCTGGACAGGGTTGATGTCGATCGCGAGACCGAATGCATGCTGAGACCACGTGTCCGTGCCGGCTATATACCGGCAGTTGAAGCCTGACGTGTTGTTCGCCTTCATGGAGCGGGCATCGTCCGCACCAAAGCGATCGACGAGCTTGACTCGCTTGAAGAGGTAACCATGCCTGAAGAGGCGCCTCATGACACTGAGGACCTCTTTCGCCTGCTCCGAGGCGACGATCAGTTCACCGCTCTGCACCTGGCCGCCGAATCCCCAGTGCGTTATCGAGAGAAGACGCAGGTCTTTCACGTCAGTTGGACAGCCTGGCCTCCAAGACAAGGGAACATCGCTCTCATCCACTCGCCTGATGCTGCCAACGAAACGTGGCCTTCGGTCGGGCTCTCTCTCGAACGAAGACTTCTCAAAGGGAGCTTCCCTGGCTACTGAAGAGGCCGACAGTCGACACGCAACGCTCACCAGAAGGAACGGCAGGCATACGAAGGCGAGAGTGGTTTTGCGACCCGTTGTCACCGCTCTGGACTTATACGCTCTCGGAGCGGCGTGCGTCCGGCCGGAAGTCCATCTCTGGAGCTCGTGCGCCGGGAGGGACTCGAACCCCCAACCACCGGTTTTCACCTCTGACACTCTATCCAAAT